>DATJHK010000061.1:0-80371 GCA_035493875.1 Candidatus Limnocylindria bacterium
CGCGAGCTTCCTCGCGACGCACTTCGTACCTGGGGGGAAGCGGCGCTAGGCCGCTTTTTTCCGGCGCGCCGCCGTCTTGCGACGCGGGGCCGCGGCGCGCGTCGACGCCTTGCGCACCGCCTTCTTCGCGCCCGTGCGGGCGGTCTTCTTGCGGCTGGTGCTCTTGCGGGCCGAGGTCTTGCGCGCCGTCGCCTTGCGAGCGGTGGTCTTGCGCGTGGTCTTCTTACGCGCCGTCGTCTTCTTGCGCGCCGTCGTCTTGCGGCTGGTGCTCTTGCGAGCCGAGGTCTTGCGCGTCGTCTTCTTGCGCGCCGTCGTCGCCTTGCGGACCGTGGTCTTCTTGCGCGCGCTGGTCTTCTTGCGTGCCGAGGTCTTGCGCTTCGGAGCTTTCTTGATGGCCATCGGTGATCTACCGAGTCCTTTCCGCGTCCGCGGTCACCCGTCGGACGCGCGGAGAACCGGCGGAGTCCGCCGGCGTTGGTTGCCTCCCTTATACCACTAATGTTGCAATGCGCGCAAGTTTTGAGAGGAGATCGACACGCAGATGTCGGCGAGCGGACATTGTGCGCGCCTGATTCTCTCGCTGCTGCGCGGCGTTTCTCAGCGGACAGCAACGCGCTTTTTTCGACCGCGCGCGCGACGCGTCGTGCGCGCGTTGCGCGGTGCGCGCGCCGGCGGCGCGGCGCGAGATGCGGTGAGCGCGTCGTCGCGGATGCGGTGTGCGCGACGTCGCGCGCTCGCGCTGACGACGCGCGATCGCCTCCCGGGGCGGCGCCCGGACCGGCGGCGGCGCCGATGCGTCACGGTGGTCGCGGGTGCTCCGGGCCCCTCCCACGCGCCGTAATGACCGCGCGGCGCGACGCCTGCGCGGCTTACGGCGCTGTCGTGGGGTAATGGCAGAGGGCTCCAACCTGTTCGTACCTACGAAGGAACCTTCTTCCGAACAGTGCAACCGGCCGCTCCATGATGAGTCGTGTGTTGGCGGCCGCGTGCGCGCTCGGGTGCGCCGTAGCCGTCCTGTCGCCGCTCCCCGCGCGGGCGGACGTGGCCGAGGCGGATGCTCTGAGCTCCGGCCTCCTCGCGCCCGCCAACGCCTCGCTCCAGCGCGCGCTCTCCACGTTGAAGAGCGGCGCCCGGGACGAGATCGGCCAGGCCAACCCCGTCGGCGTGCCGCAAGCTCCGATCCACCGGCCCAGCCTGCCGCAGGGGCTGACCTACAACGTCGATCTGTCCTTCGCGTACCCGTACGGCCCGATCAACTTCAACAATGCAGCGATGCCCGGGGGGATGGACGCCGGGTTCGGCTACGCGTTCTCGCGCACGAACCGGCTCCAGGTCGGGTACTACGAGGCGCAGCAGTTCCCGATCGGCTTCAGCAACAAGAACGTCCCGTTCTACGTCCAGGGCTTCACCGCGCCGGGATCGTCGCTCGTCCCGATCATGCAGAACACCGGTCAAGTCGATGCCACGACGAAGGACAAGATCTTCACGGCGGTCGACCAGAACCTGTTCGTGATCGGCAAGATCCCCATCGTCGTCTCGCCGACGTATCTGTCCCACTGGGCGACGGTCAACGCCAGCGGCCCGGGTTCGGACCTCGCGCTGATCGAGTACAACGGCTTGCCGTACGAAGTCCACCAGCGCACCGAGCAAGAGTATTTCTTGCCGGTCACCTTGCCGTTTCTGGCGACGCCGCGGATGTTCGGGACGATCACGGTCGCACCGCAGTGGCTCGTGCACACCGCCGGCATCAACGAGACGAACCACGCGCAGATCTTCGAGCTGCTCTATCTCGAGTATCGCGCCAGCTCGCGCACGACGTTCTTCTTCCAGCCCTCGCGGCTGATCCAATACAACCCGGACGACCCATATCCCGAGTACACGCCGACCTTCATCTACGGTCTCGCGCACCATTTCACGCCCGGGACGTTCGTGCAGATGACCGTGCTCACGGGCGGGGCGACCAACTATCAGGAGATGGGGATCACGGGCATCTATTGTCAGAACCTGCCTAGCTGCAGCACCGTCGCGACCTCGCGCGGCGGATTGAAGGCGACGACGATCCAGATCCAACTCGGGTTCGGATCGCCGACGGTGCTCCCGCTGTGAGCCGCCGGATGCGCAGCGCCGCGGCCCTCGCGGCGACGTTCGCCCTCGCCGCGTGCGGCGGCGGCGGGAAGACGTTCACGAGCACCGTGCCCGCGCCGTTCAACGCGAGCCCCGGGCAGACGGTGCAGGCGAACGTCAAGATCGTCGGGGTCGGCGACAGCCTCACCGCCGGCGAGCAGTCGGGCGGCGTGGTCGGCGCCGACATCCCGGGCGGTACGGTCGTTCCCACGTACGGGACGATCGGCCGGGTGCAGGAGACGCAGGAGCACGGGTTCTTCGCGCTGCTGTGGGAACAGGCCAACGGCGTCCCGCAGTCGGCGCTCGAGAACCCCGCGACCTCGCCGCTCCCGCTGATCAGCCCGCCCGGCATCGCCGCGATCCTCGCCAAGACCAGCAGCGGGTTTCCGGCCGGGCTGACGCAGCAATGCGTCGGCAACCGCGCCGCCGCGTTCTCGCCGACCGGGGCGCTCGGCGATCGTCTCAACCCGCAAACGACGCCGTACGACGTCGCCGTCCCCGGGGAGACGACGCACGAGGTCGTGGCGATGTATCAGCCGCTCTCGAGCTGCGTCTCGGCGCCGAACCAGGCGGCGCTCGCGCAGAGCGCGGCCGGCCTCGCGCAGCTCGGGCTCAACCAGCTCGTCTTCACCGAGAGCGAGACCTACTATCCGGTCCTCGCGAACTTCGGCGCGCAGGAGACGCAGCTCCAAGCCGCGGTCTCGCTGCACGGGCAGCTCGCGACGGTCTGGATCGGCTCGAACGATCTGCTCCACTTCGCCTTCGCGAACGGCGGATCGCCGCCGGCGAACCCGACCGCGATCGGCGGCGACGTCACGACGATCATCAAGCAGCTCCAGGCGAGCGGCGCGAAGGTCGCGGTGGGGAACCTCGTCGACGTCCTCGGCGCGGCGACGTTCTTCCCGGTCGCCTCGACGACGGAGCCGACGTACGAGCAGAACGTCGACGCGTTCGTGGCGCAGGCGATCGTGAACCAGGCGGCCGCGCAGCTCGGCGTTCCGCCCGCGACCGCCAAACAGATCCCCGCGGTGCAACAGCAGATCGCGGCCGCGCAGGCGGCCGCGCATCAGTACGTGCAGGCGGAGATCGCGCAAGCGGGGCTCGGCCCGAACGGCTACTTCCTCCTACCGACGTTGTTGAACACCGTCGCGGCGATTCTCCAGCAGCAGCCGGTCCCGCAGCTCGCGGCGGGCGGCGCGGGCGCGTACATCAGCGACGCGGTCGCGCTGCAAATCAAACAGCTCAACGTCGCCTACAATCAGGCGATCGCGGCGGCGGCAGCCTCAACCGGCGCGGCGCTCGTCGACGCGGCGGCGCTCTTCGCCGCCGTCGAGGCCGCGGGGCCGGGCGGGTACCCCGTCGACTCGGCGGGCGATACCGCGTCGCTGAGCTACGGCGGCGGGTTCTTCAGCCTCGACGGCCTGCACCCGTCGAACACCGGCTACGCGCTGATCGCGAACGCGTTCATCGCCGCGTTCGACACGAAGTACGGCCTCACGATCCCGCCCGTCGACGTCCACAGCATCTACGTCAACGATCCGTACGCGCCGGCGAACTTCGGGACCATCGTTCCGTCGAGCTACCTGCGTGCGGTTCGCTAGGGCCGCGCTCGCGCTCGTCCCGCTCGGCGTCGCCCTTCTGGGGGCGGCGCCGAGTGGTCCGAGCACGGCGTTCCTCGATGCGTGGGCGCAGATCCCGAGCTACACCTGCAGCATCCGCGTGCACGAGAGCAAGGGAACCGACGTTCAGGACCGGACCTATCGCTACGCCTATCTCAAGCCGCACTTCGCGCGGATCGACGTCACCGGCGGCCCCGGCCGCGGGAGCGGCGCGGCGTGGAAGGGCGGCGACACCGTCAGCGGACACCAGGGTGGGATCCTCAGCGGGATCCACCTGAACGTGTCGATCCACGACGGCCGAGCAGTCGACCTGCGCGGCGGGACGATCGACCAGGCCTCCTTCCAGAACATGGCCGACGCGATCAAGGCGGCGCCGTCGACGACGGGCGGCGAGGACGCGGTCGGCGGCAGCGCCGTCGACACGGTGACCTTTGCGTACACCGACGCGAACGGCGCGACGAAGCGCACGATCTTCCTCTCGCGCACCACGCATCTGCCGGTGCGGCGCGTGACGTACGCGGGTGACGTCGTCGTCGAAGACGAGCTCTTCACCGACGTCAATTCCGCGGCGAACCTCAAGGAGAGCGATTTCTGACGAGCGTCCCTTGGGTGCGGGCCACGACGGGCGTGTCGCTTGCAAGCGGCACGCCCGTCGCGTGTGTCGAAGACGCGGCGCGATGCTCCCAAGGACGATCGCATGACCATCATCGTCGACGGCCGCCGAATCGGCTACGAAGAGACCAGCGGCGCGGGGACGCCGCTCGTCCTCCTGCACGGCTTCCCGCTCGACCGCACGATCTGGGACGAACAGGTACCGGCGCTCGCGGGAAGGCGCGTCGTGCGGATCGATCTGCGCGGCAGCGGCGAGTCGGAGCCGAGCGACGGTCCCGCGCTGATGGAGGCGCTCGCCGGTGACGTCGCCGGCGTCCTCGACGCGCTGGGGATCGAGCGCGCCGCCTTCGCGGGGCACTCGATCGGCGGGTACGTCGCGCTCGCGTTCTTTCGGATGTACGCCGAGCGCGTCGCCGGGCTCGCGCTGATCGCGAGCCACGTCGATCCCGACGCGTCGACGCTCCCGAACGCGAGCGGCGCGCAGCGCGCGCTCGCCGCGGGGCGCGACGATCTCGCGAACCGGCTCGAGCGCGAGGGGACGATGGATGCTGCGATCGAGAGCTATCTCCCGCGCTACTTCGCGCCGCACGTCTACGCCGAGCGCCCCGACCTCGTCGCGCGCGTGCGCGCGATCATGGCGCGCCAGGACCCGCGCGGCTGCGCGCAGCTCGTGCGCGGGATGAAGGTGCGGCTCGACGGCAACGAACTGCTCGAGGACGTCCACGTCCCGGCGCTCGTCGTCGCGGGCGCGCAAGACACCTACCTCGCGCCCGAGACGCTGGAGAAGGTTGCCGCCGCGATGAACCGCGCGACGTTCGTGTGCCTCGAGCGCGTCGGCCACCTCCCGCAGATGGAAGCACCCGAAGAGACGGCCCGCGCGCTCACCACGTTCGCGGCGCAGGTCTCGGCCTCGGCCTAGATTCCCGTCTCTTCGGCCCAGGTTTGGAGGGCGTGGACGACGCCGAGGGCGCCGCGGCCGCGTTCGGTCAGCGAGTACTCGACGCGCGGCGGGAGCTCGGTGTAGGCGACGCGTTCGACGATCCCGTCGCGTTCGAGCCCGCGCAGCGCCGTGGTGAGCACCTTCTGGTTGATCCCGGCGAGCGCGTGCTGCAGCGCGCCGAAGCGCAGGGGCGCGCCGCGGCCGAGCTCGATGACGATCAGCAGCTTCCACTTGTCGCCGAGCGCTTCGATCGCCCGGTTCGCCGGACAGTCCTCGATCGTCCGCCGTTCGAGCGCGGCGGGGAGCGCCGTTTCCATGACCGGGTGGTTCGCGGGGCCGCCGCGCGGCCCCGCCCCGGTGCGCGTCACGAGCTCGCGGCCAACCGTTCCGGCGCGACCTCGAAGCGCTCGTGCTGCGCGGTGAACATCCCCAGGCCCGCCGTCGCGGTGCGCAGCTCCGTCGCGTAGCGCGCCAGCTCGGCTTGCGGAACGAGCGCGATCACGCGGTCGCGTCCCGGGCGGTCGGCACCTTCGAAGCCGAGGATCTGCCCGCGCTTCGCGGTGATCTGCGCGACGACGGCCGAGAGCGTCGCGCTGGGGACGGTCGTCGAAAGCCGCACCAGCGGCTCGAGGACGACGGTCCCGATCCGTTCGAGCGCGTCGCGGATCGCGATCCCCGCCGCGGTCTTGAACGAAGCCTCGCTCGAGTCGACGGTGTGGAATGCGCCGTCGTAGAGCGTCACGTGCAGGTCGGTGACCGGGAAACCGTGGCGCCCGCCGGAGAGCAGCGCCTCGCGCACGCCCTTCTCGACCGCCGGGATGAACGCTTTGGGGACGACGCCGCCGACGATCGTGTCGGAGAAGCTGACGCCCGCACCGCGCTCTCGCGGCTCGATGCGCAGCTTGACGTCGGCGAACTGACCGTGCCCGCCGGTCTGGTGCTTGTAGCGCCCGTGCGACTCCGTTGCGCTGGTGATCGTCTCGCGATACGCGATCGCGGGCGAGGCGGTGCGAATGTCGACGTGATACTTGCGCGAGAGACGCTCGGCCGCGGTCGCGACGTGGATCTCGCCGTTACCGAGCAGCTGCAGCTCGCCGGTCAGCTCGGCGCGCGCGACGCGCAGCGCCGGATCCTCGTCGACCAGACGCGCGAGCGCCTGCGCGAGCTTCGCTTCGTCGAGCTTCTGTGCCGGCGCGATCGCGACCGCGAAGAGCGGCTCGGCGATCGGCACCGTGGGCATCAGCACGCCGGCGCCCGGCGAGGTCAGCGTGTCGCCGGTGTGCACGTCGTCGAGGCGCAGGAGGCCGACGATGCTGCCGGGGCCGGCGGCCGTGATCGGTTCCTGGCGCTTGCCGAACAACCGCACCATCCCGGCGGGGCGCAGCGCGGCATCGCCGCGCGAGGCGTCGACGAGCGGGCTCTGCGGCGAGAGCGTCCCGGTGAAGACGCGCACGATCGAGAGCTTTCCCTGCTGCGGGTGGACGACGGTCTTGCAGACCTGCGCGACGACGGGCCCGTCGAGGCGCGATTCGATCGCGCGCCCGTCGATGTCGCGACGCGGCTGCGTCGCGGGAGACGGGAACAGGCGCGAGACGGCATCGACGAGCGGCGCGACGCCGACGTTCTCCTGCGCCGCGCCCACGAGCACCGGGATGATCTGATCGTGCGCGCAGTCCTCGCACAGATCGCGATCGATCTCGTCTTGGCTGGGATCCTTGCCTTCCAGCAATTCCTCGAGCAGCGTGTCGTCGAAGTCGGCCAGCGCCTCGAGCAGCGTCGTGCGCTGCGCGTCGATCTGCGCCGTCATCGCGGCGGGCGGATCGATCTGCGAGACGTGCGTGTCGTCGTCGAGGAACGCGCGGCGCGTCGAGAGGTCGACGTAGCCGCCGAACTTCTCGCCGCCGCCGATCGGGAGATGCGTCGCGACGACGTGCGGACCGTACGCCTCGCGCAACGCCGCCAGCGTGCCGTCGAAATCGGCACCGGGGCGGTCGAGCTTGTTGACGAAGAAGAGGTGCGGCGTCTTCGTCGCTTCGAGGTGTTCGACGATCGCGCTCGTCTGGGCGACGCGCCCCGGATCGGCGTCGATCACGACGATGGCCGCGTCCGCGGCCACCAGAGCCAGCTTCGTCTCCTCGAAGAAATCCACGAAGCCCGGCGTATCGATGAGGTTCAGATCGACCGGGCCGCACGACGTGTGCGCGAACCCGACGCAGACGGATTGCAGGTGGTCGATCGCTTCCGGCTCGCAGTCCGTCGTCGTCGTGCCGTCCCGGACCGATCCCCTCCGCGGGATCGCCCCGCAATGTGCAAGCAGCGCTTCGACCAGCGTCGTCTTCCCCGCATGGTGCGGGCCGACGACGGCGATGTTCCTGAGGCGCGCGACGTCATCCATCGGCAGCCCTCCTCGTGCGTGGTGAGCGGTCCGCCGGGCTTCACCTCCGAGGGGGAGCCTCCTTCCGGCCGCGGCCGGGCCGTTCCATACGCAGCCGTGCGCTCGACGGCGTCACCGGTTTCCGCGGGGGGTATCGACCCGCCGGAAAGACGACGGCAAGGCCGCGTTGGGCGAGAAGGCCATGAGCTTTCCGCCGAACGTTACCGCGTACACGCCGCTCTGAACGACGGCCGGCGAGGCGTACATCGTGTCGCCCAGATCGCCGCTCGTCCAGAGCGTCGCGCCCGTGCGTGAGTCGAACGCGATCAGCGCGCGATCGAGGCCGAGAAATCCGATCCCGGGGAGGAACGCCGCGGACCCGACGACCTCGTTGGACGAGTGCAGCATGTAGAGCGGATTCCCGGCGAGATCGAACGCGCCGATCGTGCAACCCGGCGGCGTTGCCGCGGTCATCTTCCCGCCGCTGGCCATGATCATCGTGCCGTCGCCGGTCGGCGTGCCGATCCCGCCGGCGCCGCGACGATACGGCTTGAAATCGTAGGTCCAGGCGATCGAACCCGTGCCGGGCTCGAGTGCATAGAGCAACCCGTTCTTGCCGACCACGTACGCCAGACGGTTGGCGACGTTCACGCCGCTGCCGACGTCCTCGTCGGAGCCGGACGGGTCGAAGGTGTGGAGGACCCAGTTCGGTGTGAGTGCCAGGTTCAGCGAGACGGCCGCGTCGCCGAATCCCGTGCCCTCGTTCGCGCCGCACAGGTTTCCGGTGCCGGCGAAGAGGTTCGTGCCGTTGGTGCTCAGCGGTGACCACACACCCCCGCCGCCGGACGGCGCGGCGTTCGTTTGCCAGAACGGGTACACCATTGTGCCGCTGGTCTCGTTGAAGGTCATGATCCCGCCGTTGACGCAGCCGGTGTAGGCGTCGCCCCCGGCAAGCCCTTGGTAGACGACGCCGTGCAGGACGACGGGGTCGGAGCGGATCAAGCCGACGCCGCCGGAATTCGGCGGTCCCGCGGTCCAGACGGTCTTGCCGGTCACGTGATCGAGCGCGACGACCGACGCGCCGCGCGGCGGCGTCCCGTTGACGACCGGGACGCCGTAGACGGCGGCGAAGACCAGCCCGTCGAATGCGGCGGGCGTACTTCGAATCGAGGCGCCGACATTCAGCTTCCACGCCAGCCGACCGTCGGCGACGTCGAACGCGTACACGGTTCCCACGTCGCTCGCGACGTACACGTGACCGTCGGTGACGATCGGGCTCGCATACACGGCCTCCCTGATGTTGACGCTCCAGCGGAGTTTCAGGGTGGCGACCGTGGTCCGATCGATCCCGGTCGGCGCCGACTCGAAGCCGCTGCGCGCTTGGTCGTGCGCGAACGTCACCCAATCATCGCCGCCCGCGGCGGCCGGCCCGGCCAACGCTCCGCGATTCGGCATCACGGGGGCCGCACGGCTTCCGCCGGCCCCACCGCAACTGGCCAGCGCGAGAGCGAAGAGCGGCAACGCCACGTCAGCGAGCTTCATTCTCCCGTGCACGAGTATACGCCGATCGCCTCCGCCCAGCGAGAGCCGACTGTCGCGAACGCCGGGGCGAAGACGGCCGTTCTCTCGCGCTGAAGTCTACGCCGATAGCGGTCGCAGACGGGCGGCGACGAGGGCGTAGACCGCCGCCGCGACGAGCGGGACCGCGGCGACGAGCGCGAGCGCGGCGTCCGCGCCGGAGCGCGTGACGACGACGCCGACCAGCGCGACCCCGGCCGAGCCGATCCCGAAGGCGACCCCGTTCATCAGCCCGAGCGCCGTGCCGAGATTCCGCGGGAGCAGGCTCTGCGCCAGCGCGACGCCGGGTGCGTTCTGCACGTTGAGCAGCGCGCTGCCGAGCAGCAGCGCCGCGACCGCGAGCGCGCCGTGCGCCCACAGCGCGAAAAGCAGCGGCGGCACCGACGCGACCAGCCCCACGATTGCGACGCGCGCATGGCCGAAGCGGTCGGCGGTTGCCCCGCCTAGGTACAGCCCGACCGCCGCGGAGACGAGGAACGCCGTGACGATCGCACCGGTCGCGGTCAGCGGCAAACCGCGCGCGGTCAAGAGATTCGGCAGATAGTACGCGAACGCCGCGCCGACCAGATAGCGCAGCGCGGTGCTGACGATCAAGAGGCCGACCGCGACGCGATCGATCGGCGCGTGCGCGTCGCCCGCCGCAGCGGTGCGGCGCGGCGCAGCCGCGTCGGCGCTGCGCGCGAAGCCCGGCATCACGGTCGCGATCGCGAGCGCCGCGACGATCCCGGGCACGCTCATCGCGAGCAGCGTCGCCGAACCGCCGTGCGCGAGCAGCGCGGCGGCGACGAGCGGCCCGATCCCGTACCCGACCTGGCCGCCGATCTGGTAGATCGAGATCGCCGACGCGCGGCGCGTGCCGCCGAGGAGCGCCGAGTAGCGCCCGGCTTCGGGATGCATCACCGCCGAACCGAATCCGCCCGCGACGACGCATGCGGTCAGCGCGCCGAGCGACGCGGTCCCGGCGGCGAGCGAGATCGCGACTGCGGTCAGCGCGACCGACGCCGGGAGGAACCACCAGCGGCCCTTGCGGTCGCTGTACGCGCCGACCAGCGGTTGCGCGATCGAGCTCGTCAGGTACCAGGCGAACGCGAGGAGCCCCTGGCACCACGCCGGCAGCCCGGCGCGCGTGACGTCGAAGAAGATGACGAACGGCACGATCCCCGAGTACAAGTCGCTCGCACCGTGCGCGAACGCCATCAGCGAGACGCCGCGCAGATTCCAGGGGCGTGCGATCGAGGTCGTCGTCACGCGCGCAGTTCGGCGGTCGCGAAGAGCTCGGCTGCGGGGACGATGCGCACGAGCCCCGCGGCGACGCGATTGACCTGCGCGCGAATCTGCTCCTCGCGCGCGTCCTCGACGTCGTAGGTCGCGTGCCCGTCGGCGACCAGCGTGACGCCGTAGCCGCGGCGTTCGGCCTCGCGCAACGTCGCGTCGACGCAGAACTCGGTCTGCATCCCGCACACGACGACGTGGTCTGCTCCCAAGCCGGCGAGAACGTCGGCAAGCGTCGTCTCACGGAACGCGTCGCGAAAGCGCTTCTCGACGATCGGCTCGTCGGCGCGTGGCGCGATCTCGCTTGCGACGTCCCACCCCAGCGTCCCGGGGATCAGCTCCTCGTCGGCGTGGCGCACGTAGACGACCGGGATCGCGGCGGCGCGCGCGCGGTCGATCAACGGGCCGAGCGTCGCGAGGAACGCGGCCCGCCGCTCCGCGGGGAGGTAGTCGACAAGGGCGCGCTGGACGTCGATGACGAGAAGTACCGTGGCCATCCTTCTCGATTCGCCCCCCGCCCGGTCCATCTCCGTCCGACGCGCGGCAAGGAGTTCCGGGTCACGGTGAGGAGAAGGCAATCTCGTTTCATGTCCGTGCCGCCGGTCGTGCCCTCGTCTCCGGGGACCGCTCATCTGCGCGTCGCGTTCGGCGTGCTCGCCGTCGTCGCCGCGGCGGTCTGGTTCCTGCCTTCCTACTATACGGGTCTGGTCACGCTGATCGGGCTCTACGCGCTGGTGACGATCGGGCTGAACCTCTTCATGGGCTACGCCGGGCAGGTCTCGCTGGGGCAGGCCGCGTTCGTGGGGATCGGCGCCTACACGTCGGCGGTGCTCGCGCTGCGGGCCGGGGTGACGCCGTGGATCGGGACCCTGGCCGGCGCGCTCGCCGCCGCGCTCGTCGCGTACGTGCTCAGCTTCGTCGCGCTGCGTCTGCGCGAGCACTTGCTGGCGCTCGCGACGCTCGCGCTCGGGATCGTCATCGGCGTCGTCTTCAACGAATGGGAGTTCATCGGCGGCTCGTCGGGGCTCAAGGGGATCCCCGGCTTCGCGATCGCCGGGCACCCGTTCGACGTGCGCGGCTACGCGCTGCTCAGCTGGGCGCTCGTCGCCGTCGGGATCTGGTTCGCGGCGAATCTGGTCGGTTCGAGCTACGGGCGCGCGCTGATCGCGATCGCGAGCGGCGAGTTGGCCGCGGAGGCGCTGGGTGTCGACGGCGAGCGCCTCAAGCGCCAGACGTTCGTGCTCAGCGCCGTCTACGCCGGGATCGCGGGCGCCGTCTATGCCTCGTACGCCTCGTACATCGACCCCTCGTCGTTCGCGTTTCTGCTCTCGGTGAACTTCGTGCTGATGTCGGTGATCGGCGGGATGCGCACCGTGTGGGGAGCGATCGTCGGGGCCGCCGTCGTCGTCGTGCTCGGACAGGCGCTGCAGGCGCTCGTCCCGCTCGTGCTGCCGAGCGCGCGCGGCGACGTGCAGTCGTTCTTTCTCGGCGCGATCCTGATCGCGATGCTCATCCTCGCGCCGCGCGGGATCACCAGCCGCTGGTCGGAGGCGCGCCGCGCGTGATCGCCGCGCTCTGGCAGTACGTGCTGGCCGGCGTCGTCGTCGGCGCGATCTACGCGCTCGTCGCGGCGGGGTTCGTGCTGATCTATCAGGTGACGGGGATCATCAACTTCGCGCAGGGCGAGTTCGTGATGATCGGCGGGATGACCGCCGCCTCGCTGGCCGCGAGCGGGATGCCGACGCTCGCCGCCGCAGCGCTGGCCGTGGTCGTCGCGGCGCTGACCGGTGCGCTCGCGTACGTCCTGGCGATCCGTCCCGCGCGCGGCGCGAGCACCGTCACGCTGATCTTCATCACGTTGGGGCTCTCGGTCGCGCTGCGCGGCCTCGGTCTCTACGTGTGGGGGACGAATCCCTTGAGCCTGCCGGCGTTCAGCGGCGGGAGCGCGATCACGCTCTTCGGCGGCGTCCTTCCGCCGCAGGCGCTCTGGGTGCTCGGCACCGACGTGCTCGTCTTCGCGGCGCTCTACGTGTTCTTCCGGCACACGTACGCGGGGACCGCGGTCCGCGCCGCCGTCGCGAACCCGCCGATCGCCTCGACCTTCGGGATCCCGCTGCGCACGTTCGCGTTCTGGAGCTTCGTCGCGGCGGCGGCGATCGGGGGGCTCGGCGGCGTGGTGCTCACGCCGATCCCCGGTGCGACGTACGACATGGGGCTGACGTACGGCCTCGCGGGTTTCGTCGCGGCGATCCTGGGCGGGCTCGAGAGCCTGCCGGGTGCGCTCCTCGGCGGCTTCGTCCTCGGGATCGTCGAAAAAGTCTCGGGCGGGCTGCTCTCGACCGGTTGGGAGGAGGGGATCGGGTTTCTCATCCTCGTGCTCGTGCTGGTCGCGCGACCGCAAGGGCTGCTCGGGCGCAGGGTGCGCCGCGCGTGACGGCGCTCGCGGTGCGCGGCGTGACGATGCGCTTCGGCGGCGTCGTCGCGCTGGACGAGGTCTCGTTCGACGCGCGGGGCGGGGAAGTGCTCGGCGTGATGGGGCCCAACGGCGCGGGGAAGACGACGCTCTTCAACGTGATCAGCGGCGTGCAGCGCCCGACCGCGGGCGAGGTGCTGCTGAACGGCGCGCGGTTGAGCGGCCGTCCCGTTCACGAGGTCGCGGCGCGCGGCGTGACGCGCACGTTCCAGACGCCGCTGATGTTCTGGGGGCTCACGGTGCGCGAGAGCGTCGCGCTCGCGCTCGCCGCGCGCGACTCCGGTACGACATATCCGCCCCGTCCCGATCGCAGTCTGGTCGCGAGCGGCTTCGGGCTGCGGGCGCGGCGCGCCGTCGACGCCCGCTTTCACGACGAAGCCGATGCGCTGCTCGCGCACACGAAGCTCGCGCGGATCGGCGATCGCGGGACCGAGACGCTGGCGTTCGGCGAGGAGCGAATCCTCGAGCTGGTGCGCGCGCTCGCGCTCGCACCGGCGGTGCTGCTGCTCGACGAACCGCTCTCCGGCCTCAATCCGGACGAGATCGACGACGTGCTCGGCGCCGTGCGCGCCGCGCGCGCCGACGGGATCACGGTGCTGCTCATCGAGCACGCGGTCGGGGAGCTGCTCGCCCTCGCCGATCGCGTCGTCGTCCTCGACCACGGCCGCACGATCGCGCAGGGGAGCGCCGCCGAGGTGGCACGCGATCCGGTCGTCGTCGACGCCTACATCGGCGATGCGTTGACATGAGCGTTGCTGCGATACTCGAGGTCGAGCGGGTCACGGCGTTTCGCGGGCGCGTGCAGGTGCTCTGGGACGTGAGCCTGACCGTGCGGCGCGGCGAGACGGTCGCGCTCGTCGGGCCGAACGGTGCGGGGAAGACGACGCTGGTCGGCTCGATCACGGGGCTCGTCCCGCCGGCGTCGGGTCGCGTGCTGATCGACGGCGTCGACGTGACCGGGAGCGCGCCGGAGCGCCTTGCGCACCGGCGCGTCGCGCTCGTCCCGGAGCGGCGCGGGATCTTCGCGCCGCTGACCGTGCGCGAGAACCTGCTGATGGGCGCGTACGCGCGGCGCGCGCGCAAAGCCGAGCTCGCGGCCGACCTCGAGGAGGTCTTCGCACTCTTCCCCGCGCTCGTGCGCTATCGCGAGCGGCTTGCGGGTTCGCTCTCGGGCGGCGAGCAGCAAATGGTCGCGATCGGGCGCGCGCTGATGGCGAAGCCGGAGCTGTTGCTCCTGGACGAACCGAGTCTCGGCCTTGCGCCGAAGGTGCGCGGCGAGAACTTCGGCGCGCTCGCGCGCCTCGCGGGGCGCGGCGTCACGATCCTGCTCGTCGAGCAGAACCTGCGGCTCGCCGCGCGGATCTGCGAGCGCGCGTACGTGATGCAGCGCGGCCGCATCGTCGGCACCGAGACCGCCGACGAGCTGGCGCGCTCGGCGCGCCATGTCTATCTGGAGTCGCCCGGGTGAGTTCCACCCAAGGAGGTGCCACGATGCGTTCGACCCTCGTTCGGCTCGCCGCGCTCGCCCTCGGAGCGCTCGCGGCCGTCTCGGCGACGCCGCCGCGCTCGGCGCGTGCCGCAGCCGAGCCGTACTTCATCGGCGCGACGGTCTCCGAGAGCGGACCCGGCTCGACGCTGGGCCGGCCTGAGGCCGACAGCATGCAGCTCGCCGTCGACGAGATCAACAAGGCCGGCGGCGTGAACGGGCATCCGCTGCGCATCACGATCCTCGACGACGAGTCGAACCCGACGACCGCGGTCAACAACGTGCGCAAGCTGCTCGACCAGCACCCGATCGCGATCCTGGGCTCGTCGCTCACGCAGACGACGCTCGCGATGATCCCGCTCACGCAGCCCGCGCAGGTCCCCCTCATCTCGTTCGCCTCGAACGCACAAGTGATCGAGCCGGTCGCCGAGCACAAGTGGGTCTTCAAGATGCCGATCACCGACACGAACGTCGCGATCGCGATGCAGGCATACATGAAGAAGCACGGACAGCTCAAGACCGCCGTCGTGTACCGCGACGATGACTACGGCAAGACGGGGCTCGCGCACTTCAAGGACGCCGGCGCGACCGGCGGGTTCCAGGTGCTCGACGCCGAGCCGATCGCTGCGACGGCGGGCGACGCGACCACGCAGCTCACGCACGTGAAGGTCGCCAACCCGCAGGCGGTCGTCGTCTGGACGACGCTTCCCTCCGCGAACGTCGTCATCAAAGGCTACCGTGAGCTGAGCCTGGGGTACCCGCTCTACTACTCGGACGGCGCGGCGACGGGCGTCTTCCTGCAGCAAGCCGGGCCCGTGCTGAACGGCGCCTTCATCGCGACGACGAAGATCAACGTCGCCGACCAGCTTCCGGCGAACGATCCGCAGAAGAAGATCCTGCTGCACTACGCCGACGCGTTCGTCAAAAGCTATCCGAAGGACGCTCCGGTCAGCATCTTCGGCGGCTTCGGCTACGACGGCGTCTACGTGCTCGCCGAAGCGCTGCGGAAGGCCGGCGAGCCCGGCGCGAAGTTGCGCGACGCGCTCGAGCACGTTACCTACACGGGGATTTCGGGGACGTTCCGCATGTCGCCGAGCGATCACAACGGTCTCTCGGTCGACTCGGTAGAGCTGACGCGCATCGAGAACCAGAAGTTCGTGATCGTCCGCTGACGTGCGGTCGGGGGTACGGGGTCGGGGGCGGCGAAGACCGCGGGCAGATCATGATCGGTGAAGAACCTTCCCCTATCCGTACCCACGAGGAGTCGGCGCGCGCGTTCATCGTCGCGGCGCTGACGAGGCTTGACGTGAGCGAGTCGGACGCGCGTGACGTGGCCGACGTCCTGATCGCCGCCGACGTCCGCGGCGTCGAATCGCACGGGATCGCGCGGCTCGAGCACTTCTACGTGCGACGCATCGAGGCCGGCGTCATCAAGCCCCGCCCGCAATATCGCATCATGCGCGAGATGCCGACGCTCTTCTCGATGGACGCCGACTGCGGCCTCGGCCATCCGGCCTCGAAGTTCGCGATGGAGAAGACGATCGCGAAGGCGCGCGAGCACGGAATCGCGTGGGCGACGGTGAGCAACTCGAACCACTACGGGATCGCCGGCTACTACGCGATGATGGCGCTCCCGCACGACGTGATCGGGTTCTCCTCGACGAACGCGACGCGCTTGGCCGTCGGAACGTTCGGGCGCGAGAAGATCGCCGGGACGAACCCGATCGCGGTCGCGATCCCGGCCGGCGAAGAGCCGCCGTTCGTCCTCGACATGGCGACGACCGGCGTCACGTTCGGGCGGCTCGAGGTGAGCGAGCGCAAGGGCAAGGCGCTCAAGCCCGGCTGGGCCGTCGATGCCGAAGGGCGCGAGACGCTCGATCCGGTCAAGGCGAAGCAGGGCGGTGCGATCCTTCCGCTCGGCGGAATCGGGACCGAGAACGGCGGCCACAAAGGCTACGGGCTGATGACGCTGGTCGAGGCGCTCTGCGCGGTCCTCGGCGGTGGTCCGTTCGGCAACGCGCTGAACCTCCCGGAGACCGGGCTGCACGGCGGGAAGACGAGCCACTTCTTCGGCGCGATCAGGATCGACGCGCTGCGCGATCCCGAGGAGTTCAAGCGCGACATGGACCGCGAGCTGCGCACGTTCAAGCGCAGCGCTCCGGCGCCCGGGCAGACGCGCGTCTACGTCGCGGGGGAACCGGAGCAGGAGTCCACCGAACGGTTCCGCCGCGAGGGCGTGCCGATCAACGAACGCGTGTGGGACGTCCTCGATGCGATGGCCGACCGCTTGGGCATCGCGAAGCTGGAGAGGTTCACCGTTGGCTGAAGCCGTCATCGTCGCCGCGCTGCGTACCCCGATGGGGCGCTACGGCGGCGCACTTGCCACCGTCCGCCCCGACGATCTGGGCGCGTACGCGATCCGCGCGCTCGTCGAACGGAGCGGCGTCGACCCGGCGACGATCGACGACGTCTTCTGGGGCGCGGCGAATCAAGCCGGCGAGGACTGCCGCAATGCGGGCCGCATGGCGACGCTCCTCGCGGGGCTCCCGACGAGCGTCGCCGGCACCACGCTCAACCGCCTCTGCGGGAGCGGCTTGCAGGCGATCAACTCGGCGTTCCACGCGATCAAGGCCGACTGCGCCGACGTCGTGATCGCCGGCGGCGCCGAGTCGATGACGCGCGCGCCGTTCGTCATCCTCAAGGCGGAGAAGGCCTACGACCGCGCGCCCGAGATCCACGACTCGACGCTCGGCAACCGGATGACGAACCCGCGCTTGGCCGCGATGTATCCGCCGATCTCGCTCGGCGAGACCGCGGAGAACGTCGCGGAGCAGTTCGGCGTCACGCGCGACGATCAGGACGCGTTCGCGTACGAGAGCCAGATGCGCTGCAAGGCCGCGATGGAGTCGGGACGCTTCGCCGACGAGCTGGTCGCGTTTCGCCAAGAGCAGGGGAAGAAGACCGTCGAGCTCGCCGCGGATGAGCCGCCGCGTCCGGACACCACGCGCGAGGCGCTCGCGAAGCTCAAGCCCGCGTTCCGGCAGAACGGCACGGTGACGGCGGGAAACTCGTCACCGCTCAACGACGGCGCGGCGGCGCTGTTGCTGTGCAGCGTCGCGACGGCGGAGAAGAACGGCTGGCAGCCGCTCGCGCGCGTCGTGACCAGCGCGACGTTCGGCGTCGACCCCAGCGTAATGGGGATCGGCCCGATCGGCGCGACGCGCAAGGCGCTCGAACGCGCGAAGCTGAGCGCGAAGGACCTCGATCTGGTCGAGCTCAACGAGGCGTTCGCGGCGCAGTCGGTCGCGTGCGTGCGTGAGCTGGGCCTCGATCCCGCGCAGGTCAACGTCAACGGCGGCGCGATCGCGCTCGGTCACCCGCTCGGCTGCAGCGGCGCCCGCATCACGACCACGCTGCTGCACGAATTGCGCCGTCGAGGTGGTCGCTACGGTTTGGCAACGATGTGCATCGGGATGGGCCAAGGGATCGCCACGATCTTCGAGCGCACCTGAAAAACGCGCTCGGTCGTCCGGCGGGCGAACACGTCGGGCCGTTCATCACAGCAGCGCCGTGAGGGCGCGCGGCGAGAGCGTTGCTCTCGCTGCGGGCCGAAGGGTCACGGCGGGTTGTGATGATGAATTGGCAAGATGAACTGCTGCAAATCGTCCGTGACGCGGGCAGGCTCCCGAGTTTCCAGGAATGGCTGCGGACCTCGGGTTACGAGGACGTGCCGGCCGGGCTCACGGGGCCCGTCCAAGCGCGAACGGTGATGCGCACGCTGTATCTGCGCTATCTCGAGGACCTTCGCAAGGCGGCGTAGCGGCTGACGAGCGATCTGCGCGCTCCCCTCGCCCGTCAACCGTTGATGCCGATCGTCACCCGCGTCTGCTGGTGCGACTTCTCCATCTCCGCCTTCTCGGCCGGGCTCTTGGGTGTCGGTTCGAGGTCGAACGTCACCTTCTCGATCGTCCCGGTGAAGGGGAAGGGCGACGCGTACGTTCGCGAGACCGGTTTGCCGTTGTCTCGGCCGATGTCCATACAGGCGTAGGCCGAGAAGCGTCCGGGGACCGTGCGATCGAGACGACCTTCGGCGACCGTTCGACCGTTGACCAGGAGCCGAGTCTTTCCGCCGGTCGCCGGTTGTTGCGCGTCGGCGACGAACTCGAAGCGCGCGGTGACGTGACCCGAGGGGAGCGGTTCCGACGACGCGATCGTGTCGCTCGTGATCCCCAAGAAGCTGTAGGTGTGTTGGAGTTTTCCGTTCTGGACGTAGAGCGCGAACCCGCCGAGGAAATCCGCGTTCGCTACGATCGCGCCTTCGACACCGCTGGGCGGGATGACGAGCTGCGCTTCGATCGCGTATGACGTGCCGTAGATGTGCGGGATCATCCCCGGCGCGATGTTTTCGACACCGGAATAGTACGTGAACTTGCTCTTCGCGGCTCCCGCCGTCGGCAGGAAGCCCCAGAAGGTCGACAGCCCCGCGAGGAGCGGCGTGACGTGGTACTTCTCCGCCTCTTCCCAGAAGAGCGCCTTCAGCTCGCTCAGCTTCTTCGGATTTTGCTGCGCCAGGTCGTGCGCCTGTGAGAAGTCATGCTCGATGTTGTAGAGCTCCCAGCGATCTTTCTCGGGATCGTACTGGCCCGGAGCGAACCGTGCCAAGGTCTCGGGGGTGATCTCCCACGGAACCCGGTCGAGTCGGCAACTCGCGATCCACCCGTCCTTGTACATCGCGCGATTGCCGAAGATCTCGAAATACTGCTGCGTATGGCGCGCGGGCGCTTTCGCATCGCCGAACGTATAGGCGAAGCTCACGCCGTGGATCGGCATCTGCTCGATGCCGTTGACGAGCGTCGGTGCCGGGACGTTCGCGACTTCCAAGATCGTCGGGACGACGTCGATCACGTGCGTGAACTGCGTTCGTAGACCCCCGCGGTCCGTGATCCGCTTCGGCCACGAGACGACCATCGGATCGCGGGTCCCGCCGAAGTGTGACGCGATCTGCTTTCCCCACTGGAAGGGCGTGTTGCCCGCCCAGGCCCACGCGCACGAGAAATGCGGGTCCGTCGCCGGGCCGCCCCAGGCCTCGATACCGCCGTACTTCTCGTTGATCAGGCTGAGTTGTTGCTCCGGGGTCAACTGCACGCCGTTGAGCACGGTCAGCTCGTTGAAACAACCGGTCGTCGTGCCTTCCATGCTTGACCCGTTGTCGCCGAGGATATAGATGATCAGCGTGTCGTCGAGGATCCCGATATCCTCGATCGCCTGCACGACGCGGCCGACGTTGTAATCGGCGTTCTCTTGGTATCCCGCGTAGACTTCCATTTGCCGGCAAAAGAGTGCCTTTTCGGCCGGCGCGATCGAGTCCCAAGCGGGGAACTCGTCGGCGCGCGGCGTGAGCTCGGCATCGGCAGGGATGACCCCGAGCCGCTTTTGTCGTTCGAACGTCTGCACGCGCAGGGCATCCCACCCCGCGTCGAACTTGCCGCGGTACTTCTGCGCCCAGCCGTCCACGACGTGATGCGGTGCATGGCTGGCGCCGGTCGCGAAGTAGATGAAGAACGGCTTCTCCGGATCTTGCGATTTCTGGCCGCGGATCCATTGGATGGTCTTGTCCGCCATCGCGTCGGGGAAGTAGAACCCTTCGTCGTCCGGTGGACCCAGGATGGTGTTGTTCTCGGCGATGACGGTGTCGTACTGACTCGCCTCACCGCCCAGGAAGCCCCAGAAGTAGTCGAAACCCAAGCCGTTCGGCCAACGGCGGAACGGGCCCGCCGGGCCTTGCTGATCGTCGGGCGTGAGGTGCCACTTTCCGAACGCCGCCGTGTTGTAGCCGTTGTTGCGCAAGATCTCCGCGATCGACGCCGCGCTCTTCGGCCACGTCGCGTTGTATCCGGGCCATCCGCCGCAGAACTCGGCAACCGAGCCGAACCCGACGGCGTGGTGATTTCGGCCCGAGAGCAGCGCGGCGCGACTCGGCGAGCACAGTGCCGTCACGTGAAAGTGATTGTAGCGGAGGCCTTGCTGCGCGAGCCGTTCCAGCGTCGCGGTCTCGATCGGACCGCCGAACGTCGAGCCGTTTCCGAATCCGGCGTCGTCGATGAGGACCAGGAGCACGTTGGGCGCGCCCTCGGGCGCGGCGACCGGTACGGGATAATCCGGTTCCGATCCCGCGAGGGTTCGGTTCGCCGTGCCCGTAAACGGACGGTCCGGGATCGGCAACACACTGCGATCGAGCGCCGGCTTCTGCGCGGGAGTCGACATGTAACAGCTCCTTCGGGCTTGCTCGTGACGGGAGTCTAGCACCGCTGCCCGAGTGCTCCTTATCCCAAAAGCGCGTCATCGCGTTGTCGCGGTTGCGATCGACCGGTTGAAAGAGCGAGAGGTGTACGATGGCTCGTTTTTCGCAGGCGGAGTGGGACGGACCGGTTCCCAACCGCACCGTCGGACAGATCGTCCATCCGGTGATGGGCCTCGTGCTGCACATCGAGCAGGGACGGGAAGCCGGAACGAACGCCTGGTTTCATAATCCCGCCTCGCAGGTCTCCGCGCACTTCGGCGTCTCGAAGACGGGCTTGTTGCAGCAGTGGGTCGACACGGACGACAAAGCGTGGGCGATCGGCGCGGGGAACCGTCTTTGGATCAGCGTCGAGAACGAGGGGTTCGCCGGCGACGTCCTCACCGCCGAGCAGATCGACGCCGATGCGAAGGTCCTAGCCTGGCTGCATGTCACCGACGACGTCCCGCTCCTGACGACGGACGAGCCGTCGACGCGTGGCTTGGGATGGCACGGCATGGGCGGTGAGGCGTGGGGCCATCCGGACTGTCCCGGACCGCGGATCGTGGCGCAACGCGCGCAGATCATCGAGAAGGCGAAGACGTACGGCGGTCTCGCGCAGAGTTGGGCCGGTGCGCCGACGCCCACGCCGGCGAATTGGTTCGCCGGAGCGCATCCGATGCTGCGGGAAGGCGCCGACGGTACCGCCGTCGCGCACGCGCGCGCGCTGCTCGGGATTCGCGGCGAGGGTGCATTCGACGGCGCGATGAGCGCCGCCGTGAAGACCTTTCAGTCGCGCAACGCGCTCGACATCGACGGCGTGATCGGCCCCGACACCTGGTCGCATCTCCATCCCGTCCTGCGCAGCGGCGCGACGGGGCCGGTCGTGACCGAGGTACAGCGCGCGCTAGCGATCGCCGAGAGCGGAACGTACGATGCGCAAACCGTCGCGGCGGTCCGGGCATCGCAGGCGCGCCACCAGATCGCCGTCGACGGCGTCATCGGTCCGTTGACGTACGCGACGTTCTTCGTCGCGTGACGCTCCGCACGTACGGCGCTTCGGATCAGGGACGGTAGGCGCTCCCGCCGTTCGGTTGGAGCGCCTTCGTGCGCACGGTCGGGAACGCGCGCGCACGCACGTCGTCGGCATACGCGCGCAGGGCGATCGTCGCGCCGTCGGCGAGCGCGGCGTACTGCTTGGCGAACGGCGGCGCGTCGGGGTACAGGCCGAGCACGTCGTGCAGCACGAGGACCTGGCCGTCGCAGCTCGGACCGCTGCCGATCCCGATCGTCGGGATCGCGATGCGTTCGGTGACCTCCGCTGCGAGCGCGTCGTCGACCATCTCGAGCACGACGCTGAACGCGCCGGCGGCGGCGACCGCCTCGGCGTCGCGAAGCACGCGCTCACGCTCGCGCTTGAGGCGGAACCCGCTGCCGAGCGCGGCGGTCTGCGGCAGGACGCCGATGTGTGCGCAGACCGGGATCCCGGCGTCGACGATCGCGCGAATCCTCGCCGCGTTCGTCTCGCCGCCTTCCAGCTTCACCGACGAGGCGCCGCCGTGCTTGACCAGCGTGATCGCGCTCGCGACGGCGAGCGCATCCGAAGCCTCGTAGCTCCCCATCGGCAGGTCGACGATGACGTGGGCTCGCTGCGTCCCGCGCGCGGCGGCCGCGCCGTGGCGCACCATGTCGGCCAGCTCGACCTGCGCCGTCGAGTCGTATCCGAGGACGACCATCCCCAGCGAGTCGCCGACCAGGATCACGTCGATCCCGGCGGCCTCGGCGCAGCGCGCGAACGGCGCGTCGTAGGCCGTGACGACGGGAAACGCGGCGCCCTTGCGCGCCGCGACCTCTGCGGCGCCGACGCGGCGCATCAGGCGAGACCCTGGACGAGCATGGTCGCCTTGATGAGCGATCGGGGGAGCGCGGGGTCGTCGAGACGGAGGTCCTGGAGCATCGGGTTCCAGATTCGCCGCGGTCCTGCTCGCCGCCGCTCGGGCGCCGAGATTCCTAGAGCCGAAGCCCCATCTCGTCGAGCGGGACGAAGCCCAGCGAGGCGTACAACGCGCGGCCGTCCTCCGACGGATGGAGCGTCAGCCGGATCAACGGCAGCGCCCGCGCGTACGCCGTGATCTCCGCCATGAGCGCGCGCGCGATCCCGCGCCGCCGCGCCTCGGGTTCGACGAAGACGGACTGGACGCGCCCCTCGCGCTCGGAGTCGACGAAGGGCCGCGGGACCGCGGCGTGCACGAGCAGCGCGCCGCTGCCGACGGGATGTCCGGCCTCCTCGGCGATC
Source organism: Candidatus Limnocylindria bacterium (assembly GCA_035493875.1). Lineage (GTDB taxonomy): Bacteria > Vulcanimicrobiota > Vulcanimicrobiia > Vulcanimicrobiales > Vulcanimicrobiaceae > Vulcanimicrobium. The sequence continues at coordinate 23,052 of DATJHK010000061.1, forward strand.
CATGCGACGTACGTCTCGTCGGCGAGTGCGCGCTCGAAGAACGCACCCCAGATCGGGATCTGGGGGACCAGTTCGTCGTCACCGTGGCCGCCGGCCTCGCGCCAGACACGTGCGCGATGCTCCGCCAGCAGCGCGGCGTCGGCGGGGACGGCGCGCCGAATCGCGACGCTCACGCGCCGCGAAATGCGGGGCTGCGCTTGGCGCCGAACGCGGCGAGGCCTTCGGCGAAATCGGCGCTGGTACCAGCGATACTCTGCATCTCCGCCTCGTACTCGAGCGCCGCGTGCAGATCCCCTGCGCCGTTGCGCAGGAGCTCGCGTTTGATCAACCCGAGCGAGCGCGGTCCGCGCGCGAGCGCCGCGGCGAGCTGCTGCGCTTCCGCGAGCAGGTCGTCGTCGGCGACGACCTTCGTGCACAGACCGAGCGCGTCGGCGCGCGCCGCGTCGAGTTTCTCGGCGAGCAGGCACAGTTCGAGGGCCTTGGCGTAGCCGACGATCCGCGGCAGGGTGAAGGAGAGGCCGCTGTCCGGGACCAGGCCGATCTTCGCGAACGCGGTGGTGAAGGACGCGCCGCGCGCGACGACGCGGAAGTCGCACGCGCACGCCAGACCCATCCCGGCGCCGGCCGCGACGCCGTTGACCGCGGCGACGTACGGTTTCGCGCTGCCCAGGATCGTCGCGGTCAGCGGGTTGTAGCGCGCCCGCACCGCGGCGCCGAGGTCGCGCGGCGCTCCGTCGGGGAGCGCCTGCGGATCGTCCAGCGCCTGGCCCGAGCAGAAGCCCTTCCCCGCGCCGGTCAGGACGACCGCGCGCACCTGAGGATCGCGTTCGAGCGCGCGCAGCGTCGCGAGCAGCGAGGCGAGGAGCGCGTGCGTGAGCGCATTGTATGCCTGGGGACGCTGCAACGTGATCGTCGCGACGCCGCCGTCGTACCCAACGAGATGGTCGAGGGGCTCCACCGTCATCGTCCCTGCCATGCCGGCGTGCGCTTTTCCAAGAACGCAGCAATGCCCTCGCGCGCGTCGTCGGTCTGCAGCAGCGCGAGGAACGCGCGGCGCTCCTCGGCGAGACCGCGTGCGAGCGGTTCCTCGTAGGCGCGCGCGATCGCGCGTTTCCCGGCGCGCACGGCCTGCGGCGCCTGGCGCGCGAGCGCGCGCGCCAGCTCGAGCGCGAGCGGGACGACGCGCTCGGCCGGGACGCAGCGGTTCGCCAAGCCATGGCGCTCGGCGTCGCGGCCGCTGATCTCGCGTCCGAGCAGCACCATCTCGGTCGCGAGCGTCTTGCCGACCGCGCGCGTGAGGCGCTGCGTCCCGCCGACGCCGGGGATGAGTCCGAGGGCGATCTCCGGTTGCCCGAGACGCGCGTCCTCGGCGACGACGAGGAGATCGCACGCCATCGCCAGCTCCAGGCCGCCGCCGAGCGCGAGCCCGCGCACGGCGGCGATCAGGGGGATCCCGATCGCAGCCATCCGGTCCCAGATCTCCAGGTCGTGCTCGCCCGACGCGAATTCGGTGATGTCGGCGCCGGCGGCGAAGGCGCGCTCGTCGCCGGTGAGGACGATCGCGCGCGTTACCCCGTCGCCGTCGAGCAGCTCCAGGTCGCGTACCAGCTGCGCGACCAGCGCGTTCGAGAGCGCGTTGAGCTGCTTCGGCCGGTTCAAACGCACGAGCGCGACGTGCTCGTGCGGGCGCTCGGTCACGACGACGGCATCGCTCACAGGGTCCTCCGATCGATCACGCGCTTCGCTTTCCCCGCTTCGATCCGTTCGATCGTCCCCGGAGGCAGGACGCGCGCGTGCAGCGAGACGAGCAGCGTTTCGGCGAGGCGGCCGGTGACGATCTCGGCGAGCACGTCGACATCGTCGATCGCGGCGTCCGGCTGGTGCTCGACCTCGACGAGCATCACGTCCAAACCGTTCGGCGGCCGGTCGACGACGATGCGATAGTTGGGCGAGAGCTCGGCGAAACGCAGGAGCACCTCTTCGACCGCCGAGGGGAAGACGTTGATCCCGCGGATGACGAGCATGTCGTCGACGCGGCCCGTGAACCAGTCGATCCGCGCCGTCGTGCGGCCGCAGGCGCAGCGCTCGCGGACCAACGAGGTGAGGTCGCGGGTGCGATAGCGCAGCACCGGCATCGCTTCGCGGGTCAGCGTCGTGAGCACCAGCTCGCCGCGTGCGCCCTCCGGAAGCGGCGCGCCGCTCTCGGGATCGACGACCTCGGCGAGGAAGTGGTCCTCCTGCACGTGCAGGCCCGCTTTCTCGAGGCACTCCTGCGCGACGCCGGGGCCGATGATCTCGGTCAGCCCGTAGATGTTCGTCGCGGTCACGCCGAGGAGCGCTTCCAGCTCGGCGCGCATCTCGCGCGTCCACGCCTCGGCGCCGCAGAGCGCGTAGCGCAGCGCCTTCGGCCGGCGGTTCTCAGCACGCAGCCGTTCGGCCAGGACGAGCGCGTAGCTCGGCGTTGCGCCGATCCCGACCACGGGGAGATCGCACAGCAGCTGCAGCTGGCGCGCGGTGTTCCCGCTTGAGGCGGGGACGGCGCACGCGCCGAGCGTCTCGCACCCGCCGTGCATCCCCAGACCGCCGGTGAAGAGCCCGTAGCCCCAGGCGACCTGGAACATCTCGCCCGGCCGGATCCCGGCGGCGGCGAGACTGCGCGCGTTCACCTCGCCGAAGATCCGCAGATCCTCGCGCGTGTAGGCGGTGATCGTCGGGTTCCCGGTCGTGCCGGACGAGGCGTGGATCCGGGCCAGGCGCTCGGAGGAGACCGCGAGCATCCCCAGCGGATAGCTCTCGCGCAGATCGTCCTTCGTCGTCATGGGCAACGCGGCGAGGTCCTCGAGCGAGCGCGGCGCGGGGATTCCGCGCAGCCGCTCGCCGTAGACGGCGCTGCTCGCGCGCAGGCGCTCCACGAGTGCGCGCAGGCGCTCGAGCTGCAGCGCCTCGAGCGCCGGGCGTTCCAGCGCCTCGTACTCCGGCCGAAAGATCGCCATGCCCGCCTCTACGAGCAAGGTCGCCGGTTCCCCGGTAGACCGGCTATGCGTCAATTTTGACTCATATTGGAGTATACTCGGGCCATGGCGAAGCGTCCGCACCGGATCCAGGTCGACATTCGCGGCTACGAAGAGCAGTTTGAACGGGCGCGCGCGCTGCTCAATACCGAGAGCGACTCCGAGACCGGTCGAGCGTTGCTGGCGATGTTCGAACGGATCGCAACCGCCCTGGAATCGGGCACGACGGTCTCGTTCGCACCGCCGGACGACGTGCGTTTCGTCGACGCTTTTCCCGACGTGACGCGGCGTGCGCTATACGGTCCCGCGGCGCGCTATCTCGTCCTTGCGTCGCCCCATCGCTGGGACCCGCTCGTGCGCGGCCGCGAGATCAGCGCCAGCGACGTCTGGCGCGCGCATCAGGACGCGCGCGGCGACCTCGACCGGACGGCCGCGAGCGTCGGCCTGGCGCGAGAGGCGGTCGACGCGATCGTCGGGTACGTGCGGGCCCACGCGGTGCTCGTCGAGCGCGAGCGCGCCGCGCGCGGCGCTCCTTCGGGCCTCGATCCGGCGCGGCGCGGCTACGGCATGGACGCGGGCCTTTTTCGCCTTCCGGAGGACTTCGACGAGCCACTCCCCGACGACGTCTTGGGGCGCTTCGAACAGTGAGGTTGCTGCTCGACACGCACGCGTGGATCTGGTGGACGACGGCCGATCCGCGGTTGGCCGAAAGCGCGGTTGCGGTGATCGCAGATCCGGCGAACACGGTGTCGTTCTCCGCCGCGAGCGCGTGGGAGATCGCGATCAAGCACGCACTGGGGAAATTGCCGCTTCCGCTGGCTCCGCGCGTTTACGTGCCGACACGGCTCGCGGCACAGGGATTCACCACGCTTCCGGTCACAGTCGAGCACGCGCTCGCGGTAACCGCGCTGCCGGTGCACCACAAAGACCCCTTCGACCGGATGCTGATCGCGCAGGCATCGGTCGAAGGGCTGACGGTGGTCACCAGCGATCCGCTCTTCGCACCCTACGGGGTCGCGACGCTGTCGGCCCTCTAGACCGTGCGCTGGGCGGTGGCGTCGAAGATCGCGACGAGGTTGCCGTCGCGGTCGAGTCCGTGGCTTCGGGCGATTCGCTTGGCCTCGGCGATGTACGCCTCGCAGGCCTCGTCCGCCGCGCGCTGCGCGCCGAGGCGTCCCAGGGCCGCGATCACGCGTTCGGCTTGCGCGCCGTCGAGCGGTTCGAGCTTGCCGTAGGCCCGCGCCACCGTCTCGCGGTCGGGCGAGGACGGCCCGTCCATCGCCCAGGCGACGGGGAAGGACCACTTGCGGTTGCGGATGTCGGCGCCGCTGGGCTTCCCGGTCTGCTCCGAGGCGCCCCAGGTGCCGAGGATGTCGTCGCGGACCTGGAAGGCCAAGCCGTACGCGCGGCCGACGAGGCCGTAGGCCTGCGCGCGCTCGGGCTCGGCGCCCGCGGAGAGCGCGCCCAGTTCGCACGAGGCGGCGAAGAGCGCGGCGGTCTTCCCTTCGATCATCGTCACGTACTCAGCGAACGAGACCGCCGTCGCGGTCTCGAATCCGATGTCGTACGACTGGCCCTGACACATGTGGTGGTGGGCGCGGAAGAGCGAGGCGGTCATCGCGGCGAGCTTGGCCGGATCGCGGTCGGGCGCGCCGTGGAAGAGCGCCTCGTAGCTGGCGGCGCACATCGCGTCGCCGGCGTTGAGCGCGGCGGGGATGCCGTGCTTCACCCAGAGCGTCGGCCGGCCGTGGCGGAGCTCGTCACGGTCCTCGATGTCGTCGTGGACGAGCGAGAAGTTGTGCAGCAGCTCGACGGCCGCCGCCGCCGGGAACGCCGCTTCGGGGTCGGCCCCTTCGGCTTCGGCGGCAGTGACCAGGATGCGCGGGCGCAGCCGCTTGCCGCGCTTCGCGCTCGGATCGTCGAGCGCGAAGTGGTCGCGGATCAGACCCCGGTTCGGCGAGGTTCCTTCGATGCGATCGATCGCCGTTTCGAGATAGCTCTCGAAAGCCTCGAACGTGAGACGGCTGATCAAACTACTTGGCGAAGACGGCTTTGATCGAGCGCAGGACGTTCGCCGGACGCATCGCGTCCGCGGCGGCCGTCGCCTCGAAGCCGGAGTGCACCATGCAGTCCTTGCACTTCTCGTTGCCGCTGGCGTGGCCGTACTGCTCCCACGGCGTCTGCTCGAGCAGCTCTTTCCACGTCTTCGCATAGCCCTCGCCGAGCAGATAGCACGGCTTCTGCCAACCGAAGAGGCTGTAGCTGGGCATCCCCCACGGGGTGCAGTCGTAGTCTTTCTCGCCGATGAGGAAGTCGAGGAAGAAGGGGCTGGCGTTGAACTGCCACTTCTTCTTGCCGGCGTTGTACGGCGCGAGGATCTGACGGAAAAGCTGCTTCGTCTGTTCCTGCGCGAGGAAGTGATCCTGATCGGGCGCCTTCTCGTAGCGATAGCCCGGCGAGATCATCATCCCGTCGACTTTCAGGTCGTCGGTGAGATAGTCGAAGAAGCGCTGGAACTCTTCGGGATCGGCGCCGTCGAAGATCGTCGTGTTCGTCGTGACGCGGAAACCGCGCGCCTTCGCGGCCTTGATCGCCTTGACGGCGATCTCGAAGATCCCCTTGCGGTCGACGGCGTGATCGTGCGTCTCCTGCAGCCCGTCGAGATGGACGCTGAACGAGAAGTACGGCGAGGGCTTGAACTTGTCGAGGCTCTGCTCGAGGCGAATCGCGTTGGTGCAGAGGTAGACGAACTTCTTGCGCGCCACGAGACCACTGACGATCTCGTCGATCTGCGGGTGCAGGAGCGGCTCACCGCCGGGGATCGAGACGACGGGCGCGCCGCATTCCTCGACCGCTGCGAAGCATTGCTCGGGGCTGAGGTGACGGCGCAGCACGTCGACCGGGTGCTGGATCTTGCCGCAGCCGCTGCAGGCGAGGTTGCAGCGGAACAGCGGTTCGAGCATCAGAACCAGCGGATAGCGCTTGTTGCCCGCCAGCCGCTGCTTGACGACGTACGAACCGACCGTTACTGCTTGCTTGAGAGAGAGCGCCATGAATCCTTTGCCTGAGGAGTACCGCGGGTGACATAACCATGCCCCCGGAGCCACGTGACCGCATCGGAAAGGGCCAGGGTTACGGGGTTGCGCGGGAGCCCGAGCTCGCGGACTGCCTTCGCGGGATCGTACCACATTCGCTGCTTGGCCATCCGAACGCTTTCCAGAGAGACGTCCGGGCGCACGCCGAGCGGCGCGAGCACGTACTCGCCGAGGGCCGCGTAGGCCAGGGGGACGAGCCGGGGAAGCCGCACGCGCGGTGCGGGGAGCCCCGTGATCGCGGCCAGGCGCTCGAGCAGCTCGCGCAGCGTGAGGTTCTCGTTGCCCAGGATGTAGCGCTCGCCGGTCGCGCCGCGCTCGTAGGCCAGCAGATGCCCCGCGGCCACGTCGCGCACGTCGATCACGTTGAGGCCCGTGTCGACGTAGGCGGGCATCCGCCCGGTCAGGAAGCGCACGATGATCTCGCCGGTCGGCGTGGGCTTGGCGTCCCATGGGCCGACCGGGGTCGTCGGGTTCACGATCACCACGTCCTGGCCGCCCTCGACGGCGCGCCGGACCTCCTGCTCGCCCAGGAACTTCGAGCGCTTGTAGGCCCCGATCAGGGCGTCCAGCGGGCTCTGATAGGTCTCGTCGGCCGGACGGCCGTCGGCGCGGACCCCGATCGCGGCGACCGAGCTGGTATGGACCGTGCGCGGGACGCCGGCGGCGCGCGCGGCGGCGAGGACGGCGCGCGTCCCCTCGACGTTGGCCCGCAGCACGGCCGCGCGATCGCGCCGCCATAGGCTGTACGTCGCCGCGACGTGGAAGAGCGCCTCGCAGCCGCGCATCGCGTCCGCGAGATCGGGGCGGAAGAGGTCGCCCGCGACCCGTTCGATCGCGAGCCCGTCGAGCGAAGACGCCGGGCCGCGGACGAGCGCGCGGACGTGCCAGCCGTCGGCGAGCAGGGCGCGCACGAGGTTCGCCCCGACGAACCCCGACGCGCCGGTGACGAACGCGGTGCGCACGTGCGGCGCTACGCCGAGCGCCCGAAGGCGAAGACGAAGGGCCGTTTGCGCACGCGGTCGACGAGCCAGCGCAGCGAGGGATTCGTCAGCGTCGAGGTCGAGGCGGCGACGACGAGCGCCTTCACCTCGGCGCGATCGATCTTGACCGCGCCGCCGGGGACGAGCATCGCGTCGGTCTGCTCCAGCTCGCGCATCGTCGCGATCGCGAAGAGGATGGGCAGCACGCAGAACAGGCGAATCCGCATCGCGGCGGCGGGCAGGGCCTCGATGTATCGCAGCGAGCGCTCGATGTCGTCCTGCGCGAGCTGCATCAGCGGGACGAGCGCGTCACGGTTCGCGGCGCGCCGCTCCTGGACGAGAATCGCGTCCTGACTGCTTCCCACGCGCGCGAGCAGATCCGCGGGGATGTACACGTTGTTCTCGTGCTCGGCGTCCCAGGGGATGTCCTTGAGGATGTTGACGGTCTGGAGCGCCTCGCCGAACGCTTCGCAATCGGTCAGCAGCCGCTCGTAGGTGCGCGGCCCGACGAGCGGTGAGTGCGCGTGCCACAGCTCCGTGAGCAGATGGCCGACCGTTCCGGCGACGTAATAGCAGTACTCGCGGAACTGGCCGACGCTGGCGATGCGGATCCCGTCGCGATGCTCCAGCACGAAACGCCGCATCCCGCGAACCATCTCCTCGACCCAGCGGCGCAGGATCGCGCGCGAATCGGCGTCGAGCACGCGCCACGTCAGGAAGACGTGCGGGGTCGACCCGACCAGGTCGAGATAGGCGGGATCGCAGGTGAGCTCGACGGTGCAGGTGCTGAACCGCACGGCTTCTCCGGGGTCGTCGAAGCCGGCCAGGAACTGGTCGAGGAGCGCAGCCTTGCGTTCGGGCGTGACGAACAGATCGTCTTCGACGGTGTCCGCGATCCGGCACAGCAGGTAACCGATCCGTACCGGCGCTTCGAGCCGCGTAGGGAGCAGTCTGACGCCCAGCGCGAACGTCCGCGAGACCCGTGGGAGGAACGCTTTGGATTCCCGCTCGGCGTCAGTCGCGGTCACATCTTGGTCCACTGCGAGTGACGGGTTCCATTCTGGGGTCACCGGCGCCCTGTTTTCCTGGCAGGAAGGTACCCGGCCGGGCGCCGACCTTGGGCCACATGAAAGTGGGTACGCCACAACACAAAGAGCTTTTCTGCAGGACGTTCGTCGACACGCACGTCCCCTTTGAACCGGAAGATCTGCCCTGGCCGCAGCTCGACGGCACGCTGCTGGAGCGTTTGCGGGCGTTCCCGTTCTGGAGCTACGCGCGTTCGATCGAGCAGCGGGCGGGCAGAATGGTGACCGCATTCGCGCACACGATCGAGGACCCGCTGATCCGGGAGGCAGTTGCGCTGCAAGGCTTGGAAGAGACCCGTCACGGGCGCCTGATGAGCCATGTTCTCGAACGCTACGAAATCGACGCGCCGGAGGTTCCCGCCGCCGATCCGCGCGCGATTCGCGAAGACTTCCTGATCTTCGGCTTCGGCGAGTGCACGGACTCGTTCATCGGCTTCGGCGCGTTCGCGATCGCGCGGCAGAAGGGGCTCTTCCCCGAGCCGCTGATGCGGATTTTCGAGAACGTTTTGTGGGAAGAAGCCCGTCACATCGCGTTTTTCATGAACTGGTGGCGGTACGAGGAAGCGAAAGCCGGGCGCGACGGGCTGTTTCGGCGGACGCTCGAGGCCATCACGTACCATGCCAAGGCGATCATCGGTACCGCGCAAGGCGCGACCGAGGTGCCGTTGCCGACGTTGGAAGGAAATGACCTGTTCGGCTCGGTGATCGCCGACGTCACGCCGGCGATGTTCCTGGAAGCGGCGCTCGCCGAGAACCGCAGGATGATGGCGCGTCTCGACCGTCGGCTCGTCAAACCGTCGCTGGTGCCGCGCCTCGCGACCGCGGCGCTCCTCGCGATCCGCATGCTCCCGCCGCGCAAGGCTTCGAGGGGCTCAGCATCAGCCGCGGAAGCGGCAGCGCTCCCCGCGCCTCAGCGCGCGACGGAGCTGTCGCCGCGCAGCGCGGCGTAACGCCCGAGCGCCGAGAGCGGGAAGTGCAGACGGTACTGGTGATAGTTGAGATAGAAGTGGACGGGGAACCCGGTTCCGGTGAACTCCGGCTCGTCCCAGTTGCCGTCGGCGCGCTGCGTCCGTAGCAGATAGGCGACGCCGCCTTCGATCGCCGGCATGAACGCGCCGGCGATCGAGGGGAGGCGCTCGCAGCACGCGATGAGGCCGATCAGCGCCCACGCGGTTTGGCTCGCGGTCGTCGGGCCGATCCCGCGCAGCGCGGGATCCTTGTAAGTGTCGGTCGTCTCGCCCCAGCCGCCGTCCTGCTGCTGGACGCTCTTGAGCCAGACCGCGCCGCGCACGACCGCCTCGTCGATCGCGCGATCGCCGGGCCGCGTCGGGCCCAGCGCCGCGAGCGCGCCGCTCGTGCCGTAGACGTAGTTCACGCCCCAGCGTCCGAACCACGCGCCGTCGCGTTCCTGCTCGGCGAGCAGGTACGAAAGGCCGCGCTCGAAGCGCGGCGGCGCGAACGCGAGACCGCAGCGCGCCAGCATCTCGAGCACGCGCGCCGTCACGTCGGCGGTCGGCGGATCGATCGAGGCTTTCAAATCGCTGTAGGCGATCTTGTTGAGCCACGCTTTGTCGTTGTCGACGTCGAACGCACCCCAGCCGCCGCCGCGGCACTGCATCGTGGCGACCCACTGCGCCGCGCGCCCGATCGCGCCGCGCACGCGCTCGGGTTCGGGATGGTCGACCGCGCCGAGCGCCATCACGACGACCGCCGTGTCGTCGACGTCGGGATAGAATGCGTTCTCGAACTCGAAGGCCCAGCCGCCCGGCTTTCCCTCGCGATTCTTCACCGACCAGTCGCCGTAGCGCGCGACGATCTGCTTGTCCATCAGCCACGAGACCGCGCGCACCAGACGCGGATCGTCGCGCCGCGCGCCGGCGTCGACCAGCGAGCGCACCGCGAACGCGGTGTCCCAGATCGGCGAGATGCACGGCTGTACGCGGTAGACGCCGTCTTGCGTCACCGTGAACCCGTCGAGCGCGGCGAAGCCGCGCACGACGACGGGATCGTGCACGTCGTAGCCGATCGCGCGCAGCGCGAGCATCGCGTTGAGCATCGCGGGGATGATCCCGCCCCAGTCGCCGGTCTCTTCCTGGCGTTCGACCGTCCATTTCTCCGCCAGACGCAGCCCGCGTTCGCGGAACGGGATCACGCCGGCGCGTTCGCCGAGCTTGAGCGCGGCGTCGACGCCGTTGAAGAGGTGCTCGACGAGATCCTTACCGGGCGGGAGCGCCATGCGCGCGTGCGCGCGACCGCCTTCGACGTACAGCTCGTCGAGGTTGAGCGTCGGACCGTAGACCGGCTTACGGTCGAAGAGCAGGATCAGCGGGACCGTGCTGCCGCGCGCCCAGCTCGAGAGGTCGTAGATCGAGAAGATCCCGTCGTCGGGGAGCACCATCAGCGCCGGCGGGAGCGACGGAAGACCGGCCCAGTCGTACGCACCGAGCAGCGCGAGGTGCATCTTGGTGAAGATGCGCGAGCGCGTGATCCCGCCGCGCGCGAGCACGTAGTCGCGCGCGCGGCGCAGCGCGGGATCGTCGGCGGAGACGCCGAGCAGGCGCAGCGCCATGTACGCCTCGATCGTCACGCTCAGCTCGCCGCCGTCGCCGTAAGCCAGCTCCCAGCCGCCGTGCGCACGCTGCTCGCCGCGGAAATACGCTTCCGCCGCAGCGCGCGGGATGCGGTCGAAGGTTCCCCAGACGTGGTGCAGCAGCACCACCTCCGCGGTGATCGTCACGTTCGACTGCAGCTCCGCCCACCAGAACCCGCTCGGGTCTTGGAGACGAAAGAGCGCGTCGGATGCGCGCGCGATCGCGTCCTCCAATGAGGGCGCGGCGGGTCGCTCGGCGGTCTGATTCGAAGGCGGGGTCTGAATGGTATCCAAAGTCGTTCGGGCTGCAGCGTGGGTCGGTGCGGCGGCGTGGCTGGGCCTCGTCGTCGCTCGTGGTCGTTTTTGGGACGCACGCGCGGACGGCCTCCGTCCCCCGCTGGACGAGCCGGCGGCGCCCGACGTCCAGGCGGTCGTCCCGGCCCGCAACGAGGCCGACGTGATCGAGCGCACGCTCTCGTCCCTGCTCGCGCAGCGCTACGCGGGCCGGCTCGAGATCGTGCTGGTCGACGACCGCAGCGAGGACGGGACCGGCGAGGCGGCGCGCGCGACGATCGCGCGCTTCGGCGCGGAAGGCCGCGCGCGCGTCGTCGGCGGGACGCCCCGGCCCGCCGGCTGGACGGGGAAGGTCTGGGCGCTCGCGAGCGGCGTGGCGGCGGCACGCGCGCACGGCGCGCGTCCGGCGTACTGGTGGTTCTCCGACGCCGACGTCGAGCACGATCCCGACACCTTGGCGCGGCTCGTCGCGACCGCGCGCGCCGACGACCGCGCGCTGGTCTCGCAGATGGTCGAGCTGCACTGCGGCACGGACTGGGAGCGTCTGTTGATCCCGGCGTTCGTCTTTTTCTTCCGCATGCTGTATCCGTTCGCGTGGGTGAACGACCGCGGGCGCGCCACGGCCGGCGCGGCCGGAGGGTGCGTGCTGCTCGCCGACGAGGCGCTGCTGCGAATCGGCGGCGTCGAGCGGATCGCCGGCGAGCTGATCGACGACTGCTCGTTGGCCGCCGCGGTGCAGCAGGCCGGCGGCGCGCTCTGGCTCGGCCTCTCGACGCGTTCGCGCAGCGTGCGGCCGTACGACTCGCTCGAGACGATCTGGTCGATGGTCGCGCGCACCGCGTACACGCAGCTACGGTATTCGCCTGCGCTCCTCGCCGGAACCGTCGCCGGGATGGCGCTGCTCTACGTCGTCCCGCCGGCCGCGACCGTCGGCGGCGCGCTCGCGCGGCGCTGGGACGTCGCGCTCCCCGGCGCGCTGGCCTGGGCCACGATGAGCCTCGCCTACGCGCCGACGCTCGAGCTCTACCGCGTCCCGCGCCTGCGGGCGCTCGCGCTCCCGCTCGCCGCCGCGCTCTACACCGCGATGACCCTCGACTCCGCACGCCGCCACGCGCGCGGCCGCGGCGGTACCTGGAAAGGCCGCGACTTCACGCCGACGCCGTCATAGCGCGCGGACGGGCCGAGGGCTCAGCGCGTGCCGAGGATGCGCGCGACGGAGCTGAGGACCTGGAGCGAGCGCTGCACGTCGCGGACGAAGCGGAACGCGGCGAGCGGGCGGCGCAGGAACGCGAGCGCGATCTGCTCCGGGCGCAGGCGGCCGTCGGCGCCGATCGCGTGCTCGAGCGCGGGGAGCTCGCGTGACGCGTCGTCGCTGACGACGCGCACCATCGCGTACGGGACGCCGCGTGCGGCGAGCGCGGCGGCGAGCGGTGCCGCTTCCATGTCGACGACGTCGCTGTCGTAGCGCGCCGCGAGCGCTCCTCGTTCGGCGATCGTCGTGACCATGTGGTCGGCGGTGTACGCTGCGACGCTATGCGCTCGCTGCAGGAGCGCCGCGATTTCGGCGGCGAGCGCGGGATCGAGCGCGCGCGCGTCACCGGTCCCCGTGACGCGGCGATAGATCGCGACGTCTCCCACCCCCAGCCCGCGCAGCGCGCCGCACAGGCCGACCACGATCGCGGCCTCGCCGTCCTCGAACGTGGGCAGCGCGCGCGGCGCCGCCGCGCCGGCGGGCAGCTCGACGACGCGCACGTGGGGCCGTGCGCGCCGTACCGCCGCCGCTTCCGCGCCGCGCGGAACGAGCAGCGTCACGCGCCTCATACGTGAGGCGCGACCGTGCCGTCGCGCGCGACCGCGAAGGCGTCGTGCGACCAGCGCACCGTGCGCGAGGAGAATGCGGCGGCCCAGACGGCGCAGCCGAACAGATCGCGCAGCGGGATCAGTGCGGGAGAGGACTTGCTGCGCACGCCGAAGGCGCGCTGCGTCTCGCGCTGCAGCGCGACCCGCAGCGCCGCCGCGGCAGCGACGAGCGCCAGCGCGCGGCGTCGTTTCGGCGCCAGAACCAGCGCGCCGAGCGCGAGCACCAGCGGATAGGTGAGGAAGAGCCCCACGTAGCCGGCCGGCCGCAGCGTGCGGTGCGTGCGCCCCCAGCGCAACTCGTGTTGCCAGAGGGCGCGCATCCCCGCCTCCGAGACGACGTTCTCGACGACGTAGCGCGAGAGGTGGACGCGCAGCCCCTGCGCCGCGACCAGCTCGCCGAGCATCGCGTCGTCGGCGATGTGCATGCCAAGCACGTCGAGCCCGCCGATCGCCGCGAAAACCTCACGCCGCACCGCCATCGTCGCGCCGAAGCAGTAGCGCAGCGGCCCGAGCGCCTGCGCGACGAGCACCGACGGCGCGAAGTGCTCGTGGTTGCCCATCGCGCCCACGCGCGAGGCCAGCCCCTCGAGCGGCTCGCCACGGTACAGGCACGTCACCGCGCCGACCTGCGGATCGGCGAACGATGCCGCGAGCGCGCGCAGGTAGTCCGGCTCGACGCGCATGTCGCTGTCGACGATCGCGAAGATCTCGCCGGTCGCGTGCGGGACGATCCCCGCGAGCGTGTTCGCCTTCGGATTGGCGTGGCGCGGCGTCGCGGCGTCGCTGGTCACGACGCGCACGCGGTCGGGGAACGCCGCCGCGACCGCGCGCGCGCTCGCGAGCGCCGGATCGTCGGCGTCGCGCGCGCCGAGGATCACCTCGTAGTCCGGATAGTCCTGCGTGCAGAACGAGCGCAGCTTCGCCTCGAGGAACGGTTCGTCGCCGTGCAGCGGTTTGAGCACGCTGATCCGCGGCGCCGCGGCGCCGGTCTCGATCGGCCGGCGCGCGAACGCGCGCACGCGCGCGAGCGCGAACGCGCCGTAGGCCAGGCTCGCCAGTGCCAGCGCGCCCATGCCGCGCGCCGCGAGGCTGCGCAATTCAGCGCGCACGTGCGGTCGTCAGGTCACCGAACGCGATGGTCGCGGTTCCGGTGTCGTCGAGGAGGCGTGCGACCGCTGGGCTCGTCAGCGCGGCGAGCTCGTCTTCGAGCTGATAGGTCGTCAAGGCGTCGGTCATCCCGGGCCAGCGGCCCGTCGCGGCGTGGAAGAAGATCTCGGTGACGCCCGGCTCGAGTCCACCGAGCAATGCGAGCACGCGCTGCGGCGTCATGTGGCCGACATCGCTCAACCCGAGTACCCGGTCGTTGTGCGGGATGCGCGCCGCGCGCAGCCGCGCCTTCATCAGCGCCAGCCACGGCGCGAGCAGGTACGCGTTCGCAAAGCGCAATCCGCGGCGGTCGCGCGTCGCGCGCCACGACGGGCCGAACGGCTCCCACGGGATGCGCATCGGCGGCCGCCCGTACTCGCGCGCGACCTTTACGATAATCCCGAACACCGTCGGGTGCAGGTGCATGTGGCACTGCGCGTTGACGTGATCGAAGGCAAGGCCGGTCGCGGCGAACGCGGCGAACTGCGCGCGGATCTCCGCTTCGAGCTGCCGGCGGATCCCCGGGTGGAAGAAGTAGCGCACGCCGGCGAGCGCGAGCTGGTTCGTCAGCATCCCGCGCTCGTCGACGAGGTCCGGGATCTGCTCGGGCGGGAGCATCGGGCGTCCGTCGACGACGACGACGTGCAGCCCGACGCGCAGCGAGGGAAGCGCACGTGCGCGCGAGACGGCGTCGGCCGCGGCGGGTTCGGCGACCATCAGGCTCGCGGCGGTGAGCACGCCCTCGCGGTGCGCGCGCTCGACCGCCTCGTTGACGGGGAGCGCCAGGCCGAAGTCGTCGGCAGTCACGATGACGCGCCGGGTCGCCGCGCTCATCGTGCCTCGTCCAGCCGCTGCGCGGCGGCGATCGTCTCGCCCAGGAAGGTGGCGTGGTAGGCGATCACGTCCTGGACGCCGTGGAAGCGCGGATCGGTGCGGACGGCGCCGAGACGATAGCGTCCGCCGTCTTCGATGAGCGTGCCGCGCCGCACGAGGTTGGCGAGCGCTTCGCGCACGACGCGCTCGCGCGCCGCGTCCAGCTCGGGATCGACGAAGAGCCGTTTGGGGAGCGCCGCGCGCAGGCGCACGATTCCCGCCAGCGCGTCGGCCGCGCTGAAGCTCTCACGATGGTGTTCCTGGATGAAGGTTGCGAGCAGCGCGGTCGTGGTCACCGGGCGCGCCGCGGCGAGGGAGGTCGCGATGTCGTCGGGGTTCGCGGGGCGCAGGATCCGGTAGAGCATCGAGGTGCGGCGGCCGCGGAACGGGTCGAACGCGACCGCGCACAGCCACACGTCGGCGATCGGCGCGAGGTGCGTCATGATCCCGCGCAGCGGGCGCATCTTGCCGTTCGTGCTGTACTCGCCCTCGGGGGTGACGAAGAACGTCGTCCCTTCGCCCACGATCTTCGCGATGAACGCGATCTCCTCGTCGATCGAGCGGCGCAGCGCGGCCACCGACTCGGCGCGGTACGGATCGCGCAACAATGCGACCTTCGTCATCGTCTGTGCGCGCTCGAAGTAGCGCGGACGCTGCAGATCGGAGACCCGCCCGGCACCTGCGCCGAGCGGGACGAGCGCTTCGTCGCGAAAGATTTCGCGCAACGGGAGATCGCCGTGCCTCTCGGCGATCTCGCGCGCGAGGCTGACGAGCGGGCGCGACGAGAGCTGGTTCTCCAGCGGGAGCATCCCCAGGGCCAGGAACATCGGGCCGAAGTTGACGTTGCGCACCAGCGGCGCGAGCCAGGGCATGCGGCCGGCGAAGAAGCCCGGCTCGTACATGCGGCGCGACGAGGCGGTGAAGAGCGTGCGCCGCCACGGCCCTTGCAGGAAGCCGCGCTCGACGATGATCTCCGACTCGTCCTCGTGCTGGTGGTTGGTGACGAGCAGCGTCGGTCCGCGCCGCATCGGAAGCCGGCCCCACTGCCGGATGCGGAAGCGCGTCGTCAGCCAGGGCTGGCGAGTCGCGCAGACGACCCACAGGAACGGCGTCGAACCGATCATGCGGGCTTCCGCTTGCGGACCTTGAGCACGACGAGGGAGCCGATCGCGAAGCTCGCGCCCGAGACGCCGAACATGATCCGGTACCCGTCCGCCGGCGACGCGGCGTGCGCGATGATGAAGCCGCCGAGCGCGGGCGCCACGATCGAGGGAAGGCTCGAGAGCATCGCCCAGATCCCCAGGTCGCGCGCGACGTCGCCGAGCGCGGGGATCGCGTCGAGCGCGAGCGCCCAGCCGACGGAGAAGACGCCGCCGAAGCCCAAGCCGAAGAGCACCGCGTAGAGCAGGATCGCCGTCGGATTCGGCGCGAGCGCGAAGCCCAGCGCGGCGAGCGTCATGGGGAGGCCGGAGAGCGCGACGACGACGCGTCGGTCGACGCGGTCGGAGAGCGTCCCCGCCCACACGCTCGAGGCGATCGCGCCGATCAGCGCCGCCCCGGCGACCAAACCCGTGCGCAGCGAGGCATCATGCACCCCGAGCACGTCGTGGAAGAAGTAGAGGACGTACGTGTTCAGGAGCGTCATCCCGAGCACGATCCAGCCACGCGCGATGAGCGTGACGATCAGATCGTGGTGATCGCGCACGACGGCGTGCGCGGGCGTCGCTTCCTCCTCGTCATCGTCTTTGCGCTCGCGCGGGACCGCGGCGAGCGAGAGCGTGCCGAGCAGGACGATCGCCGCGGTCGCGAAGAGCGCCTGCACCGGCGGGAGCAGCGCCGCGATGATGAGGCCGACGATCGTGCCGAGCAGCGTCATCGCCCCGCGCACGCCGGACGAGGCGCCCCACGCGCGGCGCGGCACGATCTCCGGGAGCAGCGCCTGGTAGATTGTCGAGGCGGCGGTCAAGGCGATCGTCGCGGCGACCAGCCCCGTTCCGAGCTGCTTGGTCGACGCGGCGTACGCCATCCCGACCAGCGCCATCGCGTCGACGACGAGCGCCAGCGCGACCTCCTTGCGGCGGTCGCCGCCGATCCGCCGCATCCGGTCCGAGAACGCGCCTGCGAGCGGCGGCACGAGCACGACCGCGACGGACGCCAACGTCGCCAGCACGGCGAGCGCCGAGGTGTGGTGCTGCGGGGTGAGCCGCAGCACGATCGCCGGCACGATGATCGCGAGGAGCGCGGCGTCCTGAAACTGGATCCCGATCCAGAGCGCGTTGACGGTAGCGTGGTCGCGCGGCCGGAACGCGACCCGCTCAGCGACCGCCATCGGCGGCTGCTGCGTCGGAGACGATCTGGTAATCGCTGAACGTCGCGTGGGCGACGACGTGATACCCGGGGAGCCGGATGTCGGCGTCTTCGACGGACGGAAGCGGGACGCCGTCGACCGGGTTCTGGGTGATTCGGACATCGATGTTCCCACCGTTGTCATACAGCCACTGGATGCGTCGCAGGCCGTCGTTGTCCAGCTCCGCGTGGACGTCCTTGACGTTCCCCGGCACCTTGTCTTTCATCTCGAGAACCGTGCGGTCGCCCGTACGGGCGATGCTCGTCACGTCGTAGTGCTGCGGCCACGTGCCGGGGACGAGCGGGTCGGCCTTGATGTGCTCGAACCCCTTCCCGAACCACGGAACGTGGTCGAAGCGCACCGAGAGAAGGTTCGGCCGCTCGAACTGAACGTGACCTTCGAGGTGGACTTTGAGGTACGGGAACGTACGCAGCGCGAAATCGACGTGCAGCTTCGAGGTGTAGGACCGCACCGACGCCGTTCGCGCTCCGGCCGTTGCGAAGGTTCGCATCGCCTCGTCGGCGGGCGCCTCCGCGAGCAGCGCCATCGCCGCGCCGAACGCGACGAAGCAGCGCACAAGGGAACGCATTCCGCCCGGCTTCGCGTCGAGGGGGCGCCACCCCCCGTTGACATTTGTCGGTTTCGCCCTCGGCCGCCCGGGGAACGTCAGGGCGGCGATGCGAGCGGAATATCCGAACCCGAGCACCGTCCCCGACATCCCGGAGGTCCCGGGGACGACGCCGGACCTGCCGGAGATCCCGGCCGATCCGACCTCGCCCGGCGGCGACCCGGAGCCGCAGGACGCGCTCGCGGCGACCAACGGAGGGATCGCATGATACGTCTGTTCTCGCGCGGCGCGGCGACGATCGTCGCGTTGCTCCTGGCTTTCTCCCCCGCGTTCGCGACGGCGCAGCAGTCGATGATGACTGCCGCCCCGCAGGCGCCCGCGACGGGCGTGCAGGGCGGCAACGCCGGCACACAAGCAGGCGGCGGCCCGAGCAGCGACACGGGCGCCGGCGGCGCGACCAGCGGCGGACCGAGCAGCACGACGACGACCACGGACACGACCACCACGACGACGCACAGCGCGTTCGGCGTGAAGTGGAGCTGGATCGCGATCGGCGCGGTCGTGGTCGTGGTGCTCGCCGGGCTCATGGCGATGTCGGGCAACCGGACCACCACGACGACGATCCGGCGCGAGTGATCCGGCGCGGCTGGACTCGCGCTGCGCGAGGGCGTAACGTCGCAGCGTGACCAGCGAACGCCTTTATCCCTACGTTCTGGAACCGAAGCTCGCGCCGGCGATCTGGGGTGGCGACGCCCTCGTGACCCGTTTCGGGAAACACGGCGACCGTATGCAGCCCCTCGGCGAGTCGTGGGAGTGCTGGGACGAGAACCGGATCACGAACGGTCCGCTCGCCGGCAAGACCGTCGGCGCGCTGCGCGCGGAGCTCGGCGAGGCGTTCAGCGGCGCGATCGATCCGAGGCGGATCTTCCCGGTGCTCACCAAGATCATCGACGCGAACGCCGCGCTCTCGGTGCAGGTGCACCCCGACGACGCGTACGCGAACCGCGTCGAGCACCAGCCGTTCGGCAAGACCGAGTGCTGGTATATCCTTGACTGCGAACCCGGCGCGGAGCTGGTGCTCGGCTGGACGCGCGACACGACCCGCGAGGAGTACGAGCGGCGCGTCGCCGACGGCACGCTCGGTGAGATCCTGCGGCGCGTCCCGGTGCGGCCCGGCGACGCGTTCTATCTTCCGGCCGGGACGCTGCATGCGATCGGCGCGGGGATTCGCCTGTTCGAGACGCAGCAGGCCAGCGATCTGACGTACCGCATCTTCGACTGGAACCGCGTCGGCGCCGACGGCAAGCCGCGCGAGCTGCACGTCGCCAAGGCCGGCGACGTGCTCGACTTTCGTGCGACACATCCGGATGCCGTGCAGCAGCTCGCGTACGAAGCCGACGGCTTGGAGCGCACGCTCCTGATCGCCGACCGGCGCTTTCTGGTCGAGCGCGTCGCCCTGCGCGCCGGCGAGACGCGTCTGGCGACCGACGGGCTGCCGCTGACGATCACCGCGACCGATGCGCACCTGCGCGTCGACGGGGGCGACGGAAGCGTCGTCCTCGAGCCGTGGCAGAGCATCGTCACGCCGGCGAGCGTCGCCGAGCTCACGCTGGTCCCCGGCGGCGAGCCGACGAGCGCGCTCGTCGTCCACCCGCAGCCCGATCTCGCCAAGGCGCGAGACCGTGCGCTCGCGGCCGGTGTCGAGCCCGCGCAGGTCGACGCGTTCTTCGCGCAATTCGAGGAGAAGGGCGACGTGCGAAGCCTGGTAAGCCCCTGAGAACGATTCTCACCTGAGACTTAAGACGTTGCGTGGCTTGCGGCCGTAGCCGGTACAGCCATGCAACTACTGGAGCGGCCGGCGACACCTAACGGCCACGTCTCAACCGTCGTCCTGGAGCCCACGCGTCGTCGCCCGCGTTGGCTGCTCCCTACCGCGGCGATCTTCGTCATCATCGCGATCGCCGCATCGTTCATCATCGTGCGCTCGCACGCCGCCGCCGTCGCGTACACGACCGTCCCGGTGCAGACCGGTTCGCTCGCGCAGACCGTGACCGCGAGCGGGACGCTCAACCCGCAGAACACGATCGCGGTCGGCACGCAGGTTTCGGGGACGATCTCCGAGATCGACGCCGACTACAACACGCACGTGAAGAAGGGTCAGATTCTGGCGAAGCTGGATCCGACGACCTTCCAGGCCGCGCTCGATCAGGCGCAGGCGACGCTTGCGCAGACGCAGGCGCAGGCCCGTGCCTCCGGCGCGACGGCGTCCGGCGGACCGGCCGCGGTCGATCAAGCGCAGGCGCAAGCGGCGGCGCAAGCCGCGACCGCGCGCGCCGCCGTGGCGACCGCGCAAGCCGCGAAGGCGGCGACCGCGACCGCGCAGACCAACGTCACCAAGGCGCAGAGCGCGCTCGTGCTCGCGCAGCAAACCGTCGCTCGCGACAAGCAGCTGCTCGCGCAAGGCTACATCGCGCAGAACCAAGCCGATACCGATCAGGCGAACCTCGTCGCCGCGCAGACCACGTTGGATGGTGCGCGGGCCGCGGTGAACCAGGCGCAGGCGCAGGCGCAAGCCGCGCAGGCGCAGATCGCGACGGCGAACGCGACGCAGCTGGCGCAGGCGGACCAAGCCGCGGTGGCGAGCGCGACGGCGGCGAATCAGGCCGCGACACACGACGCGGGCGTCGCGGCGATCGGGATCCAACAGGCGCAGGTGAAGACCGCGAAGGCGAACCTCGCGAACACGATCATCACCTCGCCGGTCGACGGCACGGTGATCGCGCGCTCCGTCTCGATCGGACAGACCGTCGCGGCAAGCTTGCAGACGCCGACGCTCTTCACGATCGCGCAAGATCTGAGCAAGATGGAACTGGACCTCGCGGTCGGTGAGCCCGACATCGGGCGCGTCGCCGCCGGCGATCCGGTCAGCTTCTCCGTGCTCGCGTTCCCGAACCGCGTCTTCCACGCGACCGTCGAGCAGGTGCGGCAGAACCCGACGACCGTCAACAACGTCGTCACGTATCAGGCGGTGGTGCTCGTCGAGAACCCGGACGCCGCGCTGCGGCCCGGGATGACGGCGAACGCGACGATCCAGGTTGCGCACGTCGACGGCGCGACGATCGTCCCGCTCGCGGCGCTCAGCTACCAGCCGCCGAGCGGAGCGACGGCGCGCAACCGCCGCCGCGCTACCGCGACGACGAACGCCGCACCGAAGACCGGCAACGCCGCCTCGCCCTGGGGCGCGACGACCGCATCGAGCGGCGGCGCGGTAACCTCCGGCGGCACGGGACGGATCTTCGTCCGGCGCGCCGGGAAGCTCGTCCCGGTCCCCGTGAAGGTAGGGCTCGTCGCCGACACGCAGGCGACGGTGACCCCGCTGCGCGGGACGCTCGGCGCGACCGATCAGGTCGTCGTCGGCGACGACGCCGCGGCGAGCGCGAAGCGCGGCGCGGCGAGCACGGGGAACCCGCTCTCCGGCCAGGCCGCACGCCCCGCGGCCGGCGGCCGCGGCGGCCCGCTGGGCGGTGCGCGATGAGCGCGGTCGTCGCGGTGCGCGATCTGCGCAAGGTCTATCCGCTCGAGGGCGGCGACGACGTCGTCGCCCTGCGCGGGGTCGATCTGACGATCGAGGACGGCGAGTTCCTCGCCGTGATGGGGCCCTCGGGCTCCGGCAAGTCGACCTTCATGCACATCGTCGGCTTCCTCGACCGCCCGACCTCGGGGACGTACCGGTTCGCCGGGCACGAGGTGAGCACGCTCGGCAAGGACGAGCTCGCCGATCTGCGCTCCCGGGCGCTGGGCTTCGTCTTCCAGGCCTACAACCTGCTGCCGCGCACGACCGCGGTCGAGAACGTGGAGCTGCCGATGATCTACGCCGGCGTCCCCGCCGCGCAGCGCCGTCGCGCCGCGCTCGAGGCGCTCGACGCGGTCGGCCTCGCGAAGTACGCGCAGCACCAGCCCAATCAGCTCTCCGGCGGGCAGCAGCAGCGTGTCGCGATCGCGCGCTCGATCGTGAACCAGCCGCAGCTGATCCTCGCCGACGAGCCGACGGGCGCGCTCGACACGGCCTCGTCCGAGGACGTGATGGCGCTCTTCCGGCGGCTCAACGAGGAGCGCGGGATCACCGTCATGCTCGTCACGCACGAGCCGGACGTCGCGGCGCACGCGCGTCGCCTGGTGACGTTCCGCGACGGCAACATCGTCTCCGACGCGCCGGTCGTGAAGGATCTGGTGACGGCATGATCTCGCTGATGCAGACGATGCGCATGGCGCTCGCGGCGCTCGTGCGCAACAAGTCGCGCTCGCTGCTCACGATGCTCGGCGTCGTGATCGGCGTCGCGGCGGTGATCGTGACGGTCGCGATCGGGAGCGGCGCGAAGACCTCGGTCGCGAACCAAATCAACGGCCTGGGCTCGAACCTCGTCGTCGTGCTTCCCGGCAGCGTCTCGACGACCGGTGCGCGCACGGGTCTGGGCGGCGCGTCGACGCTCACGCCGCAGGACGGTCTGGCGATCGCGCAGCTCCCCGGCGTGAGCGCGGTCTCGCCGGCCGTCAACCTGCGCACGCAGCTCGTCGCGAACGGGCAGAACTGGCAGACGACGGTCACCGGCGTCGCGCCGAGCTACGCCTACGTGCGCAGCTGGGATGTCGCCAGCGGACGGTTCTTCACGCAGAGCGAGACCGACGAGGCCGCGAAGGTCGCGGTGCTCGGGCAGACCGTCGTGCAGCAGCTCTTCCCGAGCGGTGGTGATCCGGTCGGGCAGACGGTGATCGTCAAGGGCGTGCCGTTCACCGTGATCGGAACGCTGACGCCGAAAGGCCAGAGCGGCGCCGGTCAGGATCAGGACGACACCGTGCTGATCCCCTACACGTCCGCGTTGCAGCGCATCACCGGCGGAACGACGATCGGCACGCTGATGGTCTCAGCCGTCGATCAGGCGCACATCGATCCCGTGCAGAGCGAGATCACCGCGCTGCTCGAGCAGCGCCACCAGATCGTCGCCGGTCAGCCCGACGACTTCTCGGTGCGCAATCTGCAAGACATCGCCGCCGCGGCGTCGGCGACGGCGTCGATCTTGGGCTTGTTGCTCGCGGCGGTCGCCGCGGTCTCGCTGGTCGTCGGCGGGATCGGGATCATGAACATCATGCTGGTCTCGGTCACCGAGCGCACGCGCGAGATCGGCTTGCGCGTCGCGGTCGGCGCGCGCGGCGCGGCGATCCTGCGCCAGTTCCTGATCGAAGCGGTCGTCCTGGCGACGGGAGGCGGCGCGATCGGCGTGGTGCTCGGGATCGCCGGCGCCGCGGCGATCGCGCTCCTCGCGCATTGGCCCGCGAGCGTCCCGCCCTCGGCGGTCGCGCTCTCGCTGGCCTTCTCGGCGGCGGTCGGCGTGTTCTTCGGCTACTGGCCGGCACGCAAGGCCGCGGCGCTCGACCCGATCCGCGCGCTGCGGTTCGAGTAAGCGCCTGGGCGGAGACGGCCGGCGGTCCCGGGGGGGAGCCGCCGGCCGTTCCGTCTTACGGTCTTACGGTTCGTCGACGCGGCGGCGCAGGTGGCCGCCGCAAGTCGGGCAGCGGTACGGCGCGATCGCCCACCAGCCGATCGGGATCGCGAGTCCCAGCGCGAACGCCCATACGATCGCGAGGATCGCTGTGGGGAGGTTCAGCACGGTTCGAGCGGCAGCGCCGCGTCGCGCCAGCTGCGGTAGCCGCCTTCGAGCGCGCGGGCATCGTAGCCGCGCTCGCGCAGCACGGCCGCGACGCGTCGGCAGGTGTTCCCGCTCCCGCAGTAGACCGCGATCACGGCGTCGCGCGCGATGTCGGCGGGGAGTGTCGGGTCCTCGAGCAGGACGTCGGAGTCGAAGCGCAGCGAGCCGGGGATCCGCATGTCGTCGGGATTGCCCCGCACGTCGAGGATCACCGCGTCGGATCGGGCGGCAAGCTCACGCACGCCGATCGATTCAGGGGTCATCGGGCGTCCGTTCCCGGCGCGAGCGGCGTTCTCCGGCCGGAGAATTTCTCCGAAACGACGGTGGCCGGATGGGAAGGAGCGCCGTGCTGCCGAACGGACGGGTGACCTACCCAGGAGGAGGAGCAATGCCCTCGATCGCCCGCCTTGGTCACGTCGGACTGCACTGCGACGACCTGCTCGCGCAGATGGCGTTCTACCGCGACGTCCTCGGTCTGCAAGTCACCGATCAGGACGTCGACGTTGGGTTGATCTTTCTGAGCTCTCGCCCGCAGGAAGAGCACCATGAGCTGGTCCTCGCCGCGGGACGCTCCGGCCCGTCCGACGCGCGCATCCTCCAGCAAGTCTCGTTCCGCTGCGATTCGCTCGAGGACGTGCGCGAATACTATCGGCGCTTCAAAGAGCGCGGCGTGAAGTTCGACATGATCGTCACGCACGGGAACGCCGTCGGGATCTACTTCTACGATCCGGAAGGGAACCGCTGCGAGGTGTACTGGGCGACCGGTCTTGCCGCGAAGCAGCCGTTTCTCGAGAACGTCGACCTGGAGAAGTCGGCCGACGAGATCATGGCGTTCGTCAGCGACTCGGTTGCGAAGCACGGCGTCGACGGTTACGTCGACACGTCGATCTTGGAAGCGCAGAACATCCCCGTACACAGCTGACCCGCGCACGCTCGTCTGCACGGCGTTCGACGTGACGCCTGCCTCATTGCGCGTGAAATCGCGCTTCGGACGGGGCGGCGCGTCGTGATGCGGCGGGAGGCGGCTGGCGCAGGGCACGAAGCTGTGCCCATGGCAAGCCGTCTCCTTGGTTCGGTCGTGCTCGCTGCATTGCTCGGCGCCCCCGCGCTCGCGCAGTCGCAGCAGCCGTCGGCCGCGCCAACGCCGGCTGCGACGCCGACCGCACCGTCCGCGGTGCCCTCGGCGGCGCCGATCCGCACGCTGCAGTACACGGTCGCGGTGACGGTCAGCCAAACGCGCGAGAGCGCCGGCAATGGAAACGGACGCACGCTCACCGCGGGCGGATACGAAGCGAAGGGGACGATCTCGGTCGACGTCCTCGCCGCGACGCTCGACGGCGGCCTGCTCGTCGATACGACGGAGAATGCGGCCGGACGCATGGAGCCCAAGACGATCGTTTCGATCGGCGGTGACGGCCGGCTGAGCTACGACGCCAAGCAGCAGGCACCGCTCTCGGACGAGCAGACGGCGCTGCTGCGCTGGCTCGCGCGCACGTTCTATGCCGACCGCTCGACCGACCCGGGGACTGCGTGGAGCGTCGACCTGAACAGCGGGCCGAACAAAGGCGTCGAGCGCTACCGGGTGATCTCGAACGCCGACGGCAAAGTCGATCTCGAATATCGCCTCGAGGCGAACGGCAGCACGCCCTCCACGTACACGCTGACGCGCTCCGGCACGATCGTGTACGACACGAAGCTCACGGTCCCGGTGCAGGTGAGCTATCGCGGCGATCAGCACGACCGCGGCGGCGCGACGACCACGACCTCCGTCGCAATCAACCTCACCGCCGACTCGTTCTCGCGCTAAGACCGCGCCCATGTCACGCTGAGCTTGTCGAAGCGCCGCGCCCCCTGTCACGCTGAGCTTGTCGAAGCGCTGCGCCCCGTGTCACGCTGAGCTTGTCGAAGCGTCTCGGCGACGGTGGTCCTTCGACAAGCTCAGGAGGCGCGCTGCGCGCGCGACGCCCTTCGACAGGCTCAGGGTGACGTAGGTGGGGTTTCCGCCTTGCGGGACGCGGGCTATTCAGTCGTCGTCGCGCAACCCGTAACGCATCATGCCGAGCATGCCGCGCCGCGTGTCACGCTGAGCTTGTCGAAGCGTTTTGGAGACGGTGGTCCTTCGACAAGCTCAGGAGGCGCGCTGCGCGCGCGACGCCCTTCGACGGGCTCAGGGTGACGTGGGTGGGTGGGGTTTCCGTCGTGCGTGACGGGGTGGGGTTCCCGTCCCGGCGTGACGGTGTCGAACGCGCCGGGACGGGGGCTATTCAGTCGTCGTCGCCGCGTTCGTTCGAGTCGTCGCGCGTTGCGGCTTCGCCGGGTAGGACGTCGCTGCGCTTCGCGCCGCTCGTCGCGAGCGCCGGTTTCCCGGCGGCCTTGAGCGCGGTGTTCGCGTTGACGACGTCGGTCCGCTCGAAGGCCGCGATGTCGCGCATCGCGCCGTCGTACTCCGCGTCGACGCGCGAGGCGTAGTCGAGCTGCGCGGCGGTCGGCGGCGCGCCTGCGCCGTAGAGCGTCGCGCCGAGGTCTTCACGGATCCGCCCCGGATGCTGGATGAAGTCCTCGCCGTTCGCGAAGTCGGCGGTCAGCCGTCCTCGCAGCGCGAGCGCCTTCGTGCGCAGGGCGGCCAGCGTCGTCGCAAGGTCGCCGTTCGCGCCTTTGCCGCGCTCCGCCGCCGACGCCGCGTAGGCGTCGAGCCGGTTGAGCGCGCCGTCGAGCCGCGAGTACTCCACGAGGTGCTTCTTCGCGAACTCGTACCCGGCGCGGTACTCCGCGAGGGTCTCCTTCACGCGCGGGTCGCCTTGCACGACGAACGATTGCGTGAGCGTCTTGCCGCCCAGCGCGATGCGCACGGTGTAGGTCCCCGGGATCACCGTCACGCCGGTGCGCGGGCCGCGGAAGCGTTCGGTCGCGGCGCCCATCCAGCGCACCGGACCGTCCTCGTGGAGATCCCACACGATGCGGTTGAGCCCCGCGTCGTTCGGGACGAGCGGCACTTCCTTCTCGGCGACCAGATGCGTCCCGGCGATGTGGCGGACGACGTGCCCGCTCGCGTCGAGGATCTCGATCGCGGGCGGCTTCGCGCCGGGGTGCGCCTGGTAGAAGGTGATGATCGCGCCGTCGGGCGGGTTCTTCCCGCTGAAGCGGGTGTAGAGCCCCTCGTCGTCGGCGTGCATGTTGAACAGGTACGCCGTGCGCGGCTTGAAGAGCATCGCGCCGGCGGCCTCGGCCTGCGGCAGCTCCTGGATCGGGGTGAGATCGTCGAGCACCCAGAGCGCGCGGCCGTGCGTCGCCGCGATCAGGTCGTTGAAGCGCGGCTGGATCTGCAGGTCGTAGGTCGCGACGGTCGGCATCCCGAGGCCCGGTTTGCGCCAGTGCGCGCCGTCGTCGTACGAGAGCCAGAACGAGTTCTCCAGGCCCAGGTAGACCAGATGCGGGTTGCGCGTGTCGGGACGGATCGCGCGCGCCGACTCACCGGCGGGCAGCCCGCTTTCGATCGCGGTCCAGTGCGTGCCCCAATCATGCGTCACGAAGACGTACGGTTTGTCGTCGCCGAGCAGGTGGCGGTCGATCACGGTGTACGCGGTTCCGGCGACGAGCGCCGAGGGCGCGACGACTTCGGCGCGTCCGTCGGCCGGCGCGCCGGTCGGCGTGACGTTGCTCCAGTGCTTCCCGCCGTCACGGCTGACCGAGACGACGCCGTCGTCGCTCCCGGTCCAGATCTCGCCCGGCGTTTTCGTCGAGCCCTCGATGTCGAGCAGGGTCCCGGTGTTCTCGGCGCTCGTCACGTCGAGCGCGAGCGGGCCGCCCGACGGCTGCTGGTGCGCCTTGTCGTTGCGCGTGAGGTCGCCGGAGATCGGCGTCCAGTGCTGGCCGCGGTCGGTGCTCGCGAAGACGACGTTCGCGCCGAACCACGCCGTCGCCGGGTGGAACGGATCGAACGCGACCGGCGCGTCCCAGTTGTAGCGATACTTCGCCTTGTAGAGCGCGAAGTCGTCGGCTTGCGTCTCACGCCACGGCTGCACCGAGAGCGAGCGCTCCGAAGTGCGGTCGAAGATCGAGACGTGGCCGGTCTGCGAGTCGGTCCAGATCAGGTTGGGGTCGCGCGGATCGGGGACCGCCCACTGGCCGTCGCCGCCGACGACGCGAACCCAAGCGTCGTCCGGAATCCCTTCGGGGTTGAGGCTGTTCGAGGGTCCGCAGAAGCCGTTGTTGTCCTGCAGCCCGACGCAGAGCGCGTACGGCGTGCGGTCGTCGACGCCGACGTGGTAGATCTGTCCGATCGCGAGGTTGCGTGAGAACGCCCACGCCTCGCCGCCGTCGACCGTGATCGCGTAACCGCCGTCCTCGCCGGTGATCATCCGCTTGGGATCGTTCGGCGCGATCCACATGTCGTGGTAGTCGACGTGGACCGACTCGGCGATCGACTTGAACGTCTTCCCGCCGTCCTTCGACTCGGAGAGCTCCTCCGAGACGCCGTAGAGGTGGTCGGGGTTCGACGGGTCGACGCGCACGTGCGAGAAGTAGAAGGGCCGCTGGTCGACCAGCGTGTTCTTCGACATCAGTTTCCAACTCGCGCCCGCGTCGTCGGAGCGCCAGAGGATCCCGTCCTTCGACTCGATCAGCGCGTAGATGCGCTTGGGGTCGGAGGGCGCGACCGCGAGACCGACGCGGCCCGTCATCCCCTCGGGGAGCCCGTGGCCGGTCAGCTTGTTCCAGGTCTTTCCGCCGTCGGTCGACTTGAAGATCCCGTCCTCGGTCCCGCCGGAGGTGAAGGTCCAGGGCTTGCGCTGGAACTCCCAGATCCCGGCGTAGAGGACGTCGGGGTTCTTGGGGTCGGCGACCATCTCGCTCACGCCGCTGCGCGGGCCGACGTAGAGCGTCTTCGTCCACGTTTTGCCGCCGTCGGTCGAGCGGAAGACGCCGCGCTCAGGAGAGTCGGCGAAGACGTCGCCGAGCGCGCCCACCAGGATCGTGTTCGGGTCGCGCGGGTCGACGATCACCGAGGCGATCGCGCGCGTCCCTTCCAGACCCATGTTCGTCCAGGTCTTGCCGCCGTCGGCCGTCTTGTAGACCCCGTCGCCCCACGAGACGTCGTTGCGCGGGTTCGTCTCACCGGTTCCGACCCAGACGACGTCGTGGTTCTTCGGGTCGATGGCGATCGCGCCGATCGACGAGACGCGCTGCTTGTCGAACAGCGGGCTCCAGGTGACGCCGCCGTTGACGGTTTTCCAGACCCCGCCCCCGGCGGAGCCCAGATAGTAGAGCTTCGGGTCGTCGGGGACGCCGACGACCGAGGTGACGCGCCCGCCGGCGACGGCGGGGCCGATCTCGCGGAACGCGATATGGTTGTACGGCGGCGTCGGCGTCGGCGAGGGCGCCGGGCTGGCCGATGCGGCCGGCGCCGGCGCGGGGCTTTGCGCCGACGACGCGGCGCCGGCGGTGCACACGAAGAGCGCCGTCAAGACGGCGCCGAGGGATGGGCGGAGCGTGGCGATCCTCCTCGTTGGACAAGCAGTCGGTTGTCGACGCCTACGAGGGAATCCCGAGTGGTCCTGCGGCTGCCCGAGTCGGAGCGTTGGCCGTGCGTACTACGACAAGGCCCGCTCGTGCACGTCTGCGCTCTTGACGAACGCCGAGATCAGCGCCGTGTGCTGAGCGTCACGACGCCGGTGCGGCGTCGCTGGAAGATCTTCCAGGCCGCGAGCGCGCCGACGACGAGTGCCGCGACGACCGCCGCGAAGATGACGATCTTGAGCACGAAGGCCAGCACGACCAGGGCGACGATGGCGATCGCGACTGCCGCGGTGAGCCGCACGAAGAGTTGCATCAGTTCCTCCATTCCCAGCTACCGCGAAAGCGCCCAGGGTGTTTCGCGGCACGTTCCGGCGCCGGCTTGCTTCCGAGGCGAGCGTCGTGGTACGGTAGCGTCACCATGGATGGCGTAACGGGAATCCCCGGCGCATCGGCCGCCGACATCGCGACGAACGGGACCTCGATGGTCGCGACGAGCGTCCTGCGAGGGACGCAGAACCTGATGGCCGACGAGGTCGCGCGCCTCTTCGCCTCGTTCGGGATCGGCACGAACATCGACGCGACGGCCTGAGCCGTCGCCGCCGCTCAGGCGGGAATCGAACGCACGTTCGATGAAGCGGCGCCCCTCCGATGGACGGCGCCTTCTCCACGTTGCACCCGCTCGTTGCGGCTTGGTGCGATGAGCATCTCGGCAGCGCGACGCCGCCTCAAGCGCAGGCGCTCCCGCTCGCGGCCGCCGGACACCATCGGCTGATCTGCTCGCCGACCGGGACGGGGAAGACGCTGGCGGCGTTCCTGCCCGTGATCTCGCGGCTCGCCGCGTTGCGCGACCAGGACGAGCTGCTCGCGCGCACCGTCTGCCTCTACGTCTCGCCGCTGCGCGCGCTGGGCTACGACGTCGAGCACAACCTCCGCCGGCCGATGCGCGAGATGGGGCTGCTCGAACGGCCGAACACCGAGCGCGCGCGGGTCCGCCGCGGACGGGTTCGCGAACGCTACGCGCGCACCGGAGTGCGCACCGGCGACACGCCGCTCGAGGAGCGGCGGCTGATGCTGCGCCGCCCGCCGCACGTGCTCCTGACGACGCCGGAGTCGCTCGCATTGCTGCTCGCGCTCGAGTCCTCGCGCAAGACGCTGGCGCACGTCGAGACGGTGATCGTCGACGAGGTTCACGCGCTCGCCGGGAACAAGCGCGGCGCGCAGCTGGCGCTCACGCTCGAATCGCTCGCGGCGCTGACGCGGGTCGAGCCGGTGCGCGTCGGGCTCTCGGCGACGGTCGCGCCGCTCGAGCGCGTCGCGGCGTTCCTCGCGGGACAGGACCGTGACTGCGCGATCGTCGACTGCCGGGGGCTGCGCGAGCTGCGGCTCGACGTCGTCGCGCCGTTCGCGGGCGCGACGGCGCCGCTCGCGCAGTGCGCGCGAACGGCCGGCGCGCTCACGCGCGACGCGCGCACGACGCTGGTCTTCACCAACGTGCGTAGCCAGGCCGAGCGCGTCGCACAGATCCTTCGACAAGCTCAGGATGACACGGCGGCGCTCGTGCAGGAGACGATGCGCGATGCGAGCGCGCAGCGCGACCGCCGCATCGGCGTCCACCACAGCGCGCTGGAGCGCAACGTGCGGCACCGCACGGAGGCGGAGCTGCGCGCGGGGACGCTGCGTACCGTCGTCTGCTCCAGCTCGCTCGAACTCGGCGTCGACGTCGGGTTCGTCGAGCGCGTGATCGTGATGGGCGGCGCGCGCGGGATGACGCCGATGCTGCAGCGCGTCGGCCGCGCGGGGCACCGCCCGGGCGCGGTCGCGCACGGCGTCGTCGTCGCGCAGGACCGCGACGACGTCGTCGAAGCCGCGGCGACGCGGCGCTGCATCCGTGCCGGGACGCTCGAGGAGATCGCGATCCCCGACGCCCCGCTCGACGTGCTCGCGCAGTGGCTCGTCGGCGAGTGCGTCCCCGACCGCCGCGTCGCGATCGACGACGCGCTCGCGCGGGCGCGGCGCGCCTACCCGTACCGCGCGCTGAGCGAGCACGACCTGCGCGCGTGCATCGCGTACCTGAGCGGCGGCGGCGCCGGGACGCAGGCGGCGCACGCGCGCCGGATCGGGACGGACGGCACGGCGATCTACGGCTTGGGGCGCGAGTGCTCCGCCGCGTTCTACGAGAACGTCGGAACGATCCCCGACGAGCGTACCGTGCGCGTCGCGAGCGCGGGGGGCGCCGGGATCGGCCGGCTCGACGAGAGCTTCGCCGCGACGCTGCGCCCCGGCGACGTCTTCCTGCTCGAAGGACGGACGCTGCGCGTGCGCGAGATCGGCCCGCGCGGCCTGCAGGTCGAGCGGTGTGCCGGAACGCCCAACGTCCCGCAGTGGAGCTCGCATCTCAAGGGGATCCCCGCGGCGCTTGCGCGCGAGATCCGCGTGCTCCACAGCGGGATCGCCGCGGCGCTCGCGCACGGCGGACCCTCGCGCGCGCACGCCTACCTGCGCGCACGATACGGCCTGCGCGGACTCGAGGCGGCGCACGCCGTGCGCCACGTCGCGCAGCAGGTCGCGCTCTCCGCGCTCCCCGCCGAGCACCGTCCGGTGATCGAGCTCTACCGCATCGACGGCCGTCAAACCGCGGCGATCCACACGACCCAGGGCCGCCGCGTGAACGAAGCGCTCGCGCGCGTCGTCGGCGCGCGCCTCATGCGGCGCCACCGCATCGCGACGCGGCTGACGACCGACGACGGCGGCTTTCTCATCGCGCTGCCGCCGGGCGCGCACCTCCCCGACGCCGTCTGGCCGGCGCTCCTCGCGGTGGAGGCCTTCGACGACGATCTGCTGGCGGGGCTGCGCGCCGGTGCGCTGCTCCACACGCAGTTCCGCCACGTCGCGAACACGGGGCTGCTCGTCTTGCGGCGCGCCGGCGGCCGCGCGATCAGCGGCGGCGCGTCGCGCTGGAATGCGCAGACGATCTTCGAGCGGCTGTGGGAGTCCGACGCCGCGTTCCCGCTCGTGCGCGAGACCCTGCGCGTGGTCACCGAGGAGCTGCTCGATGCGCCGTCGGCGCGGCGCTATCTCGCCGAGCTCGACGGCGAGCCGCGCGTGGTCCATCCGGCGGCGGCGACGCCCTTCACGTTCGGGATCGTCACCTCGTCGTTCGGCGACGCGGTCGAGGGCGACGATCGGGCGACGCTCGTCGAAGCGCTGCACGAACGCGTCCTCGCGCTGCTCGGTGAGGCCGCGCCGGAGACGTCGGAACGTGCGCCAGAATCGGCGCCGAGCGCGGCGCTGGGCGAGCAGTTGGCGCTTTGGTAGTCAAACCGAGCACCGCGTCGGCGGCGCATCCGCTCGCCGACGGCGTCCTCGCGTTGCCGGACGGCCTCGCGCTCTTGACGGCGTCGCGCGTGCTGCTGTGCGCCGACGCGCACCTCGGTTACGAGGAAGTGATGGGCGGCGGCGCGGTGCTGCCGCTCTGGAGCACCTCGCAGATCGTCGCGGCGCTCGTGCGAGCGGCCGAGCGAACGTGCGCGCGAGAGATCGTGTTCCTCGGCGACGCCATCCACGGCACGCGGATGAGCGAGGGTGCGGCTCGCACGATCGGCGCGGCGCTCGAACGGCTGCGCGCGTGCGCGCCGGTCACGGTGATCGCCGGCAACCACGAAGGCCGCTCGCGCGGGGCCGCGATCCTCGGCGCCACGGTGGAGTGCTGCGAACGCGACGGCTGGACGCTCAGCCACGGCGACCGGCCCGATCCGAGCGCGCGGCGTACGATCATCGGACATCTGCACCCCGCGCTGCACGTCGGCGGCCGGGGCGTCCCCGCGTTCTTGGCGGCCGCACGGCTCGTCGTCGTGCCCGCGCTCACGCCGTATTCGCGCGGGCTCGACGTGCGCAGCCGCGCGTGCGGGGAGGCGCTGCGGCCGTGGGGCGTCACGCGCCGCGAGCTGCAGGTCGTCGCGGCGACGAGCGAGCGCGTCTTGCCGTTCGGTTCGCTCGCGGCACTAGGTGGGTTCAGCGCAGCTGAACCCACCTAGGATTCGAGCGCGAGCAGCGCGACCAGCACGGCGGCGACCTGCGAGCCTGAAGCGATGCGGCCGTCGAGCGCCATCGCGCGCAGGTCCTCGATCGTCGTCAGCACGACGTCGATCTCCTCAGTAATGTCAAGATCTTGTATACCTGTCGGCGTCGCGTCGCGCGCCAGGAACAGATGGAAGCGGCCGTCGGAGTTCGTCGGGTCGGAAACGAACGTGCGCAGAAACTCGAGCGACTCGGGGACGTAGCCGGTTTCTTCGGTCAATTCGCGCAGCGCGCACTCGGCCGGCGTCTCGCCCGGATCGATTGCGCCGGCCGGCAGTTCGAGCATGATTTCACCGATTCCGTGCTTGTACTGTCGCACCAGCACGGCCCGTCCGTCGGTCGTCAGCGCGAACACGATCGCGAAGCCGCGCGATTCGCGTACGAAGTACTCGTCGACCACGGCCCCGCTCGGCAGCTCGACGCGATCGGCGCGCAAGCGCAGAAACGGCGTCTCGATGCGGTAGTCGGACGAGAGGACGCGCCACGGGCGCAAACGTTCATCGCTCATCGTGACGGGTATACCACGCGGAGACGCGGAAAAGATCGCGACCGCACCAGCCGGAGGGCGGAACGATCGACATACTCAAGATCGGCCGACATTACGACACGACGTACGGGACACTCTGGAAAGACGGCACGTATTTCCCGCGCGGTACGCGGGTGCTCGTCACCGGATTGCATCTCGAACAGGGTTTCTGCGTGCGCTTCCCCGCCGAGATGGATGGAGAACCGCTCGAAACGTGGGAGGATTGGGACGAACTCGACTTCCTCTCCGAGGAGGGCTCCGTCGAAGCGGGCGGCGCATTGCCGGCGAGCATTCTCCACGAAGCGCGTGAGGTGCTCGACGAAGCCGAGGACGGCTGTCACCTCCACTTGCACGAAGGCGACGACTGAGGCGGAGCGGTCGCCTGCGTGACCGCACCGCCGATGCCGCGCTGGCAGAACGCACTCGCGCTGCTCGCCACGATCGCCGCGTCCGCAGCGCTGCTCCCGCTCGCGGCACGCGTGCGCGTCGGATGCGCCGCGCTCGCCGTCGCGCTCATCCTCATCTCGTTGGCGCTGCGCTTGCGCGCGCACCGCGTAAGCGAGGCACGAACCCGGTTTCCGGACGCTTACGCCCGAATCGAGCGGATTCGTACGCAGCGCGCCGGAAACCGCCGCGGTCGCTGACGTCTTACGCCGTTCCGTCCTCGCGCGTGAGCATCTCTTCGTAGATCTCGGCGACGCGCCCGAGCGTGTCGGCGTCCTCGGGCCGCTTGTCCGGGCGCAGCCGTACGATCCGCGGGAAGCGCAAGGCGTAGCCGCTCGCGTGGAGCGCGCTGCGCTG
The DNA here is from genome assembly GCA_035493875.1 of Candidatus Limnocylindria bacterium. Lineage (GTDB taxonomy): Bacteria > Vulcanimicrobiota > Vulcanimicrobiia > Vulcanimicrobiales > Vulcanimicrobiaceae > Vulcanimicrobium. The sequence goes on from DATJHK010000061.1 coordinate 57,524, forward strand.
AATGACGTCGAACGCGATCTCGACGACGACCTGCGGCTCGACCAGGATCTCGTACCGGCGCAGCCCGAGCCGCGCGTAGGCCTCGCGAGCCGCGTCGGGCGGGAGCCGATGGGCTTCGAACCACTCCGTCATCTCGGCGATCTCGGCGTCGGTGAGGCCGCTGTACGCCTTGCCGATCACCGCGAGCGCGTCGCCCGAGCGGACCGCGAAGGTGTAGTCGGAGAGGACGTGGACACGCCGACCGTGCCCGCGTTCGACCGCGACGACGACGCAGTCGAGCGTCGCCAGCTCGCGTTTGAGCTTGAGCCACGCCTTCCCGCGACGCCCGGGCGAGTACGGCGCGTCCGTTCGTTTGAAGACGAGCCCCTCGTTCCCGCGCGCGCGTGCGCCCTCGAAGCGCCGGTGGATCGCCGCGGCGTCGCCGTCGCCGGCGAGCAGGCTCGACGGTGCCGCCGCGAGCGCCGGCTGCGGCGCGGAAAGCAGCTCGTCGAGCCGCACGCGCCGCTCGCCGAGAGGCAGGTCGAGGAAGAAGTCGTCGTCGTGCGCGAGTGCGTCGAAAGCGACGTAGCAGACCGGGATCTCGCGCAGCAGCTCGGCCGAGACGTCCTTGCGCTGGAGGCGAGCCTGCAGCGCACGAAACGGCAGGACGCGACCGTCGCGGACCGCGACGATCTCGCCGTCGAGGACGCACGATCCCGGCAGCGCGCGCAGGGCGGCGACGACTTCCGGATAGGAGCCTGCGACGTCGTTGAGCGTGCGGGAGAAGAGCGAGACGCGCTCCGGCGTGACGTGCGCCTGAGCGCGGATCCCGTCATACTTGTCCTCGATCTGCCAGCTCGCGTCCCGCAGCGCGCTCGCGTAGTCGGCGCCGTACGTCAGCGGGCTCGCCAGCATGAACGCGATCGGCGCGTGATAGGTGATCGCGATCGCGCCGAGCGCGTCGTGCTTCGCCGCGACCGCGACGGCGCCGAGATCGCCGGCGAGGCTCGCGGCACGACGCACGGCCTGCGGATCGCGCGCGAACGCCGTGGCGATCGCGTCGAGCACGAGCCCTTCGCGCAAGCCGACGCGCAGCTCGCCGGTCATGATCTTGATGACGTAGGTGGCCTCGAGCGGGTCGGCGCAGGCCGCGAAGATCCGCTCGCACAGGACGCGGCGGCGCTTCTGCGCCTGCTTGCCGGCGGCGTCGGCGATCTCGCCGAGCAGCGTGAAGAGCCTCGCGGGCGTCAGCTCCGCGCGGAAGAGGCCTAGGTCGACGGCCGGACGCACGAACGGGCCTAGCGCGGCGCCGAGGTCGCCGGTCGCGCGATACGCGGCCGAGAGCGCGTCGTCGTCGAAACCCCAGACGTGCTGCGCGGCCGCGACGATCGTGCGGCCGCCGACGGCGAGGCTGCGGTCCTCGCGTTGTGGGAACGGATTGCCGGTGAAGAAGCGCGCCGCGGCGTCGAGATCGTCGTCGGCGAGCCCGGCGAGGTAGCCGGCGACGAGCGCGATCTTCTCGAGCTTGCCGGTCGTCGCGGCGAGCGCGGCGCAGGTACGCGCGAAGGCGATCACCGAGAGAGGGGGATGATCGACGTCAAGGTCTGGGCCGCCTTCGCGGTCCTGGAGGTCGTTCTTTGTTTCGTCCCCGGGCCGGCGGTGCTGCTCGTGGTCGGGACGGCGCTGCGTCGCGGCGCGCCACCCGCGCTGCGCGCGGCGCTCGGCATCCTGGCGGGCAACACGATCTACTTCGGCCTCTCCGCGCTCGGCCTGGGCGCGGTGCTCGCGTCGTCCTTCGCGCTCTTCACGGTCGTGAAGTATGCCGGGGCCGCGTACCTCGCGTATCTCGGCGTGCGGGCGATCCTGGCGAAGCCGGCCGTGCTGGACGAGGTCTCCACGAGCGTCGACGGCTTCACGAGCGGCTTGGTCACCCAGCTCGCGAATCCGAAGGCGATCGTCTTCTTCGCCGCGCTCCTGCCGCAGTTCGTGAATCCGCACGTCGCGCTGTGGCCGCAGATCCTGATCCTCGCGGTGACCTCCGGCGCGATCGAGCTGAGCGTCCTCGCGCTCTACGCCCTGGCGGGGACCGTTGCGCGGCGCGCGGTGCGCTCGCCCGCGGTGCTGGTCTGGACCGAACGGGTCGGCGGGACGCTCTTGCTCGGCGCGGCGGCGCGTTTGGCCGCCGTCCGCGCCTAAGCCCCCGAAGCCATCGCGCGGTTGGAGGGTGCGCGCCGCCGCGCGCGGTAGGCGGGGCGGGTGATCACCGCGATCGTCCTCCTCAACGTCGAACCCGGCCGCGTTCGCACGCTTGCCGAAGAGCTGCTCACGATCGACGGCGTGACCGAATGCTACAGCGTCGCCGGCCCGTTCGACCTGGTCGCGATGGTGCGCGTGCGCGAGCACGAGCAGCTCAGCGATCTGGTGACCGAGCAGATCGCCTCGCGTTCGGGGATCGTCTCGACCGAGACGCTGATCGCGTTCCGTGCCTTCGCCAAACGAGACCTCGGGATGCTCTGGGACATCGGCGTCGACTGACACGCGCCTCCGTGTTCGAAGGGTTCACGCTCGCGCGGATCGAGACCGGCGAGGCGACGATCCGGGTGCGGCACGGCGGCAGCGGTCCGCCGCTCCTGCTGTTGCACGGCCATCCGCAGACGCACGTAATGTGGCATCTGGTCGCGCCGCGCCTCGCACGCGACTTCACGGTCGTCGCGATCGATCTGCGCGGGTACGGCGAGAGCTCGAAGCCGCCGACGACGCCCGACCACGAACCGTACTCGAAGCGCGCGATGGCGCGCGATGCGGTGGCGGTGATGGAGCGGCTCGGCTTCGCGCGCTTCGACGTCGCCGGCCACGACCGGGGCGGGCGCGTGGCGTACCGGCTCGCGCTCGATCATCCCGAGCGCGTGCGGCGCATCGCGACGCTCGACATCATCCCGACCGGCGAGCACTTCCGCCGCGCCGACATGCGCTTCGGGCTCGGCTACTGGCACTGGTTCTTCCTCGCGCAGCCGTACCCGTTTCCGGAGAAGCTGATCGGCGCGGACCCCGACGCGTTCTTCGCCGGCCGGCCGAATCGCGCGAACGTGCACACTCCCGAAGCGCTCGAAGACTACCTGCGCTGCTACCGCAATCCGGAGACGATCCACGCCGCATGCGAGGACTACCGGGCCGGCGCGACCTATGACTTCGCGCTCGACGAAGCCGATCGCGGGAAGAAGAAGATCGCCGTGCCGCTCTTGGCGCTCTGGGCAGGACGCGGCGAGGTGGGGAAGTGGTACGACGTGCTCGCGGTGTGGCGCGACTGGGCCGACGACGTGCGGGGCTTTGCGATCGACGCCGGCCACTTCATCGCCGAAGAAGCCCCCGACGCGACGTACGACGCACTGCACGCCTTCTTCACCGCCGCGCGTCCCTAAAGCCCGTGGCCTGGAGCGCGATCGCGCGCGCCGCGCAGATCGCCGGCGACGCGGCGCAGGCGGTACTGCATGAGAAGATCCCGTAGGCACCGCTGGCGCGGTCGATCCAGGGATACGTTCTGAGCACACCGTGGAACACCGTGCCGGGCAAGTCTTCCAGCGAACGCGTGGCGACCTCCGAGGGTGCCGGGGCGAGCTTGATGTGCGGATCCTGCCGGATGCGGTAGAGGACGTGCCGGGCGGCGCGGCTTCGTCGGCGCAGGCATTACCCGGCTAGGTGACCTCAGATGCGCGACCAGCGCGACGGAGCGCCGTAGAGAACGGCCCCGGTCAGTCGCGCAGCGCGGCGGCGGCCGTCGCGGCAGCCTGGCGGATCGCGAGGCTGCCGGCTCGTTCGCTGACGTCGGCAAGGTCCTCACCGCGCTCCTCGCCGTGGCCGATACCGGCCTTGACGATCTCGCGGCTTAGGACGTCCATGCAGCGAAACGAGCACGTTGCGCGAACTTGGTGCACGGTGAACTCGCCGTACGGAAGCGAGTTGCGGTGCAGATCGACGGTGGCGAAGAGCGCGCGGCGCGAGTGGTATTGCGTCTCGATCCAACCGACGCTGTTCGCTGCAACGGCTAGAACGGGGCCGAAGACCGCGGCCACCAGCGTACTGCGCTGATGGTACGTCACGTGCACCGAAGACGGATCGACGACGTTCACGCCGCGCTCGCGCAGTACTTCGGCGAACTCGTTCGTGAAGGCATCGTCGAGTGAGGGATCCGTCGCGGCGAGCAGAAGCACGGTGCTTATCCCCGCCGCTCGCGCGCCGATGCTGCCCGCGCCGAGCGTCGCGGCGAGTCCGCCGAGGAATCCGACGCGCTTCATCATTTCGGCTCCAACTGGTCGGCGAGGTCGTCGGCGCACGCGTCGACGGCCTGGCGGACGAGACGCTCGTCGGAACCCGCTCTAAGCGAACCGGCCGCGCTGCGGCGCTCTCCGGTTCCGTCGGCCGTTCCGGCATCGACGACGCGCGCGGTGTCGACGGCGACGAGCGAGTACGACGCCGTTACCGTGGCGCTGATCGTCGTGACAAAGGCGCCGCTCTCGCTGTCGTCCTCGAGCGACGCCGTGACGTGAAGCAGCCGGGAGGCACCGACGATCTTGCCCAGCTCGGCCGCCGTGCGCGGGTCGGCGTAGGCGGAGTTCGAAAGACCCTGTTCGCGCAGAACGGCGGCGAGCCGCGCGCGGTCGACGATCTGCATATGACCTGCTCGCAGGATGTTCGCCGAGAGCCGGTCGAGCAGACGCATGAGCATCTTGCCGTCGAGCGTTCCGTCGGACTCGATGCCGATCGCGATGCGCTGCGCAGCAAGGGCCGCAAGCGGGACGCGGACGGCGCCGATCGCGAGGGCGCCGGCCGTTCCGAGAAAGAGTCGGCGGTCCACTATTCCGGCCGCACCGTCTGGTTCTTGATCGGTTTCCCGGTGACGGGCTTCGCGATTGAATAGTCCTTTGCCGTGCTCACGATCTGGATCGTCCCGCGCTTGATGAGCGCCTCGATGTTCTTTCCGGTGTCGGGATTGTGGACGACGCGGACATTGTAGAGGCCCAGCATCTGGCCCACGCTCAGCGCGTCGCTGCCGAGCGAAACGATGATCGTATCTCCGTCGACTTGCAGAACGTGTCCGGACACCTGCGCGGCCGGCTTGCTGTCGACCAACTTCGTCGCGTCGATCTTCCCGGTGAGCGCATCGGCCGAGGAATCGATCAGCTTCGGGACCTCGGTCTCGGTGAACGCCTGTCCCGAGTTCGGCGCGCTGGCGGAGAACGGCTGCGAGGTCGTCGTTTGGCTGTCTTCGACCGATTGCACGATCTGGCCGGAGCGCACCTCGATGATCTCGATGCGGTCAAGGATCTCGATCTTCGTCACGAACGAGCTCGATTTCGAGAGGATCGAGAGGACGTCGTTCCGCTGCTCGTTCGTCGCCGTCAGCTTCTCGACGCGCGGGATGATGAGGTAGCTGACGCCCAGCATCCGTCCGATCTGCGCCTCGGTCGCGGGTGTCACTTGTCCCTGTGCCGAGTAGGCCTGTTCGCCGAGGATGGCTTGCATGTGGGCCCGATCGACGACGGCGTACCGGGCGGAGTTGACGAGCCGCTGCGTGAGCATATCCGCGAGTTGGCTCTCGTACTGCTGGTACTGCCCGGACCGCTCCGGATAGACCGCCACGGTCGCACGGGAGTCGTCAGCGCGCGCGACGAGGGGAAGGGCGCTCATGACGAGCGTGAGTGCTGAGCAAGCGAGCGGAAGGGGTCTCACCGGTATGTCGATCCTTCGTGGGGCTTGGGGCCCCGGGAGCCAAAGTTGCGCTCGCTTACGATCCGGTGCGACCGAGCCCCTTGTCGGTTTCAGTGGACATTACCAGCACTGAACAGTCCGTGCTCCGGAGGGCGGGACGCTCGCGTGCTCCTCGTCTTGGAGGATCTGCGCCGTCGTCATCCGCGCGGGCTCCGCGTGCGTGAGGATGCCGTTCCGCGAGAAGCACTTGGCGAAGCGCGCCAGATCGTGCACCGAGCTGGCCATCGAACCGGCGGCGCGCGCGCGATCGCGTCGCGTGGTCCCGATGTGTTTCCCGCGCGCCGTCGTACCCCAGCACCGTACTTGGCGCGAAGTCGTCGCGCTGCATCGCGACGCCGAGCGGCTCGTGCAGCACCTATTCGTGCACAAAGCCCGTCACCGCGTCCTTCTCGAGCTCCGCGCGGGCGATCAGAAGAGGCGGAGCTGCTCGTGTTCTTCTAGGTACGTTGCGTCGATGCCGAACCGACGTAGGCGCCAGGCGAAGTCCTTCCAGCCGTGGTTGAGCAGGACGCGTTTCGGCTCTGCGAGCTCGATGTATCGGAGCAGCGCGGCGTAGTCGGCGTGGTCGCTCAGCGGGATGCAGGTGTCGACGCCGTAGCGATACGCCGCGCCGGCGCCGAGCGCCCAGCCCGTCAGCATCGCGGTGCGTGAGGCTCTTCCCCGCAGCGCTTTCGGCAAAGCTCTCCCCGAGGGTGGCCAGAGGAGCGCGCGCGTCCCGTCGTAGGTCGCCGCGTCGTAGCGCTCGTACGGCGGCAGCATCACCCCGGCCGCTTCGTAGACGCGCGCGATCTCGGCGATCGCACCGTGCACCGCGAGCGGTATCCCGGCTTTGCCGAGGATCGCCATCGCCTCTTGCGCCTTCCCGAGCGAATACGCGTACAGCACCGGCGCGCAGCCGTCGGCGAGCGCATCCTGCGCAAAACCGATCAGCGCGTCCTCAACCTCTGCGCGCGAGGGGAAGAGGTACTGCGGCCGCCCGTAGGTGCACTCCATCAACAAGACATCGCAGCGCTTGACCTCGGTCGGCTCGCACGTGTACGAGCGCGCGAGCTTGAAATCGCCGGTGTAGACGAACCTGCCGCGCTCGCCCTCGATCAGCAGCTGTGCGCTCCCCAAGACATGCCCCGCGGGAAAGAGCGTGAGGGTATGCTCGCCGTCGTTCCAGGGGACGTTGAACGCGTGCTCTTCGAAGTCGCAGGCCGGACGCTTGCGTTCGGGCAGGAACGACGTCTGCTTTGCCCGCGCGGCGCGCTTGCCGAAGCGGGCGCGGCAGATCGCGGCGTTCGCCGGCGTCGTGACGATCCGGTCGTGCTCGCGCGCGTGATCGGCGTGCCCGTGCGAGACGTAGCACCGGGCGCGCGGCCGGTGCGAGTCGATCCACAGGTCGAGGTCGGCGACGTACAGCGACCGTTCGGCGAGCGTGAACACTCGAACGTCTGTTCGCTCCGCGCCGCCGACGCACCCTTTCCGCGTGAGCCGGGGTCGATGCGGGCGTAACGCATCCGTACATCCGAGACAGACAGAGGAGCGACGAGAAGAGACGTGCGCGTCTACGACAATATCGCCGACACGTTCGGCAATACCCCGCTGGTCCGGATCCCGCGCCTGAACAAAGGGCTCGGCGCCGAGGTCCTGGTCAAACTCGAGTCGATGAACCCGGGCGGGTCGGTGAAGGACCGCATCGGCGTCGCGATGATCGAAGCCGCCGAACGCGACGGGAAGCTGCGGCCCGACTCGGTGATCGTCGAACCGACCAGCGGCAACACCGGGATCGCGCTCGCCTTCGTCTGCGCGGCGAAGGGCTACCCGCTGATCCTCACGATGCCCGAGACGATGACGATCGAGCGCCGTAATCTGCTCAAGGCCTACGGCGCACAGCTCGTCCTCACGCCCGGCAGCGACGGGATGAAGGGCGCGATCGCCAAGGCCAAGGAGATCGTCGCTTCCAACCCCGCGCGATACTTCATGCCCGGGCAGTTCGACAACCCGGCGAACCCGGCGATCCATTACAAGACGACCGGCGAGGAGATCTGGCGCGACACCGACGGGAAGGTCGACATCCTCGTCGCAGGAGTCGGGACCGGCGGGACGATCACCGGTGCGGGGCACCTGCTGAAGGAGCGCAAGCCGAGCGTCACCTGCATCACCGTCGAGCCCGACACCTCGACGGTCCTCTCCGGCGGCTCGCCGGGCCCGCACAAGCTGCAGGGCTTCGCGGCGGGTTTCATCCCCTCGATCCTCGACACGCACGTCTACAGCGAGGTGATCAAGGCGACGTACGAGGACTCGATCGCGACCTCACGCCGGCTCGCGCGCGAAGAGGGGATCCTCGTCGGAATCTCGGCCGGCTCGAACGTCTGGGCGGCGCTGCAAGTCGCGGCACGTCCGGAGAACAAGGGCAAGCTGATCGTCGCGATCGGCTGCGACACCGGCGAACGCTACCTCTCCAACCCGCTTTTCGCGGAGCAGGAAGCGAACGTCTTCGAACCCGCGCTGGCGTAGGACGATCGGGGCCGCCTAGGACGGGCGGCCCCTTTCGGGGGCGTCAAGTCTCGGCCTGAATCGTCTTCGTGACGAGGCGAAGGGGCATACTGCGGTCATGCACACCGATATCGTCCGCGAACGGAACGAACGGATTCGCCAAATGGCCGCCGTTTTGTACCGTATGGAATCAGCCGGAACGCCGGCGCAGCTGATACGGGGCGAGTTGTCCCGCTTGAGCGGGACCGTCGAGCGCCAGTTCCCCGCCGCCGCCTTCACGGATTTCCACCGCAGTTGGGCGGCCCCCAGCCGGATCGAGCAGAACCGCGGCGTGTTCTTCACCGAGCTGCACGGCGTGCTCCAGGCGCTCCGCCGCCAGATGGCGGACCGCGAGGCCGTTAGCTGAGCCGCAGCAAACCGACGCCGACGACCACGCCGAAAGCGGCCACGACCGCCGCGGTGATTACGGCCGCGCTCGGCGAAAGTGCGAGGCGCACGCCACCGAGCAGGCGATAGGCCGTGGTGTAGCGGTACGCTCCGAACCCAGCGAGTGCGATGCCGGCGACGATCATCGCGACCCCGAGCTGGATCGACGCCCCGGTGCCGGAGAGCGCGACGTGCGCGATCGCGGCGAACTCGCGCGTGAACAGCGAGAAGCGCGCAACGACGAACCCGAGCGCGATGAACGAGAGGGCCGTGCGCACGTACGCGAGGTACGTGCGCTCGTTCGCCAGGTGATCGCGCGCCGAGGCGGATTCGGGACGCGGCGGAGCCGTCATCGCTGACGTCTATCGCGTCGCTTCGGCCGCGTTCCAGTCGGGCGCACGGCCGCCGTCCCGGTAGATCGCGCCTACTAGGGGCATATGCCCGCATGGACGGGAACCCGCCATGGCCCGCGGCGGGTTATGGTGACTCCATGGTGGGCGAGTTCCATCCGCTGGTCGGCTCGTGGTTCGCCGAGCGGTACGGTGAGCCGACCGAGCCGCAGGTCCAAGGCTGGCCGTTGATTCGCGCCGGTCATGATGTGCTGATCTCGGCGCCGACCGGTTCCGGGAAGACGCTGGCCGCCTTCTCGCTGTGCCTCGACGACCTCGTCCGCCGGGCCGCCGAGGGAGCGCTCCCCGATCGCACTCTGGTCGTCTACGTCTCACCCCTCAAGGCGCTGACCAACGACATCCGCAAGAACCTCGAGACGCCGCTCGGCGAGTTGCTCGCCGCCGCGGAGGCGAGCGGCACCGCGCTCGCCCCGATCCGCACCGCCGTGCGCACCGGCGACACCTCGATGGTCGAGCGGGCGCGGATGCTGCGCAAGCCGCCGCACGTGCTGGTCACGACGCCGGAGTCGCTCTTCATCCTGCTGACCGCGGAGAAGTCGCGCGCGCTCTTCACCGGCGTCGAGACGGTCATCGTCGACGAGATCCACGCGATGGCCGCCGACAAGCGCGGCGCGCACCTCGCGCTCTCGCTCGCGCGGCTCGACGAGCTGGTCGCGCGCGAAGGCGGCCGCAAACCGCAGCGGATCGGTCTCTCGGCGACGGTCCGTCCGCTCGCGCAGGTCGCGGAGTTCCTCAGCCCGCGAGCGCGGGTCGTCGACGTCGGGCACCGGCGTGCGATGACGCTCGCCGTCGAGGTCCCGCGCGACGAATTGGGCGCGGTCGCGAGCAACGAGATGTGGGGTGAGATCTACGACCGCGTCGCGGAGCTGATCCGGGCGCACCGCACGACGCTGATCTTCGTCTCGACGCGCCGCATGTCGGAGCGCGTCGCCTTCGCGCTCACGCAGCGGCTCGGTGAGGGCATCGTGCTGCCGCATCACGGCAGCCTCGCGCGCGAGACCCGGTTCGACACCGAGAACCGGCTCAAGAACGGCGAGCTGCGCGCCGTCGTCGCGACCGCCTCGCTGGAGCTGGGGATCGACGTCGGCGCGATCGAGCTTGTCGTGCAGCTCGGCTCGCCGCGCTCGATCGCCGTCGCGCTGCAGCGGATCGGGCGTTCCGGTCACTGGGTCGGCGCGCTCCCCGAGGGGCGGCTGTTCGCCACGACGCGCGATGAGCTGCTCGAATGCGCCGCGCTCGTGCACGGGATCCGCGCCGGCGTGATGGACGCGCTCGTCATCCCGACCGCTCCGCTCGACATCCTCGCGCAGCAGATCGTCGCCGCGTGCGCCGCGCACGAGTGGGAGGTCGAAGCGCTCTACGCCGCCGTGCGCACCGCGTATCCGTATCGCGCGCTCCCGCGCAAGGACTTCGATGAGGTGCTGACGATGCTCGCCGACGGGGTCGCGACCTCGCGCGGACGCAGCGGCGCGTACCTGCATCACGACCGCGTCAATGGTGTCGTGCGCGCGCGACGCGGCGCGCGGATGGCCGCGATCACCTCCGGCGGCGCGATCCCCGAGACGGCGAACTACAACGTGATCGCGGAGCCCGACGGGCATCTCGTCGGCACCGTAGACGAGGACTTCGCCGTCGAGAGCATGGCCGGCGACATCTTCCTGCTCGGCACGACCTCGTGGCAGATCCGCCGCGTCGAGAACGGCGTCGTGCGGGTGCAGGACGCGCACGGCGCGCCGCCGTCGATCCCGTTCTGGAACGGCGAGGGGCTGGGGCGCACGATCGAGCTCTCGCGCGAGGTCGCGGCGCTGCGAGCCGCGATCGACGAACGCGACGACGCCGCGGCGATCGCGCTGCTGCTCACCGAGTACGGGCTCGACCGCGCCGGTGCGGAGCAGGCCGTCGCGTACGTGCGGGCGGGGAAGGTGATCCTCGGCGTCGTGCCGACCGACAAGACGATCGTCGCCGAGCGCTTCTTCGACGAGGGCGGCGGGATGCAGCTGATCCTGCACACGCCGTTCGGCGCGCGGATCAATCGCGCGTGGGGGCTCGCGCTGCGCAAGCGCTTCTGCCGCTCGTTCAACGTCGAGCTGCAAGCCGCGGCGACCGACAACGGGATCGTCCTCTCGCTCACCGAGCAGCACGCCTTCCCGCTCGAGATCGTCTTCGAATACGTCAAGACGGCGAGCGTCGAGTACGTGCTCACGCAGGCGCTGCTCGACGCGCCGAGGTTCGGCGCGCGCTGGCGCTGGAACGCGACGCGCGCGCTCGCGATCCTGCGGATGCGCGGCGGGAAGAAGGTGCCGCCGCAGCTGCAGCGGATGCGCGCCGACGATCTGCTCGCCGCGGTCTTCCCCGACCAAGCGGCGTGCGCCGAGAACCTCACCGGCCCGATCCGCATCCCGGACCACGTCCTGGTGCGGGAGACGATCGACAACTGCCTGCACGAGGCGATGGATCTGGACGGTTTGCTCGCGGTGCTCGACGCGCTCGAAGCGGGCGAGATCCGCACCGCCGCCGTCGACACGCCTGAGCCCTCGCCGTTCTGCCACGAGATCCTCAACTCGAACCCCTACGCCTATCTCGACGACGCACCGCTCGAAGAGCGCCGCGCGCGGGCGGTGCAGCTGCGGCGCACGACGCGCGACGACGTCGACGGCGCGGGGATCCTCGATCCCGCCGCGATCGCCGAGGTGACCGAGTCGTCGTGGCCGCTCGTGCGCGATCCGGACGAGCTGCATGACGCGCTCGCGACGCTGACCGTCTGTCCGCCCGCCGCCGAATGGCAGGGGTGGTTCGACGCGCTCGTCGCGGAGCGCCGTGCGACGACGCTGCACGTCGGCGAGCGCGCGCTCTGGACGAGCGCGGAGCGCCTCGACCTCGCGCGCGTCGCCTACCCGCAGGTGATCTGCTCGCCCGCGATCGCGGCGGTTCCGGCGGCGAGTCCGCCGCCCGAGCGGCACGAGGACGCGGTCGCGGAGATCCTGCGCGGCTGGCTCGAGTCGTCCGGTCCGCTGACGGTCGCCGAGATGGCGGAGCGGCTCGCCCTCGACCCGCAGGCGATCGAGATCGCGCTGATTCGTCTGGAAACCGAAGGGCAGCTGCTGCGCGGGCGGTTCCGCGGCGGAAGCGACGAGGAGTGGTGCAACCGGCGCGTCCTCGCTCGCATCCACCGCCTCACGCTGGGGACGCTGCGCCGCGAGATCGAGCCGGTCTCGAGCCTCGAGTTCGTCCGCTTCCTCCAGCGCTGGCAGCACGTCGCGCCGTCGGCGCGGCTGCACGGGATCGACGGCACGCTGCAGGTGATCAAGCAGCTCGAAGGTTACGAGATCCCGGCCGCGGCGTGGGAGGGGCAGATCCTGCCGGCGCGCGTCGCCGGCTACAAGCGCGAGTATCTCGATCACCTGTGCTACAGCGGCGAGGTGATGTGGGGACGGCTCTCGCCGCATCCCGCGCTCGTCGCCGATGCCGAGAAGCCGGCGCGCAAGGTGCGCCCGACGAAGCTCGCGCCGATCGCGCTCTTCGCGCGCGAGGACGCCGAAGCGCTCGTGGTCGCGAAGGGAGCCGAGACGGCAGGGCTCTCGCACGCCGCGCGCGAGGTGCTCGAGGAGATCGGGCGGCGCGGCGCGCCGTTCTTCGGCGACATCGTGCGCGCGACGAAGCGGCTGCCGAGCGAGGTCGAGGAGGCGCTCTGGCAGCTCGTCGCCGCCGGACTCGTCACCGCCGACGGCTTCGATGCGCTGCGGTCGCTGATCGACGCGAAGCGCCGGCTCGGCGAGAAAGGTCTGCGCGAGCGACCGCGTTCGTCGAGCGGGCGCTGGACGCTGCTCGCCTCGGAGACGGAGCGCATCGAAGCCGAGACGTTCGCGCGCCGGCTTCTCGCGCGGTGGGGCGTCGTCTTCCGCGACGTCGTCGCGCGCGAGCCGCTCGCACCGACGTGGCGCGAGCTGCTTGCGGTCCTGCGCCGGCTCGAGGCGCGCGGCGAGATTCGCGGCGGACGGTTCGTCGCGGGTTACGTCGGCGAGCAATACGCGCTCCCCGAGGCGCTCGACGCACTGCGCGCCGCTCGCCGTGCCGCCGACGACACTCCGCTGGTCGAACCGAGCGCCTACGACCCGCTGCAAGTCGCCGCGGTGTTGTTGCCCGACGTCCCGGCACGCGCCAAGCAGCTCGTCGCGATCTCCTGAGCGTTCGCTCCGCGTTCATCGAGCGTTCACGCCGTTATCACGTTCGCGCGACGGGTTCGTGCTACGCTGAACGTGCTCTCCCGCTCCAGGGAGGACACCGAGGTTTCGCACCATGGCTGCGCTCGTCAAGCCGCTCTCGCGGATGTTCGCCGCCGCGCTCGCTCTCACCGTCACCGTGCTGCTCGGTGCTCCGATGACCGCGCGTGCGCAAGCTCTCCCGCCGTATGCACAACCGGCGCCGGTCAGCCAGGACCAAACGATTCGCGGGCGCATTGCCTCGATCGACGGAGCGTTCCACATCACCGTGCACGACGAGCGCGGATACGTCGATTCGGTCGAGCTGCACCAAGGCACGATCATCAACCCGACCGGGTTGACGCTCGCGCCCGGGATGAGCGTCACGGTCATCGGGTATCCGTCAGGCTCGTCGTTCACCGCGAACGAGATCGACACGCCCTACACCTACTCGGGTCCCGCCCCAACGCCGGTCTATTACGGTGCCGGATGGTGGTATCCGGGCTTCGGATACGGCTACGGTCCGGCGTTCAGCTTGAGTCTGGTCTTCGGTAACGGCGGATATCACTATGCGCGCGGTCCGTTTTACGGTCACGCGTGGTTCGGATACGCGCCGTTCGGCCTGGCGTTCTCGTATGCCGCCGGCGGCTATGCGATCGGCGTCGGGTACTATGGCGCCCCGTATTACCGCGGCGGCTCCTACGGCTACCCGTACTATCGCGGCGGTTACTACGGCAGTCCGTATCACGGCGGTTATCACGGGACCCCGTATTATCACGGCGCGTACAACGGCGGTGCTTACCACGGCGGCACGTACAACGGCGGCGCCTACCGTGGCGGCGGCTACGGCGGCACGTATCACGGCGGTGCGTACCAAGGCGGCGGCTATCACGGCGGCGGCGGATACCAAGGCGGCGGCGGTTACCATGGCGGCGGCCGTGGCCATGGTGGCGGCGGCCATGGCGGCGGCGGACACGGCGGGCGCTGAACGATTTCCCGTTTGGCCATGTGATTCGGCGCCCGGTTCGGGAAGAATCGGTGCTATGACGAGCGCCACAGACGCGATTGTGGTCGCGACGACGTGCGATGAGTGCGGGCATGCGATCGACCCTGCGGAGACGATCCCCGCCCTCGACGGGAAAGGTCGTCGCTGCGCCGACTTCGACGCATGCGACGACCGTAAGGAAGCGCGCTCGAGCTTCGCCGAGCGCTGAGCCGTTAGTATTGCGCGGGGTCGCCGTCGATCGCCGCGCGGTAGACCAGGTACGGCGGTTCGCGCAAGTCGCGGCCGCCGTTCCACGTCGGCGCGCGGTCGAGCTGGCTGTCGGTGACGTAGATCGTCCGGTCGGGTCCGATCTTCACCGCGTCGGGCCACACCATACGGCTGTCGCCGTGGAGAAGGCGTTCGTACCGTTCCTCACCGGGGATGAACCGTTGCAAGCCGCCGTTCGTCCCGTCGGTAAAGTAGACGCGCCCTTGGCGGTCGCAGTCGAGCCCGTCGCAGGCGAACTCACGCCGTGTATGCGTCACGACGTGTCGCGCGAGCAATTCTTGGTTGGCGTGCCGGTCGACCAGGATATCCGTGTCGATGCTGAACAGCTCGTACGAACCGAGCGGCGTCCACCAGAGCGTGCGGCCGTCGGGTGAGAGCGCGATCCCGTCGATCCCGGCGGTGACCGTCTTCGTCCCGCTCTCCGTCGCGATCCCGAAGCCGGGAGTGGAGACCGCACGCACGCTCGGATGACCGCTGAGCCGGCGCCAGGCGTCGCCGCCGTCCAGATCGACGATGACGATCCCGTTCGGGCCCTTGGGCCCCGAGTCGCTGATGTAGGCGTAGCCCGCTTTGCCGCGCGTGTAGTCGATCACCAGATCGTTCAGATACGACGTCGGCAGGCAGACGTCGGCGCCGAAGCCGATCCCGTGCACGATCGCGTTGCGGTCGAGGTCGATGACGTAGAGCTTCGCCGCGCGCGGATCGCAGCCGTCGAAGCTGCGCGCGCCGGTGTCCAGCACGACCAGCCGTCCAGCGGGCCCGAGCGCGATCCCGTGCACCGAGACGAAATGATGCTGCGCGTCGGTCGGGTCGTCGCTGTTGACCAGCTCGTCGGGGAACGGCACCGCGTGACCGTCGATCAATTCCGCCAGCGTCACGGGTGCGGGCGGCTCGTCGACGCGCGGGAAGGAGAGGAAGATGCGCCCGTCGCGCGCGGGCGCGATCCCGGAGGGCCAGTGGTCGAACCGTGCCAGCACCTCGGGTGTGACGGAGAGGTTCGTGCGAGCTTCCATGCCCCGCCGTCTACCCGTGGAGGGAGATCGCGACGCGGGAGGCGTACGCCGGGTCCCCGTCATGTTCTGGGAATTGGCCGGCGTCCCGGCCGTCGCGGTGCGCCGCGGCACACGCGTCGAATCGGTCCATCAGGTCGCGGCTTGCGTCTGCGATCCTCACGGCGAGATCGTGCTGAAGGTGGGCACGGTCGAGACACCCGTCTTCCTGCGCTCCTCGGCGAAGCCGTTCATTGCGGCGGCGTCGGTACGCGCCGGCGTGCTCGAACGCTTCGGTTTCGGCGAGCGCGAGCTAGCGGTGATGTGCGCCTCGCACAACGGCGAGCCGGGCCACACGGAGCTGGTCGCGTCGATGTTGGAACGCATCGGCGCACGCGTCGAGGACCTCGCCTGCGGCGCGCACGTGCCGTCGTACGAGCCGGCCGCGAAGGTGCTCGCTGCGCGGGGAGAACATCCCAGCGCGCTGCACAACAATTGCAGCGGGAAGCACGCGGGGATCTTGGCGCTCGCGAAGGCGCTCGGCGCGCCGTTCGAGGGCTACCTCGAACCGACGCACCCCGCGCAGCGCGCGATCCTCGCGCTCTGCGAGCGCGTGAGCGACGACGTCTTCGGCGAGGACAAGCTCGGCGTCGACGGCTGCGGGATCCCCGTCTACGCGACCTCGCTGCGTAACGCCGCGCGCTCGTTCGCGCGCTTGGCGACGCTCGAGGGACTCGACGACGAAGACGCGCGCGCCCTTGCGCGGGTGACCTCGGCGATGACGAACGAGCCCTGGTACGTCGCGGGAACCGGACGGTTCGACACCGACCTGATGCGCGCGAGCGCGGGCCGGGTCGTCGCCAAGGCCGGGGCCGAAGCCGTCCATTGCGACGCGCTGCTCGACGCGGGGTTGGGCCTCGCCGTGAAGGTGATCGACGGCTCGCGCCGAGCCGCCGCCCCGGCGACGATCGCGCTCCTCGACGCGCTACGCATCCTCGAGCCCGAAGCGCGCGCGGCGCTCGAGCCGCACGCGCGCCTCGCGGTCAAGAACGTCGCCGGAGCGCTCGTCGGCGAGATAGCCGCGCTGGAGGACTGGATTCCGGCGGAGATCGCGGAGCGACGGTGACTCCGGGTCAGGCGCTCTCGCGGGTTCCCGCGCGCTCCGTCTCGGCGATGAGCAGCGCGTGCTCGATGATCTCGCAGAGCATGCGCTGATCGGCCGCGTTCAGCGCGGCGATCGAGGGCGGCGGCGTGAGCAGAAGGGTCTCGAGCGTCTCGCGCATCCGGCGCCCCGCCTCGGTGAGCCGAACGCGCTTGATGCGGCGGTCGTGGTCGCAGGCGATCCGCTCCAGGAAGCCGCGCTGTTCGAGCCGGTCGACGATCCCGGTCGCGTTCGAGGCGTCGCACACGAGCTCGGTCGCCAGCGCGCGCATCGTCATCCCGTCAGGCGGAATCACGTGGAGCGCGTGCGCGAGCTGCGGCGTGAGATCGTACGGGGCGAAGAGCGCGACGGCGTGGGCTTTCTCGAGGCGGATGAGGTCGATCAGCGCCTTCCAGGCCCGTCCACCACTACTTGACATCTACCATCGTTGACCAGTATAACCGACGGGCTTCATGGTATCAACCGCCGCAGCTCGTGCCGAGGTCGGTCGCTGGTACGCCTCTTACGCACCCCGCGTTTACGGCCTCGCCGCGCGCATCACCGGAAATCCCGACGACGCCGATGACGCCGTCCACGACGCGTTTCTCGCGGCGTGGCGCGCGCGTACCGAGTTCGACCGGACCCGGGACCCGCTGCCCTGGCTCGCGACGATCACCCGGCACAAGGCGCTGAACGTCATCTCGCAGCGGCGCCGAGCACCCCTTCCCGCGGCGCCGGACGTGATGCCGTCCGCCGAGGAGGAGGCCCTCGCGCGAGAAGCCGAGATACGCGTGCGCAACCTCGTGCGGGACGAACCTGCTTTCGCGCTGCACGTGCTCGACGGGTTGACGCTCGAGGCGGTCGGTGAGCGGTTGGGCCTCCCGCACAAAACCGCGGCGTCACGGATCCATCGCGGAAAACAGCGCATCCGGGCAGCCGTGTCAGCAACCCCTCGCTCTCTCACGGAGTCGCAATCGGCGTGACGGAGTTCTTCCTACGGCGTCCGATCTTCGCATCGGTCGTCTCGCTCGTGATCCTGCTGCTCGGTCTGATCGCGATCCCGATCCTGCCGATCGCGCAATATCCCAACATCGCGCCGCCGACCGTGACGGTGACGGCGCTCTACACCGGCGCCAGCGCCGAAGCCGTCGAATCGTCGGTGACGACGCCGCTCGAAGAGGCGATCAACGGCGTCCAAGGCCTGCGCTACATCAGCTCGCAGAGCGGGAACGACGGCACCTCGCAGATCACCTGCACCTTCAGCCTCGACCGCAGCCTCGATCAGGCCGCGAACGACGTGCAGAATGCCGTCAACCTCGCGCAAGGGCGTCTGCCGAACGAGGTCAAGCTGACCGGGGTCACCGTCTCGAAGAACTCCGGGACGTTCGTCATCGCCATGGGGGTCACGTCGACCGACAAGCGTTGGGACGAGATCTACATGACGAACTACCTCGAGAACAACGTCACGAACGATCTCAAGCGCATCAGCGGCGTCTCGGACGTGCGGGTGTTCGGCGAGCGCAAGTACGCGATGCGGCTCTGGGTCGATCCGAAGAAGCTCGCCGACAACGGGCTGAGCGCGGGCGACGTGACGACCGCGCTGCAGGCACAGAACGTTCAGGTCGCCGCCGGCTCGATCGGCGCGCCGCCGACCAACGGCAATCAGCCCTACGAGTACACGGTGCGCGCCAACGGGCGGCTGCACGACACCAGCGAGTTCGCGAACATCGTGCTCAAGACGAATCCCGACGGCGGCTACGTGCGGGTCGCGGACGTCGGCCGCGTGACGCTGGGCGCCGAGACGTACGCCGGCTCGCTGTGGTTCAACGGCCGCCCCGGGATTGGCCTGGGCGTCCTGCAGCTCCAGAGCGGCAACGCGCTCCAGGTCTCGCAGCAGGTGCGCGCGACGATGGATCGCCTGGCGCAGAAGTTTCCGGCCGGGATGACCTACCACATCGCCTTCGACACGACCGAGTTCGTGCGCGAGTCGATCAAGGAAGTGGTCATCACGCTGCTGGTCGCGATCGGGCTCGTCGTGCTCGTCATCTTCCTCTTCCTGCAGGACTGGCGCACGACGCTGATCCCGGCGCTGACGATCCCGATCTCGCTGATCGGGACGTTCTTCCTGATGCAGGTGCTCGGGTTCTCGATCAACACCCTCACGCTCTTCGGGCTCACGCTCGCGACGGGGCTGGTCGTCGACGACGCGATCGTCGTCATCGAGAACATCGCGCGCTTCATCCAAGAGAAGGGGATGCCGCCCCTCGAGGGCGCGCGAGAGGCGATGAGCGAGATCCAGGGCGCGGTCGTCGCGTCCTCGCTGGTCCTGCTCGCGGTGTTCGTCCCGGTCGCGTTCTTCCCGGGAACGACGGGGCTGCTCTACAAGCAGTTCGCGCTGACGATCGCGTGCTCGATCACGATCTCGCTCTTCACCGCGCTGACGCTCACGCCGGTCCTCTCCTCGCTGCTGCTCGGCAAAGAGCACGGCCGCTCGAAGTTCTTCCGGCCCGTCAACCGCGCGATCGATGCGACGCGCTCGGGCTACCGGCGCCTGCTCCCGCGCGTGATCGCGTTCCGGGCCGGCGTGCTCGTCGTCTTCATGGCGCTGCTCGCGTTCACGGGCGTGATCTACACGCGCACGCCGACGGGGTTCATCCCCGACGAGGACCAGGGCTTCGCGATCATCTCGCTCCAAGCGCCGCCCGGCGTCTCGCTCGACTACACGCACCGGATCCAGCGGAAGGTCGAGGCGATCCTCAAGGACCAGCCCGAGATCACCGACGTCTTCGACGCCGCGGGCTTCAGCTTCACCGGGAACGGCTCGAACTACGCGACGATGTTCATCCGCCTGCGGCCGTGGGCGGAGCGCACGGGGACGAACCACACGCTCGACGCCGTGCTCGCGCGCGTCAACCAGCGGCTGTTCTTCCTCGCGGGCGCGCAGGCGTTCGCGATCAACCCCCCGGCGATCCCGGGTCTGGGCTTCCAAGGCGGCTTCACCTTCGAGTTGGAGGACCGCGGCAACGCCGGGATCCCGGCGATGCTCGGCGCGGCCTACCAGGTCATCGGCCCGGCGAACATGGCGCCGAACACCCCGCTCTACCGCGTCTACACGACCTTCGACGACAAGACGCCGACGATCCAGGTCGACGTCAACCGCGACAAGGTGCTCTCGACCGGCGTCGATCTGGGCTTGCTGTTCAGCACGATGCAGGTGTACCTCGGCTCGGTCTACGTGAACGACTTCGACATGAACGGGAAGGCGTATCGCGTCTACGTGCAGGCCGACGCGCCGTACCGCTCGCGGGTGAACGATCTGGAGACGATCTACGTGCGCAGCACGACGCCGCAGCTCGTCAACGGCGTCCTGCAGACGAATCCGCCGATCCCGCTCGCCTCGCTCGTGAAGGTGTCCGAAGTCAAGGGACCGCAGGTCATCACGCATTTCAACCTCTACCGCTCGGTCGAGATCAGCGGAAGCCCGGCGCAGGGCCACGGCAGCGGGGAGGCGATCGCCAAGATGCAGCAGCTCGCCTCGCAGCTCCCGGCCGGCTTCAACTACGAGTGGAGCGGGATCTCGCGCGAGCAGGTCGAGGGCGGCGCGCAGGCGGCGCTGATCTTCGCGCTCGGAATCGTGTTCGTGTTCCTGGTGCTGGCGGCGCAGTACGAGTCGTTCGCCGACCCGCTGATCATCCTGTTCGCCGTCCCGCTCGCGCTGCTCGGCGCGCTCGGCGGCCTGTGGCTTCGGCACATCGTCTCCGACGTGTTCGCGCAGGTCGGCTACGTGATGCTGATCGGCCTGGCCTCGAAGAACGCGATTCTGATCGTCGAATTCGCGAACCAGCTGCGCGAGCAGGGATTGGACGCCATCACCGCCGTGCGGCGCGCCGCCGAGACGCGGTTGCGGCCGATCCTGATGACCTCGATCGCCTTCGTCCTGGGCGTCTCGCCGCTCGTCTTCGCGTCGGGCGCGGGGAGCGCGGCGCGGCACTCGCTGGGGACGGCGGTGTTCGGCGGGATGATCGTCTCGACGATCCTCAACCTCGTCATCACGCCGGTACTCTACGTGCTGATCGCGCGCATCGAGGACCGCTTCGGCTTCGGGCACGGAAAGCGCCCGACGCCGCCCGGTGGGGACGGCGTCGGCACGCTGCCCACACCCGAGCCGGCTCAGCTGTAGGCTCGGCCGCCCACACGACGTGCCTGTCGGCGATCCAGGCCCGCGTGAGGGTGTGGTGAGGGTTAGGCGCGATAGGCGTCGAGCCACGCGGGCGTCGTGTAGAGCCGCCCGTCGCGGCGTACGACGCGCAGGCGTCCGCGCTGCGCGGCTTTGTAGAGCGCGTCGGCCCCCGCGTCGCCTGCGAACGCGGCGAGCGGCCGCAGGTCGCCGGGCGCCTCCGCCGCGTCGCGCAGCCGTTCCAAGCCGCGCACGAGGACGCGACCGATCAACTGCGTGAGGGGGGTCAGATCGCGGCCGTCGGCGGCGCGGAGGGCGTCCTCATAGGCGCGTCGCGCGCGCGCATCCATCGCGAGCGGCGGAAGTCCGCGCCGATAGGCGAGCAGGTTCGCGGCGAGCCGTGCGACACGCCCGTTGGCGGTCGCGAACGGACGCAGCCGCGTCAGCCGCGCGATCGCGCTCGCCAGCGCGGCCGGCGCGGGGTCGTTCTCGCTCAACGCGATGCGTCCGATCGCCGTCTCCGTTTCGAAGGGCACCATCCAGTACGGCGGCGGGACCGTGCCGTCGGGGAGCGCGGGCAGGTTGCGCGTACGCCACGCGCCGGCATCGTCGCTGGTCCCGCGCAGCGCGAGACGGTGGAGGACGCGCAGATCCTCGACGGTGATCGACCGTGAACGCGAGGCATGAGTAGCCGCCCAGGCGGAGGCCTCGGCGTAACCGCGCACCACGAGGTAGTCCTCGAGCCGATGGCCGCCGAGCGCGCGGCCGCGCTCCAAGAGGACCCGCACCTCGGTTCGGTCGAGGTGCGCGCCGGCGAGCTGCGCCGACCCGGCGATCTCCTCGAGCCGCAAAGCGGCGAAGGCCTCCCGCATCTCGATCGAGGGCGCCGCCGCCCGGACGAAGGCGGCAAGTTCGGCGACACGGGCGGCGAGTCCGATCGCGTCCACACCGCAGTGATTGGACATCGCGAGGGTGGTTCCGGCGTGCCGCAACCCGCGGACAGACAGATCAGGTGGTCTGCCCCTAGTATTCGTTCGTCGGCAGGGTCGCGGCTGTTCTACCGGAGCGGCATCCGGGCCCTCGGGCGTGGCCATGCGGCCAACGGACTCGGAGCGCGTCCGCCGCATGGCACCGGGATGCGAACGCACTGCCCCTACTGCGCGCTGCAGTGTGCGATGCGGCTGGTCGACGACGGTGAGCGCGTGCGCGTGCAGGGCGACGAGTCGTTCGACGTCAACGCCGGCGCGTTGTGCGTGAAAGGCCACACGGCCCCGGCGACACTGCGTCATCCGGAACGTTTGACGACGCCGTTGATCCGGCGGGACGGCGTGTTGCGTCCCGCCGGCTGGGAAGAGGCGCTCGCGGCGGCCGCCGACGGCTTTCGCGCCGTTGCGGAGCGCTGGGGCGATGATGCCAACGCCGTCTTCGGGAGCGGCGCGCTCACCAACGAGAAGGCGTACGCGCTCGGAAAGTTCGCGCGCTTGGCGCTGCGGACGTCGCGCTTCGACTACAACGGCCGCTTCTGCATGTCGTCGGCCGCCGCGGCGGTACAGCGTTCGCTGGGCGTCGATCGCGGGCTTCCGTTTCCGCTCGCCTGGCTCGAGCGCACGGCCTGCCTGCTGATCGCCGGCGGCAACCCGCTCGCCACGATGCCGCCGCTCGGGCGGTATCTCGACGCGCAGCGCGCGGCGGGGACGGCGATCGTCGTCGACCCGCGGCGCACCGAACTCGCCGCGGCGGCCACGATCCATCTCCAGCCCGCACCCGGAACCGACGCGATCCTCGCGACGGGGCTCCTCCACGTTCTGGTCGCGGAAGGGCGCGTCGACCACGCGTACGTCGCGGCGCGCACGCGCGACTTCGAGGCCGTCGCGCGGCTCGCCGAGCGCGAGGATCCCGAGCGCGTCGAGCGCCGAACCGGCGTCCCCGCCGACGCGATCCGCGCGGCGGCGCGCGCACTCGCCGACGCGCCGAGCGCGATCATCCTCACCGCGCGCGGCGTCGAGC
>DATJHK010000062.1:0-40721 GCA_035493875.1 Candidatus Limnocylindria bacterium
GTTCGTGCTGCGGGACCTGGGCGCGCGCACGGTGATCCTCACCGGCGTCAACACGAACAGCTGCATCCTCTGCTCGTCGTTCGAAACGGTGAACCGCGACTACGAATTGATCGTGCTGCGCGACTGCGTCGATTCGATGGACGGCGTCGAAGCGCACGAAACCGCGATCACCCTGATCGAGACCGCGCTCGGCCGCGTGCTGAGCTGGACGGAACTGGAACCGCTCCTGCCTCGCGCAACGGCGCACGTCTAAGGTCATCGGCACACCCTCGCCGCGGCGATCACGATCGCGCTCGCCGATCGCTCGCGGCGATCGGTGACCGCCGCGATGCGGGACGCTTCCCGCGCGAACAGATCGGCCTCCGTGAGGGAGATCGGTGGCGGCGCTCTCGGCTGCAGCGCCGCGTGCGAGGACGAAGGAGCGGCCTCGCTCGCGCGAAGGGTTTCGTAGGGACGATTCTCGCCGAAGTCGTTCATCTGCTGCGTGGCGAGATATCCGCTCAGCACGTCGAGCTGGTACCGCTCCGTGTCGTAGAGCGTCGTGAGCGCCGAATGCAGGTCGTCCAGCGCGGCGCCGTCCCCGGTGGCCTTCGGATCGGCATTCGCGTAGCGAAAGCGCGGATCGTCCAGCGCCTTTTTCAAGGCTGCGACGTCCGCCGCCATCGCGGCGACGAGACGTTCGAGCTTCGCCTGGTCGAGTGTGCGACGCGGCTGCACGGAGTCTGCCCGATTCGGATCCGGAGGCAGCGTGTTGCGCAGCATGTCGTCGATGACGGTACGCCCTGCAGAGAACGACGCGTCGCTTCGCTCCGCGGCCAGAATCGCGGGAGCGATCGCCTCGCGCAGGATGCCGCAGAGCGGCCGCGCTCGCGTCCGCCCGATCTCCGGGAGCCCCGTCGGTGCCGGGGTGGGCGGGCTTGGGAACGGAGCACTCAACCCGGTCGCTGCGACGAGCGCGAAGAGGAACCGCAAGCTCACGACCGCCACCCCCTCGCTCGTTCGCTTCGCTCCGGCGAGCAGGAACTCTTCCGCGTTACAAGAGCGCCAGGCGCTCCTCGATCTCGAGCGCTGCCTGCATGATCACGCCGACGAGATGCGGGCGTACGAGGGTGTAGACGCCGCTGATGTCGAGGACGCCGACGATCTCGCCGGTCGGCAGCGCGGTGATCGGCGCCGCCGTGCACGTGAAGGGAAGCGGGGCGTCGCAGAAGTGCTCGCCGGCGAGCAGTTGCAGCGGGCGCCGGTCGGCGATCGCCGTACCGATCGCGTTCGTCCCGATCGACGCCTCGCTCCAGTCTCCGCCGGATTCGAAGTTCAGCCGCGTCGCGATGCGGCGCATCGCGACGTCGCCGCTCAGATCCAAGAGCCGGCCGCGCGCGTCGGCGACGACCACGACGTAGCCGGTGCCCTCGAGCTCGTCGGTCAAGCGCGCGACGGTCGGCCGGGCCGCGTACAGCAGCCGTTCGTTCGCGATGCGCAGGTCCCCGACGGTCTCGTGCCCCGCTGCGCACTTTAGGCTCGGGTCGACCTGCAAGTCGCGGCAGCGGCGCCACGATTCGGCGATGCGCGGCCGCACCGCGCCCGCCGAGGCGCCGTCTTCGTGATAGCGCTCGCGGATGCGCGCCAGCTCGCGGGCCGCGGCGTCGATCTCCGCGGGCGAGGTGACCGCGGTGACGTACGCCGATTTCGGCGCGGGCCCGTCCACCAGCAGCGAGGTCGACGCGAGCGGGATCGCGAGCGCGTTCGCCGCGGCCCGGAACAGCGTGGCGCGCTCGTCGTCTCGCAAGCCGAACCGTACGCGGCGGACGCGATCCCGCCGCTCATCCATCTCAGCCATGGCCGGGTCCCCTTTTCCGCCGCATCAGAGCAACGCCAATCGCTCCTCGATCTCGAGGGCGGACTGCATCACGACGCCGACCAGATGCGGGCGAACGAGTTGGTAGCTGCCGGTGAAGTCGAGCACGCCGACGATCTCCCGCGTCGTCGGCGCGCAGATCGGCGCCGCCGTGCACGTGAACGGCTGCGGCGCATCGCAGAAGTGCTCCGCCGCGAGGAGCTGAAGCGGACGGCGGTCGGCGAGTGCCGTCCCGATCGCGTTCGTCCCCGCCGCCGCCTCGCTCCAGTCGGCGCCGGGCTCGAACTCGATGCGCGCGAGGCGCCGGCGCGCGTCGAGATCGCCGGCGACGTCGAGCAAACGTCCGGCGGCGTCGGTGATCACGACGACGTACCCGGTGCCGACGAACTCGTCGGCCAGGTGCTTGAGCACCGGATCTGCCGCCGCCAAGAGACGCTCGTTCGCCGCGCGGCGTACGGCAAGGTCGTCGTACAACGGCGCACGTTTCAGCCCCGGGTCGACGCCGAGCTCGCGGCAGCGCTCCCACGATTCGACGATGCGCGAGCGGGCTTGCGTCCCGATCGCCGCGCCGCTCAGGACGTACTGCTCGCGCGCTCGCGCGAGCTGCTGTGCCGCGTCCTGGATCTGCCCCGGCGATTCGATCGCGGCGGCGTACGCCGTCTTCGGTGAGGGGCCGTCGAGGATCGTCGCCTTCGCGTTGAGGCAAAACGCGAACTCGCGTATCGCCAGGCTGTAGAGCGTCAGCCGTTCGTCGTCGCGCAGCGCGAAGACCGTTGCGATACGATCGACGAGCGCGGTCGAAGGACGGACCGACGCCCCCATCTCGAGCGCGGCGTACCACTGACGGCTCACGCCGAGCGCCTCGGCCGCCTCTTCTTGGGTGAACGGCCGTCCGACGCGGCACTCCCGGCGCGGATACGTCCCGACGAAGAGCGCGCGCGGATCGACGCGCTGCCGCTTCCCCGACAAGAACGCGGCCAGCTCCCTGCGCCGCTCGTGCTCCCGGCGCACGTCGCCGGTTTCCGCGACGGAGGTCGCCACCGCAGCCCTCATAGGAGCGCCAGACGCTCCTCGATCTCGAGCGCAGCCTGCATCACGACTCCGACGAGGTGCGGGCGCACGAGCTTGTAGGAGCCGCTGATGTCGAGGACCCCTATCAGCTCACGGGGCATCGGCGCGTAGATCGGCGCGGCGGTGCACGTGTAGGGCACGGACGCGTCGCAGAAGTGCTCGCCGCCGAGCATCTGCAACGGACGGCGATCGACGATCGCCGTCCCGATCGCGTTCGTCCCCGCGCCCTTTTCGCTCCAGTCGCCGCCCGCTTCGAACTCGAGCCGTGAGAAGCTGCGGCGCATGCTCAGATCGCCCGCGAGCTCGAGGACGTAGCCGTTCGCGTCGCAGATGACGATCACGTAGCCCGTCCCCGACAGCTCGTCGGCGAGGTGAACGAGGACGGGGTCGGCGGCGCGCAAGAACCGCTCGTTCGCGGCGCGCAACAGCGGGACGTCCTCGTGAATGCGCGCTTTCTTCTGATTCGGATTCACGCCCAGCTCACGACAGCGCTGCCACGACTCGACGATGCGCGGGCGCGCGAACCCTTCGACGGCTCCGGCGAGATGGAAGCCATCCCGGATGCGCGCGAGCTCGTACGCGGCGACGTCGATCTGCGCGACGGAGCGGATCGCGCTCGCGTACGCGGTCGGCGGCGCCTCTCCGTCCAACATCGGATGCGCGGCCTTGAGCGCGACCGCGAACTCCCGGATCGCCAAACGGAAGAGCTGCACGCGCTCGGACTCCGGCAATCCGTACAGCGTGGCGATCCGATCGAGCAGCGCCATCGAGGGACGGATCGACGAACCCATCTCGAGCGCCGCATACCACTGCCGGCTCACGTCGAGTGCTTCGGCGACCTCTTCCTGCGTGAACGATCGGCCGACACGGTTGTCGCGGCGAACGTACGGACCGACCTGCTTCGCACGCGCATCGACGGCTTGCCGTTTGCCCAGGAGAAACGCCGCGAGCCGGCGTCGCCGCTCCAGATCCTGACGCGCATCGAGGTCGGGCGTGGTCGCGCTCGGCGTCTCGGGGACGAGCTCGTGCAGCCAGGATTTCATCATCGGGATCTCTCCTGTTCCGTCGTCAGAGGAGCGCAAGGCGCTCCTCGATCTCGAGCGCGAACTGCATCACCACGCCCATGAGGTGCGGGCGCGCGAGCCGATACGAGCCGCTGATGTCGAGGACCCCGGTGATCGCGCGCGTCTCGGGGTCGTAGATCGGCGCGGCGGTGCACGTGAACGACACCGCGCCCTCGCAGAAATGCTCGGCCGCGAACATCTGCAGCGCCCGATTGTCGACGATCGACGTCCCGATCGCGTTCGACCCGGCGGCCGCCTCGCTCCAGTCGTTGCCCACCTCGTACTCGAGTCGCGAGAGCGTGCGGCGCACGTCGAGATCACCGGCGAGATCGAGGAGAACGCCGTGCGCGTCGCTCACGATGACGGCGTAGCCGGTCCCCGCGAACGCATCGGCCAAGTACACCAGAATCGGGTCGGCGGCGCGCAGCAGGCGCGCGTTTGCCTCGCGCAGCTCGTCGACGTTCTCGTGGACCGGAGCGCGCTTCGTATCGGGGTCGACGCCGAACGTGCGGCAGCGGTCCCACGACTCCACGATCCGCGGCCGCGCCGCGCCGCCTTCGGCGGCGCCGGTGAGGTGATAGCGCTCGCGGATGCGCGCGAGCTCGTATGCGGCGTCGTCGATCTCGGCCGGCGACCGCAGCGCGGCGGCGTACGTCGACGGGGCGGCCGCTTCCGCGAGTTGCCTGGGAACGTCGAGCGGCGCGACGCTTTCGCGCAGCCCGAGGCGAAAGAGCGTCACGCGCTCCTCGTCGGAGAGCGCGAACAACGTCGCGGTGCGGTCGAGCAACGCGCTCGTCGGGCGGATCGACGAGCCCAGCTCCAGCGCAGCGTACCACGGCATGCTCACGCCGAGCGCCTCGGCGATCTCGTCTTGCAGGAACGGTCCGCCGACGCGGTTCTCACGCCGTGCGTAGTCGCCGACGTGCGTCGCCGACGGGGCGACGCCGCGGCGTTTCGCGAGCAGAAACGCCGAGAGCCGGCGGCGACGTTCGCGATCGCGCACGGCGTCCACGTCGAGGCGCTCACGTTCGATCGAGCTGGTCATCGCAGGGCGAGCCTCTCTTCGATCTCGAGCGCCGACTGCATCACGACGCCGAGCAGGTGCGGACGGACGAGGGCGTACGCGCCGGTGATGTCGAGCACGCCGACGATCTCGCGCGTCCCCGGCGCGCAGATCGGCGCGGCCGTGCACGTGAACGGCAGCGGCGCGTCGCAGAAGTGCTCGGCGGCGAGGAGCTGCAGCGGGCGTACGTCGGCGATCGCGGTTCCGATCGCGTTCGTCCCGACCGCCGCTTCGCTCCAATCGCCGCCGCGGACGAAATCGATTCGTTCGAGCTTCCGGCGCGCGTCGAGATCACCGGCGAGGTCGAGCAGGAGTCCGTCGGCATCGGTGACGACGATGACGTACCCCGTGCCGGTGAATTGATCGGCGAGATGCATCACGACCGGGTCGGCGGCGCGCAGCAGCCGTTCGTTGCGCTCCCGGCGTTCGGCGAGGTCGTCCCGAATCGGAGCGCGTTTGCGGGTCGGTTCGACGGCGAGGCGGCGACATCGCTCCCAGGAGTGGACGATCCGCGGCCGAGCCGGCGCCCCGTCGCACGCGCCGGTGAGGTGGTAGCGCTCGCGGATGTCGGCGAGCCGGTAGGCCGCCTCGTCGATCGCCGCCGGCGAGCGCAGCGCCGCGGCGAACGGCGTCGGATTCTGCGGATCGTTCAGGGGTTTCGGCGTGATGCCAAGGACGGGCGCGAACTCCCGGATCGCAAGGCGCAGGAGCGTCACGCGCTCGTCCGCGTCGAGTGCGTAGAGGGTCGCGATCCGCTCGACGAGCGCGGTGGACGGCCGGATCGACGAACCCATCTCGAGCGCCGCGTACCACTGCCGGCTCACGTCGAGCGCCTCGGCGACCTCCTCCTGCGTGAAGGGCCGGCCGACCCGATTGTCGCGGCGGGCGTACGGGCCGACGCGCCGTGCGTCCGACTTGACCCCCTGCCGCCGCTCCAGCAAGAAGGCAGCCAACCGCCGCCGACGCGCGTAGTCCCGCTGCGCGTCGCCGTCGCTCGCTTCGCTTTCGGCCAAGGCACTCGTCACCGTCACGCTCCCTCCCCACCCCCGGGGGAGCACGATGGTACGCAAGGAGACGAAGGGCGTAAATAAAGCGTGAGTTTGCAGGACGCTCCTTCCGAGCGAGCGTCCGTGACCCGTGTGCGGCGATTACTCCGATGCGGGCTTGCGGTGGCCGACGATCGTTCCGATCGGCTTGCCGCCGGAACCGTACTGACCGCGAAACGACTTCCCGTCGGGCGCGAGATGCAGACTGAACCACCCCGTCGTACCGGTCGGCCCGATCCACGTTCCCTCGACGGTACGCGGGTCTTTCAGCTTCCCGTGCATCTGTCCGCCTGCCGGGTTCGCGCCGATGACGCTGTGGTTCTGTTGCTGGAACGAGTACGTGCCGGTTCGAAACGTCGGTCCGGTCGCGGAGACGTTCCAGGTACCGCTCAGCGCGTGTGAGCCCGGCTGCGACTGCGCGAACACAGGCGCCCTGGCGATCGGAGATCCGAGCAGCGCCGCGAGGACGAGGACGAGGAGACGCACTCCCATGATGTCCGGCCTTCTCAGGTCAGCGCACGGCGATAGAAACGGTCGTCGTAGTATTTGGCGGCGTCGGTGAGACTCTTCTGCGGCTTCCCGTACGCGCTGCGCAGGGCGAGCACCGTCCGCACGCCGTCGAGGTCGACCGCGGCGAGCGGATCGAGGCCGCCGGCGCGGTCGACGACGACCGGATACAGCTCCGCCGCGACGCGCGGCGGGATGTGCAAGTTGTCGACGAGCAGCATCACGGCCTCGGCCTGGTTCTTCGGATCGTAGAGCCAGCGCAACGCGGTGAGCGTCCCGCGCACGTAGGCGACGGCGGCATCGGCATGGTTCGCCAGCCACGCCGCGCTCGCGACGCTGACGATCCCCTGATAGTGTCCGAGCACCCCGATCGCCTCGCCCAGGTCGTTGAAGCCCTGCGCGCGCGCCTGCAGATCGAACGGCGGCGTGAGAAGCGTCGCGGCGTAGGTGTTGCTCGACGTGAGCTGTTTGTAGCGCTCCATCGTCCCGCCCGCGGGCGCGAGAACGTAATCGCCCTCGTTCAAGCCGTTGGCGGCGAGCATCTTGCGCAGCACGAAGGCGAACCCCGTCGTCAGCGCGTCGACCGCGATCGTCTTGCCCCGCAGGCCCGCGTACGTGGTGATCCCGGGACGGGCGTAGAGCCGCAGCAGCGCATTGTCGCCGCCCAGAAAGGCGACGAAGTCGGCGGGTTTCGGAAGCGGCGCTTGTCCCTGCCCTTCGTCGTAGGCGATCGCGTTGTCGATCGCTGTGACCGCGATCTCGAAGTCGCCGGCGCTCAGGTGCTGGAACTGATAGACCGAACCGGGCGTCGGCGTGAGCGCGAGCGCGAGGCCCTGCTGCGCGTAGAAGCCCTTCGCGATCCCGACCCAGAGCGGCAGCACGTCGGCGGCGGGGAAGTAGATGACGCGCAGCGTCGTCGTCTGCGCGGCGGCGCGCAGCGGAGCGAGTCCCGCGAGCGCACCCGCCGCGAGACTCGATCCGACGAAGCGCGCGCGAGAGAGGCTCTCGCGCGCGCTCACGAGCGGCCCGTCCAGGAGGGGAACGGATAGATCGGCTTTTGCCGCGCGATGTTGCGCGGGTAGACGACGACCTGCTTCCCGTTCTGCCACTGGATGATGTACGAGGTGTAGCCGAGCTGGATCCCCGTGCGCGGGTCGACGCGATAGGTTCCGAGCAGCGTCGGCATCGTCATCGTCGCGAGCGACGTGCGCAGCTTGTCCTTGTCGGTCGAGCCGTTCTTCTGGATCGCCGCGCCGACGACGGTCAGCGCCGAGAAGCTGCTCGCCGAATGATAGTCGGGGTTGCGGTGGAACGTCGCGCGATAGGCGCTGATGAACGCCTTGTTCGCGGGCGTCGGCTCGTCGGGATCCCAGGCCGTCACCGAGAAGACGCCCTCGGCGTCCTTGCCCGCGTTCGTGCCGAACTGCGGATCGGACGGCCCGATCGCCTCGTAGAACATCTTGGGCGCGTAGTTCGACTGCTTGAGCTGACGCAACAGGCCGATCGAGTCGGTCGGGAACGCCATCGCGAGCACGAGATCGGGATCGGCGGCGCGCACCTTTTGCACGACCGCGGAGAAGTCGCTGGCCTTGCCGGGATAGTATTCCTGATATACGATCGACTGCCCGAAGCCGCGCGCGAGCTCGGGGACGGCGTCGGCGAGCGAGTGCGGGAACGCGGTGTCCCCACCGATCACCGCGACGCGCTTGAGACCGCGCTCCTTCGCGATCTCCATCACGCCGTACAGATAGGTCTGCACGGGTCCGAGCCCTTGGAAGATGTTCTTCGAACCGCGGTGGAACATCGCGACGTCGGCGGTCTGCGGGCAGATCATCGGCATCTGGTAGCGCTCGGCGACGCTCGCCGCCGGCGCGGTGATCGCGGTCCCGTACGGGCCGACGATCACATCGACGTGGTCTTCCGTGATCAGCTTTTCGTAGAGCCGGATCCCCGTGGCCGGGTCGCTTTGGTCATCGTAATACTTCAGCTCGATCGGGCGGCCGAGGAGCCCGCCCTTCGCGTTCTGCTGATTGACCCAGAGCTGATACCCCTCGAGCGTGTACTTGCCGCCGTCGGCGAAGATCCCCGAGAGCGAGAGCGAGGCGCCGATGACGATCGGCGGCTTCTGCTGTTGCGCCTGGACCGGGCTATGAATGAACGAGAGCGCGCAAATCGCGGCGAGCGCGACGAAGACGCGAACGAGCCGGAATAGGAACGATGGCATCGATTCCCTCCACAGTGCGGGCGATCATGGAAATTTTCGCCACGCTTGACTCACTGCCCCTTCGGAGCGTCAGAGGGGTCTGCGGAGCTGCTCGTGCGAGACGCCGCTCCAGACCGTTCCGTCGGCGAACCGCACCATCACCACGGCGCAGACGTTCGGGGTGGGACCGAGATACGCGTAGTCCGAGAAGTTCTCGAAGCTGTGGCTCACCAGCGTCCCCGGCGCGAAATTCCCGATGTCGCTGATCAGATCGGATTGGCCGCGGTACTCGACCCGGAAACGTATCTCGTTCGCCGCGCTCTTGCCGCGGTTCACGAAGCCGAGGTGCAAGCCGCCGGTGATCGGCAGCGGATAGGGGTTGGTCATGTTGCGATAGCGCGGCCGGCGCGTGACCTGGCAGTACGAGATCGTCACCGGCGCCGGTCCCGAGACGCTCGGGTTCGGGCTCGGGCTCTGCGCGGACGCGGGCCCGTTCGGGACGACGGCCGCCGCAACGGCGGCACACACCACGAGAAGACGGAACATCAATCCTCCTTCGTACGGCCGCGATCTTTCGGGATGCGCGCCTTCGTCACCCTGAGCTCGTCGAAGGCCTTCCGTCACCCTGAGCTTGTCGAAGGGCTCTTCCGTCACCCTGAGCTTGTCGAAGGGCTCTTCCGTCACAATGCCTTCGACAGGCTCAGGCGGCGCTTCGCGCGACGCCCTTCGACAAGCTCAGGGTGACGGGGATGCGCTCAGGGTGACGGGGGGTGCGCTCAGCGTGACAGGGATGCGCTCGGGGGTGACGGGATGCGCTCGGGGTGGCGGGGATGCGCTCGGGGTGACGGGATGCGCTCGGGGTGACGGGATGCGCTCGGGGTGTCGGGAGTCAGACCTCGCCGAGGAAGCGGCGCTTCACCTCATCGTCGCGGCGGATGACGTCGGCGTCCCCGCTGAGCACGACGTTTCCTTCTTGGACGACGTATGCGCGCTGCGCGGTCTCCAGCGCGCGCACGACGTTCTGCTCGACGAGCACGACCGCGACGCCGTCGGCGTTGATCTCCTTGACCATCGCGAACATCTCGAGGGTCAGTTTGGGCGAGAGCCCCAACGACGGCTCGTCCATCAGCAGTACGCGAGGCTCCGACATGAGCGCGCGGCCGATCGCGACCATCTGCTGCTGACCGCCGGAGAGCGCGCCGGCGGGGCGCCGGCGGAACTCGTGGAGCACCGGAAACCGCTTCGCGAGGCGCTCGATCCGCGCGCGCGCCGAGCGCCTCGCGCGGCCGATGTGCGCGCCGACCAAGAGGTTCTCCTCGACGGTCATCTCGCGGAAGAGCAGCCGCCCTTCCGGGACGATCGCGATCCCCCGCTCGACCAGCTCGCGCGAGGGCCGGCCTTCGACGCGCGTTCCGTCGACCGTGATCGTCCCGCCGGTCGGCTTGACGACGCCCATCACGCTCTTGAGCGTCGTCGTCTTCCCGGCGCCGTTCGAGCCGACGATCGTGACGATCTCGCCTTCGTGCACGTCGAACGAGATGTCGTGCAGGGCGCGGAAATCGCCGTAGCGCGCGGAGAGGTGCTCGACGCAGAGGAGCGCGGCCACGTTACACCCCCGCCAGCGGCGCGCCGAGGTACGCCTCGACGACGCGCGGATCGCTGATGACCTCGGCCGGCGCGCCTTCGGCGATCTTCGTCCCCGCGTCGAGCACGACGATGCGGTCGGAGATCCGCAGCACCAGGCGCATCACGTGCTCGATCCCGGCGACCGCGCCGATCCCTCGCTCGCGCAAACCGAGCACGAACTGCGCCATCTCGTCCATCTCCGTCGGGGTCAGCCCCGCCATCACTTCGTCGAGCAGGATCAGCTTCGGGCGCAGCGCGAGCGCGCGCGCCACCTCCAAGCGCTTGCGCTGGGTGAGCGTCAGCGTCCCCGCGTCGGCCTCGGCGAGCCGGCCCAAACCGACCGAGTCGACGACCTCGCGCGCCGCGCGGCGCGCGGCGTCGAGCGAGCGTTCCTTGATGAGCGCGGCGACGGCGACGTTGTCGACGACCGAGAGCCGCGGAAACGGGCGCACGACCTGATAGGTGCGCGCGATCCCGAGCGCTGCGATCCGGTGCAGCGGCATCCCGACCAGCTCGCGTCCTTCGAACCGCACGCTTCCGGAGGAGGGCCGGTACACGCCGCTGATCACGTTGAAGAGCGTCGTCTTCCCCGCGCCGTTCGGGCCGATGATCGAGAGGATCTCGCCCTCATTGACGTCGAGTGAGACGTCGCGCAACGCTTTGACGCCGCCGAACGCGAGCGAGACGTTGCGGACCTCGAGCAGCGCGCTCACGCGACCGTCTCCCGCGCGGCGGGCGCGGCCTGCGGCGTGAACGAGCGCGGACCGCCGCGCTTCTTGAGCCGGTCGGCGATCGCCGGGACGACGCCGCGCGGCAGCACGATCAGGAACAGCACGAGCAGCCCCCCGAAGATCATCAGGTACGCCTGCGGGAAGCGCGCCCAGAGCGCTTCGGAGATCTGCGACATCACGATCCCGCCGACGAGCGGTCCCCAGACGGTGCCGATCCCGCCGAAGACCGTCATCACGATCGACTGCAGCTCCAGGCGCGTCGAGAACGCCGAGACCGGCTCGACGAGCGTCAGATACATCGCGTAGCCGCCGCCGAGCAGCCCCGGGATCAGCGCGCTGATGAGGAAGGCGCGGATCTTCGCGCCGGTCACGTCGACGCCGAGCGTCCCGGCGACCTGCTGGTCCTCGCGCAGGGCCCGCAAGCGCAGGCCGAACGCGCTGCGGTCGATCGCGACGGTCACCGCGAAGGCGAACGCGGCGACGCCGAGCGTCCATTCGTAGACGACCAGCGGGTTGACCGAGACCGGGAGATAGATCCCCGTCCCGCCGCCCATCGCCTCCGACGAGGAGATCAGCACGCGCACCGTCTGCGCGAGGCCCAGCATCCCGAGCGAGAAGAACGGCCCGCGCAGGCGCAGCATGATCGCGCCGATCGGGAGCGCCAGCGCCATCGAGACGAGGCCGCCGAGCAGCGCGCCCAGGCGCCAATCGAGGTGCGCGTTCGTGACGCTCAGCGCCGTGACGTACGCGCCGATCCCGAAGAACGTGATCTGCCCGAACGAGAAGTAGCCCGCGTAGCCGGAGATGATGTTCCAGCCGTACGCGAGCGCGAGGTAGACCAGCGTCTGGTAGACGACGGCGAGCGCGTAGCCGGAGAGAAACGGTCCGGCCGCGGCGAGCACGGCGACCACCGCGACGGCGGCGACGAGCGCGATGCGATTCATGCCGTCCGCCTTCCGAGCAAGCCCGCGGGCAGAACGAGCAGCACGAGCACGAAGATCACGTACGGCGCCGCCTCCGAGAGCTGCGCGTTCGTGAAGTACGCGGTGTACGAGGTCGCAAGGCCGAGGATCGCCGCGCCGACGAGCGCGCCGGCGTAGCTTCCGAGCCCGCCGATCGCGACGACCGCGAAGGCATTGAGGGTGAAGATCCCGCCCTCTTCGGGGTTGAGCGTGTAGACGAGGCTTAGCAGACAGCCTGCCGCGGCGGCGATCGCAGAGCCGAGCGCGAACGAGAACGTGCGCACCGCGTCGACGTCGATCCCGCAGGTCATCGCGCCTTCGAGATGCTGGCTCGTCGCGCGGATCGCGCGGCCGATCGGCGTGACGCGCAGGAAGACCGCGAGCAGCGCCGTCAGCACCGCCGCGGCGACGAACGCCAGCAGCCGCGCCTGCCCGATCGAGAACGGTCCGACGCTGAACGCGCCGGTGAGGTACGGGACGGCGCGGAACGTCCCGCCGAAGATCGCCAGGCCCGCGCCGGCGAGGAAGTACGAGAGCCCGAACGTCAGCGTGAGCGAGACCGCTTCCTGCGATGAAGTGTCGGCCGGAAGCCGCCGCAGCAGGAAGCGGTGCACGAGCGCGCCGAGCACGAACGCGATCGCAACGGCGACCGGAAGCGTGACGAGCGGACTGACGTGATAGGTGGAGTACGCCCACGCCGCGAGCAGCGCGGCCAAGACGACGAACTGGCCGTGCGAGAGATTGACCACGCGCATGACGCCGAAGATCATGTTGAACCCCAGCGCGGAGAGCGCGTAGATCCCGCCGAGCAGAAGCCCGTCGATCGTCAGCTGCGCGAGCGTGAGCGCCATGATGCAGAGTTCCTAATGCGTCCAGCCGGGGAACGGGTAGAGCGGGCTCTTCTGCTTGAACGCGTCCGGCGCGACGACGTACTGCTTGCCGTTCTGCCACTGCAAGAGCAACATCTGATACCCCACTTGGAGCCCGGTGGCGGGATCGACGCGGTACTCGCCCAGCAGCGTCTGGAGGTGCAGCGTGGCGAGGTTGTCACGGATCTTGTCCTGATCGAGCGAACCCGCACGCTTGACCGCTTCGGCGAGGACCATCATCCCCGAGAAGCTCGAGGCCGAGTGGTAGTCCGGCATCCGCCCGAACTCCTTGGTGAAGTCGCGGACGAACTCGGCGTTCCCGGGCGTCTTCAGCTCGGAGCTCCACGCCGACGAGGCTAAAATCCCGTTCGCGTCGGGACCTGCGTTCTGCCAGAACTGCGGATCCGAGGGCCCGATCGCTTCGTAGAATTCCTTGGGCGTGTACGCGACCTGCTTGAGCGCGCGCAGCAGACCGACGGAGTCCGGCGGATAGGAGACGGCGATCACCGCCTCGGCACCGGAGACCTTGATCTTCTGCGCGAGCGACGAGTAGTCCGACGCATTGTGCGGATAGTACTCGTTCACGACCAGGTCGAGGTCGAGCTTCTTCGCCGAATCCGGGACGCTCGCGCCGATCGCATGCGGGAACGCCGTGTCCTCGCCGACGAACGCGATCTTCTTCAGGCCATGGGCCTTCGCGAGATCGAGCGCGCTCTGCACGTAGCGCGGCGCCTGCGGAAGCCCTTGAAACGCGTACTTGAAGCCGCGCAGGAACGTCGCGGCGGCCGCGTCCTCGGTCGTCATGATCGGCATCTTGTGGCGCTCGGCGACGTTCGTCGCCGGCCCCGTGAGCGCCGAGGAGTACGGGCCGACGAGCAAGTCGACGTGATCCTCGGTGATGAGCTTCTCGTACAGCCGCACCCCGACGGCCGGATCGCTTTGATCGTCGTAGGTCTTCAGCTCGATCTGCCGGCCGAGCAGTCCGCCTTTTGCGTTCTGCTCCTTGACCCAGAGCTGATAGCCTTGCAGCGAATACTTCCCGCCGTCGGCATACGCGCCGGTCAATGAGATCGACGCGCCGATGACGATCGGCTTGGAATCGGCCGCGCCGACGGGCTGCGGCCCCGCGACGGAAAGCGCCGCGAAAGCTGCGAGGGCGGCCAAGACCGCTCCGCGACGGAGCGGGAGGGGAAGACGGTTCATGCGACCTCCGGTCGGACGAGGGGATAGTGTTACTGCGTGCTCCAGTCCCAGGTCTCGAGATTGTGCTTGACACGCGCGAGGAATCGCGCCGCGGTCGACCCGTCGAACGCACGGTGATCCCACGTCATGCACAGGTACATGCGCCGCCGAATCGCGATCATGTGGTCGATCACGACGGGGCGCTCTTCGACGGCCTCGGTCGAGACGATCGCAACGTTCGGGGCGTTGATGACCGGCGCGGTCATCAACGCCCCGAACGCGCCGTTGTTGGTCAGGCTGAACGTCGAGCCGGTGTACGCGTCGGGCGAGAGCGCGTTCGTGCGCGCGGCGTCGGCGAGTCGCGCGATCTCGTGCGCGATCCCCGCGACCGTGAGCCGGTGCGCGTCGCGCACGACCGGGACGACGAGGCCGCGCTCGTCGAGGTCGACCGCGATCCCCAGATGGACCGCATCGTGCCGGACCAGCGACGCGCCGGCCTCGTCGATCGACGCGTTGAGCGCGGGATAGTCCAGCAACGCTTGCGAGGTCGCGCGCGCGATGAACGGCAGGTACGTCAGCGCGATCCCCTCGCGCGCGCGGAACGCCTCTTTGCTGCGATCGCGGTGGCGTGCGACGTTCTCCATGTCGATCTCGACGACCGAGAAGACGTTGACCGCGCTCTTCTGCGCCGCGCTCAGCCGCTGGATCAGCGTCCGCCGCAGCGGCGAGAACGGCTCGCCCCTCGACGAGCTCGGGGAGACCGGAGCGCCCTTCGACAAGCTCAGGGTGACTGGGGGCGCGGCACCGTTCGCTCCGACGGCACCATTCGTGTCACGTGTGTCACGCTGAGCTTGTCGAAGCGCGTCGTTGTCATGCTGAGCCTGTCGAAGCATGCCGTTCCCAGCGGCAGCGACGAACGCCAGCACGTCCCGTTTGGTGACGCGCCCGTTCGCGGCAGTCCCGTTCAGACGCGTCAGGTCGATTCCATGCTCGCGTGCAAGACGGCGCACGACCGGGGAGAATGCGCGTGCGCCCGTGTTGCGGACGTTGACGCGATGGGGGTCGGACGCCGCGGTGACGGGCCCATGCTTCGACAAGCTCAGCATGACATCGTCGGTGGTGGCGATGCGGGCGACGACCGAGCCGACGGGGACTTCCACGCCTTCCTGCGCGACGATCTCGCCGATACGGCCGGCGACGAGCGAGGGGACTTCCATCGTCACCTTGTCGGAGGAGACTTCGAAGATCGGCTCGTCGACCGCGACGACGTCACCCGCGTGCTTGAGCCAGCGGGTGATGGTGCCGGTGTCGACGCTCTCGCCGAGCTGCGGCATCGTAACGTCGATCATCGCGCTAGGCCAGTTGTGATTCGCGCGCGTAGTCGGGGATCGACGCCGGGTCGCGCTCGATCCCGCCCATCTTCGCGAGCGCGTGGAAGAGCACCGCGAAGTCCTCCTTCGTGTAGCCCATCCCGCGGGTCGCGCTCAGGACCTCCTGCGTCGCGGCGGTCGCCGGGAGCGGCTGCGCGAACTCGCGGCCGAGATCGAGCGCGAGCTGCATGTCCTTCTGCATCATCTCCGGCGTGAACCAGGCGTGGCTCGGAGGGTCGAGGATGAACGGCGCGCGGTATTGGAGCATCGGCGAGGCGATCACGCTGTTCAGCAGCGTCTCGGCTGCGACGCGGCGGTCGACGCCCATCTTCTCGGCGATCAGCACGCCTTCGCTGAACGCGAGCATCTGCACCGCGAGCGAGAGGTTGACGCCGACCTTGAGCGCCTTCGCCTGGCCGACGTCACCGACGTGGCGCACCTTCGGACCGATCGCGAGGAACGCCGGCTCGGCACGGTCGTACGCGTGACGGGGTCCGCCGACCATCACGAGCAGCTTTCCCTCGCGCAACGTCTGGATGCTGCCGGAGACCGGCGCATCGAGCAGCGTCGCGCCCGTCTCGGCGACGCGCTTCGCGAGCTCGCGCACGAGCGTCGGCGAGGTGGTCGACATCTCGGCGACGATCTTCCCCTTCCCGGGCCCCGCGAGGATCCCGTCGGGGCCGTTGAAGACCGCCTGCAGCGCGTCGTTGTTCGTCACCATCGTGATGACGAGATCGGCCGCCTGTGCGACCGCGCGCGGCGAGTCGGCGACCTTCATCCCCTTGGCTTCGTACTTCGCAGCCTTCGCTCGCGTGCGATTGTAGCCGTACGTCTCGTATCCCGCGGCCAGGAGACGGTCGGCCATCCCGCCGCCCATGTCACCGAGTCCGACGATCCCGACCTTCAGTTTCGCGCTCATGGAAATCGTGCTTCCTACCAGCTCGTGGCGATGTATTTGGATTCGAGGAACTCGAGCAGACCATCGTGGCCGCCTTCGCGTCCGAGGCCGCTCTGTTTGGTGCCGCCGAACGGCGCGGCGGGATCGGAGACCAGGCCGCGGTTGAGGCCGATCATCCCGGCGTCGATCGCTTCGGCGCAGGCGAGTCCCTTGGCGAGATCGCGCGTGTAGACGTACGCGACCAGCCCGTACTCGGTGCGGTTCGCGAGCTTCACGCCCTCGTCGAAGCCGTCGAACGTGACGAGCGGCGCCACGGGGCCGAAGATCTCCTAGTGCAGGATCGCCGAGGCGGGGTTCACGTCGGCGATGACGGTCGGCGGGTAGAAGTAGCCGGCCCGCGTTGGACGGTGTCCGCCGGTGAGCAGGCGCGCGCCGTCGCCGAGCGCGCCGCCGACCAGCTCCTCCACCTTCTCGCGGCCGGGTTCGTTGACGAGCGGACCGAGATCGACGTTGTCTTCCAGGCCCGGGCCGACGCGCAGCTTCGCCATCGCCTCGGTGAAGCGGCGCGCGAACTCCGGTGCGATCCCCTTCTCGACGTAGAAGCGGTTGGCGGCCGTGCACGCCTCGCCGCCGTTACGCATCTTCGCGAGCATCGCGCCCTCGATCGCCGCGTCGAGATCGGCGTCGTCGAACACGACGAACGGCGCGTTCCCGCCTAGCTCCATCGACGAAGAGATGATCTGATCGGCCGCCTCTTTCAACAGCCGCGCGCCGACCTCGGTGGAGCCGGTGAACGAGAGCTTGCGCACGCGCGGATCGTGCAGCATCGCCGAGACGACCGCGCCGCTGCGCTTCGAGGGGACGACGTTGACGACGCCCGCGGGAACGCCGGCCTGCTCGAGGATCTTCGCGATCAACAGCGCGGTGAGCGGCGTCTCCGACGCCGGCTTGAGGATGCAGGTGCAGCCGGCTGCGAGCGCCGGACCGATCTTGCGCGTCGCCATCGCCGCCGGGAAGTTCCACGGCGTCACCAGCACCGAGATCCCGATCGGCTGGTGCGTCACCAAAATACGGTTCTGGCCCGAGGGCGCCGTCATCAGCGCGCCGACGGCGCGCACGGCCTCCTCGGCGTACCAGCGGAAGAACTCGGCGGCGTAGCGCGTCTCGCCGAGCGCGTCGCGCAGCGTCTTGCCGTTCTCGCGCACGATCAGCTCGGCGATCTCGCGTTCCCGCGCGATCATCAGCTCCCACGCCTTACGCAGGATCTCGGCGCGCTCGCGCGGCGCGGTGCGCGCCCACGATGCGGCCGCGGCTTCCGCCGCGTCGACCGCGGCGATCCCGTCCTGCACCGAGCCGCTGGCGACGTTCGCGAAGACTGCGCCGGTCGCCGGATCGACGACGTCGATCCGCTCGGCGTCCGAGGCGGCGCGCCGCGCGCCGCCGATGATCAGTTCCGTTTCGTACTGCTGGGCGGTTGTTGCGCTCATCGCGTCATCGCCTCGCTGACGGTGTGGGTGATACGGTCGACCGACGGGCGCGCGAGATCCTCGAGGACGTCGGCACTCGGCAGCGGGACGTGCGGAGTCGTGATGCGTACGACCGGGCCGTCGAGATCGTAGAAGCACTCCTCGCCGATGATCGAGGACAGCTCGGCGCCCCACCCGCACAGACGCGGGTTCTCCTCGATCGTGAAGGCGCGGCTCGTCGCCGAAACGGCGCTCAAGATCGTGCGCGTGTCGAGCGGGACGAGGCTGCGCACGTCGACGACCTGCGCGTCGATCCCGCTCTTCGCCAGCCGCTCCGCCGCCTCGAGCGCGCGCGGCACCATCGCGCCGAGCGCGATCAGCGTGCAGTCGCGGCCTTGGCGCGCGACGTGGGCGGTGCCGAGCGGAACGACGTGCTCGCCGTCCGGGACCTCGCCGGTCGACGCGTAGATCCCCTTGGCCTCGAAGAACATCACCGGATCCTCGTCGCGGATCGCCGCGGCCATCAGCCCTTTGACGTCGGCCGGATTCGACGGCGCGATGACCTTGAGCCCCGGCACCGCCATCGCCCAGTTCTCGACCGCCTGCGAGTGCTGCGCGCCGAAGCGCAGCCCGCCGCCGTTCCCGGTCTTGATCACGAGCGGAAGCGTCACCTGACCGTCGGTCATGTAGCGCGTCTTGGCGATCTGGTTGGCGACGATGTCCCAACACACGCCGAGGAAATCGGAGAACATGATCTCGGCGACGGGCCGCAGCCCGGTCATCGCGGCGCCCATCGCCGCGCCGAGGATCGCCTGCTCGGAGATCGGCGTGTCCCACACGCGGTCGGGCCCGAACTTCTCGAGCAGGCCGACGGTCGTCTTGAAGACGCCGCCCGCGGCGCCGATGTCCTCGCCGAGCATCACGACGTTCTTGTCGCGCTCCATCTCCTGCGCGATCCCGGCCGCGACCGCGTCGCGATAGGTCAGTTGTGCCACGCCGAGCCTCCGTCCGCCCACACGTTCGTTTCCAGCGCATCGGCGCTCGGCGCCGCGCCGTTCTTCGCCTCGTCCGTCGCGCGATCGATCCAGACGCGCGCCGCGGCGTCGATCGCGTCCAGCTCCTTCGCGGCGACACCGAGCTCTGTGAGCTTCGCGCGATAGCGATCGATCGGATCGCGCTTGAGCCATTCCTCCAGCTCGCCCTTGGGGCGATACGTCGCGGGATCGGCGCGCGAGTGGCCGCCGTGGCGATACGTCTTCGCTTCGATGAGCGACGGCCCGCCGCCGCTGCGCGCGCGCTCGTACGCCGTGAGCGCGGTCTGATAGCACGCGTCGACGTCGTTGCCGTCGATCAGGATCGGCTCCAGGCCGTACGCCGACGCGCGGTCGGCGCCGGGATGCGGCACCGCCGTCACCTTGTCGATCGGCGTGTACTCCATGTAGAGGTTGTTCTCGCAGACGAAGACGACCGGGAGCTTCCAGATCGCGGCGAGATTGAGCGCCTCGTGGAACGCGCCGATGTTCGTCGTGCCGTCGCCGAAGAAGCAGACCGCGACCTGCTGCGTCCCGCGCAGCTTCGCCGACCACGCCGCGCCCGCCGCGATCGGGAGGTGCGCGCCGATGATCGCGTACGAGCCCATCGCGCCCTTCGTCACGTCGGTGAGGTGCATCGAGCCGCCCTTGCCGTGCAAGAGTCCGTTGGCGCGCCCGAGCAGCTCGGCCATCGTCGCGCCGGGATCGGCGCCGCGCGCGAGCGTGTGGTTGTGCCCGCGATAGGTCGCGAAGGTCCAGTCGTCGGCGCGCATCGCGTGCGCGAAACCCGCCGCGATCGCTTCCTGCCCGATCCCCAGGTGCGAGGTTCCCTTGACGAGGTTCTGCAGGAACAGATCGTACGCGCGCTTTTCGAAAAGGCGCAGCTCGACCATCCGGCGGTACAGCTCCAGGCGCGTCGCGCGATCGACCCCCGTGTCGGTCAACGTCTCGCTCACCGCGGCGGTCCTCCGAAGTCGTACGGGTTGGTGATGAACAGCTCGTGCGCCGGGAAGCGCGTGATGATGCTCGGGCCGCTCTTGGTCACGACGATCTCCTCCTCGATGCGCGCGGCGGAGAAGCCGTCGGAGGCCGGGCAGTAGGTCTCCAGTGCGAAGACCATCCCTTCTTTGATCTCCATCGGGTGCTCGAGCGAGTTGAGCCGCGAGATCACCGGCCGCTCGTGCAGCGCGAGCCCCAGGCCGTGCCCGAACTGCAGGCCGAACGCCTCCATCTCGCTCGAGAAGCCGAACTCTTCCGCCTTCGGCCACGCGCGCGCGACGACGTCGGTCGTCACGCCCGGACGGATCAGGTCGATCGAGCGATCGATCCACTCGCGGCAGCGCTTGTACGCATCCTTCTGCGCCGGCGTCGCGTAGCCGACGCTGAACGTGCGGTAGTAGCACGTTCGGTAGCCGTTGAACGCCGACATGATGTCGAAGAAGGCCTGATCGCCCGGCCGGATGAGCCGGTCGGAGAAGTTGTGCGGGTGCGGGTTGCAGCGCTCGCCCGAGACCGCGTTGATCGACTCGACGTCGTCGGAGCCCAGCTCGTAGAGCTTCTTGGTCGCGAGCGCGACGATCTGGTTCTCGCGAATCCCCGGCTTGAGCGCCTCGACGATGTCCTGATACGCGCCGTCGACAAGCGCCGCCGACGTGCTCAGCAAGAGGATCTCGTCCTCGCTCTTGATCTCGCGCGCGTCGTGCATCGTCTGCTGCCCGTCGCGCACGGTGATCCCGTGCTGCTGCAGCGCGAAGAGCAACGGCGGCTCGACGATGTCCATCCCGACCGGCATCTTGTCGACCCCGGCCTCCTTCAGCAGCGAGGCGATCTCGGCCGCCGCGGACTCGAACAAGCCCACGTCGAGCTGGATCGCGCCGCGCAGGCCGAGCAGACCGGCCTTGCAGTCATGCGGCTTGAGCCAGGGCGCGTGGAGCCGGTGGTGCTTCGCCGCCGAGCCGAAGTCCCAGACGATCGGATCGCCGGTCCGCGTCAACAGGCAGTAGCGCGTCATCTTGTCGCGCGACCACTCGCCGATCATCGTCGAGCTGACGTAGCGGATGTTGTTGACGTCGAACAGCAGCAGGGCGCCCAGGTCGCTGTTGTTGAGCGCCTGGCGGGCGCGTCCGAGCCGGTACTTCCGCAGCCGGTCGAAGTCGACGCGCTGCTCGAAGTCGACGCCCATCGAGCCGGGAGCCGGGATGGGGCGATTCTCGCCGAGGATCGGAGTCTGCATGCGAGGAACTTTCTTTCTGGAATCGATTGCAGATAGCGCAAGTATACTCACGGAGGGGCCGATGACAAGACCCGAGACGCAAAATCCGCCCGTTACAAGACGGGCGCTTCTGGCTGCCGCGGGGGCGACGGCCGCCGCCGCCGCGCTGAGCCCGCGCCGCGCCCTCGCGCAGACGCGCGCACTGAAGGTCGGCTACTTCCCGGGCGTGGGGACCCTCCCGCTCTGGGCCGCGATCGAGCTGGGCTTCTTCGCGAAGGCCGGGCTGGAGGTCACCGCGCTCCCCACCCCCGCCTCGATCGAGCTCTTCGGCGCGATCGACCGGGGCGAGTTGGACCTCGCGCACACCTCGGTCGACAACCCGATCGCCTACGACGCCGGCGTCGGCG
Organism: Candidatus Limnocylindria bacterium; assembly: GCA_035493875.1. Taxonomy (GTDB): domain Bacteria; phylum Vulcanimicrobiota; class Vulcanimicrobiia; order Vulcanimicrobiales; family Vulcanimicrobiaceae; genus Vulcanimicrobium. The sequence goes on from DATJHK010000062.1 coordinate 21,564, forward strand.
CGGCGACCCTGAAGAACCGCGATTTCGTCGCCTTCGCCGGGGTCGACGACGGGATGCTGCGGCTCGTCGCGCGGCCGGGGATCGCGACGATCGCCGAGCTACGCGGGAAGACGCTCGCGGTCGACGCGATGTCGACCGGGTACGCGTTCGCCCTGCGCGAGCTGCTGGCGCGCGCCGGCGTCGCCGAGCACGACGTCACCTTCGTCGCCAAGGGCGGGACGCAGCAGCGCGCCCAGGGACTGATGGCCGGCGCGTTCGACGCGACCCTCGTTACACCGCCGTTCGACGTGCAGGCCAACGCGAAAGGCTTCACGACCTTGGCCCGCGCGACCGACGTGCTCGGCGCCTACCAGGGGATCTCGCTCGTGACCCGGCGGGCGTGGCTCGCCGAGAATCGCCCCGTCGCGGTGACCTACGTGCGCGCGTTCCGCGCGGCGCTCGACCGAATCGCGACCGACCGCGCGAGCGCGGTTGCGATCCTGATGCGCAACGCCAAGATCGACGAGGCGACGGCGAACGCCAGCTACGAGGCCGCGTTCGGCCCGCACGGCGGCGTCCATCGCGACGCCGCGCTCGACCTCGCCGGGATCCGCACGGTGCTGGCGCTGCGCGCGAAGTACGCGCCGCCCGGCGCGGGGACCGAACCGGCGCCGTACGTCGACACCACGATCCTGCGCGACGCCGGCGTGTAAAGATTCTGGAAACGATTCCATAGGACAGGAAGCGACGCGCCCCTTCCGTCCGTGGGCAGCTAACGAAAATTTTCGCCGCAACCGATCGTATCGATCACGATGCGGGCGGCGCCGTCGACGCCCGCACGATCAACCGACCCGAGAACCGCAGCACCGTGGGGGGGCGGCGGTTCTCGGTGTCCTCCCCCAGCCGCCCGGTGATGACCTCGGCGGCGATCCGGCCCATCTCGCGCAACGGGAGCGCGTAGCACGTCAGCGGCGGCACCGCGAGCGAGTACCACTCCGGGTCCTCGTAGGCGACCAGGCTGATGCCGGCGGGGATCGCGACGCCTTCCTCGGCGAGCGCGCGCAGGACCCCGCCCGTCAACGGGCTCCCGCTCGAGAAGAGCGCGGTCGGGCGGGTGCGCGCCGCGAGGACCTCACGCGTCTGGGCGTACCCCGAGGCCGGACTGTAGGCGCCGAAAAGGATCTGCTCGTCGGCGGGGGGCACGCCGGCCTCGCGCAGCGCCTGCCGGTAGCCTTCGATCCGGTAGCGCGTCGTGCTGAACGCGTCGGGGCCGGTCAGCATCGCGATCCGGCGGTGCCCGAGCGCGAGCAGATGCCGCGTGAGCGTCGCCGCGCCCTCGCGGTCGTCGGAGACGATCGCGTCGCACGAGACCGAGGTGGCGTGGCGCAGGAGCTGGACCACCGGGATCGGGCGTCCGCCCGCCTCGAGGTCGCGCGCGACGACCGGACCCGAGGGGACGTGGACGATCCCGTCGACGCGGTGCTCGGCGAGCGTGCGCAGATAGCTGCGGTCGCTGCTCGGGTCGCCGTTCGAGATGCACAGGATCAGCCGGTAGCCGCGCTCCTCGAGCGCACCCTGCAGCACCGACGCGCTCTCGGCGTAGAAGTCGTTCCGGATGTCGGGGATGATCAGCCCGATCGTCTTGGTCGACTGCACGCGCAGCGCACGCGCCAGCGCGTTCGGGCGATAGCCCAGCTCCCCGGCGGCGCGGACGACCTTGCGCCGCGTCTCCTCGTCGACGTAGGGGTGTCCGGTCAGCGCACGCGAGACCGTCGCCGGCGAGAGCCCGACACGCTTGGCGACGTCGCGAAGAGTTGCTACGGCTCGCTTCCTCCAGCAGGACGAGAGTCCATCGTGCTATGCTAGCACATTGCTGGAAACGATTCCAGAACGGGCGAGGCCCGCCGGCGCTCTAGGAGCGCTGGCGGAGCTCGACGCCGAGCGGCGCGAAGCCGCTGCTCGTCTGTACGACGGCACCGCCGCCGAAGAGCGTCGTGAGGTTGATGCGGCGCGTACGGCGGTCGGCCGAGCGCACCGAGACCTCGATCGTCTCGCCGATCTCGTAGTCGGCCGGGTTCGCGTCGCTCTCGCGCACGCTGCCGATCACACCGGGCGCGATCTCGACCTGGAGGCGCGGCTCCTTCGCGACGACCTTGCCTTCGACGGTCGTCCCCGGACGCAGCACGTCGGCGTGATCGCGCCACGGATCGGGGAGCGCGCTCTTGCGCGAGAGCGCGATCTTCTTCCCGCCGTCGTCGATGCGCAGCACGTGCACGTTGAGCTTCTCGCCGATCGTCACGATGTCGGACGCCTTCTCGACGCGTTCGAAGGCGAGCTCGCCCATCGGGATCAGCCCGTCGACGCCGCCGAGATCGACGAACGCGCCGAAGTCGGCGAGGCGCACGACGACGCCTTCGCGCAGCTGCCCGACCTCGAGCGAGCGCAGCAGCTCGCTGCGCTTCGCGCGGCGCTCGTCCTCGACCGCGCGGCGGTTCGAGACGACGATGCGGCGGCGATTCTGATCGACGTCGATGACCTTGAGCTGCAGCTTCGCCTTCACCAGCGCGTCGATCGCGGCGCCGGACGGCACGCGCACCTGCGAAGCCGGGAGGAAGCCGCGAATCCCGCCGACGTCGACGAGCAGACCGCCCTTGACGGCGGCGGTGACGGTGCCGGTGAGGATCTCGCCGTTCTCGCGCGCGTTCACGACGCGTTCCCAGGCCTGCTGCGCGCGCGCACGACGCTCCTCGGCGCGGCGCTGCTCCTCGGCTTTCTTCTGCGCGGCGGCGGCGATCTGCTCGGGCGTCAGCTCCGGGGCGGGCTGCGGCGCGGGGGCGGGCGCCTCGGCAACGGGCGCCTCGACCGCAGGGGCCTCCGCCGGAGGGGCCTCCACGACGGCGGGCTCCACCACGGGGGCGACACTGGCCGGCGCCTCGCCCATCGGCGTCGGGGACTGCGAGGTCTCGGTCTCCGGGGCCGGCGACGGGACGGGCGCCGTCACGTCGTGCGCGACGGCGTCAGGCCCTTCGACAAGAAGCTCAGGGGCAGTGTCGGGCACGCTCGGGGCGGTGTGCTCGGCGGTCGGCGCGTTGAGATCGGAGTCGTTCATGGTCGGTTACGAGCGGCTACGTCTAGTGCCGTACGTCTCCCTATCACCAGCGTGAACGTTGTGTCACCCTCGGATCATCCATTGGTGATTCCACGCACGATCGCAACGTTGAGTAAGAGAAGCACGGGCACGGGAGGCCGCGGGTCGCGGCGACGTTGAATTCCAAACCAGGTGTCACCCTGGAACGGCGAGCTTTCGCCGATCAAAGTCGAAGGTACGGGCCCCATCTATGATGGGGTCGTCGAGCTCTGTGCGCGGTACGGATACCGGGTCGTCGGCGAAGGGCCGGCGGCCCTTTTCGTGCTCGCCAACGTCACGCGCATCGTCAAGCGCGCCGAGTACGAGGCGCCGCCGCTGGGGACGCTCTGCTTCCACCCCAGCGTCCTGCCGCGCCATCGCGGGCGCGACGCGGTCTACTGGAGCGTGAAGATGGGAGACGCCGAGACCGGCGTCTCGTGGTTCTGGGTCACCGACAAGGTCGACGCCGGACCGATCGCCGCGCAGCGGCAGATCGCGATGCCGCCGAACATCCGCCCGCGCGATCTGTACAACGACCATCTCGTCCCGCTCGGGATCGAGGCGTTCGAAGAAATTCTGCAACACCTGCAGCGCGGGATCGTGCCGCGCACCGAGCAGGACGAAAGCAAAGCGACGTACGAGCCGCCGCGCGAGCGCGCGGCCGCACGGATCGAAAAAGCGAGCTGATCGAGCCGCGCCGCCGGCGCTTCCGGCGGCGTTCATGCTGCGTTCGCACGCTCTTCACCGACGGCTGCGACGCTCTCGCTACCCCACCGACCGGCGAGGAGGAAGCATGATCGAGGTGCGACGAGCGCTCGTCGCGGCGCTCGTCCTGAGTGCGCTCGGCGCGTGCGCGCATCCGCAGCAGCCTCCGGACCGTCATCATACGATCGCCGCGACGACGCCCGCTGACGCGACGCACGCGCTGAGCGTCACGGTCGAGGTACCGGCGGACCGGCGGGCTCCGGCGGGGCTCACGCCGATCACCGTCACGCTGCGCGATCGCTCCGGCGGTCCCGTTCGGGACGCGATCGTCTACGCCGCGCTCGACTCGCGCCGCGGCACGACGCCGCGCACGATCGTCGTCGCCGCGAATCACGAAGACGGGACGTACACCGCCGATCTCCCGCTGGTCTACGACTCCGCCTGGAGCTTCACGCTGCGCGCGTTCTCCAACAACCGCGCGGGGACGCTGACGGTCGTCGAAGACGTCAATTGACCGGCGCGGTCGCCGCCCTTTACCGGTACTGCAGCCCGAACTCGACGACGCTCGGACCGACGGGCAGGTACGGTCCGAACGCATACTGGCCGTTGGCCTGAGGCACTCGTCAAGCATCTCCGCGAGCGAAGTGCGCACCTACACAGTCGTCATCAGCGCGCGCAACAAATCAGGGCCGCACCGCAGTGTCGCTCGTGCGCACCCAAATCGAACTCAGACTCTCCGTCGGAACTTAACGAACCCTAAGCGACGGATTGTAGAAATGTTAAATTGGTCTACGCCGAGCTCGTCCGCACACTTTCGGAAGCGCTGCAGGAATCGCGATGCGTTCGGTTCAGATTGGTGTCCGCCGAGTTCGTCCGGCACACTTTCGGAGGGTTGTCTTGATCAAGTCGTCTTTACGGCGATTTCCGGTCGCCGTTCTGACCGCGGCGCTGACCCTGTCGCCCGCAACGGCGCAGTCGCATCCTGTACCGCTGCAACTCTCGCGGCAGCCGAATCTTGCGAAGAACTTCTCTCTTTTTTCCGCGCTCGAGCGAAACAGCGCCGCGCGCGAAGCGTTGGCCGCCGATCGCGAGATCGCGCTCGTCGCCTCCGCACGCCGCAGCGGTCTCGACTACGCCGTGCGCAGCTGCAAGCAGGACGTCGCGTGTGAGCTTCGTGCAGTTGCATGGACCGACGAGGAGATTCTGCGTGTTTCGCTCGCTTTGCAGCGGCTCGGAGACACGAATCCGGCAGTCAAATCAGTCGTCGTCGGTGACTTGCGCCCGAGCATGGCGTATCCCGTCCTTTCCAATCTGGGTTCGGGCGAGATGCTTGCGCGAGCGTGGGAGATCTCTGCACACGGCGTCAACGAGATCTTGGCGGTGTACGGAGAGGGCATGGCGCCTCGCTACCCGGCGATCGATTCCATCTCGTTCGACATGAAATCGGATAACGCGAAGCGCCGTCTCGCCGCGCTGGTCTCCGCGGATTCCGCACCCGATACCGCCACGCATCCGTTTTACGAGCTCTCGCTGCAGACTGCGCTGACGCTTCTGACGCTCAACCGTCGCGATGAGGCCGGACGGCATGAGCCCATGGACGACGGCGTCAACAAACCGGCAGTCGCAGCCGTCGCCACGACGACTTGGCAGCGGTATCCCTACACCGTGATCGTCGTTCCGGGCGAGGGCCCATCCGATCCTCAGACGCCGCTCTCGGAAGAGGGCCGCCAGCGTGTTGCGCTCGCCGTGGAGGCCTATCGCGCGGGGAAGGCTCCCTTCATCCTCGTCTCCGGCGGCTACGTGCACCCGGCACAGACGCGCTTTTCCGAGGCGATCGAGATGAAGCGCGCTCTCATGGCGGACTTCCACATCCCCGAAGCGGCAATTTTCGTCGATCCGCACGCGCGACACACGACGACGAATATGCGCAACGCAGCGCGAGAGATCTTTCGCTACGGAATCCCCACCGACAAACCGGCACTCGTCGTCACCACCCCCGGACAGGCCTCCTACATTGGTGCGCCAAGCCTGAGCGAGCGTTGTGTGCGTGAGTTGGGCTATGTTCCGTATCGCATCGTGCGCAAGGTCAGCGCCACCGAAATCGCGTTTCTCCCGCTGGTCGATTCACTCGAAGAGGATCCGGACGACCCGCTCGATCCCTGAGCGCCGCTACGCGGAGCAGCGGCAGTCCGCCGTGTGCTCCGCGTGCGCGATGCGGCGCGTCTGCGGCTCGCCGTGCGCGTACGGCATCCAGTCGGCGAGCGCGGGGAGCGGCGGCGGCGCGAGCGCGGCGTACGGCTCCGCGGCGTGGACCACGCGGCCGCCGACGAGCGTGAGCAGCGCGTCGATCCGCTTCACCTCGTCGGCCGGAACGGAGAAGTAATCCGCCGAGAGGATCGCGAGATCGGCGAGCTTGCCGGGCTCGAGCGTCCCCTTGCGGTGTTCCTCGAAGGTCAGGTACGCGCCGGCCGCGCTGTAGAGCCGCAGCGCTTCCATGCGGTCGACGAGATTCCGATCGGCGGCGAGCCGCGTTCCGCCGAGCGTCTCGCCGGTGATGAGCCAGTGCAGCCCGACCCACGGATTGTAGCTGGTCGCGCGCGTTCCGTCGGTCCCCGCCGCAAGCGGGATCCCCATCTCGCGAATGCGGCGGATCGGCGGGGCGTCGGCGGCCTTCTGCGCGCCCTGCATCCGCAAGAAGGCTTCGCCGTCGAGCGACATGCGGTTCTGGATCGCGATCGTGCCGCCGAGCTTCGCGACGCGCTCGAGGCTGCGCGGCGAGATCGTCTCGGCGTGATCGATCGTCCACCGCAGTCGGTCGAGCGGGATCTCGCGGTGGACGTTCTCGAGCACGGCGAGGATGCGCGTCACCGTCTCGTCGTAGGTCGCATGCATCCGAAACGGCCAGCCCTTCGCGGCGAGCAGCGTGACGACGTCCGTGAGCGCGCGCTCTTCGCCCGCGGGATTCGGGATGACGGGTTTGGCGAAGTTCGCCGGATCGACGGACGACCAGGTGAGGTACTCGCCCGCGCCCGTGAGGCGGAAGAGCTCGTCGCCGCCGGGTTTGCACTGGCCGACCCACGCGGTGAAGTCGTCCAGTTCGTGTCCCGGGCGCTGCGCGAAGAGCGAGTACGCGACGCGCAGCGAGATCTGGTTCGCGCGCGCGAGCTGCATGATCCCGGCGTAGTTGTCGGGATAGTTCTGCCCCGCGCCGCCGGCGTCGTTGACGCTCGTGACGCCCAGGCGGTTCATCTCGCGCATGAACCAGCGCGTCGAGAGCGCCTGATCGTCGGCGCTCAGCTTGGCGAACTTCGCCGTCGCGAACACGACTGCGGCCAAGCTCGTCTGCGACACCAAGAGGCCCGTCGGACGGCCCGCCGCGTCGCGTTCGAGATAGCCGCCGGGGACCTGCGGCGCCTCCACGTCCCAGCCCAGCGCGCGCAGTCCGGCGCGGTTGATCAGCGCGCGATCGTAGAGATGCAGCACGTACACCGGCGTGTCGGGCGCGGCGGCGTTGAGCTCGTCGAGCGTCGGGAGACGCTTCTCGGCGAACTGATAGGCCGAGAATCCGCCCATCACTTGCACCCAGAACGGCGGCGGCGTGCGGCGCGCCTGCTCGCGCACGAGCGCCAGCGCATCGGCGAGCGAGGGGACGCCGTCCCAGCGCAATTCGAGCGCGTAGTTGATCCCCGTGCGCAGGAAATGCGTGTGCGAGTCGTTGAGGCCCGGGATCACGGTGCGGCGCTGCGCGTCGATCACCTGCGTCGCCGCACCGCGGTACGCCCCGATCGCCTCGTCGCTGCCGGTCGCCAGGATCACGCCGTCCTTGATCGCGAGCGCATCGACGAACGGAGCGCGCGAGTCGAGCGTCGCGATCCGTCCGTTGACGACGATCGTATCGGCGCGCGGAACCGCCGCGTCGGCACCTTCGGCGAGCCCGCCCGCCGCGAGCAGCGACGCGCCCGCCGCGAGCGAGGCCGTCACGAACGTGCGACGATCGAGCGCGTCGCGATCCGGGGCCGTGGTCCGCGCGTCATCCATGAGATCTCCTCGATCCAGCCCGACGAAGCTGAGTCGAGTTATCTCGTCATACGAAGCCTTCATCCTCTCGCTCGCCTCGCTTCCCGCAGATCGGGACGATGCGACGCGCACAAAAGGAAAAGAGCGCACCGGCGAACCGGCACGCTCTTTGTCCTGGGGGGGACGGTGGTGGTTTAGCTCGGCTCTTCGATGATCGCGAAGAGGCGCGCGGGCGAGCCGTCGCAGTCGGCGAGGCGGTAGAACGCGGGGTAGATCGTCGCCTTCTTGCCTTTGATCTCGTGCAGCTTCGTCGCGTGCTCGACGAGATAGATCCCCGCGCCGAGCAGGATGCGGTGGACGATGAACTCTTCCGACGTGAAGTCGGTCTTGCGCGCGCACTCTTCTTCGAAGAAGTCGAAGACGACGGCCTTGGGCTTGCGCTCGGCGAGCCACGTCGCGCCGCTCGCCGCGAGATACGGCGACTGCGTGTAGTAGTCGGGGAAGTTGCCCCACATCTTGTCGGTCCAGCCGCTCGCGAGCACCGCGACGTCGCCGGGCTTGAGCCCCGGATCGGCGGCGGCGAGGTGCGCGTCGGTCACGCCTTCGGAGTTCTTCAGGCTCAGATCGAAGTACGCGACCGGGCCGCACAGGTCGATCAGCGCGGCGTCGCTCGTCGTCCCGCCGTCCTCGTAGCAGTGCAGCGGCGTGTCGATGTGCGTGCCGGTGTGGACGCTGGCGTGGATCGAGCTGACCTGCCAGAAGCCCGGGCCGCGATGGAAGCGCTCGATCTGCACCTTCACGTTGGTCGAGGGCGGGCCGTACGTTTCGGTCGAGACCTCGACGCTCAGGTCGATGACGCGGGTACTCATGGCGGTGCGGGTTCTCCTTAGGAAATCGCGGGGGCGGCGAGTCGCGTGCGCAACGCGTCCCAGGTGACGACCTCACCGAGCGCGGTCTCGATCAGCGTGAGCGCCTGCTCGTGCGCGGTCGGACCGTCCATGCTGCCGCAGCAGTCGCGCAGCACGACAAGCTGGTAGTCGCGGTTGACGACCTCGAACGCCGTACCGAGCACGCAGCTGTTCGTGTTGACGCCGGTCAGGATGACCGTGCGCGCGCCCAGGTCGCGCAGCACGAAGTCGAGATCCGTGTGGAGGAAGGCGCTGTAGCGCTTCTTCGTGTCGACGACGATGTCGCGCGGGTCGCACAGTTCGGGGATCAGCTGCGTCCCGGGCGAGCCGAACAGGTTGTGCTCGGCCTGGCGAGAGCGCGTGTGGGAGCGCTTCGAGGCCCAGAACGGGTTCGAGGTCGACTCGCTCGGCCGGCGGTAGCGCGTGACGACCTGGACGATCGGGACGCCGAGGTCGCGCAGCTCCCGGTACACCTGGGCGGCACGACCGACCAGCGCCCGCGCCTCGTCCGCCGGGACGGGGAGCGTCGCGACGGCGGGGTCGAGGTGACCGCGATGCATGTCGATCGAGACGACGACGGGGTTGCGCACGATGGTGTGCCATGCATACAATGCACGCATGCACGCATCCTCTCCCGGCGACGTGGAGACGCCTCCGTGGCTCCCGGCGGCCGAGCAGGCCTACCGGCGGCTGCGCGCCTCGATCCTCGCCGGCGAGTTCGTGCCCGGTGAACGCGTCAGCGAGCTGACCGCCAGCGCGCGCCTGAAGATGAGCCGCACCCCGATCCGTGAGGCGCTCCGGCGCCTGCAGAGCGACGGCTTGGTGATGCCGAGCGGGCGCGGCGTCGTGATCGCCTCGCTCCTCCCCTCGCAGATCCTCGACACGTACCGCGTGCGCGCGGTCCTCGAAGGGCTCACCGCCGAACTGGCCGCCGCGCGTCACGCGCGCGGCGAGATCGCGCCCTCGGAGTTCGACGCGCTGCGCACGATCCAGCACGAAATCGACACGTGCCTCGATCGCGGCGACGCCGCCGGCGCCGCCCGCGCGAACATCGCGTTCCACCGCCACATCGCCCTCCTCGCCGACAACCCGGTGCTCGACGAAGCGCTGGGACGTCTTTGGGACAAGATCCTCATTTCGAGCTCGAGCAACCTCGCCAGCCCCAGCTGGTCGGCTTCCGTCAAGGAACACCACGAAGCGATCGTCGCCGCCGTCGCGAGCGGCGACCCTCAACGCGCCGCCGCGCTCGCGCGCGAGCACGTCACCTGCGCGGCGGAGATCTTCCGCCGTGAAGCCGAGACCGTGGGAGCGCCCGCGTGAAGCTCGGCACCATCGCCTGGAACGGCTCGTCGACGGCGGCATACGTCGTCGGCGACAAGGTGATCCCCGTTCGCACACTCTCCGGCCGCAACGACGCGATCGACGTCACCGCGCTCATCACGCGTCCCTTGAGCGCAGGTGAGACGGCGCAGCTCGCGCAGGGCAAGCCGGTAGACGAACCGGTGAAATGGCTTCCGCCGATCCTGCGCCCGCCCAAGAACGTGCTGTGCGTCGGCAAGAACTACGTCGAGCACGCGAAGGAAGGCGCGAAGGCCGAAGGGCTCGCGAAAGCCGAGATCCCGACCGCGCCGATCTGGTTCAGCAAACCGCACACCGCGCTCGTCGGCGAAGGCGGCGCGATCGTCCACGACGCGGCGTTCACGCAGATGCTCGACTACGAGGCCGAGCTGGCAGTGGTGATCGCGCGCAGCTGCCGCGACGTCGCGCCGGAACGCGCGCTCGACTACGTTTTCGGCTACACGATCCTCAACGACGTCACCGCGCGTGACGTGCAGCAGGGACGCAAGCAGTGGTTCCGCGGCAAGTCGGCCGACACGTACGCGCCGTGCGGACCCTGGATCGTCACCGCCGACGAGATCCCCGACCCGCAACGCTTGGCCGTTCGCACAACGGTCAACGGAGGCGTGCGCCAGAACGACACGACGGCGAACATGATCTTCGACGTGCGCACGCTGATCGCCGATCTGAGCGTGGGCATCACGCTCGAAGCGGGTGACATCATCGCCACGGGGACGCCGGCCGGCGTCGCGTGGGGGATGGACGAGCCGAAGTATCTGCAGCCCGGCGACGAGGTCGTCGTCGAGATCGAATCGATTGGACACTTGCACAGCATGGTGACCGCGCGCGGGTGATTTCGCGTCCGGCACCGGCGAGACGATGAGGGCAGAGACTCGATGGCTCCGGACGTAACCACCAGGGAATCCGGCGGCGAGAAGCGCTTGACCGGCACGGCGATCGCGATGTTCGCGCTGCTGCTCGCGGCGTACGCGATCAACGCGATGGATCGCCAGCTTTTCCCGCTTCTGCTGACCAACGTGCGTCGCGAGTACCACTTCTCGCTCGCCAATGCCGGCTTTCTCTCCACCGTCTTCACGCTCGGGATGGCGGTGGCGGGCTTGCCTACCGGCTATCTGCTCGGGCGTTTCTCGCGCAAGGCGATCGTCTTGTTCGGGATCGCCCTCTTCTCGGCCGCCACGATCCTGACGGTCTTCTCGACCGGCTTCTGGGACATGCTGCTCTGGCGCGCGGTGACCGGTCTCGGTGAGGCGATGCAGCTGACCGCGCTGCTCGCGATCGCCGCCGCCTACTTCTCGCGCTACGAAGGCACGGCGATCGGCTCGGGCAACTTCTCGTTCGGGATGGGCGCGATCGTCGGGCCGCTGCTCGGCGGCGTCATGCTCGCGAACACACACAACTGGCGCGTCCCGATGATCGCGTACGGCATCCTCGGGTTCATCGCGATCGCCGTCATCGCGATCGCGATCCGGCCCTGGCTGAGCGAAGCGGTCGCGGAGCGCCCCGACACGAGCATCGGCACGCAGGGCGCGGCGACGATGCGCAACCGCAACACCGTGCTGATGATCGTCGCCTGCATCTTCGGGGGCCTGGTGATCTACGGCTATCTCGGGATGTATCCGACGTTTCTGCGCGAGCAGCTCGGCTACACGCCCGGACAGACCGGGTTCGTGATGAGCTTCTACGGGATCGGCGCGCTGCTCTCGCTCACCGGCGGCTGGCTCGGCGACCGCTTCTCGCCGCGCATCGTGCTCAGCGTCTCGTTCGTGCTCACCGGGATCGTCGGCTACGCGATGTTTCACGGCGGCGGCGCGATCCCGCTGCAAGCGTTCCTCTCGCTGTGCTGGGGTCTGATAGCCAGCGGCTGCGTGTACGTGAACCTCGCCGCGACGCACGTCAAGTGCGTGCACGGCTCGCTCGCGGGACGCGCGACCGGGATGTTCGTCACGAGCATGTACGGCGCCGCCGCGTTCTCCGGCTATACCTTCGGCTGGCTCGTGACCCACGGCAACTGGCAGTCCGGCGCGACGATCCAGCTCACGCTGTTCGCGCTGCTCGGCGCGGCCGTTTCGCTCGCGCTGCAGCCGAAGACGATGGCGACCTCCGGCTCGGCCCGCGCGCGCATGCGCAAAGCGGCGGCCGAACAACCTGCTCCCTTGGAAGAAGGCTCTCTGGCATGATCGTCGACACCCACGCGCACCTCGTCTCGCCCGAACTGGTCGGACGCGTCGAACGCGACGGCGCCCGCATGGGGATCCGTTGCTGCACCGACGCGCAAGGGACCGCGCTCGAGTTCGCCGGCGTCTCGCGCAGCCGTCCGCTGTTCGAAGCGATGACGTCGGTCGCGATGCGCAGCGAGGCGATGGCGCGCGCGGGTGTCGATCTGCAGCTCGTCTCGCCGTGGGTCGACCTGTTCGGCTACGCGCTCCCGCCCGAAGCGGGCGAAGCGTGGGCGCGCACGCTCAACGACACGCTCGCTACCGCGATCGCGGGGCAGCGGCACCTCGCCGGGATGGCGTCGGTCCCGCTCCAGGACGGCCGCCGCGCCGCGCGCGAGCTGGAGCGGGCGGTGAGCGAGTACGGCTTCCGCGGCGTCGAGATCGGGACGAACATCGCGGGCCTGCGCGGCCTGGACGATCCCGATCTCGAGCCGTTCTGGAGCGCGTGCGAAGCGACCGACACGGCGATCTTCATCCACCCCGTCGACGCGCTGAAGATCGATCGCATCGCGCCGTTCTACGGCTGGAACCTGATCGGCAACCCGCTCGAGACGGCGTTCGCCGTGACGCGCCTGATCTTCGGCGGCGTCCTCGACCGGCATCCGTCGCTGCGCATCCTGCTCTGCCACGGCGGCGGGCATTTTCCGTACCAGGTCGGGCGCCTCGATCAAGGTTACGCGCTGCGCCCCGAGACGAAAAACACGAGCGCGCACCCGCCCAGCGACTACCTGCGCCGCTTCTCCTACGACTCCGTCCTCAACGCGCCCGAGCCGCTGAAGTTTCTGCTCGGCCTGGTCGGCACCGACCGCGTGACCGTGGGCACCGACCTGCCGTTCGACATGGGCGACGAGCACCCGAGCCGCACGCTCGACGCGCTCGGTCTGAACGCCGCCGATCGCGCGCGCGTCGAGAGCGAGAACGCACTTGAGTTGTTCCGGCTCCGCGAGGGCGCGAGCGTTCCCGGAATCTAGGCCCCGGCTCTTGCGACTCGATGGCGGCTCTGTCTCGGTTCAGGCGCCGTGGGCCGCGCGGCTGTCCGCGGGCGCCTCGTCGCGCTCCGTCATCCCGTAGTCGCGAACGACGGATGCGACACGCAGCCGGTAATCGGCGAAGACCTCGCCGCGGCCGCGCGCCTGCGCCGCGCGATGCTCTTCCAATGCGCGCCAACGCGCGATCGCATCCTCGTCGCGCCAGAACGAGAGCGAGAGAATCTTGCCCGGTTGTGCAAGGCTCTCGAAGCGCTCGATCGAGATGAAGCCGTCGATGCGTTCGAGCAACGGCTTCAGCTCGGCGGCGATGTCCAGATAGACCTGCTTTTCGCCCTCGCGGGGGACGACTTCGAAGATCACCGCGTGCATCGGACGGAACCTCCACGGTCCCGCCGCGCGTCAGCGCGCGACGGGGGCCAGCTCGAGGAGACCTTGCTTCGCGAGATGGGCTTCGATGCGCTCCAGCTCGCGCAGCGTCTGCAGGTCTGCTTCGGCGCCCGGATGGCGGACGCGCGTCGAGGTGATGACGCCGCGGCGTTTGAGGATGTGCTTGCGCAGCGAGATCCCGAGCTTCGGCTGGAACTCGAAGCGGATCAGCGGCAGCATCCCGTAGAACAGCCGCTCCGCTTCCTGCGCGTCGCCGGCGGTGTGCGCGCGGTAGAGGCGCACGAGCAGCTCGGGGTACGCGAAGCCGGTCATGATCCCGACCGCGCCGCGGTCGAGCTCCTCGAGCGCGAAGAGGCCGCCGTACGCGCCGAGCACCTTGAAGTCGGGACGCGCGAGTTGCTGCACGCGCGTGATCTTCGGGCCGGTCGGCGGATCCTCGAGCTTGATGTAATCGACGTGCGGAACCTCGTTCGCGAGCCGCGCGATCAGCTCGGGGGTCATCACGATCCCCGTCGAGGTGGGATAATCGTGCAGCACGATCGGCACGGAAACCGCGGCGCCGATGCGCTGGTAGTAGGTGAAGAGCGTCTGATCGTTCTGCACCGGCGGCGGCGCGACGAGCAGCGCATCGGCGCCCAGCTCGATCGCGCGGCGCGAGAACGCGATCGCGACGTCGGTGCCGGGTGCGCCCGTCCCGACGACGAGGTTCTTCCCCGCCGGAAGCGCCGCGCGGAAGCTGCGGATCACCGCTTCGCGCTCCTCGCCCGAGAGCTTGTCGGCTTCGCCCATGACGCCGAGGATCGCGAGGCCGTCGACCTCGGCGGCGAGCAAGAACGCCGTGAGCGAAGCGATGCCGGCGTGATCGATCGCGCCCTCATCGGTGAACGGCGTGACGACGATCGGGTGGATCCCGTGCAGGTTCATCGGTGCTGCATCCTCGTGATGGTCGGCGGTATCAGGTCATCGTCGGCGAGAGACCGCCGTCGACGGAGATCGTGGTACCCGTGACGTAGCGTGCGCTCTCACCGCACAGGAACACGACGAGCGGCGCGAACTCCTCGGGTTTTCCGAAGCGGCCGACGGGGATCTCGCCTTCCACGCGCCTCCACGTCTCCGGGTCCTTGTAGAGCTGGTGGGTGCGGTCCGTCTCGATCCGTCCGGTCGCGATCACGTTGACCGTCACGCCGTCGGCCGCGACCTCGCGGGAGAGCGTTTTGAGCGCACCGAGCACGCCGGCACGAAACGCATTCGAGAGCGCGAGATTCGGGATCGGGGTCTTCAGCCCCGACGAGCCGAGGTAGACGATCCGGCCCCAGGTGCGCGCGCGCATCGCGGGGACGACGCCGGAGACCAACTCGAGCATCGGCCGCATCACGGTGCTGTAGCCCGTGTCCCAGTCCTCGACCGCGAGCGCGCTAGCGCCGCCGGGCTTCGGTCCGCCGCCGTTCGCGATGAGCACGTCCGGATCGCCCTGCGCCGCGCGCATGTCGGCGAGCAGCTTCGCGACCGATCCGGGATTGCTCAGGTCGACGCGGTACGCACGGGCGTCCGGACTGCCGGCTTCTTGCGCTTCACGGGTGACCGTGTCGAGCAGCTCCGCGCGCCGGGCCGCGAGCGCGAGCCGCGCGCCCTCGGCGGCGAGCGCCAGCGCACACGCGCGTCCCAATCCCGAGCTCGCACCGGTGACGAGTGCAAGCTTTCCATGCAGTCCCAAGTTCATCGTGATCCGCCCTGTGTGGAGAAGCCGAAGAGACGTTGCGGGTTGTCCCAGAGGATCGCCCGGCGATCGCGAGGGTCGCTCACCGCTCGCTCGAACCACGCGACGGCCTGATCGTAGGTGATCCGCTGCTGCAGGGCAATGAACGGCCAGTCGGAGCCCCAGATGCATCCCTCGATGCCGTACGCATCGAGGATCGCCGCGAGATACGGATCGACGTCCTCGAACGGAAACGCGCGCTTGGAGAAGCGGATCGCACCGGTGAGCTTCACGACCGCCTGCCCGCTGCGTCCGAACTCCAGAAAGCGCGCGAAGCCGGGTTCCGCGACGCCGCGTTCGACCGCCGGACGGCCCATGTGGCAGAAGATCAGCTCGCCCGCATGCTTCTCGAGGATCGGTGCGATCGCCGGCAGCCGCGGCGCGTCCAGATGGATCTCCGCGTACCAGCCGCGCTCGCGCAGCCGTTCGAGCAGCCGGATCGCGGCAGGCTCACGCAGCTCGTTCGGATCGAGGTCGTACAGGTTGAAACGATGACCGACGACGCCGCTACGTTCGAGCGCGTCCAGCTCGGCGTCGCTCACGTCGTACCCGACCATCGCGATCCCCTTGATCGTCGGACCGGCGAACGCCATCGCGTCGAGCATCGCCGTGTTGTCGCGGCCGTAGCCGCTCGGCTGCACGAGGACGCCGTGCGTGACGCCGTGCTCGCGCAGCATCGCGAGGTAGTCCTCGCGCGAGACCTGCTCGTACGGTGCGGGTTTGAGACCGGGCCCGTCGGGGACCGGGAACGCCGGCGGAAAGATGTGCGCGTGCGTATCGACGGCCCGTTCGAACATGCTAGGAATCCCGTTCCAGCTCGAGCACGTCGAAACCCACGTTGCGGTCGACCAGATAGATCAGCCCGCGTTCGTCGACGTCGACGTCGTTGCTCTGAGCGGGACGTCCGGCGACGGGCTCGGGGATGAACGACGCGATCTCGCGCGGCGCGCGCGGATCGGCGACGTCGACGACGCGCAGACCGCCGCTGAACCATGTCGCGTAGATCAGCGTGCCGAGCTGACGCTCCGCGAACTGGTGCGCGCCGAAACGCGTCTGCGGCGTGCGGCTCCAGGGCGAGTCCAGCTCGCTCACCTCGAACATCGCCAGCGGCTTGACGTTCGCGAAGTCGGTGACGTCGAAGGTCCAGAGCGAGGCGTGCGGCCTGCCGCGTCGCGCCTGATCCTCGGCGGCGCCGTAGTACTGGTCTTCCTCGTCGATCGCGACCGCGATGCGCCGGCCGCCGATCGGCGCCGCGAGCGGCATCACCGTGTGCGTCGGCTCCGGAAAGGGCGGATGGTAGTTGTACGACGCGAGCGTTCGCGGGCGCGTGATGTCGGCGACGTCGATCACGCGCAGCCCGGCGTGCCAGACGCCGGCCCACAGCTCGTCGCCGAAACGCAGCGCGTGGTGCAGCCGGTGTTCACGCCCCTCGGGGATCGGCGTCTCGCCGCCGGCGAGATGCTGTCCCGGCATCCACCAGCGCGAGACCTCGACGGGCGCACGCGGGTCGCGGATGTCGTAGATCACCAGGATGTTCCCGAGGTACCCCGCCATCTCGGTGGAGATGTACGCGTAGTTCGCGTCCATGTCGAACCGGTGGACGCCGGCGCCGCCGGTCTTCTGGTACCCGATGAGCCGTGGACGCGCGGGATCGCTCACGTCGTAGAGCTTGAAGCCGCCGCGATCGTACGGCGTGCGCCCCGCCTCGATCAGCTTGGCGATGCCGCTCTCGGGGACGCCGAGCTTGTCGGCCAGCTCGGCATCGGTGGGCTCGCGGTCGAGGAGCGCACGCAGCCGATCGCGCACGACGGGAAGCTGATCGGCCTTGCGGCCCAGGCCCGTGTTGTTGCGCTCGTGGTTGACGATCATCAGATCGCCGGCGACGCGCGCCTTGTGGCTGTGCGAGTCGCGGTCCTCGAGCACGATCTGCGCGACGATGCGCGGAGCGCGGGGGTTCGCGACGTCGAGAATCGTCGTCCCGAGCCCGTCCTTGTTCGGGATGTGCCCGACGTAGGCGTACGTTCCGGCGAGCGTCACCTGACCGGCGCCGGGCAAATCCAAGTGGGCGAGATGCCGGACGTTCCGCGCGAGCGAAGCGGTCGTAGTCACCGTTGCGTCCTTTCCATGGCGAGAATCATCCCTGAGGCAGCGGCGTCGCGGGCGCATGCCGCGCGCGCACGAACGAACCGAACGAGAAGACGACGAACCCGGCGGCGAGCAGCAAGAGCGCGAGACTGATCGGCCGCGTGACGAAGACCGACGGATCGCCGCGCGAGATCAGCAGCGCGCGGCGCAGGTTCTGCTCGAAGATCGGGCCGAGGATGAAGCCGATGACGAGCGGCATCGGCCGGCAGCCGAGCAGCACGAACACGTAGCCGAGCACACCGAATCCCGCGGCGAGCGCGATGTCGGTCGCGGCGTTGTTGACGCTGTAGACGCCGACGCAGCAGAACACGAGGATCGCGGGATAGAGCCAGCGGTACGGCACCGAGAGTAAGCGGATCCACACGCCGATCAGCGGCAGATTCAGCACGAGCAGCATCAGGTTGCCGATCCACATGCTCGCGACCAAACCCCAGAAGACGTCGGGGTGCTCGGTCATGATCTGCGGTCCGGGTGCGACGCCTTGGATCATCATCGCACCCAGCATCAGCGCCATCGCCGCGCCGGCGGGGATGCCGAGCGTGAGCATCGGGATGAAGTGCGTCAGCGCGGCGGCGTTGTTCGCCGACTCCGGTCCGGCGACGCCTTCGATCGCGCCGTGGCCGAAGCGGCTGGGATCGGCGGCGAGCTTCTTCTCCAGCGCGTACGACGAGAACGAGCTGACCATCGGCCCGGTGCCCGGGAGCAGCCCCATCAGCGAGCCGAGCGCGGTGCCGCGCAGGATCGGCGCGAACGCCGCGCGCAGGTCCTCGCGCGTCGGCAGCAGGCGCCCGACCTTGGAGCGCACGGCGACCGGCGCCTCGCGCCGCGCGAGATTGGCGATGATCTCGCCGAACGCGAACACCCCGACCGCGACGACCACGAAGCTCAGCCCGTCGGCGAGACTCGGGATCCCGAAGGTGAAGCGCGAGACGCCGGACTCGACGTCGGTCCCGACGGTACCGAGCAGCAAACCCAGCACGGCCATCGAGATGTTGTTGAGGAGCGAGCCGTGCGCGAGCGCCGAGGTTGCGAGCAGCGCGACGACGACGAGCGCCGCGTACTCCGGCCCCGCGAACTGCAGCGCGACCTTCGCCAGGGGCGGCGAGAACAGCGCGATGACGACGACGCCGACGCAGCCCGCGAAGAACGAGCCGAGCGCGGCGATGCTCAGCGCCACCCCGGCGCGTCCTTTTCGCGCCATCGGGTGCCCGTCGGCGCAGATCACGACCGACGACGGATCGCCGGGCATGTTGAGCATGATCGCGGTCGTCGAGCCGGCGTGGTGCGCGCCGTAGTAGATCCCGGCGAGCATGATGAGCGAGGGGACCGCCGGCATCTTGAACGTGAGCGGCAGCAGCATCGAGATCGTCGTGAGCGGACCGATCCCCGGCAGCACGCCGACGAGCGTCCCGAGCGCCGCGCCGATCAGGCAGTAGAGGACGTTTTGCGGGGTCAGCGCGACGTGCAGTCCCGCCTGCAGGCTGTGAACGACGTCCATCGGCTAGAAGAGCGTGAACGGCAGCTTGAGCGCGTACACGAACACCGCGGCGCTGAGCAGCGCGAGCAACAC
>DATJHK010000063.1:0-9309 GCA_035493875.1 Candidatus Limnocylindria bacterium
CTTCGCCCTGCGCTTCAACCTGAATTGACCGCGTCAAGTCGCCCTTGGTCACAGCGGTTGCGACTTCCGCGATCGCGCGCACCTGGGTCGTCAGGTTGGCGGCGAGGCGGTTGACGTTATCGGTGAGGTCCTTCCACGTGCCGGCGACGCCGCGCACGTCGGCCTGGCCGCCGAGCTTGCCGTCGGTGCCCACCTCGCGCGCGACGCGCGTCACCTCGGACGCGAACGAGGAGAGCTGATCGACCATCGTGTTGATCGTGCTCTTCAGCTCCGAGATCTCGCCCTTCACGTCGACGGTGATCTTCTTCGACAGGTCGCCCGCGGCGACCGCCTTCGTCACGTCGGCGATGTTCCGGACCTGCGCCGTCAGGTTGCCGGCCATGAAGTTCACGGAATCGGTCAGGTCCTTCCACGTGCCGGCGACGCCGCGCACCTGTGCCTGACCGCCGAGTTTCCCTTCCGTTCCGACCTCGCGCGCGACGCGGGTAACCTCCGCGGCGAACGAGTTGAGCTGGTCGACCATCGTGTTGATCGTGCCCTTGAGCTCGAGCACCTCGCCGCGCACGTCGACGGTGATCTTCTTGGAAAGGTCGCCCTTCGCGACGGCGGTGGTGACGTCGGCGATGTTGCGCACCTGGTTGGTCAGGTTCGTCGCCATCGTGTTGACCGAGTCGGTGAGGTCCTTCCACGTCCCGGCGACGCCTTCGACCTGGGCCTGACCGCCGAGCCGTCCCTCCGTACCGACTTCGCGCGCGACGCGCGTCACCTCGCCGGCGAACGCGTTGAGCTGGTCGACCATCGTGTTGATCGTGCCCTTGAGCTCGAGCACCTCGCCGCGCACGTCGACCGTGATCTTCTTGGAGAGGTCGCCCTTCGCGACGGCGGTCGTCACCTCGGCGATGTTGCGCACCTGGCTCGTGAGGTTGCCGGCCATCGTGTTGACCGAGTCGGTGAGATCTTTCCACGTCCCGGCGACGCCGCGCACGTCGGCCTGTCCGCCGAGGCGCCCTTCGGAGCCGACCTCGCGCGCGACACGGGTGACCTCGGCGGCGAACGTGTTGAGCTGGTCGACCATCGTGTTGATGGTCTCCTTGAGCTGCAGGATCTCGCCGCGCGCCTCGACGGTGATCTTCTTGGAGAGGTTGCCGTTCGCGACGGCGGTCGTGACGTCGGCGATGTTGCGGATCTGGTTCGTCAGCGTCCCGGCCATCGAGTTGACCGAGTCGGTGAGGTCCTTCCAGGTGCCGGCGACGCCGCGCACCTGCGCCTGGCCGCCGAGGATCCCTTCGGAACCAACCTCGCGCGCGACGCGCGTGACCTCACCGGCGAAGGCGTTGAGCTGATCGACCATCGCGTTGATCGTGCGGGCGCTGCGCAGGAACTCGCCCTTGAGCGGACGCCCGTCGCTCTCGAGCGCCATCTGCTGCGAGAGATCGCCGCGCGCGACCGCGCCGAGCACGCGGTTCGTCTCGGCGATCGGACGGGTCAGGTCGTCGATGACGCGGTTGACGTTGAGGAGCTTCTCGCCGTAGCCGCCCGGGGCTTGCAGCTCGGCGCGCTGGCCGAGGCGCCCGTCGTGGCCGACGACGGTGGAGATCCGTTCCATCTCCTTGAGGACGCGCCCGTTCCACCCGACGACCTCGTTGAACGCCGCCGCGATGTCGCCGTCGATCCCGTCCCACGTGGTGGGGAGCCGCTCGGAGAAGTCGCCGCGCGCGACCGCGCGCAACGCGTTGAGCAAGAGCCGCTTGGTCTGCTCGGTGCCGCCGTCCGCGCGTTTCGACGTTCCGTTCGTCGCGCGCGTATCCGTGCGCTTTCCGTTGCTCTTGGCTTTTCCGGCGGTTGCCGCTGGCGGCATGACGACTCTCCTCGCGATGGGGCCGCGACGCAAATCGGCCGACGACGGACCTCGCTCACGAAGAACGTCGACGGCAGGGATGTGCGTCGCTTCGAGCAAGCTACCCGTCGACACCCTGCGTGAAACGTACTTTCGCGTGTCGAAGCGGAGATGCGTTCGGGCGCGTCGCGCCGGGCGGCCGTGGCCTCGTGTGAATGCTCTTGCGTTGCTCTTGGGTAGGAGTACGTGTGCCGATACCGGCGAGGAAGACGGCGTGAGACGCGTCGCGCCGGCGCGAGGTTTGGAATCGAGCAAGCGAGGGTATCGCCGCAAGCGGAAGAGGAGGGCCACGTCCTGAGCGCTGGCACGGCGGTGAGCGCGAACGAAGAGCGACGTTTGTCGGCGTCGCTCCGTCTGTTGGTCGCGGCGGGGCGCGAGCTCGCGAGCTCGTTCGACTATCCGAAGACGCTCGCGACGGTCGCGCGCCTCATCGTACCCGAGTTCGCCTCGGGTTTCTGCGTCGAGATCGACGAAGGGAAGATCCGTGCGACGCTCACGCACGCGGGCGGCTTCGACGAGCCGACGCGCGAGATCGTGCTGTCGGCGCGCGGCCGGATCCTCGGCGCGATGCGAATCGCCGGGCCGACGATCGCGACGCTCGGCGCGAGCGAGCTCGATCTCTGGGATGAGCTGGCGCTGCGCATCGCGACGTCGGTCGACGCGGCGAAGATCTACGCGCGCGAACATCACGTCGCCGACACGCTGCAGCGGGCGCTCCTCCCCGAGCAGTTGCCCAGCGACGAACGCCTCGGTTTCGACGCCGCCTACCTCCCGGGGACGGAAGAGGCGATCGTCGGCGGCGACTGGTACGATGCGTTCCACCTTCCGGACGGACGCATCGCGTTCTCGATCGGCGACGTCGCGGGTCACGGGCTGCGGGCCGCGATCGTCATGGGGGAGGTTCGTCAGGCGTTTCGCGCGGCGGCGCTCAACCCGAACTCGCCCTCGCTGGTCCTCGAGCGCGCGAATACGATCGTCAACATGCGCGCGAACCCCGTCATGGTGACGGCGATCTTCGGGATCATCGACCCCCGCGACGGCGTCGTCACCTACGCCTCCGCGGGCCACCCGCCGCCGATCTTGGGTCTGCCCGGCGGGACGGTGCACGCGCTTCCCAAGGACGGTGTCCCGCTCGGGATCGTCGAGGAGGTCGGCGCCTCCGATTGGACCTTCACGCTCCCGCCGGGTGCGCTCTTCACGCTCTACACCGATGGGCTCATCGAATACTCGCGCGACGTCCTCGAAGGCGAGTCGCGGCTGCTCGACGCCGTCCGCACCGGCGCGCGCCTGGGCGGCCGCGAGCAGGCGCGCGCGCTGATCGAGCGGGTCTTCGCGCGGTGCACCAACACGGACGACGTCGCGACGCTGACGGTCGCGTCGGCCGACGTCCCCTCGCGCTCGTTCGGCTTCACGTTCTCGGCGGTCCCCATGGCGGTGCCGATCGTCCGCCGCACGATGCAGCGCTACGCCGAACGGCTCGGGCTCGACGAGGACGCGCGCTTCGCGCTGCTTACGGCGTGCGGCGAGGCGATCGCGAACGCCGTCGAGCATGCCTACCTCGGCGCCCCGGGGCTGGTACGGGTGAGCGCGCACGCGCACGAGGACGCGCTGGTCGTCAGCGTCGAGGATGAAGGGAAGTGGAAGCCCGCTCAACGCCGCGAGGAACGCGGCCGCGGCCTTCCGTTGATGCGCGCGCTGATGGACGCCGTCGAGATCCGCACGCATCAGTCGCGCACCGAGGTGCGCTTGACGATGACGCTGCGCGCGACGCGCGCCGAAGCCTAAGTTCCGCAGCGCGGAATCCTTTCCGGCGGACTCGTCTCCGTTTATCCGTTCGTACTACGTATTTTTGCGTTTACTACCGAAAACGTCAAAAGACGCTGTTTGTGCGAAGGGGTACGTACCAGGACGATGCTCGCCGGAACGGCGGAGAAGAACCGCTTCATCAATACTTTCTCGCCGGCGACGCGCGCGCTGTTCGAGTCGCGCATGACGGTCCACGGCGGCGCGATCGGAGACGTGCTGCAGGCGCCGAACACGACGGTCGAGGCCGTGTGGTTTCCCCTCTCGGGGATGGTCTCGACGATGCGACCGCTCGAGAACGACGGGATGGTCGAGGTCGACGCGACCGGGATCGAGGGATTTCTCGGCTTGGAGGTCGTGCTCGGGCTGCGGACGACGGCCGACACGTGGCTGGTGCAGTCGCCGGGGCGCTTCGCCCGCGTCGAGGCCCACGTCTTCGCCGAACTGCTCGAGCGCGACGCGGGGTTCCGCGAGGCCGCGGGGCGCTACGCCGCGACGGTGATCGCGGTGCGCGGACAGTGGATCGCGTGCAACGCGCGCCACACGATCGAGCAGCGGCTCGCGAAATGGCTGCTGGTGACCCGCGATCGCGTCGGCGACGAGATCCAAATCACCCAGGACACCGTCGCGATGATGCTCGGCGTGCGCCGCGCGAGCGTCGTGACGGCGCTCGGGCGCTTCGTCGAAGACGGTCTGGTCGGGCACGGCTATGCGCGCGTCCGGGTCCTGGACGAGAAACGGCTGCGGAGCGTCGCCTGCGGGTGCTACGCCAAGGCCGCCGAGCTGCTCCGATCCGGGGCCGCATAGGGATCACGGGAATGGGTCCGCGCGCCGCGGCGCGTAGGAACACTTCGGAGTGTACGATTACCTGGTCGTCGGCGCGGGGCTCGCCGGCGCGACCCTCGCCGAGCGGCTGGCCTCGCAGCTCGGAGCCAGCGTGCTGGTCGTCGACAAACGGCCGCACGTGGCCGGCAACACGCACGACCCCCTCGGCGAGGACGGCCTGCGCTTCCATCAATACGGTCCGCACGTCTTCCACACGAACGCCCCGCACGTCGTCGCCTACCTGAGCCGGTTCACGCGCTGGATCCCCTACGAGCACCGCGTTCTCGCCCGGGTCGGCGATCGGCTCGTCCCGATCCCGATCAACCGCACGACGATCAATCGGCTCTACGGCATGGCGCTCGACGAGCCGGGGGTCCGGGCGTTCCTCGCGGCGCGGGTCGAGTCGCCGTCGCGGATCGTCACCAGTGAGGACGCGATCGTCGCGCGCGTCGGCCGTGAGCTCTACGAGACGTTCTTCCGCGGCTACACGCGCAAGCAGTGGGGACTCGACCCGGCCGAACTTGACGCTTCGGTCTGCGGACGCGTCCCGACGCGCACGAACGACGACGACCGCTACTTCACCGACGCGTTCCAAGCGATCCCCGCCGACGGGTTCACGGCGCTGGTGCGCCGGATGCTGGCCCATCCGCGGATCGAGGTCGTCACCGGCTGCGACTTCGCGACGATCGCCGATCGCGAGCGGTTCGACCGCGTCGTCTACACCGGCCCGATCGACGAATACTTCGGCTTCACGTTCGGCCGGCTGCCGTATCGCTCGCTGACCTTCCGCTTCGAGACCGTCGAGGTCGCCGCCGACGGGCTCCCGGCGGGGTGCGTCAACGAACCGGACGCCGCCGTGCCGTACACGCGCACGACCGATTACCGTTATCTGACCGGGCAGCGGGCGGCCCGAACGGTCCTCGGCCGGGAGTATCCGAGCGCCGAGGGCGATCCCTACTATCCGATCCCGCGGCCCGAGAACCGCGAGCTCGCGCGCAAGTACGCGAGCCTCGCCGCGACGCAGCGCGCCGTCGTCTTCGTCGGCAGACTCGCCGAGTACCGGTACTACAACATGGACCAGGTCGTGGCGTCGGCGCTCGCGACGTTCGAGAACCTGGCGCGCCCGAGCGCGCTCGCATCGTGAGGCCCGCTACTCCTGCGGGCCCACCGCGGCGGCGGCGTTAACCCCGCGCTCCAGGCGGGAAATAACCGGCCGTGGGCCGACTCGATGCCCACCGGAACGGCCCACGACGGTTCGCAGCGCCGTACGCTCCCCGGAGCACGTCGCGGAGCGGGCTGGTTCGTGAGTCGCTCCCTCGCTTCTGGAGGCCCGTTCATGGACAATCTCGTGCTCTGCCCCTGTGGTCACAACCTCGCGCTGCACGATTTCGACGGCTGCGCGGGCGAGCGTTTGCGCCGCTGTGCATGCAAGCGGGACCGCCATGCCGCGCTGGAAGCCGCGGTCGACAGCGTGCGGACGACGCCGGCCTACGAAACCCCGTACGCAACGCGCTCGAACGACGCCGCCTGACGCCGGACGCGTCCGCGGCGCGTGCGGTCGCTCCCTTGCCGACTGGGAGGGTTTGCGCCCCTCGGCCTTGACGGCGGTCGGAGGTCGGTGGTAGGATACGGCCCTATGCCCCTCGGCGGATAGCGGCATAACGGATGAGCGAGGTCGCCTCACTCAGGTGGGGCGGCCGTTGCCTTTTTGGCGTGTCGTAACCCTGAGCGCGCGTAGAGCCAAGCAGAGGACCCCCCAGAAACAGAATGGCGACGAAGACGACGGCGGACAAACCCAAGACGACGCGTAGCCGCAAGAAGACCGAGACGGCTCCCGCGGCGCCGAACGGGTCGAACACGGCGGTCAAGCAAGAGAACATCGCGAGCGCGAGCTTCCACGTTCCCGAGGAAGCGTTCACCGTCGAGCTGCCGGAGGATCCGGGCCCGAAGCGTCAGCGCCACACGTTCGCGAAGATCAACGACGTCCTCAACCTGCCCGACCTGATCGAGCTGCAGAAGGCTTCCTTCAAGTGGTTCATCAGCGACGGGCTCAAGGAAGCGTTCGACTCCATCTCGCCGATCAAGGACTTCACGGGCAACCTGGTCCTCGAGTTCGGTGAGCACAGCCTGGGCGATCCGAAGTACTCGGTCGAGGAGTGCCGCGAGCGCGACATGACCTACAGCGCGCCGCTGCGCGTGCGGGTCCGCCTCATCACGGCCGAGTCCGGCGAGATCAAGGGGATCCCGGACCAAGAGATCTTCATGGGCGACTTCCCGCTCATGACGGACAAGGGCACGTTCATGATCAACGGCGCCGAGCGCGTGATCGTGAGCCAGCTCGTCCGTTCGCCGGGCGTCTACTTCCTGCAGGACGTCGACACGAACAACCGGCCGACGTTCAACGCGACGATCATCCCCAACCGCGGCGCCTGGATCGAGTTCGAGACCGACAACGGCACGAAGAACGACGAGACCGAGGGGACGATCGGCGTCCGCATCGACAAGAACCGTAAGATCTACGCGACGACGTTCGTGCGCGCGCTCTCGCGCCCCGATCTGGGCTTCGACTGGGAGTCGGACGACGCGATCCTCGCGCTGTTCGGCAACTCGCCGCTGATCGCGAACTGCCTGGAAAAAGACAAGGACGTCAAGACCAAGGAAGACGCGCTCAAGGAGATCTACAAGAAGCTCCGCCCGGGCGAGCCCGAGAACGCCGAGAACGCCGAGAAGCTGCTCGAGTCGCTGTTCTTCGACGAGAAGCGCTACGATCTCGCCGGCGTCGGCCGCTACAAGCTCTCCGGGAAGCTGGAGCGCGAGTACCAGCACGCGCAGCTGCCGATCCCGGACATCGAGAAGAAGGCGCTGACGCGCGAGGACATGATCGCGGTCATCAACCGCTTGATCAAGGTCGCGACCAAGCAGGTCCACAAGGACGACATCGATCACCTCGGCAACCGCCGCATCCGCAGCGTCGGCGAGCTCCTGCAGAACCAGTTCCGCGTCGGTCTGCTGCGCCTCGAGCGCGTGGTGCGCGAGCGCATGACCGTTCAGGACATCGAGACGGTCACGCCGCAGGCCCTGATCAACATCCGCCCCGTCGTCGCGGCGATCAAGGAGTTCTTCGGCTCCAGCCAGCTCTCGCAGTTCATGGACCAGACCAACTCGCTCGCCGAGCTGACGCACAAGCGTCGTCTCTCGGCGCTCGGGCCGGGCGGTCTCTCCCGTGAGCGCGCGGGCTTCGAAGTCCGCGACGTCCACCACTCGCACTACGGCCGCATCTGCCCGATCGAGACGCCGGAAGGTCCGAACATCGGCCTGATCGGTTCGCTCGCGACGTTCGCGCGCGTCAACCGCTACGGCTTCATCGAGACGCCGTACCGCGTGGTGAGCGACGGCATCGTCACCGACGAGATCCGCTACCTCACGGCCGACCGCGAGGACGAGTTCATCGTCGCGCAGGCCAACACCGAGATCGACGAGGCCGGCAAGATCACCGCGTCGACCGTCGTCGCCCGCTACGCCGAGGAATACGTCGAGGAGCCGCCCGAGAAGGTGCAGCTCATGGACGTCTCGCCGAAGCAGATCGTCTCGGTCGCGACGGCGCTGATCCCGTTCCTCGAGCACGACGACGCGAACCGCGCGCTGATGGGCGCGAACATGCAGCGGCAGGCCGTGCCCCTGCTCATCCGCCAGGCGCCGCTCGTCGGCACCGGCCTCGAGTACCGCGCGGCGGTCGACTCGGGCGACGTGATCGTGGCCAAGAACGCCGGCAACGTGATCGAGCTCGACGCGACGCACGTCGTCGTCGAGGGCCGCGGCTCGCGCGACGAGTACGACCTGACGAAGTTCATGCGCTCGAACCAGGGCACGCTCATCCACCACAAGCCCGTCGTGCGCCTGAACGACAAGGTGAAGGCCGGGGAGGTGCTCGCCGACGGCAGCTCGACCGACAACGGCGAGCTCGCGCTCGGCGCGAACCTGCTGGTCGCCTTCATGCCGTTCGAGGGCTTCAACTTCGAGGACGCGATCGTGATCTCGAACCGGCTCGTGAAGGACGAGGTGCTCACCTCGATCCACATCCACGAGTACGAGATCGACGCCCGCTCGACGAAGCTCGGCGACGAGGAGATCACGCGGGACATCCCGAACCGCTCCGAGGAGTCGCTGCGCAACCTCGACGACCGCGGCATCGTCCGCATCGGCGCCGAGGTCGGCTCCGGCGACCTGCTCGTCGGCAAGGTGACGCCGAAGGGCGAGACCGAGCTGACGGCCGAGGAGAAGCTGATCCGCGCGATCTTCAAGGAGAAGGCGCGCGAGGTTCGCGACACGAGCCTCAAGGTCCCGCACGGCGAGGGCGGCAAGGTGATCGACGTCAAGACGTTCTCGCGCGAGGCCGGCGACGACCTGCCGCCGGGCGTGAACGAGCTCGTCCGCGTCTACGTCGCCAAGAAGCGCAAGATCGCGGAGGGCGACAAGCTCGCCGGCCGCCACGGCAACAAGGGCGTGATCGCGAAGATCGTGCCCGAGGAGGACATGCCATTCCTGGAGGACGGCCGGCCGGTCGACGTCATCCTCAACCCGCTCGGCGTTCCGAGCCGGATGAACATCGGCCAGATCCTCGAGACGCACCTCGGCTGGGCGGCCGCACACGGGGTCTTCGCCGAGAACGGCGACCCGGCCTCGAGCAACGGCGACGGCAACGTGTCCTCGCCGATCGCGACGCCCGTCTTCGACGGCGCCAGCGAGACCGACGTCGACCAGGCGCTGATCGAGTGGACGAAGCA
>DATJHK010000064.1:0-97730 GCA_035493875.1 Candidatus Limnocylindria bacterium
GACCCGCGGGAAACGGCGCCTTCGGGGCCGAAGGGAGTTAAGACCGATGAATTTCGAGAAATACACCGACCGCGCCCGCGGTTTCGTGCAGTCCGCCCAGTCGCTGGCGATGCGCGAGGGCCACCAGCAGTTCGCACCCGAGCATCTTCTGAAAGTGCTGCTCGACGACCCGGAAGGGTTGGCGGCGGGCCTGATCGACCGCTCCGGCGGCAATTCCCGCCAGGCCTTGCAGCAGACCGAGGCCGCGCTCGCTAAGCGTCCGAAAGTGTCGGGCGGCGGCGCCGGCCAAGTCTATCTCGATCCCGCTCTGGCGCGGGTCTTCGACGCCGCGGAGAAGGCGGGCGAGAAGGCCGGCGACTCGTTCGTGACGGTCGAGCGGCTATTGCTCGGACTGGCGCTGGAGAAAGACAGCGAGGCCGGCAAGATCCTCAAGGCCGCCGGCGTCACCGCGCAGAACCTCAACGCCGCGATCAACGCATTGCGCAAGGGTCGCACGGCGGATTCCGCGTCGGCCGAGAATGCCTATGACGCGCTGAAGAAATACGCGCGCGATCTGACGCAGGTGGCGCGCGACGGCAAGCTCGACCCGGTCATCGGCCGCGACGAGGAGATTCGCCGCACCATCCAGGTGCTGTCGCGCCGGACCAAGAACAATCCCGTGCTGATCGGCGAGCCCGGCGTCGGCAAGACGGCGATCGTCGAAGGGCTCGCGCAACGGATCGCGCGCGGCGACGTACCGGCCGCCCTGCGCGACAAACGCGTCCTCGCGCTCTCGCTCGGCCCGCTCGTCGCCGGAACGAAGTATCGCGGCGAGTTCGAAGGCCGCGTCAAGAAGATCCTCGACGAGGTGAAGCGCGCGGGGCGCGATGTGATCCTCTTCATCGACGAGCTGCACACGCTGGTCGGCGCGGGCGCCGCCGAAGGCTCGCTCGACCTCGCCTCGATGATCAAGCCGGAGCTCGCCCGCGGCGAGCTGCAATGCGTCGGCGCGACGACGTTCGACGAGTACCGCAAGTACGTCGAATCGGACGCCGCGCTGGAGCGCCGCTTCCAGCCGGTGCAGGTCGACGAGCCGACGATCGACCAGACCGTCGCGATCCTGCGCGGCCTGCGCCCCAAGTACGCGACGCATCACGACGTCACGATCGACGACGAGGCACTGGCCGCCGCCGCGGCGCTCTCGGCGCGCTACATCGCCGACCGCTATCTCCCCGACAAAGCGATCGACGTCGTCGACGAAGCGGCCGCGACCGCGGCGATGCGCGGCGAGCGGCGCGTCGACGTCGAGCGCGTCGCCGCCGTCGTCTCGCGCTGGACGGGGATCCCGCAAGGCGCGATCACCGACGCGCAGCGCGCGGGGCTCCTCGCGCTCGAGCAGCAGCTCACCGCGCGCGTCGTCGGTCAGGACGACGCCGTGCGCGCGGTCGCCGAGGCGATCCGCCGCGCGCGCGCCGGGCTCAAGGATCCGCGCAAGCCCGTCGGCGGCTTTCTCTTCATCGGCCCGAGCGGCGTCGGCAAGACGGAGCTCGCGCGCGCGCTCGCGCACGCGCTCTTCGGCACCGACGACGCGCTCGTGCGCCTCGATCTCTCCGAGTACACCGAGCAGCACACGATCTCGCGCCTCATCGGCGCGCCGCCGGGCTATCAAGGTCACGACGAGCCGGGCCAGCTCACCGAGCCGATCCGCCGCCGCCCGTACTCCGTCGTGCTGTTCGACGAGATCGAGAAAGCGCACCCCGACGTCGCCGCGATCCTCTTGCAGATCCTCGACGACGGCCGCGTCACCGACGCGAAAGGGCGCACGATCGACTTCCGCCACGCGATCCTCGTGCTGACCTCGAATCTCGAGCGTCCCGAACTCGAAGCGACGCTGCGGCCCGAGCTGCTCGACCGCATCGACGAGATCATCGTCTTCGCCGACCTCGGCCCCGCCGAGATCGAACGCATCGTGGCCTTGCAGATCGCGCTTCTCGCCGAACGGATGGGCGGGCACGCGATCCGTCTCGATCTCACCGAACCGGCGCGCCGATTCCTCGCGAGCGAAAGCCTCGCGCAGGGAAGCGGCGCCCGCTACGTCGCGCGCACGATCGCGCGCCACGTCACCACGCCGCTCTCCGAGGCGATCCTGCGCGGACGTCTCGCCGGCGGCAACACCGCCCGCGTCGATCATGACGGCCGGGCAATCACCGTGGAGCCAGCCGCTTGAAACGTCTTCTTCTCTCCTTCGCGTTCGTCGCCGCGACGACGACCGCGGCGTCGGCCCAGGTCACCGGTCCCCTCACGCCCGCTCCGCCGCAGACCGGGCCGACCTCGCGCCTGCTCTTCGACGCGATGATGGCGACGGCAAACGCGGCGGCGGCCGGCCACCCCGCCGCCGCGCAAAACGCCCGCATCAACTACGAGGCCGCGATGCGGCAGTTCCAGGCCGGCAACGAGGACGCCGCGCGCGCCTCCGCGACCGCCGCGCTGCGTCAGGCCGCCGGCGGTGCGAGCGGCGGGCTCGCTCCCGGGCCGGTCCAGCCGATGCGGCCGTACGCCGCTCCCTACGTCCCGCAGACCGTCGTCGTGCCGGGCACCATCGCCTCGATCAACGCCGATGCGTTCGTCGCCGCGGCGCGGCGCTCGGTGAACGCTTGCGTCGCCGCGAAGTCGCCGATGAGCGCGATCGCACAGCAGCGGCTCGCGGCCGCCGAGCGCGACAACGCAGCCGGGCAGTACGGCAAGGTCGTCGCGAGCGCGCAGGACATCGTCGATCTGTGCGCTTCCGCGCAAGCGGGTCGGCAGGCGCCCTAACCGCAGGAACGGCGCGGGGAAACCGCGCGTTTTCCCGTCATGAGCCGTCGTCCGCTCGCCGCGTTCCTCGCTTTGCTGCTGTTGCCGCTGCTCGTCGGCGGCGCGTCGCCGGCCCCCGTCGCCGCGGCAGCCGCGTCCGGCGGCCCGCCGCCGTTCATCGCGGCGAGCGCCGGACCGGAAGCGAGCGCACGCATCGATGCGACGGTCACGCGGACGGTCGGCGGACGGCGCGTGACGCTCCCCGCCGCCGTCGTCCCCGCGCTCCAACCGGGCGACCAGGTCGACGTGCGCTTCACCGACTACACGCGGCCCGCGGCGCGGGTGAACTACCACGTCGACGTCGCCTTCATCACCGAAGCGGCGCCGCAGCGCTGGCTGTTCGAGAAGAGCGGTCCGTGGGACGAGCTGTTCCGCAACCGCACGGGCGGCCGCCGTCCCGGCCCTGCGCCCGTCTCCGACTTGCGCTTCACGTACGGCAAGGGCGTCGCACAGGGGATCCCGATCTTCTTCATCGTCCCCGAGGACGTGAAGACGCGCGGGATGGACGGCGTGCGCGACTACGTCGACGCGCATCCGACCGACTTCAAGAACATGTCGCAGTCGGCGAACACCGCCGTCGACAAGTACAACTGGTTCGAAGACTTCCTGCACTCGCTCGCGATCGGGTCGCTCAACCCGCTCTCCGGCGGCAACTCGGTCGCCGCGATCGCGACCTCGCTCGGCGCCGACCCGACGTCGGTCGCGTCGTGCTACTCCGAAGGCGGCACGCAAAGCCAGGTCGCGACGTGCATCGAGACGACGCTCGGCACGGTCAACTACCAGACGAACATCAACGCTCCGACCGAGGCGCAGTTCTTCGGCGGCCTCGTCGGCGCCGCGACGCCCGTGCGAATGGCCTCGTATCTCGTCTCGCTCTTGAGCGTCTGGCAGATCTTTCTCAAGCACGGCCATCAGGAGTACGAGTACCTGCCGACGACGCTCGACCTTGCGACGCCGTCGGCGCCCGGAAAGCCGTCGCCGCAGCTTCTCATGGGGCTCAAGGTGCCGGCGCTGCGCCCGCCGGCCGCGACGTCGGACGCACTGTTCTTCACGATCGGCGATCCGCAAGCCGCAACGAGCCCGCCGGTCGTCGTCAACGCCGCGGCGAGCGAGGGCGTCTGCGCGCGCGACGCGCGCCTCGAGGTCCCGCTGCACCTCGACCGCACCTCGAAGTACGTCCACGACACCGAGCTCGAGGTGACGCCCGACGGACGCCCGCCGTACGCGATCCCGATCGATCCGCACTCGCTCGGCGCGCCGGTGGTCCCGCGCGACGCGCTGACCGGCGCCGACGACGGCGGCTACACCGTGCGACTCGACGGCCGCTTCGGCTTCGAGCCGATCGTGCAGCCCGACCGCGTCCTCGCGCGCATCGCCGTCCCGCGTCCGGCGACGTGGTCGGTCGCGCCGCTCCCGCACCACGAGCCGATCGCCGGTGGGACGCTCGACGTGGTCGCGAGCTCCGCCGACGCGCCGTGCCTCTCGCGCGCCGAGATGCAGATCGGCAGCGCGCCGCCGATCCCGCTCAAGGCGACGCATCTGGACGATCGCCGCGTCGAGCTCGTCGCGGCGCTCAAGGACGTCCCGCCGGGCGAAGCGCGCGTGCGGTTCTATCAGGACGATCCGGTCCACCGCACGATGGTCGAGAGCGCCTCGACGCTCGCGATCGCGCCGCAGCCCGCGCAGGTGACACCCGCGAGCGCGATCGCGAACATCGGCGATCCGTTCGTCGCGCTCTCCGGCAACGGCTTCGAGAAGATCGCCGCCGTGCGCGTCGCCGGAACGACCTACAAGAAGGATCCGGACGCGACCTCGACGTTCGCGTGCTTCAGCGGCCCGCCGCTCGGCGGAAACGGCGCCGTACCGGGCGAGTCGGTCTCCTCGCAGCTCGTCACGAGCGACGGTTCTCCCGGCGAAGTGTTCGTGACGAGACTGAACGGACCGCGCCCCGCCCTGAACGCGCCGTCCGTCACGCCGAACGTCGCCGTCCACCCGGCGAGCGATCCGCTCGCGGTGACGCTCGGGATGAGCAGCGGTGAGCTTCCCGCGCAATGGGAAGTCCGGATCCGCCGCGCGGGGCCGCCGCGTTCGCCGTGTGCCGCGCTGAACGCGCAGACGACGTTCGGCGTCGTGCCGGCCGCCGACGTGCACGTCGAGAACGGCTCGCAGCTCGCCGCCGTCGTTCATCCGACCGACGAGCTGCACGACAACGCGTTCGGGACGCTGCAGATCCAGCTCGTCGACACGCAGACGAAGAGCACGAGCGAGTGGCTTCCCCTGCCGGGTACGTTCGTGCGCGAGCCGCAGGTGAGCCGCATCCTCTGCCCGGCCGATCCGGCGGCGCCGTGCACGATGCTCGGCACGGGGCTCTCCGCGATCGCCGCGATCGCGAACGCGCAGGGCGCGTTCGTCCCGCCGGACTCGTCCTGCACCGCGAGCCAAAAGGGTCAGGAGTGCCTGCAGGTGCCGCACGCGGCGCACTACACGCTGCAACTCGAGGACGCGAAGACGACGCTCCCCGTCCCGGACGCCGTCGTGACGACGGCGGCGCCGCCGGCACCGGCGACGACGCAGGCACCCGCGCCGACTAGTTCAGCACACCCTTGATCGCGGCTTCGATCTGCGCCGGGTTCATCTCGCCGATGCGGTAGGTGCGCACGGTGCCGTTGCGGTCGATGAAGACGTGCACCGGCATCGCGACCGCACCGAACGCGCGCCCGGTCACGCCGGAGTCGTCGATCCCGACCAGCGAGTACGGGTCGGCGAACTTCGTCTGGAACTTCGCGGCCTGGCCGGGCGCGTCCAGCTCGTCGATCCCGACGACTTGGAGCCCGTTCTTGGCGTACTTCCGGCGCAGCGTCCCGATCGAGGGGGCCTCCTCGTTGCACGGACCGCACCACGAGGCGAAGAAGTTCACGTACACGGGTTTCCCGCGCAGTGCGGAGAGCGAGATCGTCTTTCCGTCCGGCGAGGGGAGCGAGAGCGCGGGAACGGGCTGGCCGGGCTGCGGAACCGCGAGCGCGGCCGCAGGGACGAGCGAGAGGGCCGCGGCGAACGCGACGAGGGCACGAAGGCGCACGCTCCTAGAACGCGCGGGCACGGTGAAGAGTTTTCTGCCCGCCGGCCCGGCGCTCGCACGCTGCTTGCCAAGGAATGGGCATATGCCCTATATTGAGCGTGGAACCTGCTTACGATGCGGAACGCCCGATCTTCCCCGCCGCCCGAGAGCCCGTGCAACGCGACCGCGATGCGCAAGGCGTCGCGGCGCGTCACGCAGCTCTACGACGATGCGCTTGCGCCGTGCGGGCTGCGCTCGACGCAGCACGCGATCCTCGCCGAGCTGGACCGCCGTTCCGACGAGCCGCCGACGATGCGCGAGCTTGCGCAGGCGCTGGTCATGGATCGCTCCGCGCTCGGCCACACGCTGCGTCCGCTAGAGCGCGAGGGGCTCATCGCGCTCCAGGAGAGCGCCGACGACCGGCGGCGCCGGCTCGTCGTGATGACCCCCGCCGGCATGGCGAAGCTTCGCGTCGCAAAACAGCTCTGGCAAACGGCGCAGGACCGCTTCGAGCACGTCGTCGGAGCACCGGAGGCTGCCGACTTGCGAGCCGCGCTTCTCGGCATCGCGCGTGCGGAGCGCTTGTCGCGCCTGCACGACTGACTTCTTTCTTCACACCTGCGGCGGCGGCGAACCGCCCGACGAACGAGTCCCCCCGCCGGGATGGGTAGAGCATTGACCTCCGATGTCCCCAGCTGTGACTCGTGCGCTCGGCGTCCTCGTCGCGTGGGCCCTCACGGTTGCCGTCGCGCGCGCCGACGACTGGCCGCTGTTCGGCCACGATCCCGCGCGCAGCGGCGTCGCCGGCGGGCAGACGCTGAGCGCCGCGAACGTCGCGCGTTTGCATGAACGTTGGCGCGTCGCGCTCGGCGACGTCGCGGATTCGGCGCCGATCGTCGTTCGCGACCGGCTCTATCAAACCGCGAAGAACGGGACGACGTATGCGATCGACGCCGTGCGCGGCCGGATCGTCTGGCGGTTTGCGACGCACGGACCGAACCTGACGACATCGAGCCCCGCTTTCGATGCGAGCACGAACACGCTCTACGTCCCAGGCGTCGACGGATTCATCCATCGGCTCGATCCGGCGAGCGGGGTCGAGCTGCGCGGACGCGGTTTTCCGGCGCAGATTACGACCGCGCCGGAGACCGAGAAAGACGCCTCGCCGCTCAACCTCGCGAACGGGTACCTCTACGCGCAGACGTCCGGTTATTTCGGCGACGCAACGCCGTACGTGGGGCACGTCGTCGCAATTCGTCTGAGCGACGGGAGCAGGCACGTCTTCAACGTGCTCTGCAGCGAACGGCACGCATTGATCGCGCCGCAATCGTGCAACGCGCAACGCGCCGGGATGTGGTCTCGCAGCGGGGTCGTGGTCGATCCGGACCCGTCGGCCGGCGGTCGCATCTACGTCGCGACCGGGAACGGTCCGTTCGATCCGAGCGCCGGCCACTACGGCGACTCGATCCTCGCGCTCAGCTCCGACGCGGGCCGTCTGGTCGCGTCGTATACGCCGAGCAACGCCGCAGAGCTCGAGATGAGCGATCTTGACGTGGGAAGCAGCTCACCGGCGCTCGTACCGCGTCAAGCGGACAGCGCAACGCCGCTTTTGGCGGTCCAAGGCGGGAAGGACGGAACCTTGCGTCTCCTCGATCGCAATCGCCTGGGACGCGAGCTGCAGCGCATCGAGCTCGGCGACGAGCTCTTCTCCGCACCGGCGACGTGGAACGATCGACACGGATCGACGTGGATCTTCATCGGCCTCGGGGACGGAGTCCACGCGTATCGGGTCACGACCAGAAACGGGTCCACCCGGCTCGCAAGCGCGTGGCATGTCGCGCTCTCGGCGGGGCGCGAAGGCACCTCTCCGGTCGTCGGGGACGCCGTCGTGTTCGTCGCGATCAACGGCGCGCTCGTCGCCCTCGACGCGCAAACGGGGCAGCGCCTCTGGATCGGCAGAGGGATCGGACCGATCCATTGGGAGAGCCCCGCGGTCGCGAACGGTGCGGTCTATTGTTCGGACGAGAACGGCGAGCTCACGGCGTACGCGCTGTGACGCACGGATGACTCGTGTGGTTGGGCCGGCGGGCCACCTTCCTCGTTCGGCGGAAGAACGCACCTGCGCCGCAGCGTGACGGAGACGATAGTTTGCACGCCGCTGAATAACCGAGTGCTTAGCCGGGCAACGATTTTGCGTGCGCAAGAACTATCGCTGGGCTGCCGTGGCACTGTTGCTGTTTATCGCCGGCTCGATCAACTATATGGATCGCGCGGCAATCGGCGTGGTCGCGCCGTTCATCCAGAAGAGCTTCACGCTCTCGCCGTCCCAGCTCGGGCTCGCGTTCAGCACGTTCTTCATAGGCTATGCCGTGTTCGCCTTCGTAGGCGGGCAACTCGCGGACCGGTTCGGGCCCGTGCGCACCTATGTCTGGGCCGCGACAGCCTGGTCGGTGCTGTGCGGACTGACCGGGCTCGTCACGGGCTACGCGCAGCTCCTCATCGTACGCACGCTGTTCGGCTTCGCTGAGGGCCCGATGAACAGCACCACGAACCGCACGATCACGAACTGGTTCCCGCGGCGGGAAACGGCGCGTGCCGTCGGGATCACCTTCTCCGGCCAGACGTTCGGGAGCGCCGTCGCCGCCCCGATCGTGGCGTTCATCGCCATCAACACGAGCTGGCGCGTGTCGTTCGGGATTCTAGCGGCGTTCGGCCTCATCTGGGTCCTGGCGTGGCGCCTTCTCGTCACCGACCTGCCGCAGAAGAACCCGCGCGTCTCGCGCGATGAGCTGCTGTTCCTCGAGAACAGCCGCGAGCCGGTCGTCGAACCCCCGGGCGGCGTCTATCCGAGCCTCGTAACCTATCTGAGACGTGCCAGTACGCTCTCGCTCGGCCTCGGCATGTTCGCGGTGAACTACACGCTGTACATCTTCATCTCTTGGCTGCCGACGTACCTGACCGACGCGCTGCACATGCCGGTGGCGAAGATGGCCATCGTGGCGTCGATACCCTGGATCGCCGGATTGGTCGGCTACATCGGCGGCGGCCTTGCGTCCGACATGATCTACAACCGCAGCGCCGACAAGCTGCGGGCACGCAAGATCACCACCATCGTGCCGCTCGCAATCGCGGGCGGGGCGCTGCTGCTGGTCACCTTCACCACCACGCCGACCGCGGCCGTCGCGCTCATCTCGCTCGCGATCATGCTGCTGACGGCATCCGTCCAGTCATGCTGGGCGACCATCCGCGAGCTCGTACCTCCGGTTCGCGTCGGCGGAGTCAGTGGGTTCATCCATCTGCTCAGCAACATCTCCGGCATCGTAGGTCCGACCGCGACCGGATACGCGATACAATACCTCGGCGGATTCGACAGCGCGTTCTTCCTGGCCGGCGGGGCCGCCGCCGCGGGCGTCATCGCGATGGCGATCTGTGTGCGGCGCAACGAGGATATGCCGCAGCTCGCCCGCGAGAAATACGCATGACCGCTCCCGCCAAACCGATCCTCCTCACCGGCGCGTCCGGCAACCTCGGCCGCGTCTTGGCCCAATACCTGGCGAAGCAAGGCATGGCGCTGCGTCTCACCGACATCGCGCCGTTCCCGGACGAGGTGCCGCCGGGCGCGACCTTCACGCGGGCAGACCTCAGCGACGGCCCGGCGATTCTGCGCTTGGCCGAAGGCTGCGGCACGATCGTGCATTTCGGCGGCATCTCGGTCGAGCAGCCTTTCGAGACGGTGATCGGACCGAACATCCGCGGCCTGTATCACGCCTACGAAGCGGCACGGCGGGAGCAGGCGCGCATGGTGTTCGCTTCCTCCAACCACGTCGTCGGCTTCCACGAGCGGAGCGAGGTGCTGGAGGGTGATTGCGACATGCGCGCCGACGGCTATTATGGGCTGTCCAAGGCATACGCCGAGTTGATGGGACGGCTCTATTGGGACAAGCACGGCATCTCGAGCGTCTTCCTGCGCATCGGTTCGTGCACGCCTGCGCCGATCGATGACCGCATGCTCTCGACGTGGTTGTCGTATCCCGACCTCTCGCGCATGGTCGAGCGCAGCGTGCTCGCGGAGATCGAAGGATGCCTGGTGATCTGGGGCGCCTCGCGCAATGCGCGCATGACGTGGTGGCGGGGCGACGACCGCGCGGCGATCGGCTGGGAACCGCAAGACAGCGCCGACGGCTGGACGGCGGAACTGGCCGGCAAGACCAGCGGTAACCCCGTGGCGGAGCGGTATCAAGGTGGCGGCTATCCCGCGATGGGCTACAGCCGCCGTACGGCATGAGCGCCGCCTCCGAGCCGCAGCCGGGCGCTGGTTTCGCCTACGTCGGCTGCTTCACCACCGAGAAGCGGCGCGCGCGCGGCGACGGCATCCACGTCTACGCGGTCAGTGCAGAGGACGGCGCGTGGAGCGATATCCAGCACGTGCCCGATTTGGTGAACCCCTCGTTTCTGGTCATGGGCGCGGGCGATCGAACGCTCTACGCCGTGCACGGCGATCAGGACTATGCCAGCGCCTACGCGCGTGACACACGGACGGGTCGACTGCAACCGCTCGGCAAGGCCGCATCCGGCGGCGACAACGTGGTGCACGGCGCGCTCGACTCGAGCGGCCGACACTTCGTGGTGGCGAATTACGGCACGGGTTCGGTTGCGGTGCTGCCCGTTGCCGAGGACGGCGGGCTCGCTGATTACGCGCAGCGCTTGATGATGCCCGGAACGCCCGGCCCACACCGGACCGAGCAATCGGGATCGCATCCGCATCACGTCGTGTTCGATGCGAGCGGCCGCTTCGTGCTCGTGCCGGACAAGGGCCACGACAGCGTGTGCGTCTTCGCCTTCGAAGCCGGGCGCGGCACGTTGGAGCTGGTATCCATGACGAAGTCCCGCCCCGGCGCCGGACCCCGGCACGGCGCGTTTCACCCCACCCTGCCGGTCTACTGGGTCCTGAACGAGCTGGACTCCTCGATCACGACCTATCGCTGGTCGGCGCAGGCGGGCAGTCTGGAGCCGGTGCAACTGCTGCCCACGCTGCCTTCGGATTTCTTCGGGGCGAGTACGGCCGCGGCGATCGTGGTGACGCCGTGCGGCCGATACGTGTTTGCGTCCAACCGCGGCCATGACGGCGTTGCGGCGTTCGCGGTCGACGCGAAGACTGGGCAGCTCGAACCGCGCGGCTGGACGCAAGCGCCGGGACGCGAACCGCGCTTCATGACGTTCCACGGCAACTCCCTATATGTAGCGAGCGAGCGCGACGACGTCATCGGCCAGTTCGCGGTAGATGCTCGGGATGGCCGACTGCGCGACCAGCGCAGAGCGGTGTCGTCCCTCAGCCCGGTCAGTATCGCCTTCGCCTGAGTCTGCCTTCGGCAGCGCGTCACAGTGACCCGAGCCGGCGCCTGCGCGCTCCCGAGGGGCGCTTTCCCGCGCGGGGGTATCTCAGGCGAATGCTCCTTCCCAACCCGAGATTCCGGGCCGCCGCCGCGGCCTTTGCCATTGCGCTCGCCCCCGTAGCCGGCGCCGCCCATGACTCGGCATCGCCCGACGTCTCCCTCTCCCAGACGAACGCGAAATCGACACCGAGCGCCGCGATGAACGCCCAAGCCCGCGCCGAGTACGAAGCGTTCCTCCGAGGGCAGATCGATCGCACGAAGTACAGTTACCTCGGCGCGAAGACGTTGAACGACGCGATGGTCGCTCGCACCTCACAACATCTCCGCTCCCATGGCGCGATCCAACGCTTCGCCTTCGCCGGACTGCTCGCGGTCGAAGGACAGCTGATGTACACGTATCGCGTCACGCCGAGCACCGGGCCCGACGTGCTGGAACTCATCGCTTGGGACGGGGACGGCAAGATCCGCCGCGTCATCTTCGGCGACGCTCCCTGACCAGGGGCGCTGAGGAGCGTCGCTTCAGATTCGCAAACTGGCGCGTTTGCATGATCCAATGCGTCCACTCCAAGAAGCCGAAGCCGAGCAAACCTTGAAGCCACCGTGGCCGTAGAGACCAATAACCGCTGACGACGAGCCGCGTTCGGCTGCCGGGACGTTCTTCGAGCAAAAAGCCCCAGAGCGAATCGGTGGAGTAGCGAGGTCGCTCTTTCGACGGGTCGAACCGGCGACCGCGCAGGTAGTCGAACGACGCGCGCAGTCCGAGAAAACGCTCCGGTGCGAGCGCTGCGACTTCCCACGCCTTCTCCATCGCACTGGCGTCCGGCCCGGCCAGCATATCCCCCACCGAGATCTGCTGCCATTCCGGATGAATGCGATCGGCGCTCGGGCGGCCGAAGTTGTCCAGATAATCCCAACTGTACCAGCCGGCGCGACGATATCCCATCTGCACGAGCCATGGCCACACGCTCGCCGGTGGGGCGTCGATCGTCACCGCCATCGTTCCGCTCCGCGTCCCGTTCGGAATGAGATCCGCACCAGGATACGGCGACTGCACTTCTTCGTCCGTAGCGCCCCAGCGCAAGAGGCGCGGCCGAACGATGAACGCGTACGTTCCGAGCGCGATGGTCAGGAGAACGGCGAGCTTGCGCGCGGACATAGTGATCCTGCACCAAGGTTGTCGCGAATCGCGGTATCCTCACCTCGCAGAATGGTAACGGCCAGGACGACCACCCACAGCAGGTACGCGCCGAGATCGACGCGCTCGATGGCGCCAACCCACGGCGTCGGCAGGTTTGCCGCAATCCGGGCACCCTGCGACCCTGCCCACGTGCCGAATACCAGCATCGTCAGGATCGATGCGATCGAGTAGACGCGGAATCGCGTTCCGAACGCCGCGGCGCCGAAGCCGACGGCCAGCACGATCAAGAGCGACGTCACGCCCGCGAAAACGATGTGCATCGTATCGGTAAGCGTAAATCC
Organism: Candidatus Limnocylindria bacterium; assembly: GCA_035493875.1. Lineage (GTDB taxonomy): Bacteria > Vulcanimicrobiota > Vulcanimicrobiia > Vulcanimicrobiales > Vulcanimicrobiaceae > Vulcanimicrobium. Next base: position 12,763 of record DATJHK010000064.1, read on the forward strand.
GGCCCCACGCATGTGCATCGGCGGCCACGCGAAGCCGATGAGCCCGACGGCGACCAGAAGGATTCCCACGATGCGTAAGGCGCGCTTTCGAGCGGCGGATTGCCAAACGCCCACCCCGAACGCGATCAAGAGCGCGTCATACGTCATGCCGAGCACAACGACCAGCGACCTCGACGGAGCGCCGATCGCCGTCAGCTCACTGATCGTCTGAGACGTATAGCTGTAGCCTTGGTAGCGCAGCGCTGCCACGTCATAACCGAGATATACCAGCGAAGAGAGAATGCCGCAGATCAGGAACGCCCTTCGTGCCATCGTTCACCCAGCGTAGCGCAGGGGCGCGAATCTTCTGGGAACGGCAGCAACGCGAGATGGGAACGCCGGTTAGCGAGGGGTCGCTGCGGCTCGCGTGATCATCGCGATCGCCGCTTCGGGATCGTCGACGTCGATGATGAGCTTGCTGAACCGGTCGTCACGCAGGTAGACCGCGATCGCATTGTCGCGGCCGCGAACGTCCCAGAACGCGCGACCGTCGCGACCGTAAAACGTGCCGGCGTGGAACCCTGGGAACGAGGTGCCCGGAACGCGCCAGCCCTTCCACGCATCCAGCTCGGTGCCGGCGCGAGCGACGCCCTCGACGTGCGCGAGCGGGATCCGCAACTCGCTCTTGAACGCGAAGACCCTATCCCAGCCCCGGACGTGGACGATCAGCTCGTCGTTCCTGATCTCGAGGCTCGTCACGTGCTAGGCGGAGACCGACGGAAAACGCACGGTCGCCGCATCCTCGTGCATCTGCGCGACGAGCTCGTCGACCGAGGCGAACTTGCGCTGACCACGGACGAAGCGGAAGTCGCGCAGCGCGAGCTCCTCGCCGTAGAGCGCCCCGCGGAAGTCGAGCAGCCACGCTTCGACGGTGCGCGCGCGGCCGTCGAACGTGGGGTTCGTCCCGATCGAGACGAGCCCCGGATACTCGCGGCCGTCGTGTCGTCCGATGATTCGATAGACGCCGTCAGGCGGGAGCAGCTTGTTCGGCGGTACCGCGATGTTGGCCGTCGGAAAACCCAAGTCGTGGCCGCGGCCGGCGCCGAAGGTCACCGCCCCGCGCACTGTGTACGATGCGCCGAGCAGCCGGTCCGCGGTCTCCAAATCGCCTTCCAGGATCGCGGCCCGCACGCGCGTCGAGGAGACGCGTTCGCCGCCGTCCACCTCGTTCGGAACCGCGACGACGGTGCGTCCCTGCTCGCCGAGGTGCTCCTGCGCGAACGCGACGTCGCCGGCGCGCTTGTGTCCGAAGCGGAAGGTCGCGCCGACGACCATCGCGCGCGCGCCGATGCGGCCGACGAGCACGTCGTCGAGGAACGCTTGGGGCGAGAGCGAGGCGATCGACGCATCGAACTCGAGCACGTACGCCTCGTCGAACCCGGCGCGCGCGAACGCGTTGACGCGCTCTTCGAGCGTCGCGATCAGCGGCGGCTCCTGGCCGGGCCGCAAGAATGCCGTCGGGTGGGCGCGGAAGGTCAGCACCGCGCTGCGCTCACCGGCACGCCGCAAGCGCAGCGCCTCCCGGGCGATCGCGCGATGCCCGCGATGGAAGCCGTCGAAGAACCCGATCGCGACGACGCGCGCGCGTTCGTCGGACGGCGCGCCGGAGAGTGCGTGGTGGATCTTCACAGGAACACCTTGCGCGGGGCGAGGAGCGCGCCGACGGTCTCGCCGACGCCGACGAGGGCGCGCGACGAGTCGCGCACGAAGACGTGCTTGTCGGGCGGCGGCTCGGCCAGCGGGACGAGCCGTCCGGCGCGAAAGTCCGTCGCGAGCCGGCCGTCGAGCACGACGGTCGGCAGCGGGATCACGCGCTCTGGTGAGACGAGGGCGCCTTCTGGATCGCGCTCGACGTCCTCGAGCGTGCGGCTCTCATAGAGCACGAACGGTCCGGACGCCTCGCGCAGCAGAGCGCCCATGTGTCCGACCGTCCCGCAGGCGGCGGCGAGATCCTCGCACAGCGTGCGCACGTACGTCCCCTCGCTGCATGCGACGCGCAAGCGCACGGTGTCCGCCTCGCGCCCGAGGACCTGCAAGGCGTAGATCGTGATCGTGCGCGCCGCGCGCTCGACGGTCTTTCCGGCGCGCGCCAATTCGTAGAGCCGCTTCCCGTCGCTCTTCACCGCGCTGTACATCGGCGGCACCTGCTCGATCGCGCCGAGGAAGCGCGGCAGCGCCTGCGCGAGCCGCGCGTCGATGTCGGCCGGAACCGCGCGCTCGACGAGCGTCTCGCCCGTCGCATCGCCGGTGTCGGTCGCACGCCCGAGCACGAGCGTGCAGACGTACGCCTTGCGCCGATCGGTGATCAGCGGCAGGAGCCGCGTCGCCTTCCCGAGCGCGACGGGAAGCACACCAGACGCCTGCGGGTCGAGCGTCCCGAGATGACCGATCGCGAGCTTCCGCGGCGGATCGCTATAGATCCGCCGCAGCCGCGCGCCGAACTGCGTCGACGTCGGTCCCGCCGGCTTGAAGAGATTGACGAAGGCCAGCACGCGACGCGAGCGGCGCGGGCCGCTACAGACCTTGCGCGCGCAGAGCGGCGTGCACACCCGTGATCGCTGCATCGAGGTCGCGCTCCGGATAGGTCAGTCCCGATGCCATGAAGTGGCCGCCGCCGCCGAGGGACGACGCCGCGGCCTGCACGTTGATCCGTCCGCTGGAACGCAGGCTGACGCGCACCGCGCCCTCGTAGTCCTTGAACAGCGCCGCGACTTCGACCCCTTCGACCGCGCGCAGATGCTGCACGATCTCCTCGGTGTCCTCGCCGTCGGCGCCGCACGCATCGAGCATCGCCTGATCGACGTACGTCCAGCAGAAGCGCCCGTCGTCCTCGAGCTTCATGCGCTCGAGCGCCATCCCGAGCAGCTTCGTCGCCGCGAACCGCTTGTTCGCGAAGATCTCCTCGGTGATCAGCGGCTTGTCGGCGCCCAGCTCGATCATCTCGGCCGACATGCGCAGCACGTCCGCCGTCGTGTTCGTGTGCATGAACGCGCCGGTGTCGGTCATGATCGTGGTGAGGATGCAGGTCGCGATCTCGGGGGTGATCTCCGCCCCCATCGCGCGCAGCAGCCGCAGGACGCACGTCCCCGTCGATGCCTCGGTCTCGAGGATGTAGTTCAGCGCCCCGAACCGCGAGTTGCCCAGATGATGGTCGATGTTGAGCATGTGCTCGCGCGCGATCGCCGGCAAGTATTCGCCCGCCCGCGAGAAGTCGCTCATGTCGCAGAACACCCACAGCGTGTCCGCCGGCAGATCGCCCGCGACCGCCCGCGAGACGGCCTGCGAATCCGGCAGAAACCGCAGATTCCGCGGCACGGGATCCTGCTGGAAATAGCCGACCCGCTTGCCCATCGCCTTGAGCGCGAGGCCCAATGCGAGCCCCGCACCGAGCGTGTCCCCGTCCGGCTTGACGTGAGAGGCGAACATGAACGACGAGCGCCGCCGCAGCTCTGCGACGACCTCCTCGGTGGTGGCGGACGAAATCACGGTGCTGCTACTCATCGACGACCTTGGCTTTCTCCAACGTCTTCGACAGCGCGATCGCTCGCTCCGTGGTCCGGTCCTCGACGAACAACAGTTCGGGGGTGTACCGCAGATCCACGGCGTGCCCCAGCTCGCCGCGAATGAACTTCGCAGCCGACTTGAGCGCATCCATGCTCTGCCGAGCGACATGCCGATCCCCGATGATCGACACGAACACCTTGCACTGCTTCATGTCCTGCGTGATCTCGCACCGCACGACCGTGACGAACCCCATCCGAGGATCCTTGATGTCCTCGGAAACGATCTTTGCGATCGCCTTCTGTATCTCGGCGTCGATCCGCGCCATACGTTGCTGTTTCATCGTTCTGTTATCCCGGTGTAGGGGCGGCCGTTCGCGTCATCGGGGAGCAGTTTTCCCGCATGGATGCGGAAAAGCGGGCGTCCCCGACGGCACCATGTCGCCGCCGCGAACGCCCGCCCCGATCCGACGCATTACGCCGGCTGCAACTCCGGAGCCACCAGCTCCGACGTCCACGCCTCGATGACGTCGCCCTGCTTGAGGTCGGCGAACCGCGCCACCTGGATGCCGCACTCGAAGTTCTCAGCGACTTCGCGCACGTCGTCCTTGAAGCGCCGCAGCGACTCGATCTCGCCGTCGAACACCACGGCCGCGTCGCGCAGGACGCGCACCTTGGAGTTGCGCAGGATCTTCCCGGACTGCACGTAGCAACCCGCGATCGTCCCGATCTTCGAGACCTTGAAGATCTCGCGGACCTCCGCGCGGCCGAGCACGACCTCGCGGAACTTCGGCGCGAGCATCCCGACCATTGCCTTCTTGAGGTCGTTCTCGACGTCGTAGATGACCTGGTAGAAGCGCAGGTCGACCTGCTCCGACTCGGCTTGTCGTTTGACCGACTCGTCGGGGCGGATGTTGAAGCCGATGAGGACCGCGTTGGAGGCGGCGGCAAGGTTGACGTCGTTGGGCGTGATCCCGCCGACGCCGGCGAGGATGACGCGCACGTCGACCTCGGCCGTCGAGAGCCCCTCGACGCGCGCGCGCAGCGCCTCGACCGACCCTTGGCCTTCGGCCTTGAGGATCAGGTTGAGGGTCTTCTGCCCGCCGTCCGCCGGCATCGCCATGAACGTCTCGAGCGAGACGCGGGCGCCGCCGGTCGAGGCCGCGATCCGCACGTCGCGGCGCTTGGTGGAGCGCTTGGCGGCGGCTTCGCGGGCCGACTTCTCGTCGGAGACGACCATCATCGTGTCGCCGGCCGACGGGACGTCGTTGAGCCCCATGATCTCGACCGGGATCGACGGACCGGCCTTCTTCGTCTGCTTGCCCTTGTCGTCGATCAGCGCGCGGATCTTCCCGTACGTCGGGCCGACGACGACGACGTCGCCGACGCGCAGCGTCCCGGACTGGATCAGCACGGTGGCGACCGGACCGCGTCCGCGGTCGAGCGCGGATTCGATCACGACGCCGCTCGCGCGACGGTGCGGGTTGGCCTTGAGCTCCTTGAGATCGGCCTCGAGCAGCACGGTCTCGAGCAGCGTGTCGATGTTCTCGCCGCGGCGAGCCGACACCGGCACCATCTCGATCTTGCCGCCCCACTCGACCGGCTGCAGCCCCTCTTCGGTGAGCTGCTGCTTGACGCGGTCGGGCTGCGCGTCTTCCTTGTCCATCTTGTTGATGGCGACGACGATCGGGACGCCCGCGGCCTTGATGTGCGAGATCGCTTCCTTCGTCTGCGGCATCACGCCGTCGTCGGCGGCGACGACGAGGATCGCGACGTCGGTGACCTTCGCACCGCGCGCGCGCATCGCCGTGAACGCCTCGTGACCCGGGGTGTCGATGAACGTGATCTGGCGGCCGTTCTGCTCGACGGTGTACGCGCCGATCTTCTGCGTGATCCCGCCCGCTTCGCCCGCGGCGACGTTGGCTTGGCGGATCTTGTCGAGCAGCGAGGTCTTGCCGTGGTCGACGTGGCCGAGGACGGTGACGACGGGAGGCCGCGGCTGCAGCATCTCCGGCTTGTCCTCTTCCTGCTCGACGACGACTTCTTCGCCGGCTTCCTTGACGATCGCGTTGAAGCCGAACTTGCGCGCGACGGCGATCGCCTGATCCGACGAGATGTTCTGATTGATCGTCGCCATCGTGCCCATGCGGAAGAGCTCCTTGATGACGTCGGCGGCACCGACGATCATCGAGGTCGCGAGTTCCTGCACGGTGAGCACGTCCGGAATCTCGATCGACTCGAGCTTCGCGGTCGGCTGACCCTCACGGTCGAGATAGCCGCGCCCGCCCTTGCGGTTGCGCTGCTTCTCGAGCAGCATCTCCTTCTCGCGGTCCTTCTTGGCCTCGAGATCCTCGCGGCTGCGACCGCGGCCGCCGGGACGCCCGCCGGGCGCGCCGGAGGACGGCGAAGGGCCGCCCTGCGTGGGCGTAACGGGGCCGCCGCCGACGCCGGGACGCGGGGCGGGATTGAACGGACGCGGACCGGCCGTCCCGCCCGGGATCGGACGGAAGGGACCGTTGCCGACCGGACGCCGGCCGTTGGGCGCGCCGGGGCCTTGGCCGCCGGGCGCGCCGGGCTGGCCGGGACGCGGCTGCTGGTACTGGCCGGGACCGCCCTGGCCGGGACGCGGCGCGACGCCCGGGCGACCCGGGATCTGCCCGTTGCCGGCGGCCGGCGGGTTGAGCGGGCGCTGGGGCGGACGCGGCGGCCGGATCGACGACTGGCCGGCCGGAACCGGACGGAGCGTCGGGATCGGCTCGTTGGGCGCGACCGGGCGGCGCGGGAGCGGTCCGGGTTGGCCGGGACGCGGGACGACGCCGGGACGCGGCGGCGCACCGGGGCCGCCGGCCTGCGGCGGCTGCGGCCCGCGCGCGGCGGGCTGCTGCGGCTGCTGCGGCGGCTGCGGACGGCGCTGCGGCTGGCTCGGCGGAACCGGGCGGAGCTGCGGGACCGGCTGCGCGGGTGCGGCAGGCTTCGGCGGCGCCGGGCGCGGCGAGGCCGGGGCCGCCGGCTGCTCCGCCTCGGGGGCGGGCTTCGGCGGCTCGGGGTGCTCGACGGTCGGTGCGACGCCGTTCGCCGCCGCGGCCGGAGCCGACGGCGCAGCCGGTGCGGCCGGTGCGGCGGCTTGCGGCGCCGGGACGGGCGTGGGCGGCGCGGCGGGTGCCGCGGGCGGCTCGGCGGCACGCGGCGCCGCAGGCTCTGCGGCGGCCGGAGCTGCCGGAGCGGCAGCGGCCGGCGCGCTCGCCGGCGGCGGGGTCACGGGAGCCGGGGTCGCCGCGGCCGCGGGTGCGGCCGGGGGCGCCGGCGGCTCCGCAGCCGCGACGGGCGCCGACGGCGCAACGGCCGGCGGGGGCTCGGGCGCCGGCGGCGCGACCGGGGCCGGCGCTGCAGGCGCCTCCGCTTGCGGCGCAGGCGCCGGCTTCACGGGGGCGGGCTTCGGCGCAGGCTCGGCGACCGCGGCGACGGGCTCGCTCGGCGCGGGGGCGGGAGAAGGTGAGGCAGCCGGCGCTGGCTTCGGGGCGGCCTTGGCCCCCTTGAGCTGTGCGCGAAGAAGGTCGGCGACCTTCGGCTCGACGACGCTGAGTTGATTCTTCGCCTCGAGACCCAGCCGCCCGAACAGGGCAAGCAAGTCTTTCGAGGACATGCCGAGCTCTTTGGCGAGCTCGAAAATTCTGGGTTTACCGGTTGCCATGCAATCCTTCTAAGAAAACCTACATCCGCGGTCTCCGCGTTCCAGGGGGCGCGATCACCATTGTAGCAGAGCTTCGACGCTGAACCCTGGATAACGCTTGTTCTTCGCGACGCGTTCCGCACACGCGCGAGAGCAAAGGTACGCACCGCGTCCCTCAGCTCGCTTGCCTCGGTCGACCGTCCACCGGCCATCGTGCCGGGTGAACCGCCGGAGCGTCGTCTGCGGGAAAACCTTCCGGCAGCCGACGCAGGTCCGTTCCGGCGTCACTCGTTCGTGAACATCTCTCGCTTGAACTCCTCGAGCCGCCGAAGCAGCTCGTCCTGGTCGATCGCCGCCTCCTCGGCCGCCTCCTCGCCCTCGGCGAGGACCGCGCCCTCCTCGGCTTCGGTCGGCTCCTGCTCGGTCGCCCGCGCCTCGCGCTCGGCCAGATAACGCTCGCGCGCCTCGGCCGCCTCGGAGTCGCTGGTGATGTCGAGCCGCCAGCCGGTCAGACGGGCGGCGAGCCGCACGTTCTGCCCCTCGCGGCCGATCGCGAGCGAGAGCTGGTGGTCGGGGACCGTGACCAGCGCGACCCCCTCTTCCTCAAACAGCTCGACGCCCAAAACCTTTGCGGGCGCGAGGGCGTTCGCGATGAAGGTCTCGAGCTCGGGCGCCCAGCGGATCACGTCGATCTTCTCGCCGCGCAGCTCGTCCGAGACGTTCGCGACGCGCGAGGACTTCGGCCCCAGGCACGCGCCGACGGCATCGATCTCGGGCCGCTTCGACATCACCGCGACCTTCGTGCGCCCGCCCGCTTCGCGCGCGATCGCCATGATCTCGACGATGTCGTCCTGGATCTCGGGGACCTGGAACTCGATCAGCCGCTGCACGAGCCCCTCGGCCGCGCGCGAGAGCACGACCAAGGGCCCCTTGTTCGTCTTGCGCACGTCGAGCACGTAGGCGCGGATGCGGTCGTTGATCCGGTAGTTCTCGCGCGGAACCTGTTCGGAGAACGGGAGCAGCGCCTCGGTCTTGCGGTCGTCGAGCAGCACGTACATGTTGCGCTGCTCGTAGCGCTGCACCGTGCCGAGCACGATGTCGTGCAGTTTCGCGGAGTACGTGTTGTAGACCGTATCGCGCTCGGCCTCGCGGATGCGCTGCACGATGACTTGCTTGGCGGTCTGGGCCGCGATCCGGCCAAAATCGCGCGGCGTGACGACCTCATCGTAGAAGTCGCCGGGCTCGTAGCGCGAACCGGCCTCGCTCTTGGCGATCTCGAGCTTGGGATCGGTGACCTCGCCGTCGTTCACCACCGTGCGGCGGTGATAGACCTGGTACTCGCCGGTCTGACGGTCGATCGTGACGATCGCGTTGGCCTCGCCGCCGAAGTTGCGCTTGTAGGCGGAGATCAGTGCCGCCTCGAGCGCTTCGAGCAGCGACTCGAAGCTGATGTTGCGCTCGTTCTCGATCTCGCGGAGCGCCGCGATCATCTCTGCGTTCATCGGTCCTTGTTCTTCTCTCGTTTTGCGCGCTGCAGGTCGGCGCGCACGTCGTACTCCAGGTTCGCCGACTTGATCACGGCGAGCGGGATCGGCAGCTCCCCGGCGGGCCGCGCCAGGATCACGTTCGTGCCCCGCACGCCTTCCAGCCGCCCGCGATGGGTCTTCGCCCCCTCGATCGCGAGCGTCGTGACGACCTTCGCGTCACGCCCGCTGAAGCGCTCGTAATCCGCCGGTTTGGTCAGCGGCCGGTTCAGCCCGGCCGACTCGACCTCCAGCGTGTAGGGGTCGGGAAAGGCGTCGAGCGCGGCGTTGATCCGCGCCGCGATCCGCTCGCAGGTCGTCACGTCGACACCGCCCTCGCGGTCGACCGTGACGTGCAAGGCCGTGTCGCGGTGATGCCGGTGCGCGCTGGTGCTGACGATCTCGACGTCGCGGAACTCCGGCTGGTGGGGAAGTGCATGGACGACGCGCTCGAACGCTTCGGCGAACAGCGTCTTCTCGTCGAACGGCTCCACGGCACCCCCTTCCCCTTACAACAACGAAGCGCGGGCTGTGGCCCACGCTCCTAGCGTCAACGTCCGCTCGTCATCATACGACAGCGCGGTGATTCCCGCAACGCCTCGCCCGCTCAGGGGTGCTGCGGGACCGGTGTCTTGAGGGACCCCGGGACGACGGGCTCCATGCGGTGGTCATGGCACGAGACGTCGACCGTCTCGACCACGGGCTTGAGGTCCGGGTTGCGGCCGGGCGGCGCGTTGCGCCAGGGGTCGGTGAAGTCGTACTTGTGCGGCGCGGCGGGGAGCGGGTGCTGGGTGATCCGGTACGCGCGACAGCGCTCGCCGAACGGCGTGCTGATCCGCTCGTAGACGTACGCGATCGAATCGGCGACCGTCTCGGTGCGGTGGACGCGGATCAGCCCGAAGGTCCGGGCGAGGATCTCGGCCGGCGGCGCGAGCGCCTCGACCGCCCGCTTCGCGAGATCGGCGACGCTCGGGACGTAGAGCTTCATCGTGTCGCTCCCGCCCGTTTTGAGCGCGTGGAGCTTGGCGTTGAGCAGCGCTATCGCGTCGGGCGTCGCGCCGGGGGCTGCCGGGTTTCGGTACGCGACGGCGCTCGGGGCCGGGGACGGTACGGCCGGAGCGGGCGCCGGCGGGGCCGGCTGCTCCGCCCGCGGCGAGACGGCCGACGGCGCGGCGGCGGCCGTCTGCCCGCCGGTCACCTGACGCTCGGCACCCGCGGGCTGCGGCTGGGCGGCCGCGGTGGCGGCGGGACGCGGCGTCCCCGGGACGGCGGCCGTTGAGGGCAACGGGATCGGCGTCCCCGGCGCGCGGGTGATCACGGGCTCGGGGGCTGCCATCGCGACGCGGGTCGGCGCGGCGGTCGGGAACGCCGTCTCGGCGGCGGTCGGCGCCGTCGTCGGCCGGCGCGTCGGCGCGAGGGTCGGCGGTGCGAGCGTCGGGGCGATGGTGGGCCGAAGCGTCGGCACCGTGGTCGGAACGGCGGTCGGCCGTGCCGTCGGAGCGATCGTCGGCGCGACGGTCGGCGGGGCGGTCCGGGGCTCGAGGGTCGGGACGAAGGCAACGACGGGGGTCGGCGGAACGGTCGGCGGCCGCGTCGGGGGCCGCGTCGGGGGAGCGGTCGGCGGCAAGGTCGGTGCGAGCGTCGGCGGCTCGGTCGGCGCCGCGGTCGGCGGCAAGGTCGGCGCGAGCGTCGGCGGCTCCGTCGGCGTGAGCGTCGCGACCGCGACGAGCGCGCTCGGCGCGACGGTCGGGCGCGGCAGCGGCGGCACCGTCGGCGGAAGCGTCGGCGGCGCCGTCGGCTCCGGCGGCGCCGAGGGGCGGGGCCGGCTCAGCTCGCGTCGCGGCGGCGGGGTCGGCGGGACCGCCGCGAGCCGAACCGGCTTCGGGCGATGCGCAATCACGGGGCGGGGCGTGGCGGCCGGTCGCGGCGCCTCGGTAGGCGCGGCCGCCGCGGCGGCGGTCGTGGCCGGTGCGGGGCTCGCGGCGAGGGGCGCCGCTTCCTCGATGATTACGTCGGCCGTGACGTCGCTCTCGGTCGTCGACCCGCCGAAGCTCGCGCCGTGCAGCATCGCCAGCAGCAGCGCGAGCGCGTGGAGGGCGAGCGAGATACCGACCGCCAGCGCATCGCGGCGTGTCGAGATGCCGCTTGACAGAAAAGTGATCTTCGCCACGGGCTATGACGTACCGAGCAGCATCACGAGCGGGCGGTTCATTTCCTCGTCCGTGCTCGCGACCATTCTTCTCCTCGCCTTCGGAGGGAAACCCAATTCCGTTTAGGACTAATGGCCATGGTGCTTTTCGCCGAGCGCAGGACCGGGCAAGAGGCCTTCGAACGTCGCGCGCCGATGCAACCGCTCCGGAAACGTACGAAAATCGTCGCCACCGCCGGCCCGGCGACGCGAGATCCGGAGACGTTGCGCGCGTTGTTCCTCGCCGGCGTCAACGTCATCCGGCTGAACTTCTCGCACGGAACGCATGACGACCACGCCAAGACGATCGCCGACGTGCGGCGGATCTCGGGCGAGCTGGGACTCAACATCGCGATCCTGCAAGACCTGCCGGGACCGAAGGTCCGCACCGGCAACTTCGGCGACGGGCTCGGCACCGTACGGCTGGAAGCCGGCGCGCCGTTCACGCTGACGACCGAGCAGATCCCCGGCGACGGCACGAAGGTCAGCGTCTCGTACGCCGGCCTCGCGCGCGACGTCGAAGCCGGCAAGCGTATCTATCTCGCCGACGGTTCGATCGCGCTGCGCATCGAGAAGGTCGTGGGTGCCGAGGTGCACACGCGGGTCGAGACCGGCGGCGATCTGCGCGAGCGCCAAGGGATCAACTATCCCGACGGCACGCTCGACATCGCGGCGGTGACCGATCGGGATCTCGAACACCTGGATTTCGGGTTGGCGCAAGGCGTCGACTGGGTCGCGGTCTCGTTCGTGCGCACCGAGCAGGACGTCGCGCGCGTCAAGAACCACATCGAGGCCGCCGGCTTCTCGACGCCCGTGATGGTGAAGATCGAGAAGCACGAGGCGCTCGAGCACATCGACGAGATCATCGCCGCGGCCGACGGCGTGATGGTCGCGCGCGGCGATCTCGGGATCGAGATCCCGCTCGAAGAGGTCCCGATGGTTCAGAAGGATCTCATCGCGCGCGCCAACCGCGCCTCGAAGCCGGTCGTCACCGCGACGCAGATGCTCGAGTCGATGATCTCCTCGCCGCGCCCGACGCGCGCCGAGGCGACCGACGTCGCGAACGCGATCCTCGACGGCACCGACGCCGTGATGCTCTCGGGCGAGACGGCGCGCGGGGACTATCCCGTCGAGGCGGTGCGCGTGATGGCGACGATCGCGCTCGAGGTCGAATCGAAGTACCCGCACCGGGAGCTGCGCAAGCGCCGTACGGTCGATTCCTACAGCATCGAGAGCGACGACTCGATCGGCGCCTCGATCGCCGAGGTCTCGGTGCGCGTCGCCGACTCGCTCGGCCTGCGCTTGATCGCCAGCGGGACGACGACCGGCAACACCGCGCGCCACGTCTCCTCGTTCAAGCCGACCGCGCGGATCGTCGCGCTGACCCCGCTCGAAGACGTCGCACGCCGGCTCGCCGTCGTCTGGGGCGTCGAGGCGACGGTCGTGCAGACGTATCGTTACATCGAGACGCTGATCGAGATCGCCGAGGCGCGCATCGTCTCCGACGGGTACGCCTCGCCCGGCGAGACGATCGCGATCACCAGCGGTATGCCGGTCGGTGCCGGCGGAACGAACGTCCTGAAGATCCACCGCCTGCCGCAGAGCTAAGCCATGAGAACATGAGCACACCCGGCGTGATGGTCGCGTTCGTCGCCGCTCTCTCGCCGGGCGCGCTCGCTCTTTTGCTCCTCGCGGTCGTCTCGGTCGCGATCGAGGTCGGCTTTTGGATCGGCGCGCGGGTTTCGTCGAGCGGTGCGAGCGACGGCCCCTCGCAGGGGATCACCCTCACGCTCGTTGGGTTGCTGCTCGGGTTCATGTTCTCGTTCGCGGCGCAGCGCTACGACGTTCGGCGCGACGTCGCGGTGCGGGAGGCGAACGCGATCGGGACGACCTATCTGCGGGCCGATTTTCTCGAGGAACCCGCTGCTTCCCAGATGCGTCGCGAGCTCGCCCGCTATCTCGATCTCCGCATCGCATACTACCGGGAACGCTCCGTGGACGCGCGCCGCCGCACGAGCGTCGAGACCCTGACGCTGCAGCGCCGTCTCTGGGCGCTCGCGACGACCTCGCCCCTCACCGAGCCGACCAACGCGCGCGCAGCGCTCCTGACCTCGACGATGAACGACGTCTTCGATCGCGCGGAGGATCAGGAGATCGCGTTCGCCGCCGGCGTCCCGCCGCCGATCGTCTTGCTGCTGTTCGTCGTGGTCGCGATCTCCGGATGGCTCCTGGGATTCGGTCTGGGGCGCGCAGGAAAGCGCGACCTGGTCTATACCGTCGCGTTCTCGGTCCTCGTCAGCTTCGTCACCTATTCGATCGCCGACCTGAGTCAGGCGAGAACCGGCTTGATTCAGACGAGCGACGCACCGCTGCTGGACGTCAAAGCGACGTTTGCGACGCCGGCGCCCTGAGGGCGCACGCCGCACTTTCCGGATAGCGGGCCACTCGGTCGCGCGCTATGCTTCAGCATGGTGCTCGACGTCATCGATCTGATCGCCGCGGCCACGAACGCCTTCAACGGCGCGTTGATCGCGCGGCGTCCCGACCACTACCGGCACTACACGGTCATCGGGATCACCATCCTGGCGTTTTTCGGCGGCATCGGGGGCGGCGTGCTCCGCGACGTTCTGCTCAACAAGATCCCGGCACCGATAGCGGACTACCGCTATCTCGTCGTTGCCTTCCTTGCGGCAGGTACCGCGCTCGCACTCGACTACTCGGCCGGTCAGGCGTTTCGCAAGGGGATGTTTCACTACATGACCGCGTTCACGCTGCCGTGGTACGCGATCGTCGGAGCACAGAAGGCGATCGACGCGCATCTCGGCTATATCGCGGCCGTGCTGATCGGGGTCATCGCGACGACCGGCGGACGTTTTCTCATCGACCTCGCGTGCGGTCTGCCGCCCAAGCAGCTCGTTCGCGGCGAATTCTTCGTGCTGAACCCGGCGCTCACGGCGATGCTCTTCCTCGTCTGCCGCGCATCGTTCGGCCTCTCGCTCATCCCGGCGACCGCCGTGGCCGTCGTGTTCGGGTTCGGCTTCCGCGTTGCGGCGCAGCACTTCGGCTGGGAGGAGCTGGAGCCGTATGAACCACGGCGGCCGGAAAAACGTCAGCCGGACGCACCCGGGCAATCGCTCCTCCCTCACGCCTAGACCGTAGATAAGGAGCGCAACGGTCGACGAGTCGGAGCACCATCGAGCAGGTGCGTCGCGTTCAGTGACTCGGCTGACCGCAGCCCTCGGCGATCGCCGCGCGCAGCGTCGTGTTGCGAACGTCCGCGAGATAGTCGCTTCGCACGGGCACGAGCGGAAGTTGCACGATCGTCGAGGAGTTCGGTGCGAGCGCGCCCGCCGGATTGATCCGCGTGCGGGCAACGTCGGCCGAGGCGGCATACGCTCCCGTGCACTCCAATCCGCTCGGCACGGTGAGGATCGGCTTGCGCGTGGTCGGTCCCGTCAGGACGGGTTGTCCCTGCAGGCTCGTGCTGACGTTTTTCGCGGCATCGGTCGCGGCGCGCGCAGCTTCCGGCGAAGAAGAGGACGACTGAGCGAGCGCACCGGAGCTCATTGCGGCGACCAAGGCGAGGGTGTTGACGAAGATCGTGTACCGCATTGTTACAACACCGTACATCGCGCGCCATACGTCGCGTGAGAACGCGCGTGGTACGTGCTGTGAATTTCGGATACGCGCAGCAGGCCTCGCGGCTGCAGCAGGTAACGCCCGCCTAGCAGCACGTGAGGCCGGTCGCATCACGTATCTCCTCGCGTGTTCGCGCTAGTAGGCGACCGTGAAGCGACGCCGCACGTGCTCGGGCCGTTCGAGCTCGTCGACGAGCGCGATCGCGAAGTCCTCAGCGGAGATGCGGCTCTCGCCGTTCGCGTCGGTCACGAGCGTGTCGCCGCCGCGGCGAAACACGCCGGTGCGTTCGCCGGGCTGAATCATCGCCGCCGGGCTCAGATACGTCCAGTCGAGATCGCGCTCTTCGCGCAAGAGCGCGAGCGCGTCGCGGTGCGCGCTCGCGACGGGCTTCCACGCGGAGGGGAAGTCGGGCGCGTCGACGAGCTGCAGCCCCGGCGCAACTTCGAGACTGCCGGCGCCGCCGACGACGAGCAGCCGCTTCACGCCGGCCTGTTTCAGCCCGGCGATCAGCGCGTGGAACGACGCGGCGACCTGTTCGATCTTCCCCGCGTCGGGAGAGACGGCGGAAACGACCGCGTCGGCGTCGTCGACGCGTTGCGCGACGGATTGCGCGTCGAGCACGTCGCCTCGCTCGGCGACGACGCCGTCGCGCTCGGGAACGCGTGATGGGTCACGCACGACCGCCGTGACCTGATGTCCGCGTCCGACCGCTTCGGCGAGGATGCGTTGACCGATGGTGCCGGAGGCACCGAAGAGGACGATCTTCATCGTGAGGGCATCAACCCGTCCATGCCTCCAACCGTGCCGCGACCGCGAGCAGCCGCGCGTCCGCGCCCTGCGGTGCGACGATCCCGATCGAGAGACACAGACCGGTGTGGCCCGTCGCAACCGGCAGCGTGAGCGAGGGAAACCCCCATGCGGTCCAGATCCCTTGCGGGATCCCGTCGCCGGTCGACTCGCGGGTCGGAGCCTCGTCGACGAGCGGGACGAGCAGCGCATCGAACCCGGCGATCGCATCGTGCGCCGCGACGCGCAGCCGCTCGCGCAGCGCCAACGCCTCGCGATACGCGGCGTACCCGATCCGCGAGCCGCGCGCGAGCAGCGCCCCGATCTGCGGCGGAAGCGCCGCCTCGTCGCGCAACGCGCGCAGCAGCGCGTGCGCCTCGAAGCTCACCACCGTCTCGGTCGGCTCGATCATCGGCGCCGCCGCATCGATCGTCATGCGCGTCACCGAGCCGACCTTCGCCGGGATGCGGTCGACCCAATCGTCGAGCACGGCGAGCGTCTCGGGGGTGAAGCGTTCTTCGAGCGTCGCGGGCGCGTATGCAAACCGCAACGGCCAGCGCTCCTCGAACGCGTCGGGGAAACCCGGGAGCAGCGCGCGCGCCGCGGCGGTCGCGGTCGCGACGTCGCGCGCGATCACCCCGACCGTGTCGAACGAGGGCGCGAGCGGATGGACGCCGGCGACGGCGACGGAGCCGTACGTCGGCTTGAATCCCACGACGCCGCAATACGCCGCGGGCCGCACGACCGAGCCGAGCGTCTGCGTTCCGAGCGCGAACGGGACGTGCCCCGCCGCGACGGCCGCCGCGCTCCCCGCGCTCGATCCGCCGGGCGTGCGGTCCGGGTGGCGAGGGTTGATCGTCGGCGCGGGATCGCGAAACGCCAGCGGGGTCGAGCGCGTCTTCCCGACGGGATGCGCCCCCGCGGCACGCAGCGCGGCAACGCACCACGCGTCGAGCGTCGCGACGCGCGTCATCCGCAGCTCGTCGAAAGGAGGCCCGTCCAGCCCCAGCGCCGTCGGCATCTCCGCGACGTCGATGTTGTCCTTGACGCCGAAGGTGAATCCGCACAGGGGCCCGTCCACCAGCGGCTCCGCCGCGGCGCCGCGATACGCCCAGGCTTCGATCTCGTCCGTGTCCAGCTCGGTCATCGATCTCTTCGTGCCCCCTGGAAACCCGGGGGAAACGGAATTCTTCCTCCGCCGCGCAGAAGAAGCGACGATGCGATTCGCAACCCTCGCGCGCGACGGACGCGCCATCCTCGCCGCACGCCGCGGCGACGACTACGTCGACCTGTGCGCCGCGGCCCCGGCGCTTCCCCCCACGCTGCGCGGCCTGATCGAGGCCGGCGAACCGGCGCTCGCGCGGGCGCGCGAGGCGCTGGAGGGCGCCACCGGCTCAACGCTGATCCCGCTCGCCCAGGCGACCTATCTCCCGCCGATCCTCGACGCCGAAAAGTACCTGTGCCTGGGGCTCAACTACGTCGACCACGCCGCCGAGTCGCCGTACGCGAAGCCGTCGTATCCGGTGCTGTTCCCACGCTATGCGACCTCGCTGGTCGGCGCAAACGCGCCGCTTCTGCGCTGGCCGCAGTCGGTCGAGTTCGACTACGAGGGCGAGCTGGTCGCCGTGATCGGGAAGACGGCGCGCAACGTCACGCGCGAGCGCGCGCTGGACCACGTCTTCGGCTACTCGATCTGCAACGACGGCTCGTACCGCGACTACCAGTTCAAGACGCCGCAGTGGACCGTCGGCAAGAACTTCGACGGCAGCGGCCCGTTCGGTCCCGAGGTCGTCACGGCCGACGAGCTGCCGCCGGGCGCGACCGGCCTGCGGCTGCGCACGACGCTCAACGGCGCGGTGATGCAGGACGCCTCGACCGACGACATGATCTTCGGCGTCGCCGAGACGATCGCGATCATCACCGAGGTGATGACCCTCGTCCCCGGCGACGTCCTCGTGATGGGCACCCCCGCCGGTGTCGGCTTCGCGCGCAAGCCGCCCGTCTTCATGAAAGACGGCGACCGCGTCGAAGTCTCGATCGAACGGATCGGCGTCCTCGCCAACCCCGTCCGCGACGCCGTCACCGCCCCCGCGTCGCGGTAGAGACGGTCGCCATGACGACCGCCGTCGTCATGGCGACCACCGTCGTCATGCTGAGCTTGTCGAAGCATCCGCACGATCGATGACGACGCCGCCGCGTTCTTAAACGACGGCAAAACAAAGCTTAATACTCATTTAATTTCCCGTGCATACGCTAGCAGCGTCGCTCCGGCCGTAGGCCTGCGCGATCTTTTTTTGCCTTTTCGAAAGTCAACACGACGTATTGTGAAGCCCCTCGCTCCGATATTGAGCGCGCTGATCGCTGCCGGTATGACGGTCGTACCCGCGTATGCTGCACCGGTCCCGAACAACGCTCCCGCAATCTCAGTTCAGAATGGTTCCACAACCCTCACGACGGTTCAAGGAACCGTTAAGGACGACAGCTCGGCTCCGATCGCGGGAGCCGTCATGACCCTGCGCGGGCCTTCGACGTACACCGCGACAACGGACGCCACAGGCACGTATTCATTTGCGCGCGTGGCGCCGGGTGTGTATCAATTGGTGGCGACGAAGCCCGGATACGATACTGCGACTCAAACCGACTTTGCGGTGGTCGCAGGACAGTCGCAAACCGTCACCGTCGACCTGCATCGTTCCACGCTCACGTCGATCCAGCAGATCGGAGCCGTCACCGCGCACGGTCAAAGCGCATTCAATACGTCCACTGCGTCGGTCAACCTCGTGACGTCGCAGCAATTCCAAGACGAAGGCCAAATCGGCTTACAGCGTGTCCTCAATCAGATCCCGGGCGTACAGGACAGCAATCCGGGTTCGAGCTCGAACGGCGCGGAGCCGGGCTCGGTGAAGGTCGCGACCATCCGCGGCGGACTGCAGTATGAAACCGCGACGCTGATCGACGGTCATCCGCTCGCGGACGGCGACTCGGGCAGCTTCATCACGACCTTCTTGAACAGCTTCATGCTCGGTAGCGTGGAGGTCGTCAAGGGCCCCGGTGCGATGTCGCCCGACACCAACTATGCCATCAACGGCACGATCAACTACCGTACCAAGGATCCGACCATGACGCCGACGCCTGCGTTCGACATCGGTGCAATGAACGACGGCGGCACCTTCTACAACTTGGGCTTCTCCGACACGGTTCTCAACGACCGTCTCGGCTTTGTGGTCGACGTCGCAGGTGTCGACGATCCTTCGTGGCTGCACGGTTACACGTCGTACTTCACACCGGGCACGAACAACGAGGGCATCGCGAACTGGAACGGCTCGACCGGCACGTATCTCGGGCCGGGCAGCAAATCCACCACCCTCCCCGGCACGGTCTCGAGCGTCCCCAACCAATATAGCCTCGTCGGGTGCTGCTACACGTTCGACGGCGCGTACCAGAATACGGCGGAGCTCGCGAAACTGCGTTACCGCCTCTCGTCGGCCACGACCTTTACCGCGAGCTACCTCGGCGCACAGAGCTTTGCCGACCAGAACGGCAACATCTCCTGGATGTATCCGTCGACATTCACGCCGGGACCGGGCTATACCGGGCCGCTTGCGGCGGGCAGCAGCATCATGATTCCGGCGGTCCACCCTGGGGACAACGAGGTCGACAACGAGCCGATTTTCCAAGGCGAGCTGAGTACGACAGTCGGTAACGACACGATTTTGGCGCGTGCGTACCACGCCTCGATGAACCGCTTGATCTATCAGGGCAATCAGGATCGCTCGACGCCGCTGATGATGGATTCACAGCTGTACGGTACGAGCACGACCAACGGCGTCACGACGGTCTACAACGGTCAAACCGTGCCGCTGGGGATCTTCGATGCGATGAACCAGTCGACGGAAGATGCCGTCACGGGCGTCTCGCTCCAGTACGACCACCCGTTCGGCGACGGCAACGACGTCGCGCTCTCGGTCGACCGTAGCAACGACACGTCGGTCGCGTTCAACGACAATACGACCGTGATCGCGCCTAAGACCGGCAACCAATTCGCGGGCGTCACGCCGGCCCTCTCGCTGACGAATCCCATGGGCACGAGCAATGCCTACACGACCTATCAGCTGCGCACGACGTACAACATCACGCCGAAAGTCCAAGGCACGCTGAGCCTCTACGAAAATACCTACAAAGACACGTTCCGTTATATGTGCACGGGCGCTAATAACTGTGGGATCGACGGATCGAACACGTTATTCGAAACGACGAACACCGCGCATTTCGACGAACGGTTGGGTCTGACGTATCGTCCGACGAACGACCTCTCGGTTCGCGCCTCCGCCGGTTCGTCGATTGCACCCGCATATCTCGGGCTTCTCGGCGTGGTGACAGGCAGCCCGGTACCGGCAACGAGCGCTCAGTACGGAAACTATTATACGCTGACGCAGAACAATCCGAACATCAAGCCCGAAACGGCGTTCGGATACGACCTCGGCGCCGATCTCCGCGTGCAGCGATCGACGTTCCTCTCGACCGACCTGTACCTCACGAATTTGTTCAACCACTTCCTCAGCTCGACGGCTCTCAACGGCACGTATAACGGCGAACCGCTCTACGTGACGACCAATACCAACGTCGCCAATACGCGCTACGAGGGCGTGGAGCTTTCGATCAAGGGGCTTCCGCGGACGGGCTTCGGCTACAACCTCGGCGGCGCGCTCGAGAAGGCATTCGCCTACAATCTCCCCGCGAACTTCTACTGTTCGGGTCCGACGGCGGCGAACTGCACGCCCTCCAACTACAACACGAACCTCGCGATCGTCGCGGGGCAGAACTTCAACGCGGGCGGCGTCGGCGTGAACGGCTTCTCGAGCAGCACGAACATTCCGTACTTCCAAGGCAACGCGGAGCTGAACTACACGACCCCGCGCGGCGACTTCGTCGCCCTCGGCGATACGTTCTACGGCAACAACAATTCCTATAACGTGAAGGCGTTCGGGATCGCATACGCGACGCTCCGTGTCCCGATCCGCAAACAGCTCGCGGTGCAGATCAGCGGCGACAACATCTTCGACACGCTGAGCAACGTCTTCCCGACCTACGGGGCCGGCGTCCCGATCGTGCTCGCGAACGGCAAGCTCGCGGCCACGGAAGCCAACACCGTCGGTCCGGCGACGTGGAGCTTCGAGCTGACGAACAAGTTCTAAGCGGTTACGTGCTCCGCGCGAAGCGGCTTGGGCGCAGGAAGCTCAGGTCGTAGGGGGTCGCGCCCTCGGCGGCGAGGTCGGTGACGATCTCTCCGACGAGCGGCGCGAACTTGAAGCCGTGGCCGGAGAAGCCGCCGGCGAGGACGACGGCGGGATCGTGCGGGTGCGGACCCAGGACGAAGTGGCCGTCGGGGCTCATGTCGTACTGGCAGACGCTCGCGGCGCGCACGCTCACGGCCGCGCCGGGCATCCACGCCGCGAGCGCGGCACGCACCGGCGCGACGTCGCGCTCGTGGGCGGTGCGGTCGATCCGCTCCGCCGTCGTCGCCTCGCCGCCGCCGTGGAAGGCTGCCTTGACGCCTTTCCCGGCGTCGGGGAAGCCGTAGAGCAGGTCCCCGAGCGCGGGACGGTCGACAAGAAACGCGGGACACGCTCCGAGCGCGAACGCCTCGGTCGCCGGGGTGAACCACACCTGCACCTTGCGCCGCACCTCGATCGCGACGCCGAGCGCCGACAATTCGCCGGCGAGCCACGGGCCCGCGCAAAGGGCGAGCGCGAGCGTCGTCACCGTCTCGCCGTCGCTGAGCTGCACGGCGAGCGTCGCGCCGCGCCGCGACCAGCGCTCGGCGCGCACACCGAAGCGCGCCTGCGCTCCGGCCGCGATGGCGAGCCGTAGCTGCGCACGCAGCGCCGCCTCGGGCGCGAGCACACCGCCCTGCGGCTCGAAGACGCCGACCTCGTCGTCGAGCGGGACCATCATCGGGAAGCGGCGCCGCATCGCCGCCGCATCGAGCACCTCGACCGGCAAGCCGTGCAGCGCCGCGCTCGCGCGCACGCCGCGGACGATCGCGCTCTCCGGCGTGCCGACCTGAAGCAACCCGGTACGCCGCAGGAGCGTCTCGCCGCTGCGGCGCTCCAGCGCATCCCAGAGCTCGTAGGCGTGTTCGAGCAGCGGCACGTAGGCGGGATGCTCGAAGTACGCCTTGCGGATCATCCGCGACTCGCCGTGCGAGGAGCCCAGCGCGTGCACGGGACCGTACTGCTCCACGCCCAGGACGCGCAGCCCGCGCCGCGCGGCGGATTCCAGCGCCGCGCTCCCCATCGCGCCCAGGCCGACGACGACCAGGTCGTAGGCGGGCGTCAGCGCACCTCGCGCACGACGCGCGCGACCGCGTCGGCGAAGTCGTGCACGTCGTCTTCGGTCGTGTCGAAGGCGGTCATCCAGCGCACGACCGACGCGTCGGCATCCCAGACGTAGAAGCGCCGCTCGCGCTGCAGCGGCGCGATCGCGGCCGGCGGGAGCGCGGCGAAGACGCCGTTCGCCTCGACCGGATACGCGATCCGCACGCCCTCGATCGCGCCGACGCGCTCGGCGAGCAGCTTCGCCATCCGGTTCGCGTGCGCGGCGTTCTCGCGCCACAGCCCCTCGCGCAGGAGCGCGTCGAACTGCGCGGCGACGAAGCGCATCTTCGAGGCCAGCTGCATCGCCTGCTTGCGCGCGTACGGCATGACCTCCAGCGCCGGATGCGGGCGCGGGAAGACGACCGCCTCGCCGAAGAGCAGCCCGTTCTTCGTCCCGCCGAAGCTGCACACGTCGACGTTCGTTTCGACCAGCAGCGTGCGCAGGTCGACGTCGAGCGCGACCGCCGCGTTCGCGATCCGCGCACCGTCGACGTGGAAGAGCAGACCGTTGCGGTGCGCAACGTCGGCGAGCGCGCGCAGCTCGGTGATCGAGTAGACGGTGCCGACCTCGGTCGTCTGCGAGACGGTGACCGCTCCGGGCTGCACGTGGTGCGGATCGCCGATCCCGCGCAGCTGCGCCTCGACGTCGGCCGGGGTCAGCTTGCCGTCACGGACCGGGACGTCGATCAGCTTCGCCCCGGCGAAGCGCTCGAAGCCGCCGCACTCGTCGACCGCGACGTGCGCGTGCGAAGGGCAGATGACGGCTTGGTGCGGACGCAACGCCGCAGCGAGCGCGACGATGTTCGCGCCGGAGCCATTGAAGACGAAGAACGCCTGCGCCTGGGGGCCGAGCAGCTCGCGAAACGCCTCGACGGCCCGCGCGGTGTACTCGTCGCCGCCGTAGCCGGCGACGTGGCCGGCGTTGGCCTCGGCGATCGCGGCGAGCATCCGCGGATGCGCTCCGGCGTTGTTGTCGCTGGCGAAATGGACTCGGGTGCTCTGCGCGTGCATTCAGTCGTCGTTCTCGAGCGGGATGGGGGAGGTCGCCGCTGCGGCGATGCGATCGTAGATCGTCGTCATGCGCGCGGCCACCTGCGCGGGAGCGAACGCGGCGATCGCCGCCGCCCGCCTGCCTTGCGCCTCTCGCCGTGCGCCTTCGATCGCGCTCCACGTGTGCACGATCCCCTGCGCGAACGCCGCGTCGTCGTCGTCGACGAGCAGCCCCGTGCCGAGCGCGCGCAGCGTGTCGCCGATCCCGTCGCGATCCGCCCCGACGACGGGGACGCCGTCGACGAGCGCCTGGAGCAGCGCCCACGGCAAGCCGTCGCGTCCCTGCGGGACGATCAGGAGATCGATCGCCCCGAAGAACGCCGTCGCGCCGGCGTCTGTGACGGCGACGACGTCGTAGCGCACGTCGCGGCCGCGCGCGTAGGCGCGCAGCGGCGTGCCGGCCGAGCCCGGCGCCGCGATGCGCAGCTGCGCCGCGGGGAACGTGCGCTGCGCGCTCGCGACCGCGTCGAACGCGATCTCCCAAGCGCGCTCAGGCTCCGCACCGCCCGCGTAGCCCACGATCGGCCCGTCGTCCCCCGTCCGCGCGGCGCCCGGCGGCAACGCGGCCGCGACGCCGTACGGAACGACGCTCACGTGCTCCGCAGCGACCCCGAAGCGCTCCACGACCTCGCGGGCGAGGGTCTCGTACGCGCAGGTGACGTGGGCCGCGCGGCGCAGCAGCTCCGGGAGACGCCGTTCGACGAACGCCTTGGGGATCTCGCCCTCGCGCAGCGGATCGAGCAGCGTGACCACGGTACGCGCGGCGGCGCTCGCCGGCAGCGCGCCGAGAACGACGGCGCCGGCCGCCCATCCGAGCGCGTGGATGACGTCGGGGACGTGGCGATCGAGCGCGCGGCGCAGCGCGCCGATCGAGCGCAGCACGTGGAAGAGCCCGCCGGGCTGCCACGATTCGATCGGGATGCCGGCATCGCGCAACAGCTTTCCTTCACGGTCCGGCGCGAGCATGCGCACCTCGTCCCCTCGCGCGCGGGCGCTCGCGAGCAGGCCGTGCAGCGCGCGGCGCTGTGCGTCTCCTCCCTCCGACGCGAGCAGCAGCAGCCTCATCGGCGTGCCGCGTCGATCAGCTCGGCCGCGTGATCGAGCGCGACGCCCGCTTCGACGCCGGAGAGCATCCGCGCGATCTCCGCGCGACGCCCGCCTTCGTCGAGCGCCGCGGCGTCTATCGTCGTCGCCGCGCGCTCGCTGTGCTTGCGCAGCGTCAGATGCGTGCGGCCGTACGAGGCGATCTGCGCGAGATGCGTCACGCAGACGACCTGCGCGCTCTGGGCGAGACGCGAGAGCCGCGCGCCGACCGCCGATGCGGTCGCGCCGCCGATCCCGGTGTCGATCTCGTCGAAGACCAGCGTGGTGCGCTCGCGCCGGTCGGCGAGCACGACGACGAGCGCGAGCAGGACGCGCGAGAGCTCGCCGCCCGAGGCGACGCGCACGAGCGGCCGCTCCGGCTCGCCCGGGTTCGCGGCGAAGCGCAACTCGGCGCGCTCCGCGCCCGACGGGCCGGAGGTCAGGAGCGGTTCGAGGGCGATCCGCAAGCGCGCCGCCGGCATCGCGAGCGCGCCGAGCTCGGCGCGGACCGCCTTCTCGATCGCCGCGGCAGCAGTACGGCGGCGCGCGCTGAGCGCCGCCGCCCGTTCGCGCAGCGCCGTCCCTGTCGCATCGACCTCGCGCTGCGCCGCCGCGAGGCGCGCGTCGCGCTCGTCGACGTCGGCGATCTCGGCGGCGAACCGCTCGCGCTGCTCGCGCACGGCCGCCAGCGTCCCGCCGTACTTCTTTTTGAGCGTGTCCAGCGCGTCGAGGCGCGCCGTGACCGCGTCCAGCTCGGCAGGATCCAGATCGACCCCGTCACGTTCGCGCGCGATCCGCGCGCCCAGCTCGTTGGCATCCGACTGCAGCGCCGCGGCGATCCCGGCCAGCTCCGCGAAGCGCTCGCCGTAGCGCGCGAGGCCCAGGAGCGCCGTCTCGGCGCCGCCGAGCGCGTCGACCGCGCCGCCTTCGTCCTCCAGCGCTCCGCTCGCCGCGCCGAGCGCCGCGAGGATCCGCTCCGCGTTCGCGAGCACGTCGCGGCGCTCGCGCAGCCGCTCGTCCTCCGCGCCGTCCTCGATCGCCGCCGCGTCGATCTCGGCGAGCGCGAAGCGCGCGAACTCGGCGCGCGCGATCGCCCGCCCCTCGTCTTCACGAAAATGCGCCAAGCGGTCGCAGGCCGTGCGCAGCTCGCCGTGCAGCGCGCGTACTTCCTCGCGTAGTGCGAGGGCCGGGGGCCCGGCGAAGCGGTCGACGACGTCGAGCGCGTAGGCCGGCGCGAACAGGCGCTGCGCCTCGTGCTGCGAGACGACGTCGACCACCGAGCCGATCAGCTCGCGCAGCTGGCTCGCGCTCGCGGGGATGCCGTTGATGCGCGCCTGCGAGCGCCCCGCGGCCAGCAACTCGCGCTGGACGATCAGATCGTCGTCTTCGGCGAGCGAGAACCCCGCCTCGGCGAGCCGCGCGCGGAGCGCCTCGTCGGGCGCGATCTCGAGCACGACGCGCGCCCGTTCGGCGCCGGTGCGGATCGTCTCCGCATCGGCACGGTCGCCGAGCGCGAGGCCGAGGGCGCCGAGCAGCATCGTCTTGCCTGAGCCGGTCTCGCCGGTGACGACCGTGAGGCCGTCGGAGAACTCGAGCTGCGCGCGCGCGATCAGCCCGACGTTCTCGATCGACAGGCGCAGCAGCGTGCTCATCGTTTGATCGGGACGCCCCACTGGAGCTTCTCTTCGAGCCGCTTGAAGAACGCCCGGTCGCTGACGCGTGCGAAGCGGACCGGTTCGGCGGCGCGCTCGATCAGAACGCGATCCCCCGCGCGCAGGTCGGCGGCGATGATCCCGTCGGTCTCGAGGTTCGCCTGCGCGATCTCGCCGTCGCACGTGATCCCGATCTGCGCGTCGGTCGGGACGAGCAGCGGGCGTGCGAAGAGCGTGTGCGGGAGAAGCGCGGCGACGCCGAGCGCCGCCACCGACGGGTGGACGATCGGCCCGCCGGCGCTCAGGAAGTAGCCGGTCGAACCGGTCGGCGTCGAGACGATGACGCCGTCGGAGGGCAGGTGCGCGACGATCTCACCGTCGAGCGCGAGGCCGAACGGCGCCATCCGCGCCTGCGCCCCGCGGCGCACGACGACGTCGTTGAGCGCGAAGTGCACGGCGTCGCTCCCCACGACCTGCGCGTGCAGCGCAACGCGCTCGTCGATCTGGAAGCCGTGCGCGAAGAGCGCGCGCAGCTTCTCGAACCCCGCTTCGTCGGACTCGACCTCGGTGAGGAAGCCCAGGCGCCCCGTGTTGACGCCCAGGATCGGGACGCCGTACGGGTGCGCGATCCGCGCGCCGCGCAGCAGCGTGCCGTCGCCGCCGATCGTGATGAGCAGCTGCGCGTTTTCGATGTCGCAGCGCGGACCGCTCCCGCTGGGCTCGTCGGCGTCGGGGCGGTCGCAGATCGCGACGCTCGCCCCGCGCTCGATCGCGATGCGCGCGATCGCGCGCGCCGTCTCGACGGCGCGATACTTCCCCGAGTTGACGTAGAGGGCGATCGTCATCTTGCGCTGCGCGCGGTCCGTCACCGTCATGCGCGGTGTGCCTCCCGCACCAGCGCGTCGAGCCGCGCGTCGGCGACGTCCTCTCCCTCGCGGGCAAGGCGATAGAAGAATTCGACGTTGCCGGCGGGACCGCGCAGCGGCGAGAGCGCGGCGTCGACGACGCGCACGCCGGTGAGCCGGATCGCCTCGCGCACCTCGCGCAGCACCGCGGCATGAACCTCCGGATCGCGCACGACGCCTCCGCCGCCGAGCCGTTCGCGCCCGGCCTCGAACTGCGGTTTCACCAGCGCGACGATCGTCCCGTGCGGGCGCAGATAGGCGACCGCGCGCGCGACGATCGTGCGCAGCGAGATGAACGACGCGTCGATCACGATCAGGTCGAAGCCGGCCGGGAACGCGTCGTCGCTCAACGTGCGAAAGTTCGTCCGCTCGATCACCGTCACGCGCGGATCGCCGCGCAGCTTCCAGGCGAGCTGGCCGTAGCCGACGTCGAGCGCCGTGACGTGCGCGGCGCCGGCCTGCAGCAGCGCGTCGGTGAAGCCGCCGGTCGAGGCGCCGACGTCGAGCGCTTCGAGCCCGCGCGGGTCGATCCGGAACGCCGCGAGCGCGCCATCGAGCTTCTCCCCGCCGCGGCTCACGAAGCGCGGCGACGCCTCGACCTCCACGCGCGCCCCCGCGCGCACGGTCGTCCCCGGCTTGGTCGCCGGAGCGTCGTCGACGCGGACTTTGCCGGCGAGGATCAAGGCGCGGGCCTGCGAGCGCGTGAGCCCCGTTCGCGCGGCGACCGCGGCGTCGAGACGGCGCGCCGCATCTTCAGCGTTGCCACGCGACACGGTCACGCGCCGGCCCTTCACCGACAAGGGCATCGTCTGGAGCAATCGAGCCGGCTCTCACCGGTCGTGCCGGTTCGCCGCGCGGTTTCGCTCCTCCCACGGCGGCAGCCCGGCCGACGTCCCGGCGCGTTGGCTCAGTTCATGGCCCGAAATGTCCGTCGCGATGCGCTTTCTGGCCTTGTTCGCCGGCTTTCTCAACGCGATACTGATGGCACTTTCCGTCCGTTCGGCAAGGAGGAACCGTGCCCCCAGGCAGCCGTCCCGTCCCCGTCACGCGCTCCGCGCTGCTCCCGCATTCCGAGCGGACGAGCCCTCACTATCGCGCCATGCCCTCCCTGGCGTCCGAGCCGGGGACCGACGCGATCGTCGCCGAGGTACGCGCGCAGGAGGCCGTATGCCCCGCGTGATCTTCGCGATCTTCCCCGACACCGAGATCCTCGACCTCGCCGGCCCGCTGCAGGTCGTGCACGAGGCGAACGCGCTCGGCGCCGACTATCGCGTCGTCTACGCCGCGCCCGAGCCGGAGATCGCGACGCAGCAAGGGCTTCTGCTCGCGAACCTCGAGCCGTTGCCGAACGTGCGGGCCGACGATCTCATCCTCGTCCCGGGGACCGCGTTCTTCCGGCGTGCAACGACGCCGCCCCCGCAGATCGCGCAGGCCGCGACTTGGCTGCGCGAGGCGTATGGGCACGGGGCGACGATCGGCTCGATCTGCGTGGGCGCGTTTCTGCTCGGAGCGGCCGGGCTGCTCGACGGGCGCACGTGCACGACGCACTGGTCGCGCGTCGCCGAGTTGCACGCACGCTTCCCCGCCGCGAACGTCGTCGGCAACCGGCTCTACGTCGTCGACGAACGGATCGTCACCAGCGCCGGGATCGCCTCGGGGATCGACATGGCGCTCGCGCTGATCGAGCACGCGCACGGCGCGCAGTTCGCAGCGGGGGTCGCGCGCGAGATGGTCGTCTACGTCCGCCGCGACGGGAACGCGGCGCAGCAGAGCGTCTACGTGCAGCACCGCGATCACCTCGAGCCGGGCGTGCACGCCGTGCAGGACTGGCTCGTCAACAACGCCGCCGAGCCGCACGACCTCGACGATCTCGCAGGCGTCGCCGGGCTCAGCCGGCGTCACCTCACCCGCGTCTTCCGCCGCGCGACCGGGATCGGCGTGAAGGAATACACGACCAAGCTGCGCCTCGAGCGCGCACGACTCTTTCTCCGCGACCCGGCGCTGAGCGTCGATGCGGTCGCGGAGCGCTGCGGCTTCGCCGACGGCCGTCAGCTCCGCCGGCTCTGGAAAACGGCGTACGGGACGACCCCGGCCGCCAGCCGCACCACTACCATCCCCCTCCACTGAAAGGCCCCATGTCCACCACCCTCACCGCCCCGCGGAACGTCGCGGGCGTCGTCATCCCCGACAGCGCGATCGCGACCGGCGCCGCCGAGCTCCTGCGCGCCGACGGCAACGATCTGATCTGGAACCACTCGCATCGCGTCTACGTCTTCGGCGCGCTCCTCGCCGAACGCGCCGGGAAGCGCTACGACGCCGAGCTCGCGTACGTCGCAGCGCTCTTCCACGACGTCGGCCTGATCCACAAGCACAGCACGCAGACCGAGCGCTTCGAGGTCGACGGCGCGAACGCGGCGCGGCAGTTCCTCGAGCAGCATGGGATCGACGAGCGGTCGATCGAGACCGTGTGGGACGCGATCGCGCTGCACACGACGCTCGGGATCACGAAGTTCAAGAAGACCGAAGTCGACCTGATCTTCAACGGCGTCGGCCTGGACGTGATGGGCGATCTCTACGAGACGCTCTCCGACGCGACGCGCGAGGAAGTCGTCGCGGCGTTCCCACGCGACGGCTTCAAGTCGAAGATCGTCCCCGCGTTCCTCGAAGGCTTCAAGCACAAGCCGCAGACGACGTTCGGCAACATCAAGGCCGATGTCGTCGAACGGCTCGTGCCGGGTTACGTGAGCCCGAACTTCGTCGATCTCATCGCCTGCTCGGCCTGGAGCGAGTAAGCCGGATCAGGCGTAGGTTTCGAACGACGATCCGGGCGGCGCGTTCAGATAGTTCTGGATCGCGGTATTCGCGTCGGTGTCGCTCTGCGAGGTGATCGACCCGAGCGTCGGGATGCTCAGCGGATCGCTGCTGCCGCTCGTGCCGCTCGACGACGAGCCGTCCGTCGACGTGCCGCCGGTCGACGACGACGTCCCGTCGGTCGACGACAGATCCGGCGTCAGCAGCGCGGACGAGTCGGAGCCCGTGACCATCGCGTCGATCGCGGCGTTCGCCGCCTCGTCGCTCGCCGACGTGACGTCGGAGAGCGTCGGGACGTTCATCGGATCGTTCGCGCTCGAGGACGTGTCGCTGGACGAGGTCGAGGTCGATTGCACGGCGGCCTCGGCCTGGGCGGACGCGTCCTCCTGTTGCTGCGCCAGCTGCTGATCCTGCAGCGACGCGGCCTGCGCGAGCACGTCGGAGACGTTGCTTGCCGCGTTGGTCGGCGAACCGAGCGAGACTTGAATGAGTTCGGCCGCGTCCTCCTGCTGCAACGTGCTGTACTCGTCCTGATAGGACGAGAGACCGGACGTGCTGCTCGAGGACGAGGAGGACGACGCACCCGACGACGACGAGCTGGTTGTCGAGGGGTACGAGTACGCGGAGGGATCCGGCGAACTGCCAACCGACGAGACGCTCATACCTCCTGTCTACCATATCGCCGGCCGGCGATGCCTGGGAACGACGCGGGCGAACGAACGGTACGGATCACACTCGCCGCTCTTTACGTCGGCGAATTCATCAGTTAGACTGATAAACGTGAGCGATGCAGCGAGCCCGGACGTGCGCCAATTGGCGCAGTCGCTTCGCGTTCTGATCCGCCGGCTGCGGCAGCGCATTTTGAGCGAGACCGGAAACGAGGGGATCACGCCCTCGCAACGGAGCCTTCTCGCGCTGCTGTACGACGACGGCCCGCACACGCAGGCCGATCTCGCCGCCAAGGAGCACGTGCGGCCGCAATCGCTCGCGCTCGTTCTCGCGGGCTTGGAATCGCTGCGCTACGTCACGCGACGGCCGCACGAGACGGACGGACGCCGCATCCTCATCGTCATCACCGCCGCCGGGCGCCGCCTCCTCGAAGACGAGCGCGCGCGCCGTACCTCGTGGCTCGTCGACGCGCTCGCGCGCGAGCTGAGCGCTCAGGAGCTGCGCGAGCTTGCGCGCGCCGTCCCGATCCTCGAAAAGCTTGCCGACGCCCCTGATCTGCCGTAAGGAACGCAATACCAGATGCCCATCACCGCTCTCGACCCCAAGACCGCGCTCGTCGTCATCGACATCCAGAAGGGGATCGTCGCGCTGCCGACCGCGCATCCGGCGCAGTCCGTCGTCGACAACTGCCTCAAGCTCGTCGACGCGTTTCGCGCAAAACAGCTTCCCATCGTGCTCGTGCACGTCGCTTGGTCACCGAACGCCCCCGACATCGTGAAGACGCGCGTGACGGCCGCGCCGCCGGCGAGCACCGTACCGCCGGATTTCAGCGACTACGTCGACGCGCTGCAGCCCGATCCCGCACGCGACATCCTGATCCTCAAGCGCCAGTGGGGCGCGTTCTACGGGACCGAGCTTGACCTGCAGCTCCGCCGCCGCGGCGTGACGAACATCGTGCTGTGCGGGATCGCGACGAGCATCGGCGTCGAATCGACCGCGCGCGACGCGTTCGAGCGCGCCTACAATCTGAGCTTCGCGTCGGATGCGATGACCGACATGAACGAAGGCGCCCACGACCGCGCGCTCAACGTGATCTTCCCACGCATCGGCGAGGTCGGGACCACGGCCGAGATCCTCGCCACGCTCTAACGCCGAACCGCCGGCCGATACCTTCCGGGTATCGGCCGCGCCCGGGAAGGTGTTGGACCCCGCAGATTCGGGGCTCTATCCTTGACCCATGTTTGCGATCATGGGAATCACCGGACAGGTCGGCGGGGCCGCCGCCCGCACGCTGTTGGCCGCGCGGCAGCCGGTTCGCGCAATCGTGCGCGACGCGGAGAAGGGCGCCGCATGGGCCGCGCGCGGCTGCGAGGTCGCGGTCGCGACGATCGACGACGCCGCGTCGCTCGCCGCCGCCTTCCAAGGCTCCGAGGGCGTCTTCGTCCTGATCCCGCCCAACTTCGATCCCACCCCCGGCTTCCCCGAGGTGCAAGCGATCATCTCCACGCTGCGCACGGCCCTGGAGACCGCGAAGCCCGCGAAGGTCGTCTGCCTCTCGACGATCGGCGCGCAGGCCACCCAGGAGAACTTGCTCTCACAGCTCGGTAGCGTCGAGCGTGCCCTCGGCTCGCTCTCGATCCCGATCACGTTCCTGCGGGCGGGTTGGTTCATGGAGAACTCGCTGTGGGACGTCGCGGCGGCGCGCGAAGGCGTGATCCCGAGCTTCCTGCAGCCGCTCGACAAGCCCGTCCCGATGGTCGCGACCGCCGACGTCGGCCGCGTCGCGGCGGAACTGCTGATGGAGACGCGGACGGGTCGGCACGTCGTCGAGCTGGAAGGGCCTCTGCGCGTGACGCCGGACGAGATCGCCACGACGTTCGCGAGCATCCTCGGCCGACCCGTGCGGATGGAAGCCGTGCCGCGCGAGACGTGGATCGATCTCTTCACCGCGCAGGGCATGAAGAACCCGACGCCACGAACCCGGATGCTCGACGGATTCAACGAGGGTTGGATCGAGTTCGAGAACACCTCGGTGAAGGGCACCGTCGCGCTCGACACGGTGCTGCGCGAGCTCGTCGCGCGTAGCTGACGCCCGCGAGCGGGTAGGGTTCGTCATGCTACCATGTGCGCCATGGACGAACACTACGCGGTCGTGCGCAGCCGGTTCAGCTACAAAGAGACGCTCGGCCGTCTGCTGACCGCGATCAACGCGGCGGGGAATTCGCTCTTCGCGCTCGTCGAACAGGCAGACGCGGCGCGCAGCGTCGGCCTCGACCTGCGCCCGACCGCGTTGATCGTCTTCGGCAATCCGAAGGGCGGCACGCCCCTGATGGCCGCGCATCCGCTCTTCGCGCTGGAGCTTCCGCTCAAGCTCCTCCTCTGGGAGGACGGCGATACGGTGCAGGTCGCGCACACGCGGATGCGCGAGACGGCCCGGCGCTACGGCATCGACCCCGCCGATCCGCGGATCGCATCGATGGACAAGGCTCTCGAAACGCTCGCGGCAACCGTCGTCTGATCCGACTCGAGGATCAGTCGTGGTCTTCTCGCGTCGTTTGATGCGAGGGTACCGACGATGCGGCGCCGCTCTGCATCTCGGTATGGCGAATTTGACCTCCGAGATTCGCGGTCAGCGCGAACGAGAGCGACACCGCCGCCCCGAGCACCAGCACGGCCGCAGTCGTCGCAGCCGTGAACCTCGCCGCGATGCGCCGCGCGAACAGCCCGAACGCGGCGACGATCCCGAGCGCGACGCTGCCCACCAACGAAAACTTCGCGGCGTCGGCATGCTGCTCGATGCTCGCATCGGTGACTCCGGCCACCTGCTTCACCGCGTCTTCCGATGCCTCACCGGTGACGTATACGAGTACCGAAAAGACCGCGGCGATCACGAGCAGACCGTACGCCGTGCCGCGGAGCTCCGCGCTTCGGCGCGCCAGCGCGAGGACGAGGATCCCCAGACCGATGAGCGAGGTAAAGATCGGTGCGTGCGTGAGCAGCAGGTGCACGTGGACGATGTTCATCGCTCGTCATCGTCACGCGCCGCAGAGAATTTCTGGTGAAGAACTCCTGTATCGCCAACGCCGTGGGACCGCCCTCACACCGCTCGGTCGGCCTCCGAGCTGGAGGTCGAGCGCGTCCCGAGCCGCTGCGGAACGATGACGGTTTACGCGTCATGTGCGATACTGATGACGTCGACATCCGACCGCACCGGCGCGTTCGGGCGTGGCGGGCGGCGCGGTCTTCGGGGAATGCAATGATGAGGATACTGCTACTCGCCTTCGCCATGCTCTCGTTCATCGTGCCGGGCGTGCCGGTCGTTGCAGCCGCACCGGCGCAGACGCCGTCTCAGGTTACCGTAACGCTCGCTCCGGTGCGCGGATCACATCAGCGCGGCATGGCGACACTCACGCAGCGCGGCAACGAGTTGATCGTCACCATCCACATGCCCCCGCCCCAGGGGGCGAAGATGCCGGAAAGCGGCAGCCCCATGATGACGAAGACCGGACCGCTCGCAGCGCACATTCACCGCGGCAGATGCCCGAATCCGAGCAAGACGCCGCTCTACCCGTTGAATCCCGTCACGAAGGGAACATCGACCACGACGCTCACGAGCACGACCCTGAGCAAGCTTACGAGCGGCGACTACACGGTCAGCGTTCATAAGTCCGAGCACGATACGACGAACCCGATCGCATGCGGCGACATCACGTTGGCAAATCCGACCGGGACGACGCAGTAGCGTTCCACGAAGCGATCGCGTCTTGCCCTTCGAACTCAACATCGCGGTAAAACGCGGCCCGATCGAACAACGCGAAGGCGCGGGACAGGGCGCATCTCGCTTCGTGACGGCGGTGGAGATCAGCGGCGACCTGTCGCTTACGGGCGCGATCGACCTCACCCAACGCCTCGATGACGTCGTAACCGGCGCGCCGAGCAGCGTCATACTCCGCTTCGTCGGCGACGTGCACGTGTCGCCGGACGACCTGCGGCCGATCGACGCCGTAGCCGCATGGCTGAAGCGCCGCCGACGTGACGGTTACAGCGTGTATGTCGAGGTCGCCGACGCACATGTTCGAGACGTGTTCATGCGCGTCGAAGACATCAAAGGCGCGATGCTGCCGCTCGGCGCGAACCCCGACGTTCCACGGCGTACGGTCGATGATCCCTCCTCCCCGACCGACGGCAGCTCACCATGAACCGGGCGCCGGCAAACACCAGGACGCTCATTCGGTAGCCGGGAGAGCGACGAATCGCACGCTCTGCGCGGTTCAGCGGTATGAAGGCGGCTCCCGGCGACGTTCACGCCTTCTTCCAGCCTGCGTGGGAACGTCAGGCGGAAGGCCAGAGGGCAACACGATGCACAAGATCACGGTCGTCGACGGACACCCCGATCCTGCCCGCGCGCATCTCGTTCATGCGCTTGCCGAGCGGTATGCGCAAGCCGCACGAGAGGCGGGCAACCAGGTCCGTTGCATCACCATCGCGGATCTGCAATTCCCGCTGCTGCGCGTCCCGGCCGACTTCTACGAAGGTGAGGCGCCCGAGTCGATCCGCGGCGCGCAAGCCGACCTGACGTGGGCGGATCATTTGGTATTCTTCTATCCGCTGTGGATGGCCGATATGCCGGCCGCGCTGCGGGCATTCATCGAGCAGGCGTTTCGCCCCGGACTCGCGCTGCAATACGGCGCCGGACCGCTCGGGCTCCCCAAGCGGCTCTTCGTCGGGAAGTCGGCGCGCATCGTCGTCACGATGGGGATGCCCCCGATCCTCTATCGCGTCCTTTTCCGCGCCCACACGGTGAGGGCGTTCGCCGCGATGCTGCGCTTCGGCGGCGTCGGCCCGGTGCACGTGACCCTGCTGGGCGGGATGCGCGAAGGCGCGCACGCCGTCGGTGAGCGATGGATCGAGAAGATCGCGGCGCTCGCGACGAAAGACGGAACGCTTCACGACCGCCGGCGTCGCCGCGTGGTAACGGCGCTGGAGGGAGCGCTGCTGCTCGCGGCGGGCGCCTCCGTAGCCGCACGCATCGTGTCCAGCATGAAACGAAACGAACGGGCCGAGTTCCCCAAGTTCATCATCGAGCGCAACATCGCCGGGTCCGGCGAGCTGTCGTCAGCCGAATTGCAGGCGATCGCAGCGAAGAGCAACGACGTCCTGCGCGACATGGGGTCGTCAATTCAGTGGGTCGAGAGCTTCGTCACCGACGACAAGATCTATTGTATCTACAACGCGGAAGACAAAGACCTCATCAACGAACACGCACGCCGCGGCGGCTTCCCGGCCGACGTCGTCAGCCGGATTCGGCGACGAATCGATCCCACGACCGCCGACGGCACCACGGCGGTGCGCTGATTCACGACAAGCTCAGAACGTCAGAACGGGATCTCGTTCTCGCCTTCGAGGTCGTCGAACCCGCTCGCCGCCGGCGGCGGCTCTGATGCCGCGGTTACGCCGTTGCCGGCCTCGCGGAGCGCCTTTTCGGCGTCGCCGAGCAGCTCTTCGCAGCGCGCGACGAGCTTCTTGCCCTCGCCGTAGAGCTCGACGGAGCGCGCGAGATCGACCTGATCGCCTTCCAGCTCGGTCACGATCTCCTGGAGTCGCGCGAGCGACGCCTCAAAAGAGGCCGATTTGTTCTCCGGCATCCGGTCCGTCCCGTTCGACACGTGCTTTCAGCTCTCCGCGAGCCAGGGTCACTTGGAGGCGAGTCCCCGGCGGCGCCTGCGCGGCGTCGCGGACGACCTCGCCGCCGGTCGTCTTCACGATCGCGTAGCCGCGTTGCAGCAACGCTTCCGGGTTATTGCCTTCCAACCGCGTGAGCGCGAGGCGCAGGTCGCCGCGCCGGCGCTCGAAGCTCCGTGACGCGGCCCGGTTCAGCCGCCCGGCGGCGTCGTCGAGGCGGACCTTCAGCGGACCCAGACGCCGCGCGGGGTCGCGGCGCGTCAGCCGGTCATCCCAATCGTGCAGGCGGCCCAGCCGCTCGTTCAAGAGCCGCGTCTCGGCATAGCCGAGCAGTCGTCGCAGGCCCGTGAGCCGCTCGCGGCGTGCCGCGAGGCGCGCCTCCGGCGATGCGGCGAGGAGGCGACCGTTCGCCGTCGCCACGCGCTCGCGCAACCGCCGGAGCCGCTGCTCCGCCGTGCGCGTCAACGCGTCGGCGGCGCCGTCGACGCGCTGACGCCGCGTCGCCAGGATCGCGGTCGGATCGGCGAGCGCCGAACGGTGCTCCACCTTCTCGAGCGCATGGCGCAGCCGCAAGACGTGCGTCTTCAAGCTGCGGTTGAGCGCGACCATGTCGCGGCGCAGCGACGCGAGGAGATCGTCGCGGCGCGGCAGCACGGTTTGCGCGGCGGTCGAGGGCGTCGGCGCGCGATGGTCGGCGGCGAGATCGGCGAGGGAGGTGTCGGCCTCGTGGCCGATCGCGGTGACGGTCGGGATCGGCGAGGACGCGATCCAGCGCACGAGCCGCTCGTCGTTGAACACGAACAGGTCCTCGAACGACCCGCCGCCGCGCGCCAGCACGAGCAGGTCGGGCTTCGAGGCGGCCGCACGCGCGAGCGCGGCAACGATCTGCGGCGCGACGTCACCCTGCACCGGCGCCTCGAACAGCTCCACCTCCACTTGCGGCGCGCGCAGACGCGCCTGCGTGAGAAAGTCGCGCGTCCCGTCGCCGGACTTCGATCCGACGAGGGCGACGCGGAACGGATGGCGCGGCAACGGGCGCTTGCGCGCGGTCTCGAACAGCCCTTCCGCCTGCAGCTTGCGCTTGAGCTCGTCGTAGCGCTGAAAGAGGCGGCCGAGGCCCGCCAGCTCGACGTGCCGCACCGTCAGCTGGTAGATGCTGCGCGGCGCGTACGTCGCGATCTTGCCGTAGGCGATGATCGCCGTGCCGTTCTTCAGCTCCGGGAACGTCGCCGCGTCGGTCGCGAATGCGACGCACTCGAGCAGCGCCTCCGCGTCCTTGATCGCGAAGTACGCATGGCCGCTGGCGTTGATGCGCAGGTTCGAGACTTCGCCCTCGACGCCCAAGAACGCCAGCTTCGGATCGTCCTCGATCTTCTTGCGCAGGTACGCCGCGATGCGCCGCACCGTGACCTTCGGGACGCGAGAGAGGTCGCGTCCCGCGATCACGGCGGGCTCGTCGGCTGCGTGTCCAGCCGCTGGTAGTTCTGGCCGTCGCCGGCGGTATTCGGCGGCGGCGCGGCGGGGGTCGCAACCGGCGCCGCGGGGGCCGCCGGAGCCTGCTCGGCGGGCCGTGCCGCGGCGGGCGCGGCCGGCGCGGGGATCGTCTCGGTACGGCGCGCGCGCGGCGTCGGGACGTCGTCGGGCGAGCCGCAGCCGTGCTCGGGCTCGGTCCCGGTGAGGAAGACCTCGACCTGCCCCGTCCCGCACATCCGCACGCGCCGCACCTCGCCGGTCGGGATCGCGAAGTCATGCTTGGGCGTCTTCGCCAGCGCCTGCTTCATGAAGCGCGCCCAGACGCGCGCGGGGATGTTGCCGCCGTACGACTCGTTCATGCGCGAGTAGTCGTCGTTGCCGACCCACACCGCGGCGACCAGGTCCGGCGTATAGCCGACGAACCAGGCGTCGCGGTAGTCGGAGGTCGTGCCGGTCTTGCCGGCGGCGGGACGGCCGATCACGGCGTTGGGATAGCCCGTGCCGTGTTCGATCACCGATTCGAGCATCGAGGTCATGATGTAGGCCACGCCTGCACTCACGACTTCGGTCTGCTGCGGATAGGTGTTGTCGAGGATCGGCGTGCCGAGCGAGTCGCGCACCATGCGGATCGGCGTCGAGGGGACATGGATCCCCTGATTCGCGAGCGTCGCGTACCCCGTCGCCTGGTCGAGCGGCGAGACGCCCGAGGTCCCCAGCGCGAGCGAGAGATTCGGCTCGAGCGGCGCCGTGACGCCCATCCGCTTCGCGTACTCGATCACGCGGTCGATCCCGAGGTCCTGGGCGAGCTTGACGGCGACGACGTTGCGCGACTGCGCGAGCGCGTAGCGCAGCGTCATCGAGCCCAGATACCGGTTGTCGTCGTCCTTCGGCGCCCAGCGCGTCCCGTCGCCCATCGGGTAACTGACCGGCGTGTCCTCGACGATCGTCGTCGGCGGGTGGCCGGCGTCGATCTCGGCGGTGTAGACGTACGCCTTGAACGACGATCCCGGTTGCCGGCGCGCCTGCCATGCACGGTTGAACTGGTTGTTGATCCCGAACGGGCCGGCGCCGCCGACCATCGCGAGGATCTCGCCGGTCTGCGGCTTGATCGCGACGAGCGCCGCCTGATGCGCGCCGATCCCCTCGGCCTTCGACCGCCCCATCCCCCAATCGACCGCGTCTTGCGCGGCCTGCTGCATCGCCGGATCGAGCGAGGTGTAGACTTGCAGCCCGCCCTCGAAAGTCGCCTGCGTTCCGAACTGCGACTCGAGCAGATGCGTGACGTACGTCGTGAAGTACGGATAGCGGTACGACTCGAGTCCCTGCGGACGCTCACCGACCAGGCCGATCGGCGCCTTCGCTGCCGCATTGGCCTGCTGCTGGGTGATGAACCCCGCGTCGACCATGCGGCCGAGCACGTGGCGCTCGCGCTCCTTGGCGGCGGGGAGGTTCACGTACGGCGAGTAGTCCGACGGCGCCGCGTTGATCCCGGCGATCATCGCCGTCTGCCCGAGCGTGAGGTGCGCGAGATCGGTTCCGAAGTAGGTGTGCGCCGCGGCGTCGACGCCGTACGCGCCCGCGCCCAGGTAGATCAGGTTGAGGTAGCGCTCGAGGATCTCGTCCTTGGTGTAGTAGCGCTCGATCTCGATCGCGAGCAGCGCTTCCTGGATCTTGCGCGCCGCGCTGACCTCGTCGGAGAGGAACAGCCGGCGTGCGAGCTGCTGCGTGATCGTCGAGGCGCCTTGGAACTCTTGGTGCCGCAGGTCGGCGATCGCAGCACGCGCGATCCCGCCGAAATCGACGCCGTGGTGCTGATAGAAGTGCGCGTCCTCGGTGGCGATGAACGCATCGCGTACCTGCACCGGGATCTTGTCGATCGAGACCCAGGTGCGGTTCTCGCGATAGAGGTTCGCGAGCAGCTGGCCGTCGCGCGAGAAGACGCGCGTCGCACGCGACGGCTGGTAATCCGCCATCCGGTTGATGTCGGGAAGATTGCGC
This sequence comes from Candidatus Limnocylindria bacterium, assembly GCA_035493875.1. GTDB lineage: Bacteria > Vulcanimicrobiota > Vulcanimicrobiia > Vulcanimicrobiales > Vulcanimicrobiaceae > Vulcanimicrobium. Next base: position 51,808 of record DATJHK010000064.1, read on the forward strand.
GAGTACGACGCGACGATCCCCGCGACGATCCCGATCGAGAGCAGGAACCCGAACAGCACGATCACGCCGAACGCGCGAACGAGCCGGCCGACGAACGAGCCGCCGCCGCCCTTCTTCCCTTTGCGCGGCCGCACGGCCGGGCGGGGCCGGGCGATCGCGCGACTCATGCCTGAACCCGCTCGAGGACGCGCGCGAGCACGCCGTTGACGTAGCGGCCCGAATCGTCGGTCGAGAACTTCTTCACCAGCTCGACCGCCTCGTTGATGACGACGGGCGGCGGTGTCTCCTTGCGATGCCGCAGCTCGAAGACGCTCATCTCCAGCACGATCCGGTCGATCGTCGGCAGCCGTTCGAGCGTCCAGCCCTCCAGCAGCGGCGCGATCAGCCCGTCCGACTCGACGCGATTCTCGATCGTGCCGAAGACGAGATCACGCACGAAAGCGCGCCCCTCGGAGTCGTTCGTCCGCGCGAGCGTCTCGGTGAGCATCTCGTCCGCCGGCCGCTTCCCGACCTCGGTCCCGTACAACGCTTGCAGCGCCAGCTCGCGCGCATGCCGCCGCGACGAAGAAGCCATGCTAAACCAGCTGTGCCCTGCGCGCCAGCACTGCGGGCAGCCAGCCGACGCCGATCCCGCCGGCGCGGAACTCCGGATCGCCGAGCAGCTCGCGGCAGAAGTCGATCGTCGTCCTCACACCTTCGATACGCGTTTCGCTCAGCGCGCGTTCCATGCGCAGGATCGCCGACTCGCGTGTGCGCCCGACGGCGATGATCTTCGCCAGCATCGAGTCGTAGAACGGCGGGACCATCGCTCCGCCGTAGACGTGCGTGTCGACACGGATCCCCGGGCCACCCGCGAAGACCACGCTGGTGAGCGTCCCGGCCGCCGGGGCGAAGTTGTTGCTGGGGTCCTCGGCGTTGACGCGCACCTCGATCGCATGACCGTGCGGGTGCAGGTCGTCTTGCGTGAAGCCCAGCGTCTCGCCGGCGGCGACACGAATCTGCTCCTTCACCAGGTCGACGCCGTAGACGAGCTCGCTGACCGGATGCTCGACCTGGATGCGCGTGTTCATCTCCATGAAAAACACGTCATCGCCGCTGACCAGGAACTCCAGCGTCCCCGCGTTCGTGTAGCCCACCGCGCGCGTCGCGTCGACCGCGACCTTGTGCAGACGGTCGCGCACCGCCTGGTCGAGCGCCGGAGCCGGAGCCTCCTCGATCAGCTTCTGATGCGAGGGTTTTTGCACCGAGCAGTCGCGCTCGCCGAGATGGACGACGCCGCCGTGCTCGTCGGCGAGCACCTGCACCTCGATGTGCCGCGGGTTGACGATCAGCTTCTCGACGTACATCCGGCCGTCTTTGAACGACGCCTCGGCTTCGGCTTGCGCGGTCGCAAAGGCGGTCGGGAGCTCGGCCTCGGAGGGAACCTCGCGCATCCCCTTGCCGCCGCCGCCGGCGGTCGCCTTGAGCAGCACCGGGTAGCCGATCTTCTCGGCGACGGCGCGCGCCTCGTCGACCGAAGCGACGATGTCGGAGCCCGGCGTCGTCGGGACGCCGGCCTCGCGCATCAGCCGCTTCGCCGTCGCCTTGTCGCCCATCGCGCCGATCACCGACGGCTTCGGTCCGATGAAGGTCAGCCCGTGGTCGGCCGCGATCTCGGCGAACCGCGCGTTCTCGGCGAGGAACCCGTAGCCCGGATGGATCGCGTCGCAGCCGCTGATCAGCGCCGCCGAGATGATGTTCGGGATGTTGAGGTACGAGCGCATGACGGGGCCCGGCCCGATGCAGAACGCCTCGTCGGCGTGCCGCACATGCAGCGACTGCCGGTCGGCGTCGGAGAACACGGCGACGGTGGAGACGCCGAGCTCGTGACACGCGCGATTGATCCTGAGCGCGATCTCGCCACGATTGGCAATCAAGACTTTCTTGAACACGGGTTACCGTTCGATGGCGAAGAGGGGTTGGCCGTACTCGACGGGTTGGCCGTCGGTCACGAACACCTGGGTGACGCGGCCCGCACCGCGCGAACGGACGGGGTTGCGAATCCCCAGCGTCTCGACGTAGGCCAGATCACGGTCGGCGTCGAGCTCGACGCCCTCCGCGACCGGCGGGCGCAGCTGGCGCACGACGCCGACCACGTCGCTCGTGATCACGTCGGCGCGCGGTGCAGCGCGCTCGGGTTCTGCTGCGGCCGGCGCGGGCAGCGGCGGCGCGGTGCGCGGTGCGCGGCGCAGCTCGATCTCGGTCTCCCCGTCGCGGACGCGCAGCCGCGCGAACCCGCCTTCAGCGAGCGCGCCGGCCAACGCGCGTGCGCGCGATGCGATCACGTCCTCGGTCATCCGGTCCTCGGTTCGACGCTCGACTCATCGCCGCCCCCGGGGATGTCAGGGCCGGAAGACGAGGCCGACGCTGACGACGGGGGTCACGATGCGTGTGCGCAGCTCGCCTTGCAGGCGAGCCAGGTCGGCTTGGAACGCGGGGTTGGCCAGCAGCGGTCCGGTCGCGGTGCTCGACACCGTCCCGTTGCGCACCAGCACGCCGGCGTCGAACGTGAGCGCCAGCCCCTTGATCAGTCCGGTTCCCGTCCCGACGCCGGCGTAGATCGCCGGACGGTTGAATTGTACCCGGCTGCTCACCGTACCGGTGCCGCTCACGGGATACAGACCGTTGCCGACCTGGATCGTGTTCCCCTCAGGCTGCGAGACGTTGTCGATGCGGTCGCCGCCGAACAACAATCCGCCGCTGATCCGATAGCGGCCGCCGTACGGGCGGAAATCCGCGATGATCCCGAGGTTCTGCGTGCGCGAGGTCGAGACGTACCGCGTGTTGTCGTAGTTGAGCTGCTGCGAGACGCTCAGGCTGTTCGTTTCGAGCCGCATGCTGAAATCGTAGAGCAGCGGCTTCTCGAGCGTGATCCCGTCGCCCGTGCTGCTGATGTGCACGCCGTAGGAGACGGAGGAGAACGCGTCGGCGCTGGCGGCGATGGGGAGAGCGGCGAGCGCGACGGCGAACGACGCGGCAACGGCGGTGCGGCTCATCTTCCCACGAGTTCGACGACCGCGGCGCGCTCTCCGGGCGGCAGAGCGTCGAGCGCCGGGACCCAGCGCGGATCGATCGCCGCGAGCGGGACGAGCGCGAACGCGCGCTCGTACAGCCGGGCGTGCGGAATCACGAGGTCCGGCTCGTCGACGCGCCGCTCGCCGTAGGCGAGGATGTCGAGGTCGAGCACGCGCGGTCCCCAGCGAAACGTCGCGACGCGTCCCTCCTGCGTCTCGATCCGCTTGAGCTCGGCGAGCAAGGGGCGCGGTTCGAGTTCCGTCTCGACGATCGCCGCCGCGTTGACGAACGGTTCCTGCTCGGTGACGCCCCACGGCGCGGAGCGGTACAGCGGCGAGCAGGCGACGAGCGTGCCGAGCTCCGCGAGCCGCTCGAACGCGTGGAGCACGTGGCTCTGCGCGTCGCCCACGTTCGAGCCGATCCCGATCGCGACGCGCTCGGGCATCGCTAGCGCTCGCGCCGCAGGACGACGACGGGGGTCGCCCCGTCGAGCAGGCGCGGCTTCGCGATCGAGACGGCGGCGCACACGATCCGCGGGTCGGCCATCAAGGCCTCGAGCAACACCTCGCCGAGTCGTTCGAGGAGCGCGAAGCGCTCGGTGGCGACGATGCGCACGACGGTCGCATGCACGTCGGCGTAGCTCACCGTGTCCGCGAGCTCGTCGCTCGCGCGCGCCGTGCGCAGATCCAGCTCGAACGTCACGTCGATGTCGAGCGGCTGCGCGACGACCTGCTCGCCCGGATTCGCACCGTGGTGCCCCCAGGCATGGATCCCCCGCACCTCGATGCGGTCGAGGTGCGTGCGTTCGGTCTCCGTCACGGAAGACGTTCTTTCCAGTCCTCGGGGCGCCAGTTTCGCACGATCGCGTCGGCGACACGCACGACGTCGCGCTGCTCGCCGACGTCGTGCACGCGAACGATGTCGATCCCGGCCGCGACCGCGAGCGCGACCGTCGCCGCCGTGCCGAACTCGCGCGCGTCGACCGTCCGGCCGGTGAGCTTCCCGATCGTCGATTTGCGCGAGGTGCCGAGCAGCGTGGGAAAGCCGAGCGCGACGAGCCGGTCGAGCGCGCGCAGAACCGCGAGATTGTGCTCGGGGAGCTTGCCGAAACCGATCCCCGGATCGAGGATCACGTGCTCGGCGGAGATGCCGGCGCGCACGCAGCGCGCCGCCGCGTCGTCCAGGAACGCCAGCACCTCGTCGACGACGTCGCGCTCGTAGACCGCGACGCCCTTGTTGTGCATGACGACGATCGGTGCGCCGGTCTCCACGCACGCCGCGATCAGCTCGTTCGGCGCGCCCCAGATCGAGTTGAGCAGGTCCCCGCCGCCCGCGTATGCCGCGCGGAAGACGTCGGCCTTGAACGTGTCGACCGAGACGATCGCCTCCGGAGCGGCGGCGCGGATCGCGGCGACCGCGGGGAGGAGACGCGCCCGCTCGGTACGCGCGTCGATCGGCGTGCCTCCCGGCCGCGTCGACTCGGCCCCGACGTCGAGGAGATCGGCGCCGTCGGCGAGCTGCTCGCGCGCGCGGCGCGCGGCATCGCCGGGGTCGGGGACGCCGTCACCCGAGAACGAGTCGGGGGTGACGTTGACGATCCCCATGACGTAGGTCCGCACGCCCCACGGCAGCGTGCGCCCGCGCAGCCGCAGCGCACCGCGCTCGCGCGCGCTCACGCCCTCAAACACCGGACATCACGTTGGCGACCCACCATTCGCGCAGCTCGGCGACGACGAACGTCGAGCCGGTCACGACGATGATGTCGTCGGCTTCTGCGTTGCGCCGCGCGATCGAGAACGCGTCGACGGGGTCGGCGATCGCGCGCCCCCAGGCGCCGATCGACTCCGCGATCGAGGCGAGGCGCTGCGGACGCACCGGCGTGCGCCCCGCCGCCATGAACGAGGTGAACGTGAACGAGCCGGGGAGCGCGAGGAACGGACGGATCACCTCGGGCGCGTCCTTCGATTCGCCGATCGCCATCACGAACGTGAAGCGCCGGTCCGGGAAGGCGTGCTCGAGCGCGTCGGCGAGATGCTGCGCCTTGTCGGGGTTGTGCGCCACGTCGAAGACGACGCCGGGATGCGAGGGGAAGAACTCCATGCGGCCCGGGATCTGCACGCGCGCGAAGCCGTCCTCGATCGCTGCGCGCGACGGGCGCAGGCCGGGGCCGAGCTGTTCGAGGATCCGGATCGCGGTCCCGGCGTTCTCTTGCTGGAACTCGCCCAGAACGGGGAGCGAGAGGTCGTAGCGATCTTCCGGCGTGACGACGACGAACGACTGCCCGTACGGCTCGCCGCGCCGCGGCTCGATGCGCGTGGTGTCGGGGACGGAGACGTACGGCGCGCCGGCCTGGGCGCTGATCTGCTCGATCGCCGCGCGCGCCTCGGGATCGCGCGCCCCGGAGACGAGCGGCACGCCGCGCTTGGCGATCCCCGCCTTGTCGCGCGCGATCAGCTCGACGGTCTCGCCCAAGATCTCCGTGTGGTCGAGCGCGACGTTCGTGATCGCGGCGACCTGCGGCGCGAGCACGTTCGTTCCGTCGAGTTTCCCGCCGATCCCGGCTTCGACGACCGCGACGTCGACCTCGCTGCGCGCGAACCACAGCAGCGCGAGCGCGAGCAGCGTCTCGTAGTACGTCGGACGACCGTGCTCGTACGCGACCGCTTCGGCGGCGCGCTGCATCTCGCCGATCAGCTCGCCGAACGTCTCCTGCGGGATCGGCACACCGTCGATCCGCGCGCGTTCGGTGACGCTGCTCAGGTGCGGCTTGGTGTGCAGCCCGGTGCGTTTCCCCGAGGCCTGCAGCACGGTCGCGACCATCGTCGAGGTCGAACCCTTCCCGCTCGTTCCGGCGACATGGATCGTCGGATAGCGCAGGTGCGGGTTGCCGAGCGCCTCGAGGAACGCGATCATGCGGTCGAGCCGATTCGGCATCCGCCGCGACGCGTTCTCGTTGATGAGCCCGAGCAGGTACGACTGCGCCGCTTGGAACGTCACGACGCGTGCCCCGTCGGATGGCGATCGCTCGTGTCGCCGGCGAGCAGATCGAGACCGTGCGGAAGCGTCTCGAGGATGACCTCGAGCGTCTCGCGGACGCCCTTGGGGCTGCCGGGCAAGTTGACGATCAGCGAGCGGTTGCGCACGCCGGCGACCGCGCGCGAGAGCATCGCCATGCGCGTATGGCGCAGCGAGGCGGCGCGCATCGCCTCGGCGAGCCCGGGGACCTCGTAGTCGAGGACGGCGGCCGTCGCCTGCGGCGTGCGGTCGCGCGGGCCCAGGCCCGTTCCGCCCGAGGTCAGCACGAGACGCGGCGCGCCCTCGCACAGCTCGATCAACGCGGCCTGCAGCGCGGCGGGATCGTCGGGGAGGATCCGCTCGTCGTCGATCGTGAGCGGGTGGCCCTGCACCGCTTCACGCACGACCGGGAGCACCGCGTCGGCGCGCTCGCCGGAATGCGCGCGGTCGGAGAGCACGATCACGGCGACGGGATGGATCACCGGGTCGCTCATTGCGCGCGCCAGTCGCCCGACTTCCCGCCGGTCTTCTCGATGAGCCGCACCTGTTCGACGACGATCCCCTTGTCGACGGCCTTGCACATGTCGTAGATCGTCAGTGCGGCGATGCTCGCCGCGACCAGCGCCTCCATCTCGACCCCCGTCGGCCCGACCGTCGACGCGCTCGCGGTCAGCACGAGCGTCGTCGCGTCATCCCAAGCGTACCCGACGTCAACGGCGTTCAGCGCGAGCGGGTGCGCAAGCGGGATGAGCTCGTCGGTCCGCTTGGCGGCCAGGATGCCGGCCAGCTGCGCGGCGACGAACGCGTCGCCTTTCGGCAGCGTCGCGGTCCGCAGCGCATCGGCGGCGGCCGGCGTGAGCCGGACGCGCGCTTGCGCACGCGCGGTCCTCGCCGTCGGCGCCTTGCTTCCGACGTTGACCATGACGAGCGATCCGTCTTCGGCGATATGTGAAGGTTTCGGCACGGTTGTCTGATCGTGGTTCAGGGAGGATGGCGGTTCCTCTTCGACGTCGACCCGGCCACGTCGCCTCGGTATCAGAGAAACGAGAGATCCGTCGTCTTCGGCACCACGTCGTTCTCCGCCAGCCAGCTCGGGTCGTACAGACGCGAACGATACCGGTCGCCCCCGTCGCACAGGACCGTCGCCACGCGGCTCCCGGCCGGCAGCCCGGCCGCATAGCGAGCGGCCGCGACGACGTTGAGCGCGGCCGAACCGCCGAGGAAGAGCCCTTCCTCCCGGAGCAGCCAGTGCGCCATCGCGACCATCGCCGCGTCCTCGACGCGCAACGCGTCGTCGACCGGCGCGTCCTTGAAGTTGGCCACGATGCGCTTGATCCCGATCCCTTCGGCGTTCGAGTCGCCCTCGGCCGCCAGCTCGCCGGTCTTGACGTAGCTGAAGAGTGCCGATCCGTACGGGTCGGCGAGAACGACGCGAATCCGCGGGTCGTGCGCCTTGAGCGCGCGGCCGACCCCGGCGATCGTCCCCCCGGTTCCGGCGGCCGCGACGAAGGCATCCAGACGGCCCTCGCTCTGCGCGATGATCTCCGGCCCGGTCGTGCGCTCGTGGGCGTCGCGGTTGGCGGTGTTCTCGAACTGGTTGGCCCAGACGGCGCCCGGGGTCGCCTCGGCGATCCTCCGCGCCACGTGGTAATAGTTCGCCTCGTTGGTATAGGCGACCGCCTCGACGACGTGCAGCTCGGCGCCGAACGTGCGCAGCAGCGCGTACTTTTCCGGGGCCTGATCGTCGGGCATCACGATGATCGTGCGGTAGCCGCGCGCGTTCCCGACCAGGGTGAGGCCGATCCCGGTGTTCCCGGCCGTCCCTTCGACGACGATCCCGCCCGGTCCGAGGCGTCCCCGGGCCTCGAAGTCCTCGATGATCCCGCGCGCGGCGCGATCTTTGACGGAGCCGCCGGGATTGAGGAACTCGGCCTTGCCGAGGATCGTGCGCCCGAGCACGGCGGAGAGCTTCGGCAGGGCGATCAGCGGCGTGTTGCCGATCGTGCCGACGAAGCCGTCGCGCGCTGCCGATAACGGTACCAGTGAGGGTTTCGCCACAGTGCGGTGAACGTCGGTCGACGACGATGAGGGTTCCTCTCGACGCCGCCGATCCGACGGACGGCGTGTTCGCATTGCTCAGCGCGGTCGGCGACGGGTTCGCCGGGCACCGCTTGGGCTTCGGCCTGCGCCGCGCCGCGGTCGCGGCACGCTTCGCGCGCCATCGCGGCGGCGACGAGGGCGCGCTGGCCGCGAATTGGATCGCCGGCGCGCTCGCCGAGATCGGGAATCTCGACGTGCTGATCCCGCCGGACGCCGGCGAGCGGATCCGCCTGTTGGCCTATGCCGACGCGCCGGTGCACGGCGCCCGCTTCGTCGCCGCGCTCCCGGGGATGCCGCCGGGCGCCGCGGACATGATCCGCTGGCACCGCGAGCACGAGGACGGCACCGGCTACCCCGACCGCCTGCGCTGGGACGGGATCCCCGCCGACGCGGCGGCCCTGGGGATCGTCAACGCCTTCCTCGAGGCCGTCGAAGACCCGGCCGAGCCGCGTGAGCCCAACGAAGCGCTCTTCACGCTCTTCACCGGAAGCGGACGGCGCTTTCGCGTCGAGCTGGTGCGGGCGTTCCACGCCTTCGTGATGAGCGAGCCCGGCTTCGACGAGCCGCTGGGGCCGGCGCTCCCCGCGCTCGACGAGGACGCCGTCCTCGACCTGCTGGCGACGCGGATCGACGTCCGGGACGGGCAGACGGTCGGCCGCAGCGAGCGGCTCGTCGCCACCGTCGTCCCCCTCGCCGAGCAGCTCGGCCTGGACGGTGCCCGCGCCGCGCGACTGGCGCGGCTCTTCGCCTTGGGCCGCGTCGCCGCGGACCTCGCCGACCACCACTTCGATCCCCGCGCCGAGGCGCGCCGGGCGGGCGAGATCGCCGCGGCCGTCCCCCGCTATGCGCCGGAGGCCCCGCTCCTGGCCGTCGCCGCCGAGCGCTACGAGGACGCCGCGCACGACCGTCTCGCCGCGGTCCTTGCGCTCGGCGTGGCCGTCGACACCGTGGTCTCGGCCGAGCGCGCCCAGCGCGTCACCGCGGGGGCCGGGACGCAGTTCGACCCGGACGTCGCCCGCGCGTACCTCGCCTCGTTGGGGACGACGGCATGATCGAGCTTCCCGCCCACACCCGCCGCGTCTCGGGGACGCGTCTCCTCGACCTCTGCGCCGAGCGCGGCGTGACGAGCCTGGTCGACCCCTTCATGGGGCTCCCGATGCACCTCAACACCCTCAAGCGGCACGGGATCGCGGTGCACGGCGGCGACCTGCTCGAGTGGTTCGTGCGTGCCGGCGACGGCCTGGTGGTGAACGACTTCACGATCCTGCGCGACAGCGAGGTCGCGGAGCTCGTCGAGGTCCTCCCCGGCCGCATCTACCCGACCGATCGGTTCCGCGCGTGGGAAGGGGTGTTCTTCAGCGAGGAGCAGTGCCGGTATCTGGGCGTCTGGCACGCCAACGTCCACGGCCTGCGCAGCGACGGGCAGACGGGGCTGGCGGTCGTCGGGCTCTGGCACGTCCTTTGCCACTGGCTCCTCAAGGCGCGTTTCCCGGACGATCCGGTCGACGTGCCGCCGAGCGAGCTGGCCTGGCACTACATCCGCGAGAGCGAGCGCTGGGTAGTCGACAACGGCCGGCGCAATACCGTGCGCCGCGGCGACTTCGCCGCGACGCTCGGGGCGGTGCGCGCCGACGCCGTCTACCTCGCCCCGCCCGGGCGCGGGAGCGCGAAGCGCATCGACCCGCGGATCTGGATGTGGGAAGCGTGGTGGCAGGGCGACCCGTACCTCAACGTCGAGCGCCTGTATCGCGACACGGTGTTCGGCAGCGGGATCAACGACGACGCGAGCTACGACCGCGCGCTCGGCGCCGTCCTCGCCGCAGCCGACGCTGCGCCGTACGTGATCCTGCAGGTCGCGCCGCGCGACGCCGCGCGCTTCGAACGCATCGTCGCCGCGCACCGTCCGCGCGTCGAGATCGTCGCGCCGAACGCCGACGAGCTCTACGTCATCGGCGCCCGCTAAGGGTGACTCAACGCGTCGCGGGCGACGCGCTCTGGAAGCGGAACCAGACCAGGCAGAGCAGGCCGAGGACGACCGCGAGGATGCCGTGCTTCACGTGGTGCGGGAGCACGATCCCGGTCCAGTAGAGGATCGCGACGACGAAGAAGACGACGGCGAGGACGAGGGCGAGCGGTTTCATGCGATCACTTTCGTAGCGAAGAGGACGAACGAGATCGCGCCGGCTGCGACGCAGTACCACGCGAACGGAGCGAGGTCGTTGTGTCGAAACCAGCGCGTGAGAAATGCGACGGAGGCGTACGCGGTGACGGCCGCGAGCAGCCCGCCGACGACGGATTGGACGAGGACGTCGTGCGCGCTCGGCTCGAGCAGCGTCGGCAGCTCGAGGATGCTCGCCGCCAAGATCACCGGCGTCGCGAGCAGGAACGAGTACCGCGCCGCGTCGTCGTGGTGCAGGTCGCGAAACAGTCCGGCGACGATCGCCGAACCCGAGCGCGAAATCCCGGGCAGCAGCGCGAGCGATTGCACCACCCCGATCAACACGCCGTCCTTTGCCGCCAGGTCCGGAAGACGCCGGTACGTGTCGGCGTCGCGCGCGTGCTGGCGGCGTCGCAGCCACTCACCGAGCAGCATGACGAACCCGTTGAGGAACAGGAAGATCGAGACCGGGATCGGCGAGGCGAACAGCGCCTTCACCGGCGTCTGAAAGATGACGCCGAGGATCCCGACCGGGATCGTCCCCGCGACGAGGAGCCACGCGGTTCGCTCGTCGGGGTCTTTCTCGATGCGGCCGCGCGCGATGCTGCGCACCAGGCCGCGGACGATCGCGATCCAATCGTTGCGGTAGAAGACGAGCAGCGCGAGCGCGGTGCCGAGGTGCAGCGCGACCACGAAGGCGAGGAACGACTCGGCGCCCTCGTCGACATGCCAGTGCAGCAGCGCCGGAACGAGTACCGTGTGGCCGAGGCTGCTGATCGGGAAGAGTTCGCTTACACCTTGGAGCACCGCGAGCAGCATCGCTTGCACGAACGTCACGCCGCGTCGGTTCGCACGCGGGGGAGGCTTTCCCGCTGGCGGTGAAGCGGCCAAGCGTGGGTGAAGCGCGTTCGTACCGTCGACTTTCCGATGCTTTGATGCTCGTCGCATATTCGATCGGCGAGGAATTTGCGCCGGCGCACACCGAGGCGTACGACCTCGGCTTGGGGGGCATGGCGATGCTCAGCAGCGGCGCGCTTCCGCCCGGGGCCCAGCTGAAGCTCCAGTTGGAGCTGCGCGGAGATCCGCGCCCGCCGCTCGCCCTGCGCGGAGAAGTCCGTTGGTGCCTCCACGACCCGGCGATCGCCAAGTATCGGATCGGGATCGAGTTCGTCGATCGCACCCCCGACCAGGAGCAACAGCTCCTCTCCTACATCGACACGATGTACAAACTGAGAGACCTCGGCGTCCTGTAGGACGTCGAGGTCTCGGCGGGCGAACGCGATGGGTTCGGGCCGCGTTCAGCGGCCCGAATCCACTATTGCGAGTTGAACTCGACGCTGAAGATGTAGTCGGCCGCGATCGGCTTGCAATTGACGATCTGCGTTTGGAACGTCGACTGGCGAGCCGCCTGCAGCGCGGCGTTGTTCAGGATCGCGCTCGGCGAGCTCTGGATCTTCGTGTTGACGACTTTGCTGGTGGCATCGAGCGAGACGACGACCTGCACCGTACCGCTGATCCCCTGCTGCTGCGCGAGCGGCGGCGTGTCGGGCTCCATCGCGTGGAGCGTCGTCGCGTCGACGTTCGGGCGTGCGCAAGTGAGCGGGGTCGGCGTCGGCACCGGGGTCGGTGTCGGCGTCGCAGGCGCGGGGGTTGCCGGCGGAGCGGTCGACGGCGCAGCCGTCCCCTGCCCCTGCGGGATCCCCTTGGTGTTGCCCGTCGTGTACTTGTTCGCGGCTTCCGACGGCCCGTTGCTCTTCGCCGTCGTCTTGATCGTGTTGATCTTGATCCTCGGCTGCGGCGGTGCCGGGGTCTGCTTGACCGGCGGCATCGTCGGCGGCGGCGTCGGCGGCGGCGTCGGCTTCGGGGTCGGAGTCGGCGGCGGAGTCGGCGGCGGAGTCGGCGGCGGCGTGGGGATACGCGCGACGGTGACCTTCTGCGGCTGGTCCTCTTCCGTCTGCGTGTTCTTGAACTTCAACAGGGGAAGGAAGACCGCGTGCAGGACGATCGAGATCGCGAAACCGTACGCAAGGAAGTTGCGCACGCGCTGCGGCGTGACGACCGGCGGCTTCGGAGCGTTGTTGGTCGCCATCTAGCTCGACTGACCCTCTGGCGTTCCCTCGACGTGATTCGCCAGACCGAACGTGTTCAGGTGCGCGGACTTCGCCGCGTCCATGACGCGCAGGATCGTGCCGAAGCTGGCCTTCGGATCGGCTTTGATGATGACGGTCTTGAGCCCGCTACCCGCCGCGGACACCAACTGGCGGAACTGCTCCTTGGCCTGCGTCTCGTTGACGAAGCTCGAGCCGATCTGCACCTCGTTCTTCGCGTCGATCAGGACCACGATCTGCGAGGGCGTGACCTTCTGCTTGTTCTTGGCGTCGGGGAGCTTGGGTTCTTTGACGACCGAGGCGAGGATGATGAAGATGATCAGGAGGACCAACAACACGTCCGTGAACGGCGTGATGTTGATCGTCGACATCACTTCTTCTTCGCCTTGTCCGGTAGAGACGGCCACGGGGTTCCTTTTCTTCTACGAGGTGACGAAGCCGACGTCTTCGAGACCGGCGATCTTCGCGGCGTCCAGGATGCGGATGATGGTCCCGTACGGGGCCTTGACGTCCGCGGTGAGCGAGACGTGTTTGTGCCCCTTGCGTCGTGCCACATCGTCCATGTCGGTGTAGATGTGCGCGACGTCGGAACGCTTGCCGTCGACGAAGATGACCCCGGCGTCGTTGACGAGGACCTCGATGTTGTCGGTCTTCTTCTGCTGCACCGGCGGCGGGTTGTTGTCGCTGTCGGGAAGCTGTTTCTCGAAGCCCGGAGGGGCGACGAGTGCGGCGAGGATCATGAAGATGATGAGCAGGACCAGCAGCACGTCCGTAAAGGGCGTGATGTTGATCTCGGCCATCACCGCATCGTCCTGTTGCGCGGAGACCATGCTCATGAGTCGAGCCCTTCGGTCAGGAGGTTCAGGGAACGGTTACTTCGCGCCCGGCTGATAGAGATCGGTCGGGATCGGCGCGCCGGTGTTGTGGAAGTGAAGCATCTCGGCGAGCTGGTTGGCCGCGACGATCATCTCCTGGTTGTACGCCTTGATACGCGTCTTGAAGTAGTTGAAGAAGATCACCGAGATGACGGCGACGAACAAGCCGGCCGCGGTCGTGATCAGCGCTTCCGAGACGCCCGCCGCGACGACGGCCGGGGTCGAGTTGCCCTTGAGGGCGATGTCCTGGAAGGCGCGGATGATACCGAGCACGGTACCGAACAGACCGACGAACGGCGCGATGACCGCGATCGTACCGATCACGCCGAGGTTCCGCTCGAGGGTGTTGAGGTTCTCCATCAGCGCGATCGAGAGCGCGTCGGTGATGTCGGCGCGGTTCTTCTCGCCGCGCTGCAGGCCGAACTCCAGGATCTTCGGGAGCATGCCCTTCTGCGTGCGGCAGACCTTGATCGCACCGGCGTAGTCGTCGGCCGCGATGCGCGCCCCGATTTGCTTGAGCAGACCCTTCGAATCGGAGTGTTGGCTCGCGAAGAAGAGCAGTCGCTCGATCACGATCGCAACTGCGACGATCGAGAGCAAGAGCAGCATCCACATTGCGGGGCCGCCCTTGATGATCGTGTCTATGAATCCAGTGAGGTCCACGAGGTCTTACAAGCCTCCGAGTCTTCGAGGGGTAGTGGGGGCAACACGAAAAACGGCGGGACCCATCTCCCGGCGCGGGCTAGGCATTTGCGGTCCTACCGTCCATTCCATCTATTTCTTGAGTTGCGCGAGCGCGGTGTCGATCTTTCCCGACAGATCGCTATCGGTGCCCACGTTCGCTTTGGCCTTTTGTAAAGCAGCCGTGGCCCCGGCTCGGTCACCAGAATTGCCCAACGCTATCCCGGCGACGAAATTCGCCTGAGCGCTGTTGGGGTCGAGCGCGAGCGCTTTGTCGGCTTCGGACTTCACTTTTTTCCAGTCGTCCGCCGTCTTGGCGCTGCCCGCCATGACGCTCGCCGCGGACGTGTACAGCAGCGCCGCGCGGCCGGGCACGGCGCGCGCGCCGCTCTCGAGGTCCGCGACCGCCTGGTCGCTCTTCCCCGCTTGGATAGCAGCCCGCGCCTGTTGATTGTAGTACGCGGTCATCGCATCGTCGACTTGCGTATTGGAGGGATCGCGGCGCTTCACGTCCTGCGCGAGCGCGATCCCCTTGTCGGTCTGGCCGCCGAACACGTACGCGGTCGCCAACGCCGTGTCGATCGCGTTGACCGACTTGGGATCGGCGTTGCCCGACGAGGCTTGCGCCTTCGCTTTCTCGAGGTCGGCGATCGCGGCCGGATACTGCTGCGCGTTCTCGTACGCGGTCCCGCGGATGTACAGGCCGTTCACGCTCGGCTGAAGCGCGAGCGACTTGCCGGCGAGCGTGACGGCTTGATCGTAGTTCTTCGCTTTGAGCGAATCGACCGCCGCATCGCTGTACGCGTGCGCCGCCACGACCTTGAAGCGGTCGGGGATCGTCCCCGCTTGATCGAACGCGGCCGCGGACGCCGTCGCATCGTTCAAGTACGACTCGGCGACGCCGAGGAGCGCGTTCGCGTCCTTGTCACCGGGATGCCCGGTGATGTACGACTGAAGCTGCGTCTTCGCGTCGTCGTACTTGCCGGCGCGGATCAGCGCGTTCGCCTGCGCGAGCGCACCGTTGCCGGCACCCAGATCGGCCTGCACCGACGAGCCGCTGAACCGCAGCACGAACGTGTAGTACGCATCCTCGGGCTTGGCGTCGCGCGCGCCCGGCTTGTACGTCGAGGTCCTGGCGATCTCGAGCGCCGCCTGATCGTCGGCGTGGTTCGAGGATTTCAGGATCTGGGTCGAACCGACGGAGCCGTTCTTCTTGACGAAGACCTTGACTTCGACCGTCCCCGTTCCCGCGACCGGCGTCGTGCTCGTTCCTTGCTTGAGCACTTTCGGCGGTGAGTAGAATTGTGAGGTTTGCGCGCCGGCGAGAAGCGGAAACGACGCCAGGGAGACCGCGCCGAGCGCGACCGCCGCAAGCAAGCGTGACGGACGAGTGGCCATAGTACCTCGAAACCCGGAGATGGTTACGGAAACAAACGTGGGCCGCGCCGCCGTCGGTTCCCCCAGCGCTGCGGAACTCCTCGTTATCTCCGGCTTAAACTAGGAACGATTCGCGAGATCGGGCCGGAGCACGACGGCACCTTCCAGGTACACGTGCTCGATCTCGTCCTGACGTGCTTCCGTGTTGACGTGAACCAGGACGCGGATACAGCGCTCCAACCGACCGGGTACCCCGATTTCGGTGAAGTTCAACAGCGGAACGAGCGTCCAGCCCATGCGACGCGCCGCGGCGGCCGGAAACTCGGAGCGTAGGTCGGGCGTCACCGTGAAGAGCGCCGAGGCGACGTCCTCGCTCTGGACTCGATTGCGCTCGACGATCGCGCGAATCAGACGCTCGGTCGCACTGAGAATCAGCTCGGGCTCGTCACGCGCGACCGTAATCGCGCCGCGGATCCCGCGTACCATGTTCACGACTCTTCTTCCTCGGAATGGGTGCGAGCGGCGGAGACGACACGGTGCAACGCGGCGAGTTCCCGCTCGGTCACGTCGCGGACGGCGCCGACCGGCAATTCGCCGAGCGAGATCGGACCGAAACGCAGACGCGCGAGCGCGACGACCGGATGACCGACCTGTTCGAACATCCGCCGCACTTGGCGATTGCGGCCTTCGTGCAGGGTGACGTCGACCAGCGAGACGTCGCGCCGCACCGCGACGACGCGCAGCTGCGCCGGAGCGGCGCGGCCTTCTTCGAGACGGACGCCGTGCAGGATCGCCTCGACCGCGCCGGGTTCGAGCCGTCCGCGCACCGTCGCGCGGTAGCTCTTCTCCACCCCGAAGCGCGGATGGGTGAGCACGTTGGCGAGCTCGCCGTCGTCCGTGAGCAGCAGCACGCCGCTCGTGTCGTAGTCGAGCCGCCCCACCGGGACGACGCGCTGCGCCACCCCCGAGCGGCGCACGATCTCGGCGACGGTGCGGCGGCCTTCGGGATCGCGCATCGTCGTCATCACGCCGGCCGGCTTGTGCAGCACGACGTAGCGGTGCACGAGCGCCGGCCGCACGAGACGGCCGTCGAGCTCGACGCGCGCGTCCTCGTCGACGCTCGTGCCCAGCTCACGCACCACCCGGCCGCTGACGCGCACGCGTCCCGCGACGATGAGATCCTCGGCGCGCCGGCGCGACGCGACGCCGGCCGACGCGAGGTATTTCTGGAGTCGCAGTGCTGAGGCTACACCTTGGAGAGGTCGAACTTGGTGACGAACTCTTCGTTCGTCTGCGTCCGGCCGAGCGCGGCGTAGATCCGTTCCGAGGCCTCGATGCTCGAGACCCCGGCGAGGGCACGGCGCAGATCGCCGACCTTGTGCATCGCGATCTCGCTGAGCAGCTGCTCCTCGTACCAGTTGCCGCTGCGGATCAGGTCGACCGACGGGTATGCGCGCGCGTCGGCCAGCTCGCGCGAGAGCACGAGTTCGGCGTTCGACGCCGGCGCGAACTCTTCGATCACGAGCGTGTCGAGCGCCGACGTTCCCGCGCCGACCGTCGCCACGACCGTCAACGAGCCGCCGCCTTCGACGGCGCGCGCCGCGCCGAACAGTCGCTTGGGACGCTGCAGCGTCGCGGGCTCGAGCGTCGCGAGGGAACCCTTGTGATGCGAGATCGCGGCATAGGCGCGAACGAGCCGCGTGAGCGACTCGACGAGCACGACGACGTCACGACCGAGCTCGACCAGCCGCTTCGCGCGCTCGAAGACGAGCTCGGCCGCGGTGATGCTGTTCTCGGGATGCTCCTCGAACGTCGTCGCGACGACCTCGGTCTCGAGCGTGCGCTGCAGGTGCGTCACCGCCTCGGGCCGCTCGTCGACGAGCAGCACGATGACGTGCGCATCCGGATTGTTCGTCTCGATCGCGCGCGCGAGACGCACGAGCAGCGAGGTCGAGCCGGTACGCGGGGGCGCGAGCATCAGCGCACGCTGCCCCTTGCCGAGCGGGGCGAACAGGTCGATCGCGCGCGTCGCGACGTCGCCGCGCGTCTCGAGCGTGAAGCGCTGCGTCGGCGGCTCGGGAGCGAGCGTCTCGAAGACCCGCCGGTTGGCGAGCGCCTCGGGCGGATGGCCGTTGATCGTCTCGACCTTGACGATCCCGTAGTACTTCTCGTTCTCTTTTGGCCGGCGCACCTGGCCGGCGACGAGATCGCCGCGCCGCAGCTCGAAGCGGCGGATCTGCGACTGGGAGATGTAGATGTCGTCGTTGCCGACGAGGTAGCCCTCGCGCCGAAGGAACCCGTATCCCTCCGGGAGGACGTCGAGGACGCCGTTGGCCTTCTCCAGGCCGCTGCGCTGCGCTTGGATCTCGACGATCTGCGCGACCAGCTCGTCCTTCTTGATCTTCGTCGGGTTCTCGATCTCGAAGGTCTTCGCGAGCTCGTTGAGCTCGGCTTTGCTCATCTCCCCGAGCTGCTCGGGCGAGAGGAGCGGTGGGCCGACGGGCTGCGGGAACTCCGGTTGAGCGAAGAGCTCGTGCTGCGCCTGCGGCGGGCCGCCCTCGTTGAACCGGTGTCGATTACGCCGCGAACGGCGACGACGGCCTCCACCCTCGGGGCGACCGTTGTTCTGGGGTCCTTTGTCGAACTGCAGCGGAGTTGCTCCCTCGGGGAGTCGGGGCGTTCGACGCGACGGGGCGCGCCGGCGAGGCTGCCGGGGCCGCTCGTCGACGCCAGGCGCCGAGAACGTGAAGATCCGCACGGTGCGGGACCGCGCGACGAGGGGAGTCTACCACAGGAGTCATCAAGGCGACAAGGCACGCGGTCCGCTGACGCTCGGATTTCCGCGGGCGTAGAAGCGCAGCTCGCGCTCCGCCGCCTTGGTGAGCCCGATCCGCGCGCTGACCCCGACCGGCAGCACGGTCCCGTCGTCGGCCAGCCAGAGGGTCGGATCGTCCTCGAGATCGGCGCCGTCGAGCGCGGGCCCGATCCCGAGTGCCCGGCAGAGGTTGCCCGGGCCGCGCGCGAGCTCGCGCTCGCGAAGCTCCGGGCGACCGCGCCGCGCGCGCATCGCCTCCGCCCCCTCGAGAGGCTCGGCGGCTCGGATCAGGACCGCCGCGCCGATCCCCTCCTCCTCGCTCGAGACGTTGAGGCACCAGTTCGCGCCGTAGATGAAGTAGACGTAGGCGTGGAGGTGCGGACGGAACATCGCACGGTTCCGGCGCGTCTCGCCGCGATACGCGTGCGACGCCGGATCTTCGCCATGATAGGCCTCGGTCTCGACGATCCGCGCGACGAGCCGCTCTCCGTCGACGACACGCACGAGCAGTTTGCCGATCAACGCGCGGGCCATCGCGACGGTCCCGTGCGGGAGATCGGCACGGGTGAGTCGCCGCGGTTCAGGCCGCGGCGGTGTCGTGGAGACCGATGTCGGCGCGGGCGCGCGCCTGGAGCTCGTTCGTTTCAACGGGCTCGCTGCGTTCGACGCGAGCGACGGTGAAGCCGTGCAGGACGCAGCGCGTCTTGACGTAGGGCATCGCGAGCGCCGGCGGGACGAGCGTGCGAGCGTTGAGGTCTTCGACGACCGCGCCGTCGGGAAAGCGCAGCCGCACCCGGGTGAACCCGCGACCGCGCAGGTAGCTGCCGACCGCGGCCACCGCGGCGTACCCCGCCTCCCGTCCCTCGAGCGCCGCAAGGGGCGTCGCGTGGAAAGGCACCTTGACGACCGAGCGTCCGGTCCCCGTCGCGATCGTCGCGTAGGCGATCCCGTGTCCCGAGCGATCCGAGGCGTAGCCGACGGCGACGTCGGCGGAACGGTGGCGGTTGGTCTGCATCATGGCTCGTGCGATCATCCTATATCGAACATGTGTTCGAGTCAAGCGACTCTCGCGGCGAGCACCTCCCGGTACAGATCGAGGATCCGCCGCGCTTGCAGATCGACGGTAAACCGCGAGAATGCCAAATGTACGGCACTCTGATCGCGGCCCGCCGTGACGAGGGCGCGCAGCGCACCGGCGACCGCCTCGGGGTCGGGGGCGACGATCCGGGCGCGCTCGCCCAGCACGTCGCGCGAGGCCGGCGAGTCGGCGGCGACGACCGGGAGACCGGCCGCGAGCGCCTCGGCCAGCACGAGCCCCTGCGTCTCGGTCGTCGAGGGAAAGAGGAACGCATCGGCCGAGGCGTAGACGTCGGGCAGCCGTTCGCGCGCCAGCGCGCCGGTGAAGCGAACGCGCTCCGCGACCCCGAGGCCGCGTGCCCGCTCCTCGAGCGCGGCGCGGTGCGGTCCCTCGCCGACGACCGCGAGGCGCAGCTCGGGCGCGCGTGCCAGCGCCTCGAGCGCGAGCTCGACGTTCTTCTCCCGCCCGAGCCGCGCGACGACGAGCGCGAGCGGCTCCGCGCCGGGCGCGCCGAGTCGCGCGCGCATCAGCGCGCTACGCGTCCCGGCGGCGAAACGCGCGACGTCGATCGCGCTCGGAACGATCGCGATCGGCACGCGCACGCCGAGCTCGCGCAAACGCAGCTCCATCGCGTGCGTCGGCACGACGACGGCGTCGGCCGCGTTCGCGTACCGCCGCGTCAGCGCGATCATCGCGCGTTCGGTCGCGGCGCGGTCGAACGGCGCGTAGTGCGCGTACGCATCGAGCCGCGTGTGATAGGTAAAAATCAGCGGAATACGGTGTTTTCGCGCATACGAATGCGCCATCCAGCCCGTCACGAACGGCGAGTGCGCGTGCACGAGGTCGATGCCGCGCACGCGCGCGCGATCACTTGCGCTCAGATACGGAACGCATAAACGATACGCGGTCGGCGTCGGCAGCGGGAGCGACGGAATGCGCACGACGTCACGCCCGTCATCGACGAAGCGGGGAAAGCTCGGCGCGACCGTCGTCACCTCGACGGCGTGCGCGCCCAATCCGTCGCGCAGCGCGTCGATGCTCGCGACGATGCCGTTGACGATCGGCTTGTAGCACTCGGTGAAGAACCCGACGCGCATCCTGCGCCCTCCCTTCGCCGCCGCGTCATACTCCGCCGCCCGTCAATGCCGAGCTTGTCGAAGCATCGTCGCGGCATCCTCGAAGCAGCGTCGCAGCCTGCCGAGCCCCCGGACGCTCCACGCACGCGTACACGAAGGTCAATCCTCTTTTCCACGACCCGGGTCTTTGACAGGGTCCTAGCGTCCGTGGTAGAGTGCGACAGTTCGCGGGGGCACGCCGGGCCCCCGAGTCACTCGACCGAGCCGAAATCGGCTCCGATCACCTGCTACGACGTCGAGTGCGAGCCGGAGAAACGTAGACCTCGCTTGGTCCGCGGATGCTGGTGCGCACTCTCGCACGAGAAAGGAGTCGGACGATCCGAAACGATCGACCATCTCAACTCGCGGCAACGGGCGTACTCTCGCTAGGACTGTTGATCCCCTTCGGTGCCGGTTCGGCCACGGACGGCATCGCGAAAACCCTCGCCGCAGTCGCGGCACCAGTCCCCGCCAAGCACGTCACCTTCGTCCGCGACGGTATCCCCCAGACGCTCGAGACGCGTGCCGCCACCGCCGAGGACCTCCTCGTCGAACGCGGGATCGTCCCGGCTCCCGAAGACGCCTTGAGCGTCGATCCGGCCAGCCCCGTCGTCGACGGCGAGACCGTCGTCTATCGGGCAGCCGTCCCCGTCACCGTCACCGTCGACGACCAACCTCACCAGCTGCGGACCGCCGCCGCGACCGTCGGCGACCTGCTGAGCCAACAGGGGATCAGCTGGGACCGCCACGACGAGGTCTCCCCCGCCGCGACGAGCGCGATCGCGAACGACACCGCGATCACCGTCGAACACCGCGAAAGCTGGACCGAGGTCGTCCGCAAACCGATCACCCCGCGCACCGAGAAGCGCTGGGCCTACACGCTCCCCGTCGGGAAGACGAAGGTCGTCGACGCGGGACGGGCCGGTATGCGCGAAACCTCGTATCTCGTCGTTCGCGGCAGCGACCGCGGCACGGAGCGCCGGACCACCTTGGCCTCGCGCATCCTGCGCAGCCCGCGACCGCGCATCCTCGCCGAAGGGATCGGCGAGTACACCGCGCTCTCGCAGGTCGCCTCACGCAGCGTCGTCGGTACCCTCAAGCTCGCCTCGTCGGCGCTCTCGATGATCGCGACCGCCTACACGGCGGGCTGCGGCGGATGCAGCGGAATGACCGCGACGGGCCACCGCGCCGGGCACGGCATCGTCGCGGTCGACCCGCATGTGATCCCGCTCGGAACCCAGATGTACATCCCCGGCTACGGCAAGGCGATCGCCGGCGACACCGGCGGATCGATCCGCGGCAACCGCATCGACCTGGGCTTCAACTCGATCGCCGCCGCCTACCAGTTCGGCCGGCGCCCGATCACGGTCTATCTGCTGAAGTAACGCGTCCGTCCCTTCGTCGAACGTCTCCTCATCATCGAACACGACGACGAACCGGCGGACCGCGGCGCGGCGCGGACGCCCAGAGCCTTGCTCGGCGCACGCGGGATCCGTCCCAAGAAGAAGTTCGGGCAGCATTTCCTCATGGACGGCGCGACCAGCGCGCGCATCGCGCGGCTGGCCGTCGACGCTCCCGGCGATCGGGTCCTCGAGATCGGCGCCGGGACCGGCGCGCTGACCCTCGCGCTGCACCGGCTCGGGGCGGCGATGACCGCCTTCGACGTCGATCCGCAGATGGTCGAGGTGCTGCGCTCGCGCGAGGATCTCGCGGGCGTCGACATTCGGCTCGCCGACGCGCTGACGTTCGACTACGCCGGCTGGGCCGCGGGGCAGCCGTGGCGCGTCGCCGGAAACTTGCCCTACAACGTCGGGACGCCGACGCTCGTGCGCTTGGCGGCGCTGGCGCATCCCCCGGACCGCATCGTCGCGATGATCCAAAAGGACGTCGCCGACCGGATCCTGGCGAAGCCCGGAACGGAGCAGTACGGCAGCCTCACCGTCGCCATCGGCCTCTCGATGCGCGCGGAGCGCGCGCTCACCGTGCCGCCCGGCGCGTTCTACCCGCGTCCCGGCGTCGTCTCGACGGTCATCGTGCTGCACCGCCTGCCGGAGCCGGCGGCGCCGGTCCGCGATCGCCGACGCTTCGAACAGGTCGTCCGCGGCGCGTTCGCGTACCGCCGCAAGACGCTCGCGAACTCGCTCATGCTCGCACTGGGCCTCCCCCGCGAACGCATCGCCGCCGCGCTCGACGCGCTCTCCCTCGCCCCCGACGTCCGTGGTGAATCCCTCGACCTCCACACCTTTGCCGCTCTCACCGACGCCCTCGACGCTTGAGGGGTTCTCCTGGCGGCGTTCGCTCGCGCTGGCGGGCTCGCTGCTGGTCGCCCTCATCGCCGGCGTGTTGCTCGCCGTCATCCTCGCACGCGCCGCGCACGCCTCGCTCGGCGATCCGCGTCACCCGACGCTGACCTGGGGGATCGTCGGCGGACAGATCTTGCTCTACGTCCCGGTGATCGCAACGCTCATGGCGTACCTGCCGTGGGTCGCCCGACGGTCGCTCTCCGATCTCGGCCTGCGCCGGCCGGGCGCGCGGGAGCTCTCCTGGGGGCTCGGGGGCGGCCTCGCGATGCTGGTCGTCACGCTCGTCGTCGGTGGGATCCAGTACGCCGTGCTGCATCTCAAGACGCAGCAGCTCCCCGTGCAGCTCCTCGCCAACGCGCACGACCCGAGCGTGATCGCGGGCTTCGCCGCGCTCGCGATCGTCATCGCGCCGTTCTGCGAGGAGTTCGTCTTCCGCGGCTTCGTCTTCAACGCGATTCACCGCTATGCGCCGCTCGGCGTCGCGATGGCGCTCAGCGGCGCGCTGTTCGCGCTTGCGCACGCCGACCTCACCGCCTTCCTCCCCCTCTGCGGCGGCGGAATCGTGCTGGCCTGGGTCTATGCGCGCAGCGGCTCGCTGGTCTCCTCGATGATCGCGCACGGAACGTTCAACGCCGTGCAAGTCATGCTCATCGTCTTCGCCCACCAGACGTAAGCGGTTCGGCGACGCCCTCGCAGAGCGTCGTCCCGGCCGGCCACGCGCCCCAGCCCAGCGAGGCGAAGAACGCGCGCGCATCCTTGTTGTAGGCCGGACAATAGCCCGCTTCCGCGGCGTCGTACTTGGCCAGCACGACATGCGGGTTCGCGGCCGCGACGACGTAGACGCCTTCCTCGTGGCGGCGCACGACGACGTGGTCCGTGCTCGCGCGCAGCGCCGCCGCGCGCGCGTACGCGTCGCGGTCGACGACGTACGGCCATCGCCCCGGCTTGAGCACCGTGTCGTTGAGCACGAGCGCGCAGAGCACCGCGCACACGAGCATCGGCGCGGCGAAGCGCGGCCGGCGCGCGACGACGTACGCGGCGGCGATCGCGCTCGCGGCGACGAGCGGCGCCGTCCAGTGCGTCCCGATCCGCGCCATCGGATAGGCCCACGGGCGCGCGAAGAGCAGTTCGGCGGCGAGCGGCACTCCGAGCAGGATGCGCCAACCCAGCCAGAGCGGAGCGAACGCGAACGGCGCCAGCAATGCGACGAAGAACGCGAGCTTCTCGAGCGGCTCGTCGACGTGCAGCGCGTAGCCCGGGATCGAGTCGTGCGCATGCGCGAGCCGCTCGGCGAGGACGAAGCCCGCGCCGTTGATCGCCGCGAGGACGATGATCGCCATGCCGATCCGGCGGTCCCACCACAGCGCCGCCGCCCCGAACCAGCTCAGGAACAGCGCCTGATCCTCCTTCAATCCGAGCAGCAGCTGCGCGACGATCAGCGCCGGGACGAACGCGCGCAGCCGCACCGCGAGCGCGCCGGCGGTCGCGAGCAGCGGGACGAACAGGTTCTCCAAAAAATTCCCGTACGCCAAGCCCTGTGCGGAGGGCGAGATCAAAAACGCGATCCCGACCGCGCTCGCCGCGCCCGGCTTCGCGCCGCACGCGCGCGCGAAGACGCAGAGCAGCGGTCCGGTCGCGGCGATCGCGAGCACCTGCACGATCAGGAGCGTCTGCGCGAAGGGAAACGCCGCGATCAGCGGGACGAGGGCGAGCAGCACCCACGAGTCGTGCACCTGCAGATGCGGCCGGTATTCCGCGCCGTTCCACGAACCGCGCCCGTGCGCCTCACCGGCGAGGAACTGCACGAAGGTCCCGGTGTCGGCGCCGTAGCGCAGCGCGTAGAGTTTGTTCAGGTCGAGCGCGACGTAGACGACGGCGAAGACGATCGCCGCGATGAGGACGGCACGGGTCGGCCTCATCGGCGCGCGTGCGTCTCCTCGACGATCGCGCGCAGCCGCGCGATGAACCGCTCGGGACGGAACTGTTCGGCGTGCGCGCGCAGCGCCGCCGGATCGAAGCGCTCGGCGTCGAAGCCGCGCAGCACCTCCGCGAGCGACGGGGCGTCGGGGCGTGCGAAGAACGCGCCGGTCACGCCGTCGACGATCGTCTCGAGCGCGCCGCCGGCGCCGTAGGCGATCGTCGGGCGGCCCGCCGCGGCCGCTTCCAGCGGCACCAAGCCGAAGTCTTCCTCACCCGGGAGCAGCGCCGCGCGCGCGTCACCGACCAGCGCGTTCCGAGTCGCATCGTCGACGATGCCGTGGAAGGTCGTCTTCGTGCCGAGCGCGAGCGCCTTGAGCCGGCGTTCGTCGGGACCGGTGCCGACGACGTGGAGCGTGACGCCCGCGAGCGCGCACGCCGCGATCGCCAGGTCGATGCGCTTGTAGGGCAGCAGGCGCGAGATGACGACGTAGTAGTCGCCGTTCCCGGCGCCCACGGTAAAGCGGTCGACGTCGACGGGACACGGCAGCACGTCGGCGTCGCGTCCGTACCAGCGCCGCACCCGTTCGGCGACGTTGCGCGAGTTCGCGACGAACCGCGTCGGCCGCGCCGCCGCGCGCACGTCCCAGTCCGCGAGCGCGCGGATCAGCGGCCGCGCCACGGTCGCGACCCCGAACCCGCCGACGTAGCGGGCCTCGTCGAAGACGAAGCGCGATACCGTGTTGATGTAGCAGACGTGCACCGCATCGGGACGAGCGCGCACGCCTTTTGCCCACGCGGTCGTCGAGGAGACGACGACGTCGTACGCTCGCAGATCGAACGCCTCGAACGCGCACGGATAGAGCGGCGCGTAGAGCCGGAACGCACGCGAGCGCGCCGGAAAGCACTGCAGGAACGAGGTGCGCACGCGCGCGGCCGGGACGAGGTCGCCGACCGCGCGGGCGTCGTACAGCGCGGTGTAGACGGGCGCGTCGGGCCAGGCACGCACGAAGTGCGCGAAGACCCGTTCCGCGCCCCCGCGTTGATTGAGATAGTCGTGGACGAGCGCCGTGTTCATCGATGCGCCACGCGTGTTCGCGGCACGCATCTCATGTCATGCTGTGCTTCGACGAGCTCAGCATGACATCGTCAGCCGCCTTGTCCTTGCGTCCTCGGCAGGATCAGCGCCACGTCGAACTTGAGGAAGTAGCGCTTCGCGACGCGCTGCACGTCGGCGGGGGTGACCTGCGCGATCGCCGCCGAGACGGCGTCGGCCGCGTCCGGATCGAGCCCTTGCGAGACGGCGTTCCCGATCGACCACGCGCGGTCGCCGAGCGAGAGCGCTTCGAGCTGCCACTCGCCGCGCGCGCGATCCTTGTAGCGGTTGAGGAGCGGTGCCGGGAGCGGCTTGTCACCGGTCGCCCGCACCAACGCCGAGACGGCGCCCAAGCCCGTCGACGGATCGACGAGCGCACCGTTGATCCACAGTGCCATCTGCGCGGGCGCGACGTCGTAGCCGTACACGGTGCCGATCCCACGGAGCGCCGCCGGCCGCGTCGTCGCGCTCGGACGCGCGAACGCGTCGGTGAGGAGCGAGCGGATGACCAGCGCCGCCGCGAAGTCACCGTCGCCCAACGAGGGCGCCGCGAATCCCAGCACGACGTACGGCGAGAGGACGTCGCGGTGGGTGATCAGCCGGCGCGGCTCGGCGGCGTACGGGCGGGTGTCGGGGACGTTCGCGGTGGGGGCGTTGCCGCCCGGGAGCGCCGCGACCAGCGCGCGGCTCGCCGCATCGGTCGCCGGCCCGGTGCGGCCGACCTCGGCGACGTAGGCGTTCCCGCGCACGTACCAGCGGTCGTGGAACGCCTTGATGTCGGCGGGGCCGAACGCGAGCAGGGTCGCTGGGGTCCCGAGCGGCGGGAACGCCGCGCCGCCGCGATAGTACGAGGCGCGCAGCATCGCCAGCCCGACGAGCCGTGGGTCCTTCTCGTCCTCGGAGATCTGGCTGCTCAGCGCGCCGCGCGCCGCCGCGAGCGTCGCAGGGTCGTACGCCGGGGCGGCGAGCGCCTTCGCCAGCATCGGGGTGAGCGCGGGGAGCGTCTCCGGCGGCGCCTGCAAGTTGAACCGGACGTAGCCGCTCGAGACGAAGTACGCCAGCGAGCCGCCGCGCGCGCTGACTGCGTCGACGAGCGGTGTCGCCGGTCCCGAGCCCGGCGAGGAGACGGGTGTGCGCAGAACCAGCTCGGCAACGAGCGCGGCCAAACCGTTCTGCGCGTCGGTCTCCCGCGCGAGGCCCGCTCGCACGAAGAGCTGGACCGCGGCGAGCGGGGCGCCCGCGTCGGCGCGGACGTAGGCCCGGGCGCCGTCCAGATCGACGACCTGCGTCGCGGCGGCGGCGTTCGACGCGACGGGCGCGGCGAACACGGTCAGGGCGGCGATCGCCGCGAGGATGCGAGTCACGAGCCCTTGTTCCCCCCGCTGGGCGGCTGTTCGGTCAGCGTCACGACGGCCGGGCTGACGCCCAGGTACCGTGCGACGGTGGCGGCGACGCTCTTGGGCGTCAGCGCGGCGACGTTCTTGAAGTAGAGACTCCGATCGAGATTCCCGGCCGGCGCGTACGCCGCGTTCCCCTCGACGCTGTACCAGCCGAACGTCTCCGCGGTCTGGTCCGGCGTCTCGAGGTCGGCGAGCATCCGGTAGATGAACCCGGCGCGGGCAGCCGCGAAGGCCGCGGGCGCCATCGGCTTGGCGGCGTCGGCGAGGGCGCGCTCGACCAGCGGCCGCACCGCCGCGGCGTCTTGGCCCGAGATCGTCACCAGGAAGATCCCCGGGTCATGGAACGTCACGAAGCGTCCGCTGACGGTCGCGCGGCGGTTCCCGATCACTTTCTGGATCGATCCGGAGTCGGGGGCGAAGAGAGCGTCGGAGATGAAGTCGAGCGCGGTCGCCGAGGATTCGTCCGCGATCGGCGGGCCGACCCAGCCAAGGCCGATCCCGCTGGCGTTGCCGTGCCGAGAGACGGGCGAGGGGATACGGAGCGGCTGCTGCACGATCGGGCGCTCTGCGCCCTGCTGCGAGGCCCCCTCGCGGGTGGCGACGGCGCTCAGCGCGGCGGGATCGACGTTCCCCGAGAGGACGAGGATCGCGTTCGACGGCCGAAAGGCGCGCTCGGCGAAAGCCTTGATACGATCGAGCGTCGCGGCGCGGTAGCCGTCGGGGCTGCCCATCACGCCGTCGTGGAGCGGCCCTTGGCCGAAGAGGCTCGATCCGAGTGCGTCCTCGATCGCCTCCTCGGGATCGTAGGAGCGGTAGAGAGAGTCCTGGCCGACGTCCTGTTGCGCGAGCTCGAACCCGGCTTGGGTGGTCACCGGGGCGAAGTAGTCGCCCGTCAGCGCGCGGAGCGTCTGTGCGACGCGGTCCGGCGGGACGAGCGCCGTGACCGAGACGCTGTCGGGATACGCGGCGACGGTGAGGCGTCCGCCGAAGCCCGCGACGAGGCGGCCGAGCGGCGTTCCGGTGATCGGTGCCGACGCCGCGACCGTCGCGGCGGCAAGGCGCGAGAATCCCGGGACCGGGGTCCCTTCGAAGCCCGAGGAAGGCGCGCGATACCAGAGGGCGATCGCGGCCGCGGGCTGGGCAGGGTCGGGGAAGACGGCGTAGGTCACGCCGCCGGGAAGCGTCCCCGTCGGCGAGGTGGAGCTGCCCTGGGCGCCTGCCGAGACAGCACTTCCGAGGACGAGAAGGGCCGCGGAAACCGCGGCCCTCAAGACGTGCTGAACGTTCCTCACGCCGGTTCCGGCGAGATCGTCGGCGGTAGGCGCTTGGGGCGCTCCGTCCGCGGCTCGGGTTCCGTCGGGGTCGAGGCGGCGATCGGCTCGGTCGGGGTCGGGGCGTTGGGCTGCTCCGGCGGCCAGGGCTTGTCGCCCAGGATCGCGAGCACTTCCTCGGCCTCGACCGTCTCGTGCTCGAGCAGCGAGTTGGCCATCCGTTCGACCTTGTCCCAGTTCACTTCGAGGATCTGGCGCGCTTCGGCGTAGCAGGTATCGATGATCTTGCGAACCTCCACGTCGATCTTACCAGCGATTTCCTCAGAGTAATTCCGGTCTTCGCCGAAATCGCGGCCGAGGAACACCTGATGGTTGCCGCGGCCGTACTGGATCGGGCCGAGCGTGTCCGACATCCCGTACTGCGTCACCATCCGGCGTGCCAGCTCCGTCGCCTTCTCGAAGTCGTTCGACGCGCCGGTCGTGACGTCGCCGAACTTGATCTCTTCGGCGATACGGCCCGCGAGGGCGCGCTTGATCGTCGCGAGGATCTCGTTCTTGGTCATCGAGTGGCGATCTTCGTCCGGGAGCGACCAGGTGATTCCGAGCGCCATCCCGCGCGGGATGATCGTCACCTTGTGGACCGGGTCGGAGTTCGGGGTCATCCCCGCGACCACGGCGTGGCCGGACTCGTGGAAGGCGGTGTTCTCCTTCTCCCGCTGCGACATGACGACCGAGCGACGCTCCGGGCCGACCATCACGCGGTCGATCGCCTCGTCGCAATCGCCCATCTCGATGACGGACTTGTTGCGGCGCGCGGCGAGCAGCGCGGCCTCGTTGAGCAGATTCTCGAGGTCGGCGCCGGAGAAGCCCGGCGTGCGGCGGGCGAGCGTCTCGAGCGAGACGTCCTTCGAGAGCGGCTTGTTCTTGGAGTGGACGCCCAGGATCGCCTGACGGCCGCGCACGTCGGCGCGGTCGACGACGATCTGACGGTCGAAGCGGCCGGGGCGCAGCAGCGCGGGGTCGAGGACGTCGGGACGGTTCGTCGCCGCGATCAGGATGACGCCGGTGTTCTGATCGAACCCGTCCATCTCGACGAGCAGCTGGTTGAGGGTCTGCTCGCGCTCGTCGTGACCGCCGCCCAGGCCGGCGCCGCGCTGGCGGCCGACCGCGTCGATCTCGTCGATGAAGATGATGCAGGGCGCCGACTTCTTCGCCTGCTCGAACAGGTCGCGGACGCGCGAGGCGCCGACGCCGACGAACATCTCGACGAAGTCCGAGCCGGAGATCGAGAAGAACGGAACACCGGCCTCGCCCGCGATGGCTCTGGCCAGCAGCGTCTTGCCGGAGCCCGGCGGCCCGAGGAGCAGGACGCCCTTGGGGATCCGCGCGCCGAGCGCCTGGAACTTCTTGGGATACTTGAGGAACTCGACCACCTCGCCGAGCTCTTCCTTGGCCTCGTCGACGCCGGCGACGTCGGCGAACGTCACTTTTGGGCGGTTCTCGCTGAGCAGCTTCGCGCGCGACCTACCGAAGGAGAGCGCCTGACTCCCTCCGCTCTGCGCCTGGCGCAGAATGAAGATCAGCAGCAACACCATCGCGACGAAGGGGACGAACTGCACGATGTACCCGAGGAGCGGCGTCGACTGCGCGCTCACCGCGCTGATCTCGACCCCGTTCTGCCGCAGCGTGGTGATCAGGTCGCGATCATCCGGCGCCGTGGTCGTGAACTTCGAGTTGTCGATCCCTTCGCCCGAGATCTCGTGGCCCGAGATCGTGACCTTCTTGACCTGGTGCGAGAGCACTTTCTGGTAGAAGGCGGTGTAGGAGAGCGGCTGATTGGTCGTCGGACTCAACACCAGCTTGTCCACGATGAAGAGGACGAGGACGAAGATGCCGAGGACGACGAGGATGCTCTTGAGATGCTTGCCCATGCGTTGCGAGACCCTTTTACCGTTCTGACGTACGAACGTTACTCGGTAGGACACGTCGCGCGCCTGATTGGTGACGGCCTCGAACCGGGAGGCCATGGGGCGGAGCGTCGCGAGAAGGAGTTACCCCGGTGCGGTTCCGGGTCCGGCCGGTCCGCCCCTACGGGCCGCTTGCTTACGAAAGCAGCTCGGGCCGGAGCTTCGCCACGTACGGGAGCGTGCGGAAACGTTCCTGGTAGTCGAGCCCGTACCCGACGACGAACTCGTCGGGACACGTGACGCCGACGTAGTCGACGGTGACGTCGATCACCCGGCGATAGGGCTTGTCGAGGAGCACGGCGGTCCGCACCGACGCGGGCTGGCGCGCCTTGAGCATCGCCTGCAGGTAGTGCAGCGTGTGTCCGTTGTCGACGATGTCCTCGACGATGAGGACGTGCTTCCCCTCGATCGCATGGCTGGTGTCCTGAACCAGCCGCACCTCGCCGCTCGAGCGCTGCGCGTTGCCGTACGAGGAGACCGCGATGAAGTCCAGCGCGACGTCGGTCGGCGCACCGGGGGTTTCCGCGAGCGCGCGCGCGAGGTCCACGGTGACGAAGCACGCGCCCTTGAGCACGCCGAGCAGCACGAGCGGCGATCCCGCGTAGTCGCGCGCGATCTCCGCCGCCATGCGTCGGACCGCGGCGTCGATCTCGTCGGCGCTGATCAGGACTCGTTCGATCCCCGGGGGGAGCGTTTGCTGCATCGGCAGGCGCTTCGCTAGGAGCGGAGCGCGTCCTCGATCTGGGCGAACGAGACGTCGTGCAGCGCGCCGTCCGCGCGCAGACGTTCACGCAGCGCACGGCGCTGCGCGGCCCGCGGCGTCTCGTCCAGCTCGTCGCGCACGATCTCCGCGCAGCGCGCGACCGCGCGGTCGAGGTGCGGGAAATCCTCGCGCATCATCGCCAACGCGCCGCGCAAGGCGTTGCGGCGGTAGCGACGGTCGGCGTTGGTCGGATCGAGGGCGTACGGCAGCGCGCTGCGCCGCAGCTCGGTTGCGAGCTCGGCGTGCGTCACCCGCAAGAGCGGACGCACGACGTCGATGCCGTCCGCGAGCGGACGCCGCGGCGGGATCCCCGCCAAACCGTCGAGCCCCGTGCCGCGGAAGAGCGCGAGCAGCACCGTCTCGGTCTGATCCTCGGCGGTGTGCGCCGTGACGACGACCACCGCACCGGTTTCGGCCGCGATCCCGGCCAGCGCGGCGTAGCGCGCGCGGCGCAGCGTCGCCTCGTCGTCGCGCGCGATCCGCGGACGCGCGATGCGCACCGGGCGTCCCAAGCGCGCGCCGACCGAGAGGACGACGCACTCGTCCTGATCGGCGCTCGCGCGCACGCCGTGGTTGACGTGCGCGAGGACCAGCTCGTACTCGTCCTCGCGGGCGAGCCGGTCGAGCAGCACGGCGAGCGCGACCGAATCCGGACCGCCCGAGCACGCCACGCAGACGCGCGCGCCGCGGTCCGGGCGCAGCACGCCGCGGACCACGGCGTCGAGGGCTCGCTCCGGTCGTGCGCCGCGCATCAACCCCAACGTTCGCGCACGAGACGGCAAAAAGCCCGCCGGATCGCTCCGGCGGGCTCTTTCTTGCGGGTTTGCCGGCGAGCCGGCGGTTTAGTTGACCGTGAAGCCCGAGGTGGTCACCGAGACCCAGAACTTGCCGTCGTGCGTCGCCGAGCCGGAAGCGTCCGCGGTGTGGTTGGTCAGCGGGTAGCCCGTCCCGGATTCGTTGAGCTTGACGGCGCACACGCCGACCGCGACCGCCGTGACGGTGAAGCTCGTCCCCGACGCCGGCGTGACCGTCGCCTTGCCGGCGCACCCCGAGGCGTCGACGGTGAAGCTCTGCGAGTAGGGAGCGTCGGTCCATCCGAGCTCGCTCGCCGAGATCGTCTGCGAGCCGCTGGCCTGCGAGAAGAACACCGTCTGCTGGCCCCAGTTGCTATCGGAGCTGGTCCCGCCGACCGCCGCGCTGTCGAGCGTCGTGCCCGTGAAGACGACGTCCCTGACGTTCGCGGTGACCGAACCGCTGCCGCTGATCCCGCTGCCGCCCGCGGTGATCGTGAAGTTGTTCACGGCCTGACCGTTGTACGCGAGGGTCACGGCGTCGGTATCCTTCGAAACCGTCACGGGCGACGCGGTCGTGCCGTTCACGGCGAGCGACGTGACGCCGGTCCCGTCGTTGTCGGTCAGCGTGAACGGATTGTTGTAGGTACCGGTGATGACGTTGCCGTCGGCGTCTTCCGCGCTCACGTTCACGACTTGCGAATTGCCGCTCGGCGGAGTGTCGGCGACGAGCGTGGCCGTCGTGACGGCGACGGTCTTCACGATGCCCAGCAGCGTCACGCTGAAACTGTTGGTTTGACCCTGGATGACGTTTTCGTTGGTCGTGAGCGTCGAGAGCGCCTGGCTCGAAGCGTCGTTGACCGTGAACGTATAGTTCACGGTACCGGGCGGCGCGGGGATCGTGCTGATCGTGCACGTCTCGACGTTGCCGCTCGGGGTGCAGATGCTTCCGTTGAGGGTGACGGTTTGCGTCGCCGGCGTCACCCAGCTCGGCGGCGGTCCGCTGTTGACGCTGTTCACCGTCACATCGAGCGTCGCCGCCGAAGACGGAACGTACTGCGGATTGCGCTTCGTCGAACTCGAACTCCGCGGCAGCGGGATGACGAGTTTCAAGGACGCCGTTTGCAGATAGCCGCCGGTCGGCGTGTTCGTGGGCTGTGCCGTCGGATGCGGAACCGGAGCGGATCCCCCGCCGCCGCCGCCGCACCCGGCGAGCAGGACGATCGACGCCACGACGAGCGCGCGTAACTTCATAGCTGAGAACGCCTCCGGAAAAACGCAGCAATACCGGATGCTGTAGGCAGCTCCGGTGGTGTCATCCGGTTTCACGGCGGAGAGCCGAACAGCCTCCGCTCGCTTCCCTTCCTTCGTAAACCTTCTGTACGGTCGACGAAATTCGGGCTAAGCGAGCGAGGACCTTCGGTTTCTCTGTGTGGTTAGCGTGCGACCGAGCGCGCGATCTCGCGCTTGACGTCGCGCTCTTGCGTGTCGCGGCGCTTGTCCCAGAGCTTCTTGCCGCGCACGAGCGCGATCTCGACCTTCACGCGCCCGCGTTTGAAGTACAGCCGCCACGGCACGAGCGTGAGGCCCTTCTCCCCGGCACGGCCGGCGAGGCGCTCGATCTGCTCGCGATGGAGCAGCAGCTTGCGCGGACGGTTCGGCTCGTGGTTGAAGACCGACGCCTCTTTGTACGGTGGGATCGTAAGGCTGACGAGCCACAGCTCGCCGTCACGGAGCCGGGCGAACGCCTCGTTGATCGAGATGTTGCCGCGCCGGATCGACTTGATCTCGCTCCCTTGCAGCGCGAGGCCCGCTTCGAGCGATTCGAGCTTCTCGTACTCGAAGCGCGCGCGACGGTTGTCGAACGACGGCTCGGGCGCAGGCTCCGCCGCCTTCTTGGCGGCGCGCTGCTGCTTCATCTTCGCCATCAGCGCGGCTCCGTCGGAAACACGTCGGGACTCCCCAGCCGCGCCTCGCCGAGCGGGCCCGCGGAGACGAACGATCCCTCGCCGCTGGCGAGCACCGTCCCGTCGCGCAGCGCGACGGTCGCTTCGAGCGCGAGCACCTTGCGGCGCCGCCATTTCACCGTACCGGTCACGATCAGCGGTGTGCCCAGCGGGACGGGGGCGCGAAAACGCATCTCCATCGCCGCCGTCATCCCGCGCTCGCCGGCGAGGCCGCACGCGTGCGCCATCGCCTCGTCGAGCAGCATCATCACGATACCGCCGTGCGCCACTCCCTGCCAGCCCTGGAACCGCGGCGGAAGCGTGATCTCCGCCCGCACGCCGGTCTCACCGTCGGGCGCGAAGCGCAGATGCATCCCCTCGGCGTTGAACGGTCCACAGGCGAAGCAGCGTCCGTCGTCGACGGGCACCGCCTCGCTCATCGTTTGGTCGGAATCGGGTCGGGCGTCGGTGACGGCTTGCCGTAACTGCCGTCGTCGAGGCGCTTGAGCAGCGTGTTGGCGTAGGTCACGTCGGTGCCCGCCGTGATCGAGGCCTTCAGCACGCGGCGCGCGTCGTCGATCTTCTTCTGCTCGAGGTAGATCTGCGCGAGCAGCGTGTAGCCGTGCTGCCCCGCCTCGCCGACGTGACCGACGTCGGCCTGCAGGCCGCGCGTCGCGTAGCCGACCGCGGCATCGTACTGCCCCAGATCCTGGAGCACGGAGGCGAGGTGAAAATCGATGTCGGCGTAATCGGGGACGAGGTTCGGGATGTCGATCACCATGCTGAGCGCGCGCTGCGGATCCTTGAGGTCGATCTGATAGACCTGCGCCAGATATTCGCGCGCGAGGACGTTGTAGGGGTCGGTGTTGAGGGCGGCGAGGAATTCGGTCTTCGCGCGGTTGGCGCTGCGTTCGCCCTCGCGCATGATACCCAGCCCCGTGTGCGCGGACTGCGAGGTCGGGTCGAGCTGCACCGCGGCGTTGAGCTCCTCGCGCGCGTCCATCGAACGATCGCGGCCGCCGAGCGAGGAGAACATGTACGAGAACGCGAGGCGCACGTGCGCGAGCGGACTCTTCGGGCTCTTCGCGAGCGCATCTTCTTCGTCGTCGATCAGCGCGTCGAGATCGCCCGGCGTCTGCGCCGCCGTCGCGTTGAGGAACGAGAGCGCGAGCGTGTTGTCCGGGATGACCGCGAGCGCGGAGTCGAATCCCTTGCGCGCGCCGGCGAAGTCGCGCGCGTAGAACGCGCGCAGCCCTTCTCCGAGCGCGGAGCTGAAGGCGCGGTTCGTGTAGTCGTTGCGGGGCGCGGACGAGGCCCCGAGCAGCGGCACGGCGAGAACCGACGCGAGCGTGAAGGCGAAGGCACGGCTCAACACAACGCTGCGGACTTCCGGGTTCAGCCGGTTCCTCCCGCTTGGCGAAGCAGGCGCCATCAGCGCCCGACCACCAACCGTCGCGCCAGCGCGTCGGGGAGGTGGACCGAGGCGATCTTCTCCTGCACCAGCGCGATCGGGTACTCGACGCGCGAGACGCTCACCGTCCGCTCCGCGGAGTCGTAGAAGCCGAACGACGCGCGCGGGTTCAGGTCGCGCGGCTGGCCGATGCTGCCGACGTTGACGAGGTAGCGCACCCCCTCCTCGAGCGCGACCTCGCCGCCCTGTTGGAGATGCCGGTGCTCGATCTCGCCGCCGGGACGCAGGGCGTACACCTCGGCGATGTGGGTGTGGCCGATGAAGATCAGCGGTGCGTCGGTCGCAGCGAAGGCGCGCGCCGCCGCCGCCTTGTCGAGGATGTACTCGAAGTAGTTCACCGGCGCGCCGTGGACGAGCAGAAAGTCCGGCATCCGGAATTCGTAGCCCAGACCGTCGAGCCACGTGCGGTTCTCAGGCGTGAGGACGCGCTGTGTCCACTTCATCGCCTCTTTCGCGGCCGGATTGAAGTACGCCAGGCCGAAGTCGTCGATCGCGGCGACGTCGTGGTTGCCCAGCACGGTCGCGGTCGCACGCGCGCGGATGCGCTCGACGCACTCGTTCGGCTGCGGCCCGTACCCGACGATGTCGCCCAGGCACAGCAGGGCGTCGTCGTCGTGCATCAGGGCGAACGCGGCTTCGAGCGCGTCGAGGTTGCCGTGGACGTCCGAGACGACCGCGTACCTCACGTCGTCGCCTTCTCCCGTACGAGTTCGAGCGCCTCGGCGAAGCGCGCCGCAAACGCCTCGCGTTCCGCGGCCGTGCCCACGGTCACGCGGACGAAGCCGTCGATCGGCGCGGCCCACGGTTTGCGCACGAAGACCCCCAGCTCGAGCAGCAGCTCGACCATGCGCTCGGCCTGCGCGCGCGTTCCGACCTCGAAGCAGACGAAGTTCGTCGACGACGGCAGCGTGCGGGCGCCCAGGCGGGCGCCGAGCGCATGGTAGTCCTCGCGGCCGCGACCGACCTCGGCGACGACGCCGCGCAGGAACGCGTCGTCCTCGAGCGAGGCGAGGGCGCCGATCTGCGCGGTGCGGTTGACCCCGAAGTGCAGGCGGATCTTCTGGAACGTCGCGATGATCTCGGTCGAGGCGAGTGCGTAGCCGATCCGCGCGCCCGCCATCCCGTACGCCTTCGAGAACGTGCGGGTGCGGATCGTCCGCGGATCGATCACGTCGGCCGGGAGCGACTCGCGCGAGACGAAGTCCGCGTA
Organism: Candidatus Limnocylindria bacterium; assembly: GCA_035493875.1. Classification (GTDB taxonomy): domain Bacteria; phylum Vulcanimicrobiota; class Vulcanimicrobiia; order Vulcanimicrobiales; family Vulcanimicrobiaceae; genus Vulcanimicrobium. The sequence continues at coordinate 88,319 of DATJHK010000064.1, forward strand.
CGCCTCGTCCAAGAACAGCAGCACGTCGTCGGGGAGCGCGGCGCGCAGCGCCGCGAGCGTCGCGCGGTCGGCGAACGCGCCCGACGGGTTGTCCGGGTTCGCGATGTAGACGAGCTTCGCGCCCGAGCGCCGCACGGCGGCGACGATCCCGTCGGGATCGATCCCGCCTTCCGGGCCCGGCGGCGCGAACTCCGGCCGCGCTCCGTAGGCGTTGAGGTGGTAGAACAGCGTCGGGTACGTGCCGTGCGTCGCGACGCACGGGTCGCCGGGGCCGCAGAAGGCGCGCACGATCAGGCCCATCAGCTCGTCGATCCCGCTCGCGACGACGATCTCGTCGACGCGGCAGGCATGGCGCGCCGCGAGCGCGGCGCGCAGCTCGAGCGACTCCGGGTCGCCGTACCACGAGGTCCGCGCGACCGCGTCGCGCATCGCGGCGATCGCGCGCGGTGAGGGGCCGAAGGCGCTCTCGTTCGCGCCCAGGCGCAACAGCTCGCTGCGGCCCACCCGGCGCGCCAGCTCCTCCGGCGCGACGAACGGGGTCGTGGCGGGGACGGCCGCGATGTGGGGGGCGGGCTGCGGAACGACCGGAAGCGAGCTCACGGACGTTCGACCCGGATGCGGTCGACGACGTTGCGCACGCCGCTCGTCCCGCGGGCCGCGGCGACCGCGGTCTCCTTCACCTTCGTATCGGAGGCCGTCCCCGAGAGCGTCGCGACACCGTCGGCGACGTGCACGCGCACGTGGTTGAGCCCGACCTCGGTCCCGAGGGCCGCCGTGATCCGCGCCGCGAGCGTGAAGTCCGCGAAGCGCTCCTTGATCCGCGAACCGCGAGGATCGATCCCCAGCTCGTCGACGACCTGCTTGACCCCGGCGACGCCGCGCGCGTCGGCGAGGGCCTGCGCCTTCGCGTGCGCGTCGCGGACCGTGCCGCGCAAAGTCACGACCCCGCCGCGGACGCTCACGCCGGCGGTCGTCGCGGAATCCGGGTCGTCGGCGGTCAGCTTCGCCTTCACCCCGGTCAGGATCAGCCCGTCGCGCAGCAGCTCGGTCGCGGCGCGCGTCCCGAACGGCTCCGGGGCGTGCTCGTCGGAGGACGAGGCGCCGTTCCCGCAGCCCGCGAGCACGATCAGCGCCGCGACCGCGACCAGACGCCTCATCCGAGCGCCCCGAAGCGAACCAGCGCGACCGGCTCACCGGCCGCGATCTCCGTGCGCTCCGGCCCGACGACGACATAGCCGTCGGCGCGGGCGAGCAAGCTCGTGTGCGATGAGTGCAGCGCCAGCGGTCGGACCCCGTCGGGGCCGGCGACCGCGGGAACGTACCACGTCCACCCCGGCCGCCCGCGGAACGGCGCCGCGGCGACCGCGGAGACGCTGGCGCGGCGCGCGTCCCGTTCGCCGGTCAGGGCGCGCACGATCCCCGAGGCGATCGCGTCCAGGATCGTCAGGGCGCTGGTCGGATTTCCCGGAAGCCCGATCACCGGCTGCGTCCCGATCGCCGCGAAGACCGTCGGTTTGCCGGGCTTCACCTTCAGCCCGTGCACGACGATCCCGGGCGCCCCGAGCCGCTCGATCGCGGCGGGAACGTGATCGCGCGCGCCGACCGAGGAGCCCCCGGTCAGCACGACCGCGTCGGCGACCTCGAGGCCGGCGGCGATCCCCGCCGCCACCTCGTCGACCTCGTCGCGCGCCCGCGCGAGGTGGATCACCTCGCAGCCCAGCGCCGCCAGGCCGCCGGCGATCGCCCAGCGGTTCGAGTCGCGGACCTGTCCGCGCCCGGGAACGGCGCCGACGTCGACCAACTCGTCGCCGGTCGAGACGACCGCGATCCGCGGCCGCAGGTAGACCTCGACCTCCGTCCGACCGAGCGTCGCGAGGACGGAAAGCTCGGCGGCGCCGATCCGTCGGCCGGCGCGCAGGACGACATCCCCCTCCGCCATGTCCTCGCCGCGCGGCGTGAAGAATGCGCGCGCCTCGGGCGCCTCGCGCGGGACGACCGTGCCGTCGCGCTCGTCGGCGTCCTCGACCGGAACGACGGCGTCGGCGCCGTCGGGCAGGACGCCCCCGGTCGGTATGCGCATCGCCTCGCCGGCCCGCAGCGGCCCCGGCGGAGCGGCGCCCATCCGCACCGTCCCGACGATGCGCCGCGGCGCGGTTCCGTCGGCGCTGCGCACGGCGAACCCGTCCATCGTCGAGCGATCGTCGGCGGGATAGCGCGTGTCGGCCGCCGCGTCACCCGCCAGCACGCGTCCGAACGCGGCGGCGAGCGGGACATGCTCGGTTCCGCGCGGCCGCGGCGCGACCGCGCGCAGGTACGCGGCGACCGCATCATCCGGCGCGTTCAAGCGGCCGGTTTCGAACGTCTCTCCAGGGGTTAGGGCTCGCATCGTCTTGCGCAGTTCGACACGCAGGGTGGTCCCGCCATCGCAGCACGTCGAACGTGTCGCCCAATGTGGTTGCGGGCGCTTGCCATCGCCGCCGTCCTACTCGCCTGGGTCGTCGTGCGCAGGAGCATGCGCCTTCCGGTTCGGCATCCGTGGCTGGTCGCGATCGTGCTCGGCGCCGCCTCGGCGGTCGCCAGCGACGCGTCGGACCTCCAACGCTCCGCGGCCCGAGCCCACGTGCTCTTCACGCTAGCGGCTCTGCTGGGCTTCGGCTGCGTCTTCATGCTCGGCGAGGGTCTGCGGCGCGAGGTCGGCGGCGCACCGCCGAGCCGGCGCCGCATCGCCGTGGTCGTCGCCGTCTGCGCGATCACGGCGCTCGCGTGCGGCTTCCTCCCGCCACCGCGCGACCGGATCGTCGCCGACATCGGCGGCGCGACCTTTCTGCTCAACCTGCTGGACCCGCTGCTCGCCGCGCCGCAGCGCGTCGGCTCTTGGCTGCTGGGGATCGGGATCGTCGCGTACGCGCTCATCCGCACCGTGCTGGTGATGGCGCGGCTGCACGGCGGCGACGTCGTCGGGCTCGAGCACGTGCTGGACAGCGGGGTGATCGTCGTGCTCGGCGCCGGTCTCGTCGCGTTCGTCCTCGAGAGCGCGGCGGCGCGGAAAACGCCGCGCGCGCGGTAGGAGCGCGTCCGACTCCCGCGTAACCGCGGCAGGTCGTGCTGGATATCAACCTGCTCCGCCGCGAGCCCGACCACGTGCGCATCGCGGCGCGCCGGCGCGGGATCGGCGCCGAATTCGTCGACCGCGTCCTGGAACTCGACCGCGAACGCCGCGCCGCGATCACCGCCGTCGAAGCGCTCAAGGCCGAGAAGAACGCGCTGACCGACCTGATCAAAAAGGCGTCGGACAAGAAAGCGGCCGCGGAGGAGCTGCGCCCGAAGATCGCCGAGCTCGATGCGCGGATCGCGGCCGAAGGCGAACGGCTCCCGCGCTTCGACGAACAGATCGACGCGGAGCTCTCCGACGTCCCCAACCTCCTGGACGGCTCGGTCCCCGACGGCTCCGACGAGAACGCCAACGTCGTCGTGCGCAGCTGGGGCGAACCGGCGCGCTTCGACTTCACGCCCAAGCCGCATTGGGAGATCGGCGAGGCGCTCGGGATCCTCGATTTCGAGCGCGCCTCGAAGCTCTCGGGCGCGCGCTTCTCGATCCTGCGCGGCGCCGGCGCGCGGCTCTCGCGCGCGATCGCGGCCTTCTTCCTCGATCGCGCGGCGCGCAACGGCTACGTCGAGATCACGCCGCCCTTCTTGGTGACGGGCACGACGATGTGGTCGACCGGACAGCTCTCGAAGTTCGCCGATCAGATGTTCAGCGATCCGTCGGTCGAGCTGTTCCTGATCACGACCGCCGAAGTGCCGCTGACGGGGATGCACCGTGACGAGATCCTCGACGGCGAGACGCTTCCGCTGCAGTACGTCGCGCACACGCCGTGCTTTCGCAAAGAAGCCGGCGCGGCGGGACGCGACACGCGCGGCTTGATCCGCCAGCATCAGTTCGAGAAGGTCGAGCTGGTCTGGCTCACCCAGCCGGAGCGCTCGTTCGACGACCACGAGACGCTCACGCGGAACGCCGCCGGATTGCTCGAGGAGCTGGGTCTGGCGCATCGTGTGATGCTCCTCTGCGCGGGCGACACGGGCTTCAACGCGGCCAAGACGTACGATCTGGAAGTGTGGCTGCCGAGCGCGCAGACGTATCGCGAGATCAGCTCGTGCTCGAACTGCACGGATTTCCAGGCACGGCGCTCGGCGATCCGCTTCCGCCGCGAGCCGAAGGCGAAACCCGAACTGGTCCACACCCTCAACGGCTCCGGGCTCGCGGTGGGACGCACGCTGCTCGCCGTACTGGAGAACTACCAGCGCGCCGACGGCGGCGTGACGATCCCCGAGGCGCTGCGGCCGTTCACCGGCTTCGCTTCGATCGAACCCGATGGAACGGTTCGCTGACGACCAGATCGTCGCGCGCGCCGTCGACGTACTGCGCGGCGGCGGCGTCGTCGCGATCCCGACCGAGACCGTCTACGGTCTTGCCGCCGACGTCACGAACCCGCAGGCGGTCGCGCGCGTCTTCGCCGTCAAAGGGCGTCCCGCCGATCACCCGCTGATCGTCCACGCCGCGAGCCTCGATGCTCTGGGCGGCTACGTCGCGGCGATCACGCCGTCCCTGCGCGCGCTCGCCGCGCGCTTCTGGCCCGGGCCGCTAACGGCGATCGTCGCACGCGGTCCGCGCACGCCGCTCGCCGTGACCGGGGGTCAGGAGACGGTCGCCGTGCGCGTCCCCGACCACCCGCTGACCCACGCGATCCTCGCCGCCCTGGGCCGCCCGCTCGTCGCGCCTTCGGCGAACCGCTTCGGCCACGTCTCGCCGACGAGCGCCGCGCACGTGCGCGCCGATCTCGGCGACGACGTCGATCTGATCGTCGACGGCGGAGAGACGCGCGTCGGCGTCGAGTCGACGATCGTCGACCTCACCGCCAACGTTCCGGCGGTCCTGCGTGCGGGCGCGATCACGCCGACGCAGCTCGGAGACGCGCTCGGCGTCCCGGTGGTGACGCGCGCAGGCGGCGACGTGCGCGCGCCGGGGATGCTCGCCTCGCACTACGCACCGCGGGCCCGCGTCGTGCTGGTCGACGCGGACGCGCGCGAAGGCGAGGCGCAACGCCGGGCACAGGCCGGTGAGCGCGTCGCCTTACTGACGCTTCCCGACGATCCCGCCGCCGCCGCGCGCGCGCTGTACGCGACGCTGCGCGCGCTCGACGCGGACGGCTACGACGCGATCCTCGCGACGCTGCCGCCGGCGACCGAGGCGAACGCCGCCGTGCGCGACCGCCTGAGCCGCGCCGCGGCACCACGCTGAACGGCGCTACCGCGCGCGCTTGCGCGTCGTGCGCTCGCCGTAGGCCTCCCGGAGCTCGGCTTTCGCCTGCTCCAACGTTTTCTTGCGCTTCGCCGGCAGATTGCGGCCGGCGCGGTTGATGTAGAACGTCAGCATCGACATCGCCGAGCGGTACGGCGAGGACTTGCGGCGCTGCGAGCGCCGCGCGTCGCGCATCAGCGCGTCCGCGATCGCTTTCGGATCGTCCTGGCTGAACGTCCCTTGCTCGATGTCGAGCGCGTTGCTCGTCTCGGTGACGTGCTGCGACCAACGGGTCGTCTTGGGCATGTTGGTTTCGTACCCGCCTTTCGGCTGCGGTCTGCACTTCCCGGATATTGCTCCGGCCGAGCGCCTGGGATAATGGGGGACGCCGAACCAGGAGTCATCACATGGCCGGAACGCCTACGCGCGCAGGGTCGTCGACGGCGGCGGTCGCGCTCATCGTCCTCGCCGGCGCGCTCGCACCGTCGCCCGCCCTCGCCTTGGGCACGGTACGGATTCAGCAGAGTGACGCATCCGTCCAAAACTACCCCGACGTCACGATGCGCTTGACCGACGCCGCGCTGCTTCTCACCTCGGCCGACCGAGTCTCGACGTTGCTCGTCTCACGCACCAATTGCGTCCCCGACGGAACGCTCGTGCGGTGTTCACCGACGCGCGTCGTGCTCCAAAAGGGCGGCAAGAGCTACCCGATCGACATGGCGAGCGCGACGCTGTACCTGAATCTGCGCGATACCGATGAGCCGCTCTCGTTCTCGTCGCTGCGCCTGGCGCCGTCGTCAGTGCTCCTCACGATCCGCACGCACAAGGGCACGTACATCACCGGAAGCGGCCGGTTCGCCGGGAGCCAGACGCCATGACGACGATGAAGGCCGCGGCGTGGACGCTCATCCTCGCAATCGGGCTCGTTCCCCCCGCCGCGTCAGCGCAGCGGCGAGGCGGGGGCGGCGGCGGCGGCGGCGGACGCGCCGCACCGGCCGGCCGACCGGCACCGCAGACCGCGAACCCTTCGAGCGGCGGCGGCTTCAATCTCTCGCACGACACCGGCGCAGCGAGATCCGCTCCGGCCACCGCGAACCGCACCGCCGCCGGCACCACGCATCCCTCAACGTCGAACGTCAATCGGACGAACGCGCAAAATGCCGCCGCCACGCAAAACACGACGAACGCGAAGACAAACGCCGCGAACGTCAAAGCGAACAGCGCGAACGTCAACAAAGCCAACGTGAACACGGCCAACGTGAACCGCAACACTACCAACGTGAACCGCAACGTCAGCGGCGGCAACACCGTGAACGTCAACCGTACCGTCGTCGCGAATCCCGTCTACCACGGCCCGGCGTGGGGCTGGAACGGCGGAGCCGTCTGGGCGCCGGTTGGGCGTTACTACGGCGGCGGCTTCTGGGGAGCGTTGGCGATCAGCGCGACCGCGGCGGCGGTCTACGGCTCGATCACGAACAGCGCGACGAACCAAACCTACACCTCGTATCAGGTACAGCAGAACAGCCCCGGATCGACGCTGCTCTCGAACTACGGCCTCACGCAGACGCAGTGCGGGCCGCCGAATCTCGTCGTGATCTACGGCCCCTCGAACAGCGTGATCTGCGCGATCCCGAACGCGAAGGTAACGGCCGGCGAGTACACCGTCGATCCGTCGAACCTGTCGATCGTCTCGCAGTGAACCCTAGTCGCGGCGTTGCGCGTCGGCGGCTTCCTCGCCGCGAGGCGGCTCGCGCTCCAGATCCGCGACCGTCGGGGCGGGCAGCGGTTCGGCCATCTTCGCCGCGAGCACCGGCGCATCCGGAAGCGGTGCCTCCTCGTCGAGCGGACGCTGGAGCGCGACCGTGAGCGCGCCGCCCGGAAGCGGGGCGATCCCACGGATCTCCCATCCCTGAGCACCCAAGAGGGCGAGCGTCGAGTCGACGTCCCCAAGCGCGGCCGCTGGCTCCTCGAGGGTGTGAAAGCTGAACTCGAAACGCCGGCGCATGTGCCGCTCCTACCCCGCCAGCAGCACCGTCTTGCGGGCCAGGCGCAGCACCGACTCGTCGGCGCCGTAGGAGGCGAGCGCGCCGAGCGGCACCCACGCCAACGCCTTCGACTCGGCGCTCACGACGAACGGCTCGGCGGGATCGGCCTCGAAGGCGAAGCGCACGTCGTAGTGCTCGTGCGCGGGTTCGCCGGGGCGCGCCGGGATCGGGTGGACGTCGAGATCGTAGATCGCCTCGCACGCGAAGCGCAGTGAGCGAAGCCCCGACTCCTCCCGCGCCTCGCGCAGCGCCGCGCGCCGCACGTCGGGATCGCCGTCGACGTGCCCGCCGAGCTGCAGCCATTTGCCGAGCTTGCGGTGGTGCGTGAGCAGCGTTTGCATGCGCCCCGGGTCGACGATCCAGGCCGACGCGGTGACGTGCCCGATCGCGAGCGTCCGCTCGAACGCGTCGCGCTCGGCGGTGACGAACGCGACGAGCCGCGCCCGCATCGCGGCCTCGTGTGCGTCGAAAGGCGTGTACGTCTGAAGCTCCTCGAGTAGGGTCACGCCGCCGAGCTTCGCGCGGCGCGATACGGGGACCGCCCGGTCTCCTGTGCCGAAGGGACGAGCATGACGACGTCAGAGCGCGGCGCTTCGCGCCGCTCGGTCCTCGCAGGGTTGTCGGGGCTGGCCGCGGGCGCGTTTGCGCTCGGCGCCGCTCCGGCGGCGAACGCGGCCGCTCCACCCGCATCGGAGCAGCCGGTGTGGAGCGCCAGTTACTGGGCCGCCAAAGGTCCGGTGAAGCTCTTCGTGTACCGCAAGCGCGTCGGCGCGTCGCAGGCCGGCGCCGCGGCGCTTCCCGTGCTGTTCCTCGTCCATGGCTCGACGATGGGGGGCCCCTCGTCGTACGACCTCACCGTCCCGGGTGCGCCGGGCTACTCGATGATGGACGCGTTCGCGCGCTACGGCTACGACGTCTGGACGATGGACCACGAAGGGTACGGGCGTTCGTCGCGCACCAGCGGGTATTCCGACGTCGCGAGCGGCGTCGAGGATCTGCGCGCCGCCATGCTCGTCGTACAGCGCGAGACGGGTGCGACGAAAGCGCACTTCTTCGGCGAATCGTCGGGCGCGATCCGTGCTTCCGCGTTCGCCGCCGCGGCGCCCGAGCACGTCGATCGCCTCGCGCTCGCCGCCTATACCTGGACCGGAAAAGGTTCGCCGACGCTCGGCGACCGCGCGAAGAACATCGAGTTCTTCCGCACGCACAACACCCGTCCCGCGAAGCTCACGAACTATACGAGCATCTTCACGCGCGACAAACCCGGCACGGCGGATCCGCGCGTCGGCGAAGCGCTCTACGCCGTGGAGTCGAAGTACGGCAACACGATCCCCAACGGCACGTATCTGGACATGACGACGAAGCTACCACTGGTCGACCCGAAGAACGTGCACGCACCGGTGCTGATGGCGCGCGGCGAGTACGACGGCATCGCGACCGACGAGGATTGCCTGGGCTTCTTCCAGCTGCTCCCGAACCGCGACCGCCAGTTCGTCATCATCCCCGGCGCCGCGCACTCGCTGGTCCTGGGCTACAACCGCGAGCGCTTCTGGTATGCGCTCAACGCCTTTCTCTCCCCGCCGCCCCGCGAGGATCATCTGGGCTAACGACAAGGTGAAACGCCTCGGGTGCGGGCGCGCTTCGACAAGCATGACACGCACCCGAGACGATCGCCTTACTGCGGCTTCGGTCCCACCGGTGAGGCCCAGCGCAGCCCCGCCCGCCACGTCGGGCCGCCGTTCGGTGCGTTCGAGGCCGCCGCGAAGGCCGACTCCAACGTGAGGTAGAGATACGGGCTGAGCTTCGGATCCCGCGCTACGATGTCGAAGACGCCGTAGTGCGGATGCGTCGTCATGAAGACGTCGTATCCGGATTTGGTCGCCTGCAAGCCGCCGACGTACTCGACCGGGCGAAAGCCCAGCATGATGTTGCCCTGCAGGATCGACTCGTCCAGCTCGATCGCGGCCGCCGAGCTCATTGCGCTCTGCACGAGCCGCTGCGAGGCTCTGCCGGGCCCGACGTTCCCGTCGTTCGTGCGCTGGTAGAAGATCAGCACGCCCGGGAAGCC
>DATJHK010000065.1:0-20056 GCA_035493875.1 Candidatus Limnocylindria bacterium
TTTTCCCGCGCCTCCTCGCGGTGCGCGACGACGTGGCGCAGCGTCGCGGCGAGATCGTCGAGGTCGGGTTCGAGCCACCAGCCTTCGCCCGCGAGCAGCTCACCGCGAAACTCCCCGCGCAGCGCGCGCCGCTCCGCCGGAACGCGGTACGCGACGTCGCCGTCGAGGAAGTCGTCGGCCGCGCCGCCGGCGGTCGCGATCACCGGGAGCCCGCACGCCAGCGCCTCGAGCATCGGCAGACCGAAGCCCTCACCGCGATACGGAAACGCGAGCGCATCGCAGCTCCGGTAGAGCCGCACGACCTCCTCGTCGCTCACGTCGTCGTCGAGCACGATCAGCTCGGGCGCCTGCGGATCCTGCGCGAACGCCGCGAACGATGCGCCGCCGTCGGGCAGCGGGTAGAACGAACGCGTCCCGAAGATTTTCAGCACCAGCGTGACGTCGTCGTCGCGCCGGAACGCGCGGCGGTACGCGGCGAGCAGCACATCGATGCCCTTGCGCGGCAGTACGCCGCCCAGATAGAGGAACCGAAATCCCTTGCGCGAGGGGATCGGGTACGGCGCGACGTCGCGCTCCGCGGAGAACCGGGTCGGATCGATCCCGTTGGGGACGACCGCGACGCGTTCGGCCGCGGCGCCGGCGTCGGTGAACATCCGCGCGCAGTACGTGCTCGGCACCCAGATCTCGTCGGCGCCTTCGCGCACGCCTTCGATCCACGAGCGCGGCAGCGCGCCGTACTCCCACGGCAGGATCTGCACGAGCTTCGTCACGCCCGCCGGGCGGCGGAAATCCGCCGCGCCGTTCGATTGGCGGATCAGGACGTCGGCCGGCGGGAGCGTGCGGCGGACGCGCTCGCGCAACGCGGCGTAGCGCGGATCGGCGGCGACCGACGGCTCTTCGCGCGGCTCGTCCGGGACGAGGACCGGCGCGACGTCGGGATGCGCGAGGAGCGCGCGCGCCAATTCGCGGTTGACGACCGCCATCGAGTTGTAGGCGAAGAACTCGCCCTGCCACGCGACCGGGATGCGCCCCTCCCCGCGCGCTGCGGCAGGCGCGCGGCCGACGACGTAGACGTGTTGCCACCCGTCGGGTTCGTTTCCGGCGCCCACGACGCGCAGCCCCAGATCGCCGAACGCGACGTGCAGCGTCTCGAGCGGCCACGGACGCTTCGCCCACGGTTCGTACCAGAACGCGCCGTCGCGCACCGCGGCGTTGCGCGGGTTGAGCGTGCGCACGACGAGCGTGCCGCCGGGACGCAGCACGCGAACGCAGTCGGCGAGGAACGCGAGCCCTTCTTCTCCGTCCATCGTCTCGATGACGAACGAGACATGGATCCCGTCGAACTCCTCGCCGAGCGCGCGCAGCGCGGTCCGCGCATCGCCGACCCGCGCCTCGTGGCCGCGCGCTCGTGTCTCCTCCACCATCTCCGGATCGCGGTCGATGCCGAGCGCCCGCGCGACGCCGCGTTCGCGCAGCAGGTCGAGAAAGACGCCGATGCCGCATCCGACGTCGAGCACGCTCGCGCTGCCGCGAAAGACGTCCGCGTACGCGTGGTGCCAAGCGCGCCGGCCGGCCTCGTCGTCCGCCGTGCCGTGGAAGATCGAGAAACGCTGATGACCGCGGGGACGTGGTGGCTGCACTGCGCGCGTTTCGGCGCCTGCCGAACGGCCAGCCTGCCGCTAGACGTCCTCGACCGCCGGGTTCTCCCCGGGAGGGAGATCGACGTCCTCGAGCGGCGTCAGCTCGTCCGGTGGAGGAGATTCGGAGGCCGGTCGTTCGTGCCGGCGCTCCCCGGAATTCTCATCGAATTCTCGTTCCACGACGCGAGCATACCCCAGGAAGGCGGGGTACAACGGTGGGGATGCGCCGTCTGCTGTTCATCCCCGTCGTACTGGCCCTGATCATCGGGGTCGCGGCAGAAACGGCGACCGTGGCAGGGGCCGCTTCGCCGCCGCAGGCCCTTCACGTTGCGCTCGACGGGAAAGGTTCGCGGATCGAGCGGCTCGACGGCTATACGGCCAAACAGCCGATCCACGTGCGCGTCGTCGCGCCGCACAGCCGGAGCGTCACGCTCGTGGGGACCGATCCGCGCGGAGCGAATCTGCGCGTCCCGCTCGTGCGCGAAGGCGAAGACCGCTATACCGGGAGCGTCGTCCTGCCGACGACGGGGATCTGGTCGCTCGCGATCGCCTCACGCGTCGACGAGGTCGACACGGCCTCGCAGTCGTTCGCGATCAGCGTCGTCGAAGGGACGCCGCGCAAGGTGCTGGCCGCGTTCATCGCGGTCGCGCTCGCCTGCGGCGTGGGCGGGCTCAGTCTGATCGTCTTCAGCCTGGTCACCCTGCGACGCTCGCCACGACCAGCGGTGTAGGCGCCAAGCGCGGGACGGCGAAACGCCGTCCATGACCTGCCCGAGCTGCCAAACGCCGCTTCCCGACGGCGCGCGCTTCTGTCCGGCCTGCGGCGCGCCCGCTCCGGCGCCGGTGAGCGTCGGCACCTATACCGAACCGGTCGGCGAACGCGACAACCCCAAGGAGCCGATCCGCATCGGCGACACGGTCGTGCGCATCGAGGGCGAACTGGTCCCGGTCGTCGACGTCGAGTTGGGCCCCCGCACGGGGATCTACTTCGAGCACCACATCCTGCTCTGGAAGCAGCCGCAGGTGCGGCTCGGCTTCATGGGACTGCAGAATGCCGGGAAGCGGTTCTTCGCGGGCCTGCAGATCTTCATCTCGACCGCGCAGGGGCCGGGGAACATCGCGATGTCGCGCGAGGCGCCGGGACAGATCGTCGCGCTGCATCTGCGTCCGGGGCAGGTCGTCGACGTGCGCGAGCATCAGTTTCTGCTCGCGACGCAGCAGGTCGCGTACGATTTCTACTGGCAGCAAGGGCTCGCGAACGTCTTCTTCTCCCGTTCCGGCCTCTTCATCGACCGCTTCGCCGCGCAGCGCGAAGAGGGTCTCTTGCTGCTCCACGGCTACGGCAACGTCTTCGAGAAGACGCTTGCGCCGGGCGAGCAGATCGACGTCGAGCCGGGGGCATGGCTTTGGAAGGACGCGAGCGTCCAGATGGACACCGTCACGGTGCTGCAGTCCGGCGGCGGGGGCGGACTGATGGGAGCACTCGGTGCACTCGTCGGCGGTGCGTCGCTGGTGATGAACCGCTTCACCGGTCCCGGACGTCTGGGCTTACAGTCGATGACGTATCACGAGCCCATGGCCGAGGGCGCGCAGCAGCAAGGCGGGACGAGCAACGTCGGCAACGTGATTGGTTCGTTGTTCGGCAACCGTCAGTAACGGGAATTGCCGCGATCCGCGGAGCGAAGAACTTCCTGCGGCAAACGGTAAGCGAGCTGCATTCCATGCCGTAAACGGCGGTATACTGACGGCAGCTAGAGGAGACCGCGCCATGACGCTCCGCTTTCTCGCGCTTGCGTTCGGCGTCGCCCTCGCGCCGTCGGCCGCGTGTGCCGGCCCCGCGGGCGACCCGCTCCCGCCGACATCGACGCTCCCTGCGACGCCGGGCCTCGTGGCCGGTCCCGCAGTGCAGCAGCCTCCGAGATCACCGGCGTTGCCACCGATCTTGACGGCACCGGCGCTGCCGCCGTCGTTCGGCGCGCCCGCGGTCCCTGTCGTCACGCCGGTCCTCGGCCCCCCGGTGTTCCCCGTCCTCGTGACCTTTTCGCCGGCACGCCGGCCCGCGCGCGTTCGGGTATCCGCCGTCAAGTAGCCAGGTGGATCTCCGCTACCTCGCGGGCAAAGAACCGTCGATTTTTGACCGAGCCGATCTCTTCCGGGCCGGACGCGTCGAGGACGTACGGGTACTCCCTTGGGCCTTGCATCTGCCAAAGGCGCAGCACTCCGCAGCCCGCCCGGCCGTCTTCGAGGCGAACGTTCACCCGTTTGTTGATGAACGGAATCAGCTCACCGGACGTCTTCATCGTTCCATTTTATCAGGTAACTGCAGCTGAGCTCGGCCAAAATGTCAACTCGTCCTTTGCAGACGAGTTGGCGTGTTTTCGTTACCGTGAGCGTATGTCAGGCCGGTATTTCGCAGTGCTCGACGATGGCGGACGGTGGTGCATCGTCGACCACTTGGTACCCGATCGAGAGAACTTCGGCCCGTTTGGTTCCGCCGCGGAGGCGCTCACCGAGATCGAGAGCCCGTACGCCGACAACGATCCCCCGCTCTACCTTCCGACCGCGGCCGAACGTGCCGCGATGCGGGAGGCGAAGTTTCGCAGTCTTGTCGAGAGGATCGCCGCCTAGCGTAACGCGACTGCGGCGTCGTGTACCCGGATCGGCTCCGGCGATCGAGCGGGCTCAGCTCACGTAGGAGACGTTGACGCTGTAGCCGCTCGCTTCGGCTTGCCGCAGGACGCCGAGGACCGATTCGATCTCGGTGTCGACGGCGATCATGTCGCCGGCGCTGATCCCGACGGGCCCGGCGTTGGCCCAGAGGAGGCGGCGCGCCGTCTGGAACGCCGCGCGGAGCCGCTGTGGGGTCGCCTCGAGGACGGGCCAATCTTCGTACGAGACGGCCGGGACGATCCGCCAGCCGTCGCCCGAGCATTCCTCTTCGTCGGCGTAGGCGTGCGGGACGTTCGCGAGCACGTCGAGCTGCGCCCGGTCGCTCGCATTTGCGTTGAGCGGCGCCTCGGCGAGGCGCAGGACGTATCGATAGAACGCCGGATTCGCGACCGTACACATCCCTGCGGGCGACCCGACGCTGACGCTCACCATCCCCTCACACGTTCTCGCGCGCGAAGGCCGGCCCTCTCGCCTGCTCGGTCACGCCCGCGCGGCTTCGACCACACTCACGCCTTGCCCAGCGAGCGGCAAGACCAGAATCCGGCTGACGATCCCGTGGCGGCTGAAGATCGCGGCGAGCCTCTCTCCGACGCGTTGCGGTGCGTCGCGGACGAGCGCGAGCACCGACGGCCCGGCGCCCGAAAGCGCGACCGCGACGACGGCGGGGTCGTCCAGCTCGAGCATCTCGGCGAGCCCGGGGACGGCGCCGGCCCGGTAGGGCTGATGAAGCCGGTCGCGGACCGCGGCGCGCAACAGGTCGAGCCGCCCGCTCGCCAGCGCGGCGCCCAAAAGCGCCGCCCGCTGCACGTTGTGGACCGCGTCCGCGCGCGCGTAGCTCTGCGGCATCAGCGCGCGCGCCTCGACGGTCGCGAGCGCGATCTCAGGGACGACGATGACGGCCTGTACCGCGAGCGCGGCGAAACGCGCCGCCGTCAGCCCGTCTTCGCCGAGCGCGGCGATGATCGTCCCGCCGTACCAGGCGGCGAGCGCGTTGTCGGGGTGTCCCTCCAGCTCGGCGACGGCGCGCGCTTGCGCGTCGGGTCCCGGCGGTTCGGCCAGGACGTGCGCGCCGATCGCGACGCCGAGCGCGTACGCCGCGGCGCTGCTCCCGAGCCCCGCGCCGAGCGGGATCGCGTTGTCGAGCTCGACCGCGAGCGGCGGCGCCTGTGGCGCGATCCGGGCGATCGCACGCTCGATGCAGCCGCGGATCCCTTCGTGCGTCGGCGCATGCGCACCGGTATACGTCCACACCGGCGCCGCTCCGGCGTCCAGGACGCGCACGTGCGCGGTCATGCGCAGCTCCAGCGCGATCCCGACCGCGTCGAAGCCGGCGCCGAGGTTCGCGCTCGACGCCGGCGCGGAGACGGTGAACTCGTTCACGCGCGCGCCGCGACCAGCGAATTGAGGTACTCGGCGACGTCGGAGCCGCGCACGATCGCGTTCGCGAAGCGCGCGCCGGACTCGTGATAGCGCGTCGCGTACGCCGTGTCCTTGAGGACGTGTCCGGTCAGCACGCAGACGACGTCGGCGTCGCCGGAAACGACGCCCTCGTCGACGAGGCGGCGCAGCCCGGCGAGCGATGCGGCCGAGGCCGGTTCGCAGCCGATCCCCTCGCGCCCGATCACCGCGCGCGCCTCGGCGATCGCGGCGTCCTCGACGTCGGTCACCGTGCCGTTCGACGCGCGCACCTCGGCGCGCGCCTTCTTCCACGACGCCGGCGCGCCGATGCGGATCGCGGTCGCGTCGGTCTGCGCGCGCACGGGGACGAGCTCGGCGTCGTCGCGCCACGCCTGCGCGAACGGCGCCGCGCCCGCGGCCTGCACGACCCCCAGACGCGGGAGCCCTTTGGTCAGGCCGAGCGCGCGTGCTTCACGGAACCCCTTGCCCAGGGCGCTCGTGTTCCCGAGGTTTCCGCCCGGCAGGATCACCCAGTCGGGCGCGGTCCAGTGCGTCTGCTCGAGCAGCACGAACGCGGCCGTCTTCTGCCCTTCGATGCGGTACGGGTTGACGCTGTTGACGACGGCGAAGCGGCGCGGATCGAGGTCGCGCACGGCGCGCAGCGCATCGTCGAAATCGGTCTCGACGGCGACGACGCGCGCGCCGTAGTCGAGGGTCTGCGCGACCTTCGCCGGGCTGATCCCGTCGACCGGCGCGACGACGACCGCGAGCATCCCGGCACGCGCGGCGTATGCGGAGAGCGAGGCCGACGTGTTGCCGGTGCTCGCGCACACGGCGACCCGCGCGCCGCGCTCGCGTGCGCGAGAGATCGCGACCGTCATCCCGGCGTCCTTGAACGACGCGGTCGGGTTCATCCCGAGGTGCAGATAGCGCAGCCGGCCGACGCCCGCGTACGCCGCTCCGCGCGGGCCGTCGAACAGCGGGACGTCGCCCTCGCGCAGCGTCGTGATCGCGTCCTCGCCGATCGGCGGCAGCAGCTCGCGATAGCGCCACACCCCACTGCGATCGCGCGGGTCGACGGACTCGCGGCGCTTGCGGGCGCGCGCGAGCACGTCGGAGCGGTTGACGTCCGCGACGTCGAGGACGAACCCGAGCAGCTCGCCGCACTCGGTGCAGGCGAGCGCGTCGGTGTCGTCGTTCTGCGCCTCGCAGACGCTGCAGCGCAGCGTCAGCATGGCCGGGTGACGGCGCCCTCAGCCGCGGACGAGACGAGCGCGGCGTACTTCGCGAAGACGCCGTCCGTGTAGCGCGGTTTGGGTTGCTTCCAGTCGCGCAGGCGTTCGGCGATCTGCGCCTCGGTGAGATCGACGCTCACGGTTCGCGCGGCGACGTCGATCGTGATCCGATCGCCGTCGCGCAGCGCCGCGATCGGGCCGCCGACGAACGCCTCGGGCGCGACGTGGCCGATCATCAGCCCGCGCGTCGCGCCGCTGAAGCGGCCGTCGGTGATCAGCGCGACGCTCTCGCCGAGCCCCTGGCCGACGATCGCCGAGGTGACGCCGAGCATCTCGCGCATCCCCGGGCCGCCCTTGGGGCCCTCGTAGCGGATGACGACGATGTCGCCCGCGACGATCTCGCGCGCGTCGACGGCGTGCATCGCATCCTCTTCGCGCTCGAAGACGCGCGCGCGCCCGGTGAGCAGTTGCGGCTCGTGGCCCGCGACCTTCACCACCGCGCCGTCGGGCGCGATGTTGCCGCGCAGGATCTTGATCCCGCCGGTCGGCTTGAACGGCCGTTCCGCAGTCGCGACGACCTGCTGTCCCGGCGTCTCCTGCGCGCTCGCGGATTCTTCGCCGAGGGATCTCCCGGTCGGCGTGAGGGTCGTGCCGTCGACGAGCTTCCCTTCGATCATCCGTTTCGCGATGAGCTGGATCCCGCCCGCAGCGTCGACGTCGAGGGCGACGTACTTTCCGCCCGGACGCAGGTCGGCGACGATCGGCGTGCGGTCGGAGACCGCCTCGAAGTCGTCGATCGTCAACGGAACGTCGGCGTCGCGCGCCATCGCGAGCAGATGCAGAACGCTGTTGGTCGAGCCGCCGGTCCCGGCCGAGGCCGCGATCGCGTTCTCGAACGCGGCGCGCGTCGCGAGCTTGCGCGGCGTGAGCCCCTTGCGCAGCATGTCCATCACCGCGACGCCGGCGCGATAGCCTTCCTTCTCCTTGCGGGGATCGGTCGCGCCGGGGCTGGCGCTGCCGACCAGCGAGAGCCCGAGGAACTCGAACGCCGTCGCCATCGTGTTCGCGGTGAACTGCCCGCCGCACGCGCCCGCGCCGGGGCATGCGGCGCGTTCGATCGCCTTGAGCTCGGCATCGTCGATCTTGCCCGCCGCGTGCGCGCCGATCGCCTCGAAGACGTCGCCGATCGTCAGATCGCGGCCCTGATACTTCCCGGGCGCGATCGAACCGCCGTACAGCACGAGCCCCGGGATGTCGAGGCGCAGCAGCGCCATCCCCGCCGCCGGGATCGTCTTGTCGCAGGCCACCAGCGCGACGACCGCGTCGAAGTTGTAGCCGCGGGCGACCAGCTCGAACGAGTCGGCGATCAGGTCCCGCGAGACCAGGGAAGCCTTCATCCCCTCGGTGCCCATCGTGATCCCGTCGGAGATCGCGATCGTGTTGAACTCCAGCGGCGTGCCGCCGGCTGCGCGGACGCCGGCCTTGACGTGATCGGCGAGCGCGCGCAGGCCGAAGTTGCACGGCATCGCGTCGGTCCAGGTGTTCGCGATCAGGACGAGGGGCTTCGCCAGATCCTCGTCGGTCAGGCCGACGGCGTGGAAGTACGAGCGCGCGGCGGCACGATCACGGCCGTCGACGACGAGGGAACTGCGAGCGCGTGTCGGGTCAGGTTCGGGCATGGGCGTCGCTTCGCGTTCGCGAACGCAGTGTCATCGTGATCGAACCGGAAGTGCGCCACGGTTTCGTCGCCCCGGACGTCCCGCCGGACGACGTATTCAACCGCTGCGTCCGCTGCGGCCTCTGTCTTCCGACCTGCCCGACCTATGTCGAGACGCTGGTCGAGACCTCGGGGCCGCGCGGCCGGATCGCCCTGATCAAGGCGGTCGCCGAGGAGCGGCTCGATCTGTTGAGCCCCGGCTTCGTCCATCAGATGTCGGAATGCCTGGACTGCCGCGCGTGCGAGGCCGTCTGCCCTTCGGGGGTCGAGTACGGGCGGATCCTCGAGCCGGCGCGGACCCAGGTCGTGCGGGCGCTCGCCCCGAGCCGTCCATGGTGGTCGCGCCTGACGCGCGCGGCCCTGGTCGGGGCGCTGTTCGCCAATCTGGCGCTGATGCGCATCGCGGCGCGGCTGTTGAAGTTCTATCAGCGCAGCGGCCTACGGGACCTCGTGCTGCGCAGCGGCGTGCTGCGCACGCTCGGGCTGCAAGACGTCGAAGCGCTCGCGCCGCGGATCTCGGACCGCTTCTTCATCCCGCAGGACCAGCGTTTTCCGGCAGCGGGCGCGGCGCGCGCGACGGCGTTCCTGCACGCGGGCTGCGTGATGCACGTTGCGTTCGCGAGCTGGAACGAGGCGACCGTGCGCGTGCTGAACGCGGCCGGGATCGACGTCGTCGTCCCGCGCGAGCAAGGCTGCTGCGGCGCGATCACGATCCACGCCGGCGAGATGGCGCGCGGGCGCGAGCTCGCCAAGCGCAACATCGTCGCGTTCGAGCGCAGCGGCGCCGACGTCTACGTGATCAACGCCGCCGGGTGCGGCTCGGCGCTCAAGGAGTACGGCGACCTGTTCCACGGCGACGCGGAGTGGGAGTCGCGCGCGAAAGCGTTCTCGGCGAAGGTGCGCGACGTGCTCGAGTATCTCGACGAGGTCGGTCTCCCCGCGGGGGCGCTGCGTCCGCTGCGCGGCGTCGTGACGTATCAGGACGCATGTCATCTCGCGCACGCGCAGCGTATCACGGCGCCGCCGCGGCGCCTCTTGGCCCAGATCCCGGGCCTTGAGCTACGAGAGATGAGCGAGTCTTCGCTGTGCTGCGGGAGCGCGGGGATCTACAACGTCACGCAGCCGGAGATGGCGCAGCGGCTGCAGCATCGCAAGGTGGAGCGGATCGCCGAGGTGGCTCCGGAGATCGTCGCGACGGCGAACCCCGGCTGTGCGCTGCAGATCCGCAACGGACTCGATCGCGCCGGTCACGGCGCGATCGAGGTGAAGCACGTCGTCGAGTTGCTCGACGCGAGCTTGCGGGGTTAGAGGTCGCCGACGCGCTGGCCGTTCTTGAGGGCGTCCTCGAGGGTCGGATAGACCGAGAAGACCTTGAGCAGGCCGGTGATGCGGAGCAGGCGCAGGATCTGGCCTTCCTTCGCGACGAGGCGGACCTCGCCGTCGAACTCCTTGGCGCGCCGCTGGCCGCCGATCAGCGCGCCGAGGCCCGTCGAATCGAGGAAGTCGACCTTCGTGAGGTCGACGATGAGCTTGTGATCGCCCTGTTCCGAGGCGCTCGAGAGCGCGGCACGAACGGTCGGCGAGGTCGCGATGTCGAGTGACCCGATCAGTTCGAACACCTGACGGCCGTCGACCACGTGGACGTGGATCGAAAGGTCTTCGTGCTGGTGCTGCGACGTTGTTCCGTTGACGTTCATCCCTCGTACTCCCGCCACTCGGCGATTTGACCTCGCGCGTCCAAATGGACGACAGCGCACCCCGCGCGTTCGCGTCCCGGGCGACCCTGGCCTTCGGCCAGAGAGAACCTGTACACGACGCAGGCGCGATCCGCTGCCGCTATCACATCGTCGAGGACGAACTGCCAAGCGACCCCTGAAGCGGTGAAGTGCGCGAAATGCTCGGCGATCGCCGCCCGTCCGCGCACCGGTTCTCGCCGCAGTTCCCGGTACACGCCCTCTTCCGCGAAGCATGCGCTCGCTCGTACGAGATCCTGGTCGACGAACGCCCGCAACATCTCGTCAAGGTACGCTGGGATCATTGCCATCGAAGCGCCTCACGGAACCCTCGCTCGCCGGTGCGCCCGTCATGCTTAGCTTGTCGAAGCATGGGCCACGATCTCGCCGCGTGGTCACGGGCCGGCGCTGTCGCTGGGGTGGCTGGATTCGAACCAACGCATGGCGGAGTCAAAGTCCGCTGAATGCCCCGTCGCGCGAGCGCGACGGGGACCCCGAGAGTTCCAAGCCGCTCCGGCGCTGCGCGCCTGCGCTGTGGTAAGGCAGCGGCCTTTGACTCCGCCGCGTGGTCTCGGGCCGGCGCTGTTGCTGGGGTGGCTGGATTCGAACCAACGCATGGCGGAGTCAAAGTCCGCTGCCTTACCACTTGGCTACACCCCATCGTGCGGCGCACCGGCTTCGCTGCGAAGGGCTTCTTCCCTCGGTGCGCTCAGCGCTCCAGCGGGAAGAAGCGGTCGATCAGCGGCGTGACGAGCGGGATCGCGAACAATTCGCCGCGCAGCGCTCGCTCCCGGTACGTCAGCGCCAGGCCGAAGAGCGTAAAGGCCCCGATCACGTCGGCGAGCAGCCCCACCGCGTAGACCCAGACCACGACGCCCAGCGCTATCCCCGGCACGGCGATCACCACGAGCAGCGGGATCGCCAGCAAGAACAGGTACGCGAGCGTGCCGAGCAGACCGAAGATGAACGCCTGCCGGCTGTGCAGCCGCGACCAGGCAGTCGCCTCCGGGGCCGGACGCACGGCGTCGAACAAGGCGAGCGGCCAGACGATGTACGCCATGGCCGCTCGTTCTTGGGTCTCGGTCGGGCCGTCGGACATCACCACGGCCGGGAGATTCTACTCGACGACGCGCTTCGCTCCCAGGTAGCGGGCGGCCCAGTACGGCTCGCGCAGGCTGGAGACCGTCACGCCGCGGCCCGAGGCGCTGACGAAGCGGTCGCCGCCGAGCGAGATCCCGACGTGCGAGACGCCGCTTGTGTACGTCTGGAAGAAGACGAGGTCGCCGGGCTTGGGCTGCCCCTTGATGCGGTGCGCGACGTCGTACTGCGCGTCGGCCGTGCGGGGCAGGTGAACGCCCATCATCGCGAAGACGTGCTGGACATACCCCGAGCAGTCGAACCCGTTCGTCGACGTACCGCCGAAGACATATGGGACGCCAAGAAATCGCATCGCGTTGCGCGTCAGCGTCGACGCCATCGCGGCGCCGCGGGCGGCGATCCCGCTGGCGAACTTCTGGACGTGGATCACGCTGGCGACGCCGTGGTGCGGAGCGACGGAGACGGTCCCCGTTTCGCTCGTGACCGGCGCATTCCACATCGCCAGGTCGGCACCGTCGGTCGGCTGCGCCGTGTCGGTACTCACCACGGCGCTCGTCGCGGCGGTGACTCCAAGATCACCCGTCTGGCTCGCGCTCGCCACGGCCGGCAGACCAGCCGACATGAGGCAAACAGCGACCCCGGTGAGGATGGAACGGTTCAAAGACTGCTCCTTCTTCAACACGTACGGGGTTAGTTGACGGGTTCGGACGGAAGAATCGCCCGCGCGCCGACCGGCGCGTTCACCCCATTACCCTGGGTAGTCCCCCGCTCCGCCGCATCCCGCGACGGACTCCGTGATTAGCTAGCAGAGAATATCGGAAGCAAACGAAGCGATAACGCTTCGCCGCGGTGCCCCGCGCTCGGCGGGGCCACGACCGAGAGGATAGTGTAAGGAAGTTCTCATCTCCTTCCCACCGTCCTCACAAGTTGTAAAGAAAATCTTGGAATAGGTTTCGGATCGCCTACACCCGCGCGGCCGCGTCACGCACGGCTTGCGCTACCGTTTCGGCGAGCGCGCGCGTGCGTGCGGCGTCGCCGGCCTCCACCATCACGCGTACGAGCGGTTCCGTCCCCGACGGGCGCACGAGGATGCGTCCATCGCCTCTCAGCTCGCGTTCGGCGGCCGCGATCGCGTCGACGACCGCGGGATGCTCCGCGACGCCCTTGTCGGCGACCCGCACGTTGAGCAGCACCTGCGGGTAGACGGCGAGCGCGCCGACGAGCTCGTGCAGCGTCGTGCGCGCTCGCCGTGCGAGCGAGAACAGCGTCACCGCGGTCATCGGACCGTCGCCCGTCGTTCCGCCGGCCAGGTCGATCACGTGGCCGGACTGTTCGCCGCCGAAGCGGTAGCCGCCGGCCCGCAGCGCCTCGAGCACGTACCGGTCGCCGACGGCCGCGCGCACCAGGCGTATCCCCGCATCGCCGAGCGCCTTTTCGAAGCCCATGTTCGACATCACCGTCCCGACGACGGTTCCACCGGGAAGCTCGCCGCGGCCGTGCAGATCACGCGCGATCGCGAGCATGACGTGATCGCCGCTGAGTACCGCGCCGGTCTCGTCGACGAAGAGCGCGCGGTCGGCATCGCCGTCGAACGCGACGCCGACGACCGGACCGCTGGTGCGCGCGATCTCTTCGCGCACGCGCGCGCGCAGCGGCTCGAGGTGCGTCGCACCGCACTCGACGTTGATCCGGCTGCCGTCGTCCTGCGCGTGCAGCGCGATCACGCGCGCGCCCAGCCGCTCGAAGATCTTCGGACCGACCAGATACGCGGCACCGTACGCGGCGTCGACGACGACGGTGAGGCCGCAGAGATCCCCGCCGGCGGCGATCAGCTTGGCGAAGTAGTTGTCGATCAGCCCGCGCGCGTGGCTCGCGATCCCGATGTCGAGCCCCGTCGGGCGCGGCAGATGCGGCGAGTCCAGGAGCCGTTCGATCTCGTCCTCGACGGCATCGGAGAGCTTGAAGCCGTCGGCGCCGAACCACTTGATCCCGTTGTCGGCGATCGGATTGTGCGAGGCCGAGATCACGACGCCGGCGGCGGCCTCGATGCTCACGGTGATCGCGGCGACGGCCGGTGTCGGGACGATCCCGAGCTGCACGACGTTGCGGCCGGTCGAGGCGATCCCCGCGACGATCGCGCCTTCGAGCATCGGCCCCGAGAGGCGCGTGTCGCGGCCGACGACGATCGGTTTGTCGAGCGGCTGATCGCGCGCCAGCACCGCCGCGCCGGCGCGGCCGATCGCGTACGCCAGCTCCGGCGTCAGGTCGAGATTCGCGACGCCGCGGACGCCGTCGGTTCCAAAGAGTCTGCCCATCTATTTGCGGTCGTTTACTTCGCCTGCGAGGTGGTGTTGACGAACCGGGTGCGCACGCGCACGAGATTCGGAGAGACTTGCACGTTCAGCACTTCGTTGCCGCGCGCGTCGGTCGGGGTCGGCCGGATCATCTTGTCGACCTGCTGCGGCTGGCCCGGGATCGGGATCTCGACGCGCACGCCGGTGACGCGCGCGAGATCTGCCGCGATCCCGCGGATCATCGTCGTCGGCGGATCGACCTGTGAGGACTCGACGACGATCCCGCGGCGCTCTCCGGTATAATCGATGCTCAGCGGGACGCTGCGGTCCTCGAGTCGATCGAGCGAGAGCGTGACCGAAGCGGGCGAGAGCGACTTGATGACGACGTCGGGCGAGACGATCTTGACCGGCACGTTGTGGTAGCCGGGATCGTTCAAATCGCTCACGTCGAGGACCGCCTGCACCTGGTCGCTCTTGATCGCGCCCCCGTTGCGCGGCACCTCGATGTCGACGGTCGCGACCTTGTCGCTGTAGCGGACCTGATAGTCCGGTTTCAGCCCCGTCACGACGATCGGGATCGAGAGCGTCTGGTCGAACCGCGCGATCGTGCCCGGCGCCGCGAGGAGATGGAAATACCCCCACGCCGCGCAGGCAAGCCCGAGCGAGAGGACCTTAAGTCCGAAGTTGTTCCGGAGAAGATTGAGCACGCGAGACCCGCGGCAGCAGATTGGCCAGGAAGCTTCCGTCGGCCTGGGCGCGCCGGCGCGTCGGGCGGATGCAGGCGCCGAGGACTCGGCGCAGGCGCTCCTCGTCGTCGATCGGGACGGAGAGCCGGCCGGCGCGCGCCACCGAGACCAGCCCCGTCTCTTCGCTCACGACCACGACGACCGCGTCGGTCTGCTCGGTGACGCCGACCGCGGCGCGGTGCCGCGTCCCGACGTGGCGCTCGACGGCGATCACGTTGTCGCTGAGCGGAAGGAAGCAGGCCGCGCCCTCGATCAGCATGTCGCGCACGACGACCGCGCCGTCGTGGAGCGGCGAGGTCTTGTTGAAGATCGCTTGCAACAGGTCGAGCGAGAGCCGCGCGTCGAGCGCCGTCCCGCTCTCGACGTACTCGCGCAGCCCCGTGTGCTGCTCGAGGACGATCAGCGCGCCGATCTGCTGCCGGGCCAGCACGAAGGCGGCATGCGTGACGATGCGGATCTGTTCGGCGACGACGTCGTCCTCGGCGCGGCGGTCGCGCACGAACAACCGGCCGCGCCCGAGCTGCTCGAGGCCGCGGCGCAGCTCCGGCTGGAAGACGATCGGCAGCGTGACCGCGGTCCCGAGCAGGACGTACTGCATCACCGTCGCGAGGACGAGCAGGTGCAACACGTTCGAGACGGCCAGGATCACGACCAGCACGAAGAGCCCCAGCATGATCTGGACGGCCCGCGTCCCGCGGATCAGCAGCAGGAAGTAGTACGTCAGCAGCGATGTCGCCAGGATGTCGATCGCGTCGGTGACGCCGAAGTGGATGGCGAGATGCGGCCAGCTCACCTCGCGCCCTCGCCCAAATACATCTCGATGACGCGCGCCGCGTCAAGCTCGGGATCGCCGAGCCCCGCGGCGGCGATCGCCGCCGCCTCGTCGAGGCTCAGCTGCCGCTCCGAACGGGCGGGGACGAGGAGCGACTCGATCGCGATCAGGTCGTCGACCAGATCCGGCGCGCTGACGGCGTCGTCGAAGCGGATCGTCAGGGCCGGGCCGTCTTCGACGACGTCGAGGACGCCCACCGGGCCGCCGGGACCGCGGAGGGCCTCGATGACGTTCGCACGCGCGAGCGGATCGACGAGGGTCACGGTGCGGGTAACGATCACGGTTCCCCAGATGTTCGCGTGAGCGCGGACGGACTCCGCCGGGCGCGCGTCATCGCGGTCGGGCGCAACGCGGCTTGGATCGTCGCCGAGGATGAGGCGGAGCCGCGTCTGGCCTCGCTGCGCAAGCTCTCGCGCCACGCGATGCTCGTCCCCGGTGACCTCGTCGCAGCCGCGGTGATCGCCGACGACCGCGTCGTCATCGACACGCTGCACGAGCGCGGTTTCGTGCTCGCGCGCCGGACGGCCGGCGGACGAACCAAGACGATGGCCGCCAACATCGACACGATCGCGATCGTCGCCGCGCTCGTCGATCCCCCGCTCCACCTCACGATGATCGATCAGCTCGTCGCGTTCGCCGTCCAGCACGAGGTCGAGGCGCTTCTCCTGCTCACGAAGGTCGATCTGGCGGGTGAGGAGGCGGCCGAGCGGACGGCGGCGATCTACCGCGCCCTCGGCGTCCCGGTGCTGATCCTGCAGCCGAAGAGCGGGCGCGGGATCGACGGCCTGCGGGAGGCGCTCGGCCCGCGGCGGGCGCTCCTGGTCGGCAACTCGGGGGTCGGAAAGTCGACGATCTTCCGGGCGCTCGGCGGGATCGGGATCGAGGGCGCCCTGTCGCGCTTCGGCCGCGGCCGCCAGACGACGACCTCGGCCCGCCTCTTCCGACTGGGCGAGGGATTTCTCATCGACAGCCCGGGGATCGGCGAGTTCGCCCTCGACCCGATGCCGGCGACCGAGCTGGGCTACCTCTTCGTCGAGCTGCGCGAGCCCGCGACCCGCTGCCGCTTCGCCGACTGCCGGCACCTGAGCGAGCCGGAGTGCGCGGTCCGCGCCGCCGTCGACGCCGGACGGATCGCCCCCAGCCGCTACGCCTCCTACCGGGAGATCCTCACCGCAGACCCCGCCGTAAGCGGGCGGCTCGGCCGCAGGCCGAACGCGACGGATTCGCCGTAGGCGAATCCACTAGACCAAGGAGGGGCATTTGTGGTACTCTACGCCTCGTGCCCAACATCAAAGCCGCCGTCAAGTGGGTGCGCCAGTCGGAGAAGCGCACCGTGCGGAACCTCGACACCAAGACGCGCCTGAAGACCCTCTTCAAGAAGGCCAAGGCCGCGAAGGACCCGGTGACGACCGCCGGCGTCGAGGCGCAGTTCGACAAGGCGGCGCGCAAGGGGATCATCCACCCCAACAAGGCGGCTCGCAAGAAGTCGCGTCTCGCGAAGGCCGTCGCAAAGGCTTCCTGACCTCGGCTGCGGCCGGCGTCGAGTCAACGGCAACTACGAAAGGCCGTCCGAAGGGCGGTCTTTTTTTGGTGTTCTCGCCTCAGGCGTCGACCGTGATCGCGATGCGCACTTCGGCGTTCGCCGCGGCGAGCGGGAGGACGCGCTCGCGCAGCGCGGCGCGCAACGCGTCGAGCTGCCGCGTCCGCACGGCGATCCGGTAGCGCCACTCCTCGTTGACGCGCGCGACCGGATACGTCGCCGGTCCGAGGACGTCGAAGCGCGCGTCGCCGCGCAGCGCGTCGGCCCAGCGTCCGATCGCGGTCTCGACCGCCCGCCGTGAGCGGCCGATCGCGCCGACCACGACGAGCCGCACGTACGGCGGCCAGCGCAGCGCGCGCCGGTCGGCGAGCTCGCCTTCCGCGAAGCCTTCGTAGTCGTGCGCGGCGGCGAACGTGATCGCCGGGTGCTCGGGCGAGTACGTCTGCACGATCGCCTCGCCGGCGCGTGCGCGTCCGCTGCGCCCGCAGACCTGCGTGAGCAGCGCGAAGGTCCGTTCCGCGGCGCGGTAGTCGGCCACGTGCAGGTCGAGGTCGGCCGCGACGGCGCCGACGAGCGTCACCTGCGGGAAGTCGAGTCCCTTCGCGACCATCTGCGTCCCGACGAGCACGTCCCCTTCTTCTCCGAAGCGCTCCAGCAGACGCGCATGATCGCCGACGCGCGTCGTCGTGTCGGAGTCCATCCGCACGACGAGCGCCTCGGGGAAGAGCCGCTCCACCTCCTCGGCGACGCGCTGCGTCCCCGCGCCGAACTCGCGCACCGGTCCGGCGCCGCACGACGCGCACGTCTCGGGGATCGGCGCCTGATGATCGCACCAGTGGCAACGCAGGAGCCCTTCGCCCTTGTGCACCGTCGCCGCGGTCGAGCAGCGAGGGCACTCCGGGACGTGGCCGCAGGCGCGACAGAGCACGAAGCGCGCGCTGCCGCGGCGGTTGATGAAGAGCACCGTCTTCTCCCGCCGCGCGAGCCGCTCGCCGAGCGCCTCGGTCAGCGCGCTCGAGAACACGCGCCGGTTCCCCGCCGCGAACTCCGCGCCCATGTCGACGATCCGCACCGTCGGCAACGCCTGCGCCGTCGCGCGCACGCGCAGGCTGACGAGCGGGAATTGCCCGTGCAGTGCGCGCGCGTAGTCCCCGAGCGCGGGCGTCGCGCTGCCGAGCGCGACGACGCCGCCGGCCAGGCGCATCCGTTCGCGCGCGACCGCGACGGCGTCGTAGCGCGGGACGGTGTCCTGGCGGTACGAGCTCTCGTGCGCCTCGTCGACGACGATCAGCCGCACGTCGGCGAGCGGTGCGAAGACGGCGCTGCGCGCGCCGACGACGACGTCGATCTCGCCGCGCGCAGCGGCCTGCCAGGCATCGAAGCGCTCGCGCTCGGAGAGCGCCGAGTGCAGCACCGCGACGCGGTCGCCGAACGCGGCCTCGAAGCGCGCCGCGGTCTGCGGCGTGAGCGCGATCTCGGGAACGAGCACGATCGCGCGACCGCCGTCGGCGAGGACGCGCGCGATCGCGTGCAGGTACACGAACGTCTTCCCGCTGCCGGTGACGCCGTGGATCAGCAGTTGTCCGTAGGCGCGCGCGTCGACCAGCGCGGCGAGCGCCGCGATCGCGTCGCGCTGCTCGCGCGTCGCCTCGAACGGCGGCAGCGCGATTCGCGCGGTGCGCTCTCGCCGCAGCTCGTGCGTCTCCTCGAGCAGCGCGCCGGCCTGGACGCAGCGGCGGATCACCGCGTCGGAGAACCCGGCCAGCACGGCATCGCTGCGGCGCATCGCGCCCAGCTCGCCGACGTGCGCCACGAGCGCCGCGGCTTTCTTGCCGCTGATCGGGACGGTCCCGGGGCGCAGAACGCGGATCGTCGCTGCGCCGATGCGCGCCTCGGCCAGCACGCGCCGCCGTTCGAGCGCGCCTGCGCGCACGAGCACGTCGAGCGCGCGCAGCAGGGTCTTGCGGTCGCCTGCGCGGCGCGCCTCGGGGTGGCGGAGCAGGGCGTCCGGCGGGATCCCCTCGGGGTAGTCCGTCCACAGCAGCCGGATCAGGCGCTCCGGAACCGCCTTGAAGCGTGCCGGATCGGGCGCGCCCTCGCGGGGGACGAGCCGTTCGACGGCGCGCGGGATCGCCGCGGCGAGGACGACCGCGCCGAGCGCCTCGCGCAGCGAGCACAGGTACTGCTCGGCGATCCAGCGCGCCAGCGCCAAGCCGGTGGCGTCGAAGGCGCGCGGCCCGTCGATCCGCTCCGCGACCTCGCGCAGCGCGACCTCGTCGTCGCGTTCGTACGGGTCGGTAAGCACGTAAGCGTAGACGTCGCGAGGCCCGAGCGGTACCCGCACGACGTCGCCGACGGCCAGCGCCATGACGGTTGGGACGCGATACGAGAGCGCCCGGTCGAAACGGGCCGTCCGCAGGTGCGGCAGCACGTCGACGCGGCGAGACATCGAGCGTAACCATTCGCGCGCCGTGCTCCGAATCCGCGTGGACGAGGCGATCCGGCCCGCTCCGTCGCGAACGCAGACGCTCGCACTAACGGGGCGCTGTGCTCCGTTCCGCGTCGAGACGGAGCAACGGACCCTCGACGCCGGCGTAGGAGACGCCGTTCCGCCCGGTGTGCTTGCTGTGGTACATCGCCGCGTCGGCGCGTTCGAGCAGCTCGTTCGCGCTCGTCGCGTCGAGCGGAAACGCCGCGACGCCGATCGAGGCGCTGATCCGCACCGCCGCCGACGCCGCGGCGGGGCGCAGGCTCGTGAAATCGGCTTCGGCGATCCGGCGGCGCAGCGCTTCGGCGCGTTCGATCGCGTCGGCTTTACCGCAGTCCTCGAAGACCAAGCAGAATTCGTCGCCGCCGTTGCGTGCGACCAGATCGCGCTCGTCGCGTGCCGCGGCGCGCAGCATCCGCGCGAGCTCGCGAAGGAGGGCGTCGCCGCAGGCGTGTCCGTAGGCGTCGTTCCAGTCTTTGAAGCGATCGGTGTCGACGAAGAGCAGCGCGAGCCGCGACGAGGGAATGACGCGCGCGCGATCGGTCGCCGCGGTGAGCCGCTGGCGGAACGCGCGCGGGCTGAGCAGTCCGGTGAGGCCGTCGAACTCGGCGCGGCGCCGGTCGTCTTCGCGATCGAGCGCGAGCGCGTACGCGGGCGACGCATGC
>DATJHK010000066.1:0-111113 GCA_035493875.1 Candidatus Limnocylindria bacterium
CGCGGCGAGGTCGTGCGCGAAGAGCGACTCCAGAATCGCCGCCATCGCGGGGTCGAGCGCACGCAGGCGCGCGCGCGTCGCGCGCGGCCACGGTGAGCGCGGATCGTTCGCCTCGACCCACGCGCGGACCGACTCGGCGAAATACTCGTCGAGGCCGCTCGCCGCGTAGGGCGTCACGAACGCGCGCGCTTCGCGGAACGCGCGGCGGATACGCGGATCGACGCCGCTCAGATAGACGCCGCCGCCCAGCGCGCAGTCGAGCGCGTGCGCGAACTCGTGCGCGACCGTCATCGGCGAGCACGAGCGCAGATAGACCGTGCGCTCCTCGACGACGAAGAGCCCGGCCGGCGGGACCGGCCAGTCGTCGACGCTCGCCGCGAGGCGCCGCAGCGCGCGCGAGCGATCACGGTAGCGTTCGGCGGCGCGCAACAGGACGAGCCGAGTCCCCGCGTTCGCGGCGACGCGAAGCGCCCCGGCGCCGAAACGGTCGAGCACGGCGTCGATCGCGGCGGCGCGTTCCGGGACCGGGGTGTCGACGAGCGGACGAAGGCGCATCGCCCGAGCATGCCGGCTGCTCGCGTCCGCGATGATGCCGCGATGTTGCGCTCTTGGGATAGCCTTCACGCCGCCGCGCCGGTACGATATCGGGGCCCTTTGCCGGAAGGCCGGTTTGACGATGCAATACGGCGACGCGGTACGCAGCGTTCGGCGCGCCATCGCCGCCGAGCGCGCGGAGCCGCTCCTCAACCCGCTTGGCGTGACCCGGCTGCTCGATCACGGCCGGCGCACGGAGCGCTCCATCGTGCTCTTTCACGGGTTCACGAACTGCCCGCAGCAGTTCGTGCAGCTCGGCGAGATGCTGTACGATCGCGGCTACAACGTGCTGATCCCGCGTATCCCGCGCCACGGGATGCGCGATCGCCTCACCGACGCGCTCGTCTCGCTCAGCTACGCCGACATCGAGACGATCGGCGCGATGGCCTATGCGTGGGCGACCGGGCTCGGAGAAGAGACCGACGCGGCGGGGATCTCGCTCGGCGGCGTGATCGCCGCCTGGCTCGCGCAGACGCGGACCGTCCACACC
The DNA here is from genome assembly GCA_035493875.1 of Candidatus Limnocylindria bacterium. GTDB lineage: Bacteria > Vulcanimicrobiota > Vulcanimicrobiia > Vulcanimicrobiales > Vulcanimicrobiaceae > Vulcanimicrobium. Next base: position 1,085 of record DATJHK010000066.1, read on the forward strand.
GCGCTGGTCATCTCGCCGTTCTTCAGCTTGCCGATCGTTCCGACGCTCGTGAGCGACCTGCTGGCGCAGGTGATGGTTCTCGGGCCCTCGCTGTTCCTGTGGTGGGATCCGCGGCTGCGGGAGCGCACGCTCCCGAACTACGCGTACCCGCGGTATCCCACGCGTGCGCTGGGACAGTGCATCCTGCTCGGCCAGAGTGCGCGTACGCTTGCGAAAACGACGTCGCCGAGCGCCGAGCGCATCGTCGTCATCCTCAACGAGAAAGAACCGGCGACGAACAACGCCGCGGCGCGGAGTCTCGAGGAGCGCTGGCGCGCGTACGGGGCGCCGCTCGAGACCGAGGTATGGGACGACGTCGGGAGACGGCACGACGTCATCGACCCGACCACGTTTCCGCAGGCCCCGGAGCTCGTCTACCCGCGCCTCATCGCGCTGCTGAACGCGGCGCGCAACGTTCGCCCTACGCCTTTGACGAGCGCGGCAGAGCGATGATCGAGGACGCGGTACCCTCGCCGCGCGGGCGGCGCGCGATCGTGTTGCCCGGCGGCGCGAATCGCGGCGCCTATCAAGCCGGCGCGCTCGCCGGGCTTGCCGTGTCCGAGGGACGAAGCACCGGCACTCCGTTCGCGTGCGACTTCGTCGGCGGTGCGTCGAGCGGGGCGATCAACGCGTATCTCATCGCGACCGCGCGCTACGACCGGCTGCACGAGGTGTGGCGCGCCTTCGCACAGCGGCACGTCCTTCGCCTCAAGCCGCGCTACGGCGGCCTCGCCGCGTCGGCGAGTCCGGACGCCAAGGGGCTCGCGCGTCGAGCCGCCGCGATGGTGGGGCGCACGTTGGCCGGGCTCGATCTGGCCCTCGGGATGTCACGATACGAGCGCGCCCTGGCCGACGGGACGAGCGTCGAGAAGCTGCTGGACGACTACGTCGATCCCGACGCCGAGGTGTTCGTCCCGCTCTACGTGACGGCGACGAACCTCACCCGGCGCGCCGGCGAGATGTTCTCGCTGCGCGCGACGGCGGTGGACGGGCACGTCGCGCAGACCGCGAACGACGCGCTGCTGCGTGCGTACGACCGGTCGCGCATCACGGTCGTCGACGGCTTCACGGTGCGGTTGGCGCTCTTCGCATCCGCCGCGCTCCCGCTCGTCTTCGACCCGGTTCGAATCCCGCTCGAGACGATCTGGGAGCGGGCCGACGAGTACGTCGACGGCGGCCTCACGGAGAACGCGCCGATCGAGGCGGCGGTCGCGTGCGCCGACCGGCTCGACGTCGTGATGGTCGACCCGCCCCAGACGCGGGCCGAGATCTCGTACGCGAACGCGCTGGAGATCGGGGTCGGCGTGTACGACACCCTCCAGCGCATCATCCTCGACGGACAGCTTCGGCTCGCCTTCGGCGGGATCGCCCGCGGGACGGCGGCGCCGGCGATCCGCGTGATCCGGCCCGACCGCCCGCTTCCGGGGCGATACGGGGACTTCAACGATCTGGCTGCGATCGAGGAGATGTTCGCGCGAGGGTATGACGACGGGCGACGCGGCTGGAGCGAGGCGCGCAACCCGATCCCGACGCCGTGATCGGCGTTTTTCGGATACCGGCCGGCGCGGGCGCGCGGTACGATGCCGGTACGTTCCACTCGGAGTCAGTGGGGTAGGTTATCGTATGGACGAGCGGCACTCAGCTTGCACCCTCTCGCTGATCGGCCAGGCTTGCGCGTTCGTCGTCGTCGCGTCGCTTGCGACCGCGTCGGCGGCACGCGGCCAGGCGACGCAGGGGCAGCAGCCGGTGAACGTCGGCGAACGATGGGTATGCCGGGGCGCGGATACCGCGCATCCGGCGAACGCGTCGATGTCCGGCTCGAACCAAGCGCTGTCGTGCCGTGAAGTCAACGCCACGATCACGACGAGTACGGGTCAGGTCTACGTCATCGGGAATCCGGCGAGCAGCACGGCGCCCGACGAGCGCATCACCGTGGCGGGCCCGGTGCTCAGCGGTGAGATGACCGTATCGGGCCTGAACGATCGCTGGGTCGAGATGATGGAGAACGCATTGGGGACCGAAGCGACGTCGGGCGGCACCGTCAACGTCGGTGATCGGTGGGTGTGCCGCCCGGCCGATGCGACGCATCCGCAGAACGCTGCGCTGAGCGGTGGTGGATCCCGGCCGCTGGCCTGTCGACCGGTGAACGTCTCGATGACGATGAGCACGGGTCAGCTCATCGTCATCGGTCACGTGCGGGCCCGGCCCCCGCAGCCGACCGCGACCGGAGAGACGGATATGATCGCGCCGCCGCCGAGCAGCGCGCTCACCCCCAAACAGTTGGACGACGCGTGGACCAATACGGTGATGCGGGTCTTCAACATCGCCACGAGCGCGGCCGGCGGCGGCTGAGGTCGGGGAGAAGAGCGAGCGCAGCCGCGCCGGAGCCGAAAGCGAAGGCGAACGAGTCCTCGCCGTGCAGGGGATCACGATGCCGCGCAGCCGCTCGTCCGGGTGCAGGCCCCTGCACGGGTATGTCGCGGAGTAGATACGGCCGAGTCGAAGTTCCGTTCCCATTCCTTCGACGACGGCGTCGATTCGCCGATGCTCGAGGTTCATGGACCCAACCACCAGCCTGCTTCGCGTCGCCGCCCGCGCCTCGGCGGCAACCGCGGCGCTCGTCGCCCGCCCCGGCGACGAAGCGCCGGTCGCGGCGTGGGGCTGTGACGAGGCGTCCGGACGGCTGCTCCTTCGCGTGCTGCGCGGCGAGGCCGAAGGCGCATCGCTCTTCCAGCGGGTCCCCCTGGTCCTCGCCGACGGCACCTCCGCCGAGCTGCTGCTCGTCGCCCCGCGTCCCGGGGGGATCGACGAGGGACAGCTCGGGGCACTCGCCTCGCAGATCGGCGCGGCGTGCGACGGGAGCGTGGGCGTCCAGACGAACGCGCTCGAGCAGTTGACGGAGAGCATCGAGCAGCTCGGCGACGCGGTCGCGATCCTGCGTGCTCCCGCGACGATCGAAGAGTCTTCGCGCGTCGTGCACGTCAACGCGGCCTTCACGCGCCTGTTCGGCTATTCGCAAGCGGAGCTCGCCGGCGCGGGACCGGAACGCCTCTACGGTCCGCTCACCGATGACGACCGCGTGTTCTTCTTGCGGTCGCGTGCGCTCGAACGCGAGGAGGCGCGCGCGGTGCTCGTGCTCTACACGCACGAGCGGATGCCGGTGTGGACGGAGCTGTCGCTCGCGCCGATCACGGGCGGCGATCAGCGCGGCGATTTCTACGCGGCGACGTTCCGCGACGTCACCTCGCGCAAGCAATTCGAAGACGCGCTCGCCTCGGAGAAGCGCAAGCTCCAGACGACGCTCGCCGCGATCGCGGACGCGGTCGTCACGGTGCTCGGCGACGGGCGCGTCGAGTTCGTCAACGCCGCGGCGCAGCGTCTGCTCGGCATCGAATTGGTCGACGCCTACGGCGCGCACGTGGGTGAGGTCGTGCCGCTGGTCGACGCGGAAGGTCATGCGATCGACCTGCTCGCCGGCGCCGACCACGAACCGCTGCGCGGCGAAGGACACCTGCGCACGAAGAACGGCCCGATGGACATCGCCTACGTCGCCTCGCGGATCGTCGGCGAAGATCACGCGGTCGTCGTCGTGCTGCGCGACGTGACCGCGGAGCACCGGCTCGCACTGCGCCTCTCGTTCGAGGCGAACCACGACCCGCTCACCGGCTTGCCGAACCGGCGCGCCTTCGTCGAGCGTCTCGAAGAGGCGGTGCGCTCCGCGCACGAGCGCGAGACGCAGCATGCCGTCGCGTTCCTCGACCTCGACCGCTTCAAGCCCCTCAACGATCGCTTCGGCCACGCGCTCGGGGACCGGCTCCTGCGCGAGATCGCGCGCGTGATGGGCCGCGTCGTGCGCGGCGCCGACGTGATCGGCCGCATCGGCGGCGACGAGTTCGCGCTGCTGCTCTCCGAGTGCTCGCTCGACAACGCGCGCGTGATCGCCGACAAGATGCGCCAAGTCGTCGAGCGGTACCGGATCGAGCACCAGGGCGAATCGCTCGGCGTGGGCGTCTCGATCGGTCTGGCAGCGATCGACGCCACGACGCTGAGCGCGGAGCAGGCACTCTCCGAAGCGGACGCCGCGTGCTACCAGGCCAAGGCCGCCGGGCGCAACGCCGTCGCCGGCTGAACGGGAATCCTCTGGGCGCTCACGCGGGTTGTTCGGGGGAGATGGTTCAGGCTCGACGGAGCGCGCGTCCGGGCGCGCACAACCGATGACCGCCGCGGAAGAGCTGCGCGCGCACCTGAGCGTTCCCGAGGAGGCGCGCGCGGCGAAATGGCGGCATCGCTTCTACGATCTGGTGGAGACGACGCGCCTGTGCGAGCGGGATCCGAAGATCTTCATCGGCCCCGACGGGTTCCCGTACTATGCGCTCGACCTGCCGGCCGAGGGCGAGGACGGTGACGTCGCGGTCGGCGACCTGATCGAGCTGGCGACCGACCGCGGTTTCGGGATCGCGATCGAACCTGACGAGGACGCCGCGGCGTGGGTCTTCACGTGCGGCGATCTCGTGACGCGGCGCGCCTTCGGCGGGTACGAGTTTCCGCGCATCGGGATCGTCGCGAGCGAGACCCCGACGTTCCGCGCGGTGCTCAAGGAGACGCAACGGATGGAGGTGCTCGCGCCGTCCGACGCGATGCTCCCCGGCTACGTGCGCCCGCTGCTCCACCAGTACTTCACGAACTCGCTCGGGATCGCCGATCCCGGCGTCCTCGCGCTCGTCTCGCCCGATCAGGAGCCGAAGGAGCAGCTCGTCTTCCGCATCGTGCGCGACGACTTCGACGACGAGGAGGAGTTCGAGAACGCCGTCGCCGGCCTGACCTGGTTCCTCCCGCGGCACCTGGTCGTCTCGATCTTGCCGACCGACGTGGTCGACGCTCTCGACTCCGCATTCGTCCCCTTGGCCGCCTAGAGGATTCAACTCCGTTGAATCCGTCGCGTTCGGCCTGCGGCCGATCCGCCCGTCGTCGCTCGTCGGGCGCCGCCCGACAAGCTTCTAGGAGGCGGCGATCGGCGCCGGGATCGCCGCTTCGATCTCGGCGATCTCTTCGGGCGAGAGTTTCAGCGACGTGGCGCCGAGCCAGCCGTCGACCTGCTCGGGCGAGCGCGCGCCGACGATCGCGCCGGTGACGACGGCGTCACGGAGCGTCCACGCGATCGCGACCTCGCCGGGCGAGGCGCCGTGGCGCGTGCCGACCGTGCGCAGCACGTCGACGAGCGCGAGGTTCGCGGAGAGCTTCGGCTCCTGGAACTCCGGGTTGCGCGAGCGCCAGTCGTTGGCGGGGAGCGCGGCGGCACGCTCCTTCGTCATCGCGCCGGTCAAGAGGCCCGACTGCATCGGCGCGTAGACGATGACGCCGATCTGGTGCCGGCGGCAGTACGGAAGCACTTCCTGCTCGACGTCCCGGCGCAGCAGCGAGTACGGCGGCTGGTCCGACGCGATCGGGGCGATCGCGCGGGCGCGATCCATCTCGGCGACGTTGAAGTTCGAGACGCCGATCCAGCGCACTTTGCCCTCGCGCTGCAGGTCGGCGAGCGTCGCCCACCCGGCGTCGATGTCGGAGATCTCGTCGGTCGACCAGTGGACTTGGTAGAGATCGATCGTCTCGACCTTGAGCCGGCGCAGCGACGCTTCGCATTCCTTGCGCAGCGAGGCCGGATCGAGCGATTCGGTCATCCCGCCTTGCCCGTCGGGGATCAGCGCGCACTTGGTGAAGACGTAGGGCCGCTCGCTCGCCGGCACGTCCGTAAGCGCGCGCGCGACGACCTCTTCGCTGTGGCCGAGGCCGTAGGCCGCGGCGGTGTCGATCCAGTTGATGCCTTTCGCGACGGCGTGCTTGATCGCAGCGACCGAGGCGTCGTCGTCCTGCGGCCCCCAGCCGAAGCGCCAATCGGCTCCGCCGATCGCCCAGGCCCCGAAGCCGAGCCGCGTGATCGCGAGATCCGTCGTTCCGAGTTGATGCGTTTCCACGTCGCTATTGGACCCGCCATGTCGCGGGAAAGGTGCAAGCATGGATCGTTCTGACGAACCGACGGTCACGGGCGAACGGGTCGCTGAGAACGCGACGCCCGCGAAGCGAGAACCCGTCACGCGGCGCCAGGGAGACACCGACCCGAACACCGGTCTGCCGCCCGGGATGCACGACGACGACAGCAGTCCCCTCGATCCCGGTGGGACGCTCGACCCCGCGCGTCTCGATCCGCGCAATCTCGATCCGCGCAATCTCGATCCGCGCAAGAAGAAGCACGAGGGGTAGATGACCACGACGGAAGACACGACGACGTTTCGCCGTGCGCTCGACGAGCATCTCGGCGCGATCCAGACCAAGAATCTCGTGCGTTTCGCCGCCACGCTCGGCGACAACGTGACGGTCGTCGACGGTGCGGGAGGGATCGTGCAGGGTACCGACCGCGTGCTGCGATCTCACGCCGCGTGGTTCGCCGACGCCGACCCGTGGACGTTCGCGTACGAGGTGCAGTATTTGCGCGACCTCGGTACCGCGGGGCTCGCGCTCATCGACGTGACGTACCGACAGACGCCCGAGGCGACGCCGAGCCGATTTCTGCTTTCGCTCGTATTCGTTCGCGAATCGGACGGGACGTGGAAATTCGTCTACGATCAGAACACGTCGCGCCCGAACGCCGCGTGACCGACTGCACGATCGTTCTCGCCACCAACAACCGCCGCGACGCTCTCGACGAGACGCTCACCAAGCTGGGTGCTTTGCCCGAGCGTCCGCCGGTGATCGTCGTGGACAACGCGTCGACGGACGGCACCGCGCCGCTCGTGAAGCGCCGGCATCCCGAGGTGCGCGTCATGCGGCTCTCCGAGAACATCGGCGCCGCCGCGCGCACCGAAGGGGTTCGCCGCGCGTCGACGAGCTACGTCGCGTTCTGCGACGACGATTGCTCGTGGCGACCGGGCGCGATCGAGCGCGCCGTCTCGCTGCTCGATCAGCACCGCGAGGTCGCACTCCTGTGCGCGCGCGTGCTGGTGCGCGCCGAGCACGTCGACGAAGCGTGCGAGCTGATGGCGGCGAGCCCGCTTCCCAAGCGCAGCGCCTGTCCAGGCAGCGCGATCGCCTCGTTCATGGCCGGCGCCTCGGTCGTCCGGCGTGACGCGTTCCTCGCCGCGGGCGGCTACCATCAGCGCTATCACATCGGCGCCGAGGAGTCGCTGCTCGCGCTCGATCTGCTCGCCGACGGCTGGGAGATGATCTATTCCGACGACTTGGTCGTCGACCATTACCCCGCCGCCGCCGGACGCGCGCCCGAACGCCGGCGGCGCCTCGTGATGCGCAATCGTCTGTGGACGACGTGGCTGCGGCGCTCGTGGGGCGCGGCGTGGCGCGCGACGTTCGGTCTGGTGCGCCAAGGGACGCGCGATCCCGTTGCACGGGCGGCGCTCGGCGACGCCGTGCGCGGGCTGCCGTGGGTGCTCCGCGAGCGCCGTCCCGTCGACCCGCAGGTCGAAGCGCTGCTCGAAGGTGTGACCGAGCTGCCGGCGTAGCGTGCTCCGCGCGTATCCGGGCGAGCCGACGGTCGACGCCGGCGGGACGCTCGTCCTGCACGTCGCGACCGACGCGCCGCGCTATCGCGTGCGGGTGGAGCGCTGGCACGAGCGGTGCGAGACCGTGCTGGAAGCGGGGCCGTTCGCCGGCGAGGACGCGCCGCCGGGCGCGCCGGGAGCGCCGTGGGCATGGCCGCGGATCGCGCTCGCGCTCCCCGCGACGCTGGCGCCCGGCGCGTACGTCGCGCGCTTCGTCCCCGAAGGCGGCCGCGACGCGCGCGGTGCGCCGCGCGAGACGACGCCGGACGCCCGCTGGGGAACGGCGTTCTTCGTCGTGCGCGCGACCTCGCCGGCGCGCGTGCTGGTCAACCTGCCGCTGTTCACCTACCACGCATACGACGTCGCGCACGTCGACGGAACGCTGCGCGTCGACGAGGGCGCGTGCTTGTACAGCGGCGCGCACGGCGTGACGCTTCACCGGCCGGGCGGCGGGACGGGCGGGCATCCGTGGGACGAGGTCAACGCCGACGTCTACGACCGCGGCTCGCCGCGGCAGACGTTCGCGCACTGGGATCTCCCCGCGCTGCGCTGGTTCGCGCACGAAGGGATCGCAGTCGACGTCTGCACCGACCTGGATCTGCACGACGGCACGGTCGACCTGCGCCGGTATGCGCTGCTCTGCACCTTCGGACACGACGAGTACTGGACGCGCGAGAAGCGATCGCGCGTGGAGGCGTGGCTCGAGGACGGCGGTAACGTCGCGTTCTTCGGCGGCAACACGTGCTGGTTTCGCGTGCGCTACGACGCGGCGGCCCGCGCGATCACCCGTGACGGGAAGTGGTCCGACGACGAGCCCGAGGACGCGCTCACCGGGCTCTCGTACCGAGCCGGCGGCGGCAAGTGGATCGGCGGGCGTCCCCCCACCGGCTACCGCATCGAAACGGATGCGCACCCGTTCGTACGCGACGCGCGCGTTCGTGCGTGCGAGGTGATCGGCGCCGGTGCGCGCGTGGTCGGGTACGAGTGCGACGGCGTCGATCCCGCGCATGCGCCGCGGGGGCTCGCGGTGCTCGGACGCGCGCCGCTCGCGCATTGGGACGTTGCGGACGGCAGCGGCGAGGCGGCGCCCGGCAGTCACGCCGCGATGGTGACGTTTCGGCGCGGCGGCGGCACGGTGTTCAACGCGGGGACCGCGGATTGGGCGCGGGCGCTCGCGCTCGACGCGCGGGTCGCCGCGATCACGCGCGCGGTCGTCGGGCATTTGCGCGGCGGTTGAGCGAGGCGGACACAGGGTAAGCGCCGTGCACGTCACACGCCGACAACGCCACAAGGAGAGCCACGCTTGCAGACCCTCATCGCCGCGTCGCCGTCCCGCACGAAACCGACGCTCGGCACCGTCGTCGTCACCGGCGGAGCATCCGGCCTCGGCGCCGCGATCGCCGACGCCGTCGCTCGTCACGGCGGTACGCCGGTGACGTTCGACCTTGCCGCGCCGCGCGCGGCGCGCGACCATGCACACCATCTCGTCGACGTGGCGGACCGCGCGGCCGTCGAGCGCGCGATGCGCGAGGTCGCGCAGCGGAACGGCGGCGTGATCGACGCGATCGTCGCGAACGCCGGATGCGACGCCTGCGGCGACTTCGACAAGGTGTCCGCCGAGGCGTGGGAACGCGTCATCAACGTCAACCTGATCGGCACGGCGTCGCTCGTGCGCGCCGCGCTGCCGTATCTCGAGCGTGCGGCGAACCCGCGCATCGTCAACGTCGCCTCGACGCTGGGGCTGCGCGTCCTCGGAGCCGCGAGCGCGTATTCGGCCTCCAAGTTCGGCGTCGTCGGGCTGACGCGCGCACTGGCGCTCGATCTCGCCGGGCGCGTCGGCGTGACGCTGCTGATCCCCGGCGGGATGGATACGCACTTCTTCGACGGCCGGGACCCGCAGTTCAAGCCCGCCCCGGACGCGCGCGAGAAGAACCAGCTCAACGATCCCGACGATGTCGCCGAGACGGTCGTCTTCGCGCTCTCGCAGCCCAAGGGGTGCGAGATCCGCGAGCTGATCGTCACCCCCTCGCGCGAGACCAGCTGGCCGTAGCCCCGAGGGGGTGACCCGCGTCATACCCCGGGAAGCGAGCCTGCCCCCGGGGTGGCGCAAGCGGGCATCCTGTCGTATGCTGGATCGTGGGGAAGGAGGCCTCGCAATGTCGTTCGGGATCGGATCGCTCACGAGCCAAGCAAATCAAGCGCTCACGCCGCTCCAGCAGATCCAGCAAGAGCTGCTCAAGCCGTATTCGCAGGCCTCGAGCGGGAAGCGGATCCTCTCGGCCGCCGACGACCCCTCGGGTCTGGCGATCTACGAGACGCTGACGACGCAGGCCGCCGGGTTCGACCAGGGCGCGAGCAACGCGCTCGACGCCGGAAACGCGCTCAACGTCGCGGAAGGCGCGCTGCAGACGACGCAGGACGCCCTCGGCTCACTGCGCAGTCTCGCCGTCCAAGCCTCCAACGATTTCCTCTCCCCGAGCCAGCGCCAAGACCTCCAGACGGTCGCGAACCAGCTCGTCGCGCAGATCAACACCGACGCGCAGAACGCCACCTTCAACGGCACGCCGCTGCTGAACGGTACGTACGGCGCCCAGGCGCCGACCGCCGCGAGCGCGACCGTGACGACCAACGCCGCGCTCGCGCAGGGCGATCAGCTCGCGGCGGGCGTCAACGCGAGCCCGACCGCGACCGGCGGGACGATCGGACTCTCCGTCGTCGCCGCGGGTTCGGGCGCGCTCGTCGACGTGCGCTTCACCGACACGACGACCGGGACGACGGTCGACCTCGGGACGCATGCGGGCGGCACGACCTTCACCATCGACGGCACGACCGTGACGCTCGGCGGCGTGAGCGCGAACGACGTCGGGACCGACGCCGCGATCCAGGTCAAACCGTCGAGCCCCGGCTCGCAGGCGCCCGACGCGCAGGTGCAGACCGGCGCGAGCGAGGGCGCGACGACCGCCCTGACGCTCCCGAACGCCAGCTCATCGGCGCTCTTCCTGCAGCACATCGATCTCTCGAACACCGCCGCGGCGACCAACGCGATCGGGCAGATCGACGAAGCGATCCAGACGACGACGGCGGCGCGGGCGACGCTCGGCGCGCAAGAGGTCGGTCTGCAGAACCAGATCTCCTCGGACCAGACCGCCTCGAACGGGCTGACGGCATCGGCCTCCGCGATCGGCGATGCGAACATCCCGCAGACCTCAACCGAGCTCTACAAACTGCTGGTCCAGGAGCAGATCTCGCTCACGACGCTCCAGAACAGCAACACGCAGTTCGGCTATCTCAACCGCTTCCTCGACGCGTCGAGCTGACGCTCACGGCGCGCGCCGCGAGTCGTAACGCGAGCTGACTCGGCGGCACGTTCCCGCCTCGTCGAAGGCGAGGAACGAGTCGATCGGCGCGGCGTACACGTGCAGGGTCACCGCGCGACCGCCGTCCGCGCCGACGCGATGGACCGAGAGCGGACCGCTGCGCTCGTCGAGCGCCCCGGCACGCAGGGTCTGCGTACCGTCGCGCGCGAGCGTGCACGTCCCGGGCAGCGTTCCGCCGCTCGTCACGCGCCAGTCCTCGCAGACGATCGCCCCGTGCTGCACGAGGAACGTGCAGTTCGCGTCGGCGTGATCGTGGATACCCGAGCGTGCGCCGTCGTCCCACGCCAGCGCCATCAGCTCGTAGTGCGGCCGGCGTGCGAGCAGATTGCGCGTGTAGCGTCCGGCGCACCAGGAGAGATACGGCCGCAGCGCGTCGTCGTGAATGCGCGTGCCGTGCAAGATCTCTGCGACGCGGACGAGATCGAGGCGTCCGCCCAGATCGTCGAGCGCGCCGACGAGGTCGTCGATCGCGTGGAACCTCATCGTGTGTCGAGCCTTCCTCTCGCTCCGGTGCGAGCCCGTTTGCCCGGTCTGCCCGGCGTGGACGGCGAGAACGAGAGAGATAAAGGAGCGGCGCCGACGGTGTTGGAGTACCGTCCAGGAGGGAACTCGATTGCTTCCAGGAGTCGGCCGAACGATCCGTGCGCCGCGGGGCAGCGTGCTGCGAGCACGCAGCTGGCAGACCGAAGCGGCGCTCCGGATGCTGATGAACAACCTCGATCCCGAGGTTGCCGAACGTCCGGACGAGCTCGTCGTCTACGGCGGGATCGGGAAGGCGGCGCGCGACTGGCCCTCGTTCGAGGCGATCGTCGCCGAGCTGGAACGTCTGGGTGAGGACGAGACGCTTGCGATCCAGTCGGGGAAGCCGGTCGGCGTGTTCCGCTCGCATCCCGACGCGCCGCGCGTCGTGCTCGCGAATTCGAATCTCGTCCCGCACTGGGCGACCTGGGAGCACTTCCACGAGCTCGACCGCAAGGGGCTGATGATGTTCGGCCAGATGACGGCCGGCTCGTGGATCTACATCGGCTCGCAAGGGATCGTGCAGGGGACGTACGAGACGTTCGCGGAGCTGGGGCGTCAGCATCACGGCGGCGACCTCGCCGGAACGTGGATCCTCACCGCGGGGCTGGGCGGGATGGGCGGCGCGCAGCCGCTTGCGGCGACGATGGCCGGCGCCTCGCTGCTCGCGATCGAGTGCGATCCGGAACGGATCGAGAAGCGCTTGCGCACGCGCTACCTCGACCGCGTCGCCGATTCGCTCGACGAGGCCTTGGCGCTGATCGGTGAAGCCACGGCGATGCGCAGGCCCGTGAGCGTCGCGGTGCTCGGGAACGCGGCGGAGCTCGTCCCCGAGCTGTTGCGCCGCGGCGTGCGCCCCGGCGCGGTGACCGACCAAACGTCCGCGCACGATCCGGTCAACGGCTATCTTCCCGCCGGCTGGACGCTCGCGGAGTGGCGCGAGCGCCGTGAGCGCGATCCCGAGACGGTCGCCGCCGCGGCGAAGCGTTCGATGGTCGCGCACGTCGCGGCGATGGTCGGGTTTCACCGCGCGGGCGTGCCGACGTTCGACTACGGCAACAACATTCGCCAAATGGCGTTCGAGGCCGGGCTCGCCGATGCGTTCGCGTTCCCGGGCTTCGTCCCGGCGTACATCCGTCCGCTGTTCACGCGCGGCGTCGGACCGTTCCGCTGGGTCGCGCTCTCCGGCGATCCCGACGACATCCGCAAGACCGACGCGAAGGTCAAGGAGCTGCTCCCGCACGACCGTCAGCTGCACCGCTGGCTCGATCTCGCGCAGGAACGGATCGCGTTCCAGGGGTTGCCTGCGCGGATCTGCTGGATCGGCCTTGGCGATCGGGATCGCGTGGGCTTGGCGTTCAACGAGATGGTCGCGCGCGGCGAGCTGCGCGCGCCGATCGTGATCGGACGCGATCACCTCGACAGCGGGAGCGTCGCGAGCCCGAATCGCGAGACCGAGGGGATGCGCGACGGTTCCGACGCGGTCAGCGACTGGCCGCTGCTCAACGCGATGCTCAACGTCGCGGGCGGCGCGACTTGGGTCTCGATCCACCACGGCGGCGGCGTCGGGATGGGGTTCTCGCAGCACGCCGGCGTCGTGATCGTCGCCGACGGGACCGACGCGGCGGCGAAGCGGCTCGCGCGCGTCCTCTGGAACGATCCCGCCAGCGGGGTCGCGCGACACGCCGACGCGGGCTACGAGACGGCGATCGCGTGCGCGCGCGAGCACGGGCTGCGCTTGCCGATGGTGCACGCATGAGCGCGCCGCCCGTCGCGCGCGAGACGATCGCGCTCGTCCCGGGAACGCTCTCGCTCGCCGGCGCGCGCGCGCTGCTGCGTCGCGACGCGCGCCTGGCGCTGGCGACCGGCGCGCGCCAGGGCGTCGACCGCTCCGCCGCCGTCGTCGCGGCGATCGCCGAGCGCGGCACGAGCGTCTACGGCGTCAACACCGGATTCGGCAAGCTCGCGCAGACCCCGATCCCGCGCGAGAAGCTCGGCGAGCTGCAGCGGAACCTCGTGATCTCGCATGCCTGCGGCGTCGGCGCGCCGCTCCCGCGCGAGGTCGTCCGGCTGATCCTCGCGCTCAAAGTGAACTCGCTCGCGCGCGGCTACTCCGGGATCCGCTGGAGCGTGATCGAGACGCTCCTCGCGTGTCTCGAACGCGATCTGCTCCCCGTGATCCCGGAGCAGGGATCGGTCGGCGCGTCGGGCGATCTCGCGCCGCTCGCGCACCTCTCGGCGGCGCTGCTCGGGATCGGCGAGGCGACGTTCGGCGGACGAACGCTGCCGGCGCGCGAGGCGTTCGCGCAGGCCGGGATCGCGCTCACGCAGCTCCAGGCGAAGGAAGGGCTCGCGCTGCTGAACGGGACGCAGGTCTCGACCGCGCTCGCGCTGCGCGGGTTGGCGGCGGCAGAGGATCTGCTCGCGGCCTCGCTCGTCGCCGGCGCCCTCTCGCTCGAAGCCGCGCTCGGCAGCGTCACGCCGTTCGACCCGCGCATCCATGCCGTGCGCGGGCACGCCGCGCAGAGCGACGTCGCCGCGGCGCTGCTGCGCCTCGTGAGCGGGACGGAGATCAACGCGTCGCACCGCGATTGCGGGCGCGTGCAGGATCCGTACAGTCTGCGCTGCATGCCGCAGGTTCTCGGCGCGTGTCTGCGCACCGTTCGCGATACGGCCGCGATCCTGATCGACGAGGCGAACGCCGTCTCCGACAACCCGCTCGTCTTTGCGCAGACCGGCGAGGTGATCTCCGGCGGCAATTTCCACGCTGAGCCGGTCGCGTTCGCGGCCGACGCGCTCGCCGTCGCCCTGGCCGAGATCGGGAACATCAGCGAACGGCGCACGGCGCTGCTCGTCGATCCGACGTTCAGCCAGCTCCCCGCGTTCCTCGCCACCGACCCGGGTCTCGAGTCGGGGTACATGATCGCGCAGGTCAGCGCGGCGGCGCTCGCCTCGGAGAACAAGATCCTCGCGCACCCCGCCAGCGTCGACTCGATCCCGACCTCCGCCGGTCAGGAGGACCACGTCTCGATGGCGACGCACGGCGCGCGGCGACTCGACGCGATGGCGCGCAATTGCGCGAACATCGTCGCGATCGAATTGCTCGCCGCCGCGCGCGGGATCGCCTTCCGCCGTCCGTTGCGCACCTCGGACGCGTTGGAAGACGCGTTGCGCGAGATCGCGCCCGACGGCGGCGGGAGCGGCGACCGCTACCTCGCCCCGGAGATCGCGCGCGTCGCGGACGTCGTGCGCGCAGGCCGCTTCACGCCGCTCCTCGCCGAACTGTTCCCGACGACGAAGCCGCGCTGAAGCGACGTCGGGACGTTGGTCCCTGGATTCGGCCGGCGTGCGATGCTAGAAGGATGGTGTGCAAGCGCGTCACTGGACGGATCTGCTGTTCGATACCGAGCGCCTGATCCAGCGCACCGAAGGCGGCGAGGCGCTGCCCGACACGCCACGCGCGATCGAAGGCGGCGCCGTGCTGGCGTGCGCGATCCTTGCGCTCGTTCTCGCCTCGCTGCAGGGCCCGCTCTACGGCGGCCGGTCAGCGCTCGACGTCGCGGCGCTGTCCACGATCAACGCGTGGATGGCGCACGTGCCGCTCGTCGGCGCCCAGGCGCAACTGCTCCATGCCGGGCTCGTCGAGCTGCTCCTCGCCGCCGGTGTGGTCGCGCTCTGGGCACGCCCGAGCGGTCCGCGCTTCCGCGCCCGCATGGTGATCGCGCTCCTCACGGCGTTTCCCATGTACGGCTTGGCGCAGCTCGTCCCGCACGTCGATCCCTACGCGCTGCTCTTGGCGATCGCGACGCTGGTCGCGTGGACCGTCGGGCCGCGCAGCGGTCTGGTCGTTCTCGCCCTCTCGCTCTACCTCGGTCTCTTCCGCATCGCGTTCGGCCCGCACTTTCCGAGCGACGTCGCGGGCGGCGCGCTGCTCGGCACCGCGCTCATCGTGGTCGCGTTCCGGCTGCGCGTGCCGCTGCGTCCCGTGACGAACGCGGTCCTCGCGTTCGCGCAGAAGAAGCCCAGCGCCGCCGCCGTGATCGGCTTCGTGGTGCTTGCACAGTTCGCGACGGGCTTCTCAACCCTGCAGCTGCTCGTCTCGCGTGGGCTCCATACGGGCTTGTTCCGCTAGCGCCGCGCGGCGCGCAGCCGCGACGAACGCGGCGATCAGCGGCGAGTCGCGCAGCGCGTCGCGGTAGGCGACGCAGACCTCGGCCGGCGGGATATCCGTCACTTCGATCTGGACCACGCCGGGATGGCGATACGCGGCGGCCGCGGAGCGCGGGGCGAACGCGATCGCGCGTCCGGACGCGATCTGCTCCAGCTTCTCGGTGAAGGTGCGCACGAGCGGCCCGGGCCGCGGGCGGCTGCCGTCGGGGCGCGGGTCGACCGTGCTGAACGCTTCCCATGCGGGCGTCGCGCCGGCGTGGCGAACGACGGGATCGCCGGCGAGCTGCGCGATCGTGAGGTGCGGCTCGCGCGCGAGCCGGTGGTCGGTGGCGAGGACGGCGAGACGCGGTTCGCGCAGGAGCGGGACGAGCACGAGTCCGTCCCCCTCGAGCGGGAGCCGCAGAAACGCGGCGTCGACGCGCCCGTCGAGCAGCATCTCCGTCTGCTCTTCCCACGGAAGCTCGCGCACGTCGAGCGTCACGTCGGGTTCGCTCGCGGCGAAGAGGCGCAGCGTGGGCGCGACGGCGAGCCCCGCGGCGAAGCCGATCGTCAGCGTGCGCGGACCGTGCGCCTCGCGCCGCACCGCGCGCAAGGTCGCCTCGCTCGCGGCGAGCAGCGGGGCGCCGTCGCGCGCGAGCCGCTCGCCGGCCGCCGTCAGCGCGAAGCCGCGCGCGGCGCGGTCGACCAGCGTAACGCCGAGCTCCTGCTCGAGCCGCCGGATCTGCCGGCTGAGCACCGGCTGCGCGATGTACAGCCGCTCGGCGGCCCGGCCGAAGTTCCGCTCCTCCGCGAGCGCCGCGAAGTAGCGCAGCTTGCGCAGGTCGATCTCCATCCTCCAGGGCTTCGTGCTCGCAGCGTTCGCGCACCTGGATGGTTTCGTTGTCGTCATGAGTCTGCAAGGAAAACGGATCGTGCTGCTCGGCGGCACCTCCGGACTAGGCATGGCGACGGCGCAAGCGGCGGCGGAGCAGGGCGCGTCGGTCGTCGTCGTGTCGAGCCGGCGCGAGCGCGTCGACGCCGCGCTCGCGCGGCTGCCGAAAGGAGCCGCCGGCGACGTCGTCGATCTGCGCAGCGAAGACGACGTGCGCGCGCTGTTCGAGCGGATCGGGGCGTTCGACCACCTCGTCTACACCGCGGGCGAGGCGCTGCAGTTCGCGAGCGTCGAGGGGCTGAGCTTCGCCGACGCGCGCGCGTTCTTCGAGCTGCGCTTCTGGGCCGCGTTCACGGCCGCGAAGTACGCGGCCCCGATGATCCGCCCCGGCGGCTCGATCGTGCTCACGAACGGCACGATCGGGCGCAGGCCGGTGAAGGGCTGGAGCGTCACGGCGTCGATCGCGGGGGCGCTCGAGGCGCTGACGCGCGCGCTCGCCGTCGAGCTCGCGCCGATCCGCGTTAACTGCGTGTGCCCGGGGTTCGTGCGCACCGAGATGTGGCACGCGATGCCGGAGGCGGAACGCGAGGACATGTTCCGCACCGCCGGCGCCGCGCTGCCGACGGGCCGTGTCGGCGAAGCGAGCGATCTGGCCCAGACGTATCTCTACCTCATGCGCGAGGGATTCAGCACGGGCCAGGTGCTCGTCGTCGACGGCGGCGGCGTCTTGGTGTAGGGGCGAACGCCCGCGCTACTGCGCGGGCGTCGTCGGGTTCGTCTTCGGACGCGGGTTGAAATCGGCCGGGATCGGGTTGGGGACGTGCAATTGCGCGTCGACGGGGACGATCCCGATCGCGGCGCAGCCGTAGCCGTTCTGCTGCGGGAGCGTGTGGATCTGCGTCTCGGGGATGATCGCCTGCGCGGCGGGGACGGGCGCCGCGCTCCCGCGCAGGCGGTCGACGTCGAACGCGGAGAGCAGCGTCGCGATCCCGTTCCCCTGCTCGTCGTGCGGCGCGAGGTCCGGGATCCCGAGCCGTTGCTGCGCGAGCGCTTTCGCCTTCTGCGCGTCGGGCAACGATGCCAGACGGTTCAGGCCGAACACCGTGTCGACGAGCTTCACCACCGAGCCGGTGTCGCCGACGGCGTGATCGACGACGCCGGTGCGCGCGAACGGCGAGATCACGATCAGCGGGATACGCGGGCCGTCGCTCACGATCCCCAGCCCCGGGATCGACTCGCGTACCGGGGGCGCGACGTGGTCGTAATCGCCTTCGGAGTCGTCCCAGGTGATGACGATCGCGCTGTCCTTCCAGTACGGGCTGCGCGCGATCTTGTTCACCGTCTCGGCGACGAGCGCTTCGCTGATCTGCGAGTCCGAGTATGCCGGGTGGTCGTCATCTCCCAGGAAGTTCTTCTGCACGGTCGGATTGGGATCGGCGGGCTTGAGCCCCATGATGTTCTTCGCGCCGCCCTTGACGTAGAAGACGCCCTGCGCCGGAAGCGTGTGGCGGTCGAGCGCGGTGAAGAGATCGTCGAGTCCGTGCAGGTTCGCGCGCATCCCCTGGTTGTTCGCGACGTAGCCGAAGTACTGCGGCCCGTTGTGATGGGTGATGTACGAGGCGTGCAGCCCGTCCGCGTCGACCGGGTCGGCGCCGCCCTTCGCGGCGTCGGTCGGCTCGCGATCGAACCCCTCCTCGTACCAGCCCCACGGCACCGCGCCGTGGCCGCTCGCCGCGATCGCGGGGATGTCGCCCTCGGTGTCGCGGTAGTCGTCCTTGCGATCGCTGTCCTGCGCCGCGAGATCGGGCAGACCGCTGCCGGCGAGCGTCAGCGGGAGCGTCGGGAACGTCAGGTTGTCCTGCGGCGTGCCCTTGTCGCGCGGGTTGTACGGGAGCTTGTTCGCGCTCGTGTCCTTCGCCGAGCCCCAGAACGGGTCCGCATCGTTGAGGACCGGGACGCCCGCGCCCTTGTCGCCGTCGTTCTGCAGGAAGTCGTCGGGATCGAGCATCCACTGCGTCTCACCGGTTTGCGCGCCGATGATCGCGAGGTTGCCGGGCGTCGACGGGGCGGTCATCTGCTGGAAGACGTGGTCGAACAGCACGAAGCGCTTTGCGTAGAGCCACAGGAACGGCACGGTGTCGCAGTCCTCGTGCGCCATCGCCAGCTCGCCCATCTGCTTGGCCGTGAGCGAGGGGTTCCCGCTCTTGACGTACTTCTGTTCCTCGACGAGCGCGAAACGGTCCATCCGCGCCGTCCCGTCGACCACGTCCATCTTTCCGACGATCTTCGTGTGCGAGTGATCGATGTCGTCGGTGTCCGCCGCGTACTCCTTGGGCCCGATGCGGAACGGCTGCACGGTCGTCGTCGTGCCGTCGACGTTGATCAACGGCTGGTTGAAGCCCGGCGTCTGCGCGGACGGGTGCGAATAGATCCCTTCCGCGCCTGGAAACGTCCCGAAGTACGAGTCGAAGGACCGGTTCTCTTGATAGATGACGAAGACGTGTTTGACGCGCTGGCGCAGCAGCGCGATCGTCTGCGCGGCCTGCGGCGGCGTCTGCGGCGCGTCCGCGGCGTCGGCGGCGAAACTCGGCACGTGCCCGGCGGCGTACAAGGGCGCGAGCAGCGAGGTCGCGAGCGCGGCCGTGGCAGCGAGCGACGTCAGGGTCAGGGCGCGTTGGTTCACGAGGGCTCCGTTCGGGCTGGGAAGTGGGCGCGTGCCGCGTTGAAGCTACGATTCGAAGATTAAGGCCAGCTCAAGGCCGGCGAGGAGAGAGACCGTTTCCATGCAGCAGCAGATCGAGCGTGCCGAGTTCGTCGACCTCGGCGGGGGGCGCCGGGGATACCTCGCGATTCCGGCCGGCGCCGGACCGTTCCCGGGCGTGCTCGTCTATCAAGAAGCGTACGGCGTCAACGAGTACGTGCAGAGCGAGGTGCGCCGGCTCGCGGAGCAGGGCTACGCCGCGATCGCTCCCGACTTGTTCGGCGGAACGACGTTCTCGTACGACGACTTCGCGGCCGTGAAGCCCGTGCTCGAGTCGCTGCGCGACGACGCGATGCTCGCCGACGTGCGCGCCGCGACGGCGTTTCTGGACGCGCATCCCAAGGTGCGGCACGAGCGCTACGGCACCGTCGGCTTCTGCATGGGCGGGCGCCTCGCCGTCCTCACCGCGATCGCGCTCGGCCCGAAGATCGCCGCCGCAGCGAGCTTCTACGGCGGCAACGTCGCCCCCGACGAGCAGCGGTTCTTCGTCCCGCTGCTCGACCGCCTCGACGAGACGCAGGGAGAGCTTCTGCTGATCTGCGGCGCCGACGACGAGTCGATCGCACCGCGCGAGCAAGCCCGCATCGTAGAGCGCCTCTCCGCAGCGAAGAAGAAGTACACGCTCAGCGTCTATCCCGGCGCCGGACACGCCTTCGCCTCGCGCGACCGGCCCAGCTACCGCCCCGCGCAAGCCGAAGCAGCCTGGACGGAGACCCTGGCCTTGTTCGCCCGCACGCTCACCTAACCACCCCCCGTCACCCCGCCACCCTCCGTCACCCCGCCACCCTCCGTCACCCCGCCATCCTCCGTCACCCCGCCACCCTCCGTCACCCCGCCACCCTCCGTCACCCTGAGCTTGTCGAAGGGCGTCGCGGCGAAGCCGCGCCGTCCGAGCTTGTCGAGGACATCGCGAAATACGACGGTGATGCTTCGACAAGCTCAGCATGACGGTGATGCTTCGACAAGCTCAGCATGACGGTGATGCTTCGACAAGCTCAGCATGACGGGGATGCTTCGACAAGCTCAGCATGACGGGGATGCTTCGACAAGCTCAGCATGACGGGGATGCTTCGACAAGCTCAGCATGACGGGGGTGCTTCGACAAGCTCAGCATGACGGGGGTGCTTCGACAAGCTCAGCATGACGGTGATGCTTCGACAAGCTCAGCATGACGGGGGATGCTTCGACAAGGTCAGCGTGACGATGTTACGGTGACGACAGGGGGGCGCCGGCGACGACGACGCCGGCGCATGGGGTCGCACCGAGCCAGTAGCTGAGCTCGGCGGGGGAGTTCACGTCCCAGAGGGCGAGATCGCAGCGCGCGCCGGTGCGCAGTTCGCCGCGGTCGGCGAGGCCGAGCGCGCGCGCGGCGTGGCGGGTTACGCCGAGCAGCGCCTCTTCCGGGGTGAGGCCGAGGAGGACGCAGGCGAGGTTCGTCACCGTCGTGAGCGTGAGGACGGGCGAGGTCCCGGGATTGCAGTCGGTGGCGAGGGCGATCGGGACGCCGTGTGTGCGCAGGCTTGCCAGCGGCGGCCTCGCGTCCTCGCCCAGATAGTAGGTCGCGCCGGGAAGCAGCACGGCGACGGTGCCCGCGGCGGCGAGCGCCGCGACGCCGTCCTCGCCGGTATGTTCGAGGTGGTCGGCGGAGAGCGCGTGATGCGCCGCCGCGAGCGCCGCGCCGCCGCCGTCGGCGAGCTGATCGGCGTGCAGCTTGACGGCCAGACCGGCGCGCTCCGCGGACTCGAGGACGCGCTGCGTTTCGCGCGGCGAGAACGCGATCGTCTCGCAGAACACGTCGACGGCGTCGGCGAGGCCCTCGCGCGCGATGCGCGGCAGCATCGTCTCGCAGACGAGATCAAGGTAGGCCTCGCGTCGATCCGCGTACTCCGGCGGTACGACGTGCGCGCCCAGATACGTCACGCGCACGGTGATCCCGGCCTCGTCGCCGATGCGCCGCGCGACGCGCAACAACCGCAGCTCCGTCTCGACGTCCAGGCCGTAGCCCGACTTGATCTCGACCGTCGTTGCGCCGCCGGCGATCATCGTGCGCAGCCGCCGCAGCGCGTCGCGCGCGAGCGTCTCCTCCCCGGCGGCGCGCGTCATCGCGACGGTGTGCGCGATCCCGCTTCCGCCGGCTGCGGCGGCGGCGTAGCTCTGCCCCGCGACGCGGCGCTCGAAGTCGGCGATGCGCTCGCCGCCGAACACCAGATGCGTGTGCGGGTCGATCAGCCCCGGCGTGATCCAGCGCCCTCCGGCGTCGATCACCTCCCGCGCAAGGCGCTCCGGCGGCTCGGGGAGCGCGGTGCGCGGCCCGAGCCAGGCGATCGCGCCGTCCGCGGCCGCGAGCGCGCCGTCTTCGAGCACGCCGTAGGGTGCGCCGCCGGCCCGCATCGTCGCGAGCCGGGCGTTCACCCAGAGCCTGTCGTAAGAAGCCATCGATGCGCCTGTTCGCGCGGAGCGCCTTTCTTCCCGACGGCTGGGCTCCCGACGTCCTGCTCGACCTTGCCCCGGACGGCACGATCGTCTCGGTGACTCCCGGGGCCGCGTCCGGCGACGCGCAGGTCCTCGACGGTCCGGTCGTCCCCGGGATCGCGAACCTGCACTCGCACGCGTTCCAGCGTGCGATGGCCGGGAGCGCGGAGCGGCGCGAAGGGAACGGCGAGGACTTCTGGTCGTGGCGCGAGGCGATGTACGCGCTCGCCGCGACGCTCGATCCCGACCAGCTCCACCGGCTCGCGCGCGAGGTCTATCGCGCGATGCTCGCCGCCGGCTACACCGCGGTCGCGGAATTCCACTACCTGCACCGCGATCCGCACGGCGCGTGGTACGCCGATCGCGCGGCGACGGCGCACGCGCTCGTCGCGGCGGCGAAAGAAGCCGGGATCGCGATCTGCCTGCTTCCCGCGCTGTATGCGCACGGCGACGCGGGCGGCGCGCCGTTGGAAGCGCGACAGCGGCGGTTCGCCAGCGGCGTCGACGACGTGCTCGCGATCGCCGAAACGGTGCGGCACGCGTACGCGCACGATCCCGACGTCGTCGTCGGCGTCTGCGCGCACTCGCTGCGCGCGGTCACGCCGGACGAGCTGCACGCGCTCCTCGAGGGCGCGCCGCGCGACGTTCCGGTGCACCTGCACGTTGCCGAGCAGCCGCGCGAGGTCGCCGCGGTCGAAGCGGCGCTCGGCGCGCGCCCCGTCGCATGGCTGCTCGCCAACCACGACGTCGACGCGCGCTGGTGCCTCGTCCATGCGACGCACCTGACCGAGGCGGAGCGCGACGCGCTGGCGCGCACTGGCGCCGTCGCGGGGATCTGTCCGACGACGGAGGCGAATCTCGGCGACGGCCTCTTCCCGTTCGCGCCGTATCTCGCCGCCGGCGGCCGGTTCGGCATCGGTTCCGACAGCAACGTCACGCTCGCGCCGACGGAAGAGCTGCGGTGGCTCGAGTACGGTCAACGTCTGGTCTCCGGTCGACGGCTCGTCGCCGCGCCGACCCCGGGCGCGTCGTGCGGCGAGGTGCTCTACGCGGGCGCCGCTCGCGGCGGCGCCCAAGCCTGCGGCCGCGCCGCAGGCGCGATCGCGCCGGGGATGCGGGCCGACCTCGTCGTGCTCGACGATGGTGATCCGACGCTCCCGCCGCCGCGTCCCGAGACGCTGCTCGACCGCTATGTCTTCGCCGCGCGCGGTGCACCGCGCGCGGTGTTCGTCGGCGGAATCGTCCGCAGCCTATTCCGGTTGCCGTGAGGAGACCGTCGGGTCGTCCGCGGAGAGCTTCCCGCCCTCGATCAGCGTCTCGCGCGGGATGTAGCACTTCGCAATAAGCGCCGACGCTCGGCCCCTGTCATACCCGAGCGAGGGGTTCGGCGCAGTCGAATGCGAACGCGTTCACCGTGAAGGACGCTCTGGAACCCCGCGGGGCGGCCGAATGGGCCGCCGAGATCGCGGCGGGCCGGCTCTCCGCGCGCGAAGTCGTCGAGACGCACATCGCGCGGATCGAGGCGGTCAACCCGGCGCTCAACGCCGTCGTCGTGACGCGCTTCGACGAGGCGCGCGCCGAAGCCGACCTGGCCGACGCGGCACGCCGCGCGGGCGCGACCCTCGGGCCGCTGCACGGCGTCCCCGTCACGATCAAGGAGCAGTTCACCGTGGCGGGGACGTCGGCGACGCTGGGCGTCCCCGGCGCGCCGGTCGACGAGGACGACGGCCCGCTCGTCGCGCGCCTGCGCGCCGCCGGCGCGATCGTGCTGGGGAAGACGAACGTTCCGCAGCTGCTGCTCTACAACGAGAGCGACAACCCGGTCTACGGGCGCACCAACAACCCGTGGAATCCCGATCGCTCGCCGGGCGGAAGCAGCGGCGGCGAGGCGGCGATCATCGCTGCTTGCGGCTCGCCGCTCGGCCTCGGCAGCGACATCGGCGGGAGCTTGCGCGCGCCGGCGCACGCCTGCGGGATCGCCGCGCTCAAACCGACGAGCGGACGGTTGACGAACGAGGACGCCCGGCGCGCCGGCTTCGGGTTCGGGCAGATCGCAGTCGTCTCGCAGCCCGGCCCGATGGCGCGCAGCGTCGCCGACCTCGCGCTCGCGATGCGCGTGCTTGCCGCACCGGGCCTCGAGGGCGACGATCCGAGCCTCGCACCGGTCACGTGGCGCGATCCCGCGGGCGTCGACGTCTCGCGTCTCTCGATCGCGCTCTACGACGATGACGGCTTCTTCCCGGCGAGCGCCGCGGTGCGCCGTGCCGTGCACGAAGCGGGGGAGGCGCTCGCGGCGCGCGGAGCGCGCGTCGATCGCTTCGCGCCGCCGGCCGTCCGCGAGGCGATCGCGACGTTCTTCGGAATCCTCGCCGCGGACGGCGGCCGCGGCGCGAAGGCACGGCTCGGCCGTGCGCCGCGCGACCGGCGCGTCGCGGGGCTCCTGCAGCTCGTCGCGATCCCGAACGGGGTGCGGGGTCCTCTCGCGCTCGGTGCGCGACTCGCGGGGCAACGCCGGCTCGCGGAACAGATGCAGGCGATCCGTCCGTGCGACGTCGCCGCGGCGTGGGCGCTGATCGAAGCGCAAGCCGCGTATCGCCGCGCGTTCGTCGCCGCGCTCGACGCGGGCGCGTTCGACGCGATCGTGTGCCCGCCGCTCGCGCTCCCCGCGCTCACGCACGGCAGCAGTTATCTGCTTTCCACCGCGGCAAGTTATTCGATGCTGTTCAATCTGCTCGGGATGCCGGCCGGCGTCGTCCCGGTAACGCGCGTGCGTCCCGGCGAAGAGCAGCCGCGCAAAGTGGGCGTCGATGCCGTCGAACGCGCCGCGCGCGACGTCGAACTCGGGAGCGGCGGCCTTCCGATCGGTGTGCAGGTCGCCGCGCGCGCGTGGCGCGAGGACGTCGTGCTCGCGGTCATGGGCGCGCTCGAGGACGCGTTTCGCGAGCGGCCGGAGTACCCGCGGCTGCCGCCGATCGCGAGCTGCGGATGAGGAACGCGCGGCGCGGCGCGGAACCTCCCGCCTCATGACCGAGCGAACGCTCTTCTATGCGGTCGGTATGGTCCTCGGCTTCGCGATCGGGGGCGGGATCGGTCCGTCGTTCGTCGAGCGTTTCGGGCGCCGCAAGGTGCTCCCGTATCTCGTCGCGTTCTCGGTCGCGTCGGGGCTCGTGCTCGGTTGGGCGATCAACGAATGGCTGGCGTTCTATCGCGCCTCGGCGACCCTCTCGTTCTGAGCGAGCGCCGAGACGCTTCGGAGGGTTCAGGCCGCGGCGAGCGAGGCGCCGAGCATACCGGCCAGCGTGTGCACGTGCCGCGTCGCGGGGGTCGGGATCCCGAGGATCTGGCCCAGCTCGACCACTGCGCCGGTCATGCAATCCAGCTCGAGCGTGCGTCCGCGCTCGACGTCCTGCAGCATCGAGGTCTTGTGCTCGCCGACGCGGCGCGCTCCGTCGATCCGCTTGTCGATCGACACGGGCAGCGTGATCCCGAGCGCCGTCGCGATCGCCGCGCACTCTTCCATGATCTCGCGCACGAGCGCCTCGGTCGCGGGATCGCGCAGCATCGCCCCGAGCGTCCCGCGCGTGAGCGCCGAGATCGGGTTGAGGGCCGCATTGCCGAGCAGCTTGACCCAGATCTGCGCGCGCAGGTCCTGTTCGATCGGCGCCTTGAGCCCGCCGGCGATCATCGCCGCGGAGATCTCCTCGAGCGGACCGTCGACGACGCCGTCGGGGCGTCCGAGCGCGTAGCGCGTCCCCTCGATGTGCCGGACGATCCCCGGCGCCTCGAGCTCGGTCGACGAATAGATCACGCAGCCGACGACGCGATCGGGGTCGAACGCGGCGGCGAGCTTGCCGCCCGGGTCGACGCTGCGCAGCGAGAGACCCTCGAGCGGGCCGCCGTGCCGCTGGAAATACCACCACGGAATCCCGTTCTGCATCGCGATCACGCGCGTGCGCTCGTGGCACATCCGCTCGATGCTCGGCAGCATCGCCGAGATCTGGTTCGCCTTGAGGGCGACGATCACGCAGTCGAACGGCCCGGCGTTTGCGGGATCGTCGGTCGCGTCACAGCGCACCTGGAAGTCGCCGCGCTCCGAGCGTACGGTGACGCCGTTCTCGCGCATCGCCGCGCAGTGCGCGCCGCGCGCGATCAGCGTCACGTCGCCGCCCGCGCGCGCGATCGAGGCGCCGACGTAGGCGCCGATCGCGCCGGCGCCGACGACGCCGTACCGGACGACGGTCGGTGCGCTGACGGGGGCCGAAGTGGGGAGGCGGTCGGCCAGGGCGGTTGCCACGGACATCGGATCTCCTCGTGCGGAATCGTGCAAGCGAGCGCCGTTCGGCGGTCGAGCAGGTGCACGAACCGTACCGCGGGCGGGCCGGAATGGCGGCCCGGCCGACGCGAAAGGTCGATATCGGCGCGCGAGATGCGCGAAAGAGCGCGCGAAGAGCACCGTACCGGGACCCGGAGTTGACAATCTCGGGCGCAAGAATCTAAGATCGAACGATCTTGCGGGCGGTCGCCAAAGATTCGGTGCGGATTTTCGTCGGAGACGCGGTTCGCCTCGGGTCCGAGAAGCGCGTCTGACAAGGACGAACGAAGCAGTCGCGCGGGGGGGCGCGGCTGCTTCGTTCCGATTTCGAAATGCGAAGGCCGCACGGCGTCATGCCGTGCGGCCTTCTGGTATCACGCGCTCAGCGGGTGATCGCGATCAGAACTTGATCCCGACGCCGCCGAACCAGCCGTCGTGCTGGTAGTCGGTCGGTGCGAGGAACTTGCTCGTGTCGCGTTCGCCCTGCCAGCCGCCTTCGAGGAAGCCGCCGAACTTCTTCGCCGCCGGGACGCTGTAGGCAACGCCCGCCTGGTACTTCGAAACGCGGTACGTCAGGTAGTTGTCGGGGCCGATCGGGTTGGCGAGCAGACCCTGCACGTTCGGATAGTAGTAGTAGCTACCAAAGAGCGAGAGCGGACGATCGAGATCCGGCAGCTTCTCGATGCCGGCGCCCCAGCCGCGCTGGGTCGGGTAGTTGTACTGACCGTAGTTGTCGTTGCGCCACAGATAGCTCGCCGCGACGTAGATCCGCGGCTTGAGGACCTGAACGCCGAGGCGTGCGTCGATCTCACGGTCGTACGCGCTGAAGCCGTTGACGAACGTCTGGCCCGAACCACCGACGTTGGTCACGGGGCCCGTACGCGTGTCGTAGCTGTAGCCCGTCGCGTCGCCTTCGACCATCATCTGCGTGTGGCCGATCTTGAACTCCGAACCGACGCGGCCGGAGTACGAGGCGTGACCGTGCGTCATCCCCGACTGGAACGCGTTCTGAACGCGGTTCGAGAACAGGTAATCACCGACGACGAAGGCCTCTTGCTGACGGTGCTTCGGCTTGGGCGTCGGAACGGGGGTCGGAGCGACGGTCGGAGGTGCGGTCGGCACCGGCGTCGGCGCTTCGGTGGGAGCGGGCGGCGGCGTCGGAACCGGCGCGGCGACGTAGCGTACGACGACGACGCGGCGATCGGGAACCCACTGCACGTAGGCGCCCATGCCTTCCGAGATCACGCGCACGGGGACCATCACGGATCCGTGATACATGATCGGAGCGACGTCGAGCGGACGGCTCTCGCCGTTGATGACGACTTCACTGCTGCCTACCGTCACCTTGACGTCGGCTCCGGGCTTCGAGACGTCCGCGGTGCGCGAGCTCGGATCGTACGACACCGTCGCACCCATCTGCTCGAACATCGATCGCAGCGGGATCAGAACGGAGCCGCCACGGACGAGCGCGGCGAGAAGACGACCCGAACGCAGCGCGTCAGGCTTCGAATAGACATGGGTATCGTTGAACAGAATCGGCACTTCGCCCGACGGAGGCGTGCCGAAATCGGGAGGGGGAGACGCCGACGTCTGAGCGTCGACGGTTGCCGTCAAGGCTCCCGCCGAGAGCAATGCCGCCATGATGGCGGTGCTCAGTCGTTTCATGTTGTAGAGATTCTCCTAATTTTCTGAATGATCACCGTCGTGCTGTTTTGCACGGGCGGCCGCAAGAAGCGTCGCGAGCCGGCGCTGGCGCTTGCGCGCGTCGACACCGGACTTGAGCTCGGATCGCGCAGCTACCGCAGCGGGGCGACCGTCGATCTGGTTCATCGCTGATGGATCTCCTCGGTCGTCGCGACGGAAGTCCGTCGCAGCGGATCACGAGGGGTGTAACACGCACCCTGCGGGTTCTGCTGCATCCTGCTTTTCAACGTCGCGAGTTCGGCAATTCAATTCGACTCTTCACCAAACGATAATGTCAACCAAACTGTTCCATCGTGCGGTTGCGTCGGAGTGAGTCCGAACAGGAATCGTCCTGCACGTTTCCCGTGATCGTGTCGCCGAAACGTGCGCGCGACGCTTTTAGGCGTCGAAAGGTTGCGACGGCTGCGTGCCGTTTGCTCGTGTCGCCTTGCTGTGTTCGCGTGGCAGCGTGATCGTGAAGCGCGCGCCGGCGCCTGCTTCGTTTTCCGCGCTCAGCGTGCCGCGCGCGCGCTCGACGGCGAGCTTTGCGATCGAAAGTCCGAGTCCGGAACCTGGGACGTCGCGCCGCGCGCCGCGGTAGAAGCGGTCGAAGATGTGCGGCAACTCCTCCGGTGCGATTCCCTTGCCGTGATCGACGACCGCGATCGTAACCGACGTTTCGCCGGCATGCACCGCGACGTCGACCGCGCCGTCGTATCCGTATTTGAGCGCGTTCGCGACCAGATTGGTGATCGCGTACGTCAACTCTTCGACATCGACTTTTGCGAAGGCTGCGGGATCGGTCGTGATACGAACTTCTCGCTCGGGGTTCGCCGCCGCGATCGCGCCGACGACATCGGCGACGAGAGCGCTGATGTCGGCGAGCGCACCGGCCGGGGGCTCTCCGGCGTGCCAGTTCTCCAGCAAGGTCAGCCGCTCGATGAGCGCGCCCATCAGTGCGATCTGGCGCTCTGCTTTTTCGAGCAGCTTGGGTGCATCATCGGGGTGACGCAGCTGTCCCTTGCGCAAGATCCCGACGAACCCGCGCAACACCGTCAGCGGCGTGCGCAGTTGGTGGCCGGCGTCGGCGATGAAGCGATGCGTCTGGGCCTCCGCGGCGTCGCGTTCGGCGAAGGCGCGTGCCGTCATCTGGGTCGCCTCGTTGTATGCGGCGATGACGCGGCCCAGCTCGTCCTCGCGCTCGATCGGCAGCGGGCGCGAGAGCAGGTCGCCGGCGGCGCGGGCCTCGAGCGATTCGAGGAGGAGCGCGAGCGGGCGCAGCGCTTGCAGCGCCATCCCGTGCGCGAGCCCGTGCGCGAGCACGACCGAGATCACGCTGACGAGGATGACCACCAGCAGCGTGCGCACGGTAATCTCGAACAGCGTGACGGTCGTCGGGTCGACGGTGAGCTCGGCGTCGCCGAACGCGGCGCGCGCGGGGCTGAAGCCGGCGAGCAGGGCCATCGAGCCCACGATCCGCTCGATGGGCCGCGTGCGGATCAGCACGGGGCCGGCGCTGCGCGGCTCGACATGGATCGTATACGGCACGCCGGTTGCCTGGCCGGAGAGCGGCGGCGTGGGATCGGCGATGCGCCGTGCGAGCTCACGCCAGGTGTAGCTCGCGCCGGACGTCGGCCACGGCGGCTCGCCCCAACGTCCTTCGTACCGGGAGCTGCCCGAGAGCAGCCCGACCTCCAGGCCGCGGTAGTACGTGTGCGACATGATGCCGCCGAGCAGCGCCGTCGCGTCCGCCGCGTTCAGCGCGTGGGTCGGAGCTCCGCGCGGTTCGATCGCGCGCAACGCTTCCGCGCAGCGCCCGGAGAGCGCCTGGATCTGCAGCACGTAGGCGGCAAAGCCGAACACGACGGTGACGAGCACCAGCGCAAGCGAGATCTGGATTCCGTACGTGCGCGCGAGGCGTGATTCGAAGCCGCCGCCCATCTCTTCGTCTCCCCTGCCGAGCTGCCGTGCGAGACGTCGGCGCGGCCAACGAAAGAGGTTCTCAGCCTCGCGCGAGAATTCCGGTACGCGCTACGGTTGCCGAAGCGCCGCGCGCAAGCAACCGATCAAATCGTCGAGATCGAAGGGCTTGGTGACGAAATGGAACGCGCCCAAGCGCATCCCCGTCGCTCGTTCCTCCGCTTCGGCCTTCGCGGTCACGAAGATGATGGGACTTGCCGTGAGTTTGCGCAGCCGCGGAAAGAGCGTGAAGCCGTCGACGTCCGGAAGCGTGACGTCGAGCAGAATCGCGTCCGGGGTCCACTGCCGGGTTGCTTCGAGGGCCGAGTTGCCGTCCGCCGCGATCGTGACGCGAAAGCCGGCGCTCCCCAGTCCATACTCGAGGAGATCGCCGATCCCGTTCTCATCGTCGACGACCAGGATCTTCGGACACCTGGTTGTCATGCGTCGAGTGTACCCAGGTATGCTTGGGACGCGGTGAGGGATTCCCCAGCCGCGCTGGAGACAGCCCGCCGCGCGGTACCCCGCGGTATACTATTTCCATGAACGCGGCATTTCCACGCGTGCTCGTGATCGACGACGAAAACGACGTGCGCGAGCTGCTGGAGTACGGCCTGGGAAATGCCGGGTTCGACGTGCGGTCCGCCCCGGACGGGCGCACCGCGATCGAGCTCCTTCAGGAGTGGACGCCCGAGGCGCTCGTCCTGGACGTGATGCTGCCCGGAATCGACGGGATGTCGCTGATCCCGGCGTTGCGCCGCGTGACCGACATCCCGATCCTCATGCTCACGGGGAAGGCCCACACCGCCGACAAGGTTTCGGCGTTGACCCGCGGCGCGGACGACTACATCGCCAAGCCTTTCGAGCTGGAGGAGCTGGTCGCGCGGATCCACGCGGCGCTGCGGCGGCCGCGGATGGAGGTACGCGAGATCGTCTCCTACGCGGACGTCTCGATCGACGTGGGGCGGCGCACCGCGACCCGCGGGGCGCGCCAGCTCGAGCTCTCGACGCGCGAGTTCGATCTGCTGCTGACGTTCGTGCGGCGCTCGGAACATGTGTTCACGCGCACGCAGCTCCTCGACCTGGTGTGGGGGACGGAGAAAGACGTCACACCGGCGACGGTGGAAACGTACATCTCCTATTTGCGCGCGAAGATCGACGTTCCCGGCGCACCGACGCTGATCCAGACGGTGCGCGGCGTCGGCTACGCCTTCCGGTTGGAGCGCTCATCGGCGGATCGGCCGTAGGCCGAACGCGACGGGTTCAGCGCAGCTGAACCCTCAACTCTGGGACAGAAGTCGGCGGAATCGCAGACGGCGCCGAGGACGCGCGCCGCTCGACCCCGGTACGATCAGCTCGGCACTCCTATCCTGGAGGAGGATCGAGATCGTGCTCTCGCGACCGCTCTACGCCGCTGATCACGCTTGTTGCTTCGAGACGCAGATCGCTCGGGGCGACGCACGTTTCGGCATGATGACCGTCACGCAAGCTTGGAACTCAAGCGACCGAAGTCGCGGGGGCGACCGCGTGAGCGTGTTCGAAGGCGACGACGGCGCGGCGCGTTTGACCGTGCTCGATCCTTCCGGTCGCGGCGCGGACGCGGAGCCACTCGGAGATTTCGTCTCCGAGGCGTTGCACGAGCTCCTGCGCGCGGGGATCACACCGCGTACCACGTTGCGGTGCATCAATCAGGTCTTGCTCGAACAGCGCGGTTCGGGCGCGGCTGCGTTCGCGGCGGCGGCGATCGCCGTGCTCGATCCGCGCCGCCGTGTCGTCACGTTCGCATCCGCGGGACATGTCGAAGGGTTCCGATTCTTGCCGGACGGGCGCCACGCGCACTACTCGTCGACGGGGCCGTTGCTGGGCGTGATCGACGACGCGCAGCACGAGCACGTCACATTCGACTACGCGTGCGGCGACGTGCTCGTCTTGGTCACGGACGGTCTGCTCGACGCACGCAAAGCGGGCGCCGAAACGGAGCGTCTTGGAACGGCCGGCATCTGCCGGATCGTTCACTCCCACCTTGCGTCCTCCGGCGGGACGTGCGCGGGCCGCATCGTCGCGGACGTGCGCAAGATCGCCGGCGGCGTCCTCGCTGACGACGCCGTCGCGCTCGTCGCCAAGCTGTAACTGCCACTCCGAGGTTTCCCTCCATGCAAGACCAACCGCTCATGCTCAAGCGCGGCCAGCGCGTCGTGATCGCGGATCGCAGCTCGCGATTCTTCGGTCTGACCGGTCGAATCACCGTCGTGCAGAAGAGTCCCGCGAAGTACTGGATCTCCCTCGAGTCACGCGTGACGCCGCCCGAAGTGCGCGCGCGGCCCTGGCAGGTACAGGCTATTTGAGCCTTGAGTCCGCGTTTGGCGCAAAGCCTGGAGTACATCCACGACCATCTGGACGATGATCTGAGCCTCAAGGAGCTGGCGGGGCAGGTCCGGATGAGCACCTATCAGTTCGTGCGGATGTTCCGCGAAGGCACCGGAACGCCGCCGCACCAGTATGTCTTGCGCGAACGCATCGAGCGCGCGAAGGCGATGTTGGAAGACCGTCATCACGCGATCGTCGACATCGCGGCGCAGCTCCGCTTCGCCGACCAGAGCCATTTCGGCGCTGTGTTCAAGCGTCTCGTCGGGATCACGCCCTCGGCGTTTCGCAATCGTTGTATCGAGAATTCCTATCGTGCCGCTGCGGACGACCGCAGTGATCGCGCCTCCGGAGAGTAGCAAGGGATCCGTCCATGAGCATCAAGGTTCGCACCGTCTCGGCGATCGAGGAACTCCTTCGACGCGGTCTCACGCCGATCACGGACAATCGAGAGGCGCTCGTGCAGCTCGGGTTCGAACGCGCGTTTCCGCGTATCGATCGCGGCTGGGAGGCGTCGGTTTGGGAGCGCTCCGTCGACACCGGGCGGCGCTCGAAGGACGGACGCGCGCTGCCGGTACAGCAGCGCGCGCTGCTCGAAGGATAGATTCGCAAGCCTTCTACGCCGATCCGATGACCGCGGCGGCCGCGAAAACCAGCGCGCCGCCGCCCACCACTTGTGCCACGCTCAGGGCGAACCGCGCGCGCATGTAGCGATGGCGGATCCACGCGATCGTGACGAGCTCCACCGCGACGACGAGGATCGCGACCAGGAGCGCGAGCCGCACGTTCGTGATCAAGAACGGCAGCGTGTGGACGATCCCGCCCAGGAACGTTCCGCCGCCGACGATCCCGCCGCGGGCGAGCGGGGCCCCCCGCCCGGTGAGGCTCCCGTCGTCGGAGAGCGCCTCGGCGATCCCCATCGAGAT
Source organism: Candidatus Limnocylindria bacterium (assembly GCA_035493875.1). Classification (GTDB taxonomy): domain Bacteria; phylum Vulcanimicrobiota; class Vulcanimicrobiia; order Vulcanimicrobiales; family Vulcanimicrobiaceae; genus Vulcanimicrobium. The sequence goes on from DATJHK010000066.1 coordinate 34,088, forward strand.
CCCCGCGCCGAGCGCCGACGCCGCCCCGATAAGGAAGGCCGCATGGCTCGAATGGCTCGCGAACGCGGTCGCGAAGATCGGAGCCAGCGTCGAGACGGAGCCGTCGGTCAGGCCGGCGAGCGCCGGCTGGACGACCTTGAGGACGGTCTGCGCGCGCGGATCGTGCGCCGGCGCCGCTACCGCCACCATCAGCGTCCCCTCCGCACGGGTACGCGGACGACGAGCGGGACGCGGCGGCCCGGATCGAGGCTCGCCCGGCCGGCGAACGCGGCCACCGCGGTCAGGACGGCCAAGAGAATGAGAATCATACTCACTCTAACGCCCGCGACGGCGGCGCGGTTTCGGTGCAACCACTTGGGAATGAGAGTCGTTCTCACGGAGCAGAGATGAAACACGGCGCGATCGGGTCCCCGACCCTGACGAAGAACCAGCAGCTGATCCTCGACATCATCGCGGGGAACGGCGTGGGGACGCACGTCACCGCCTACGATCTCCTGGGCCAGGCGAAGCAGCGCCAGCCCGAGATCGGTTTGGCGACGATCCACCGCGCCCTCAATCAGCTCCACGAGCATGGGCTGATCGCGAAGGTTCACGTCCCCGGCATGGAGTCGGCGACGTACGAGCCGATCGCAGATCGTCACGCCCACTTCCGCTGCAAAGTGTGCGGCGCCGTCTCGGACGTCGACTACGCCGTTCCGAAACGGGCGCTCGCCGAGCTTTCCAGCAAACTCGGCCACCGGATCGACGAGGAGCAGCTGACGCTCACAGGCACTTGCAGCTCGTGTCTCGCCGATCCGCGGCAAACCTCGACTCCCTAAGATTTTCGGCGCGACCCGCGCCCCTCGTCACCCACCGACACAACGGAAGCCGTCCTGGGCTCCCGGGAGATTCATCATGGCCTCGAGCAACGGCTCACAGCAACCGCATTCCCCCAAGACGCTGACCGACAACTTCGGCGCGCCCGTCGGCGACAATCAGAACTCGCTCACCGCCGGCGCCGGCGGCCCGACGCTGCTCGCCGACCACCACCTCATCGAGAAGCTCGCGCACTTCAACCGCGAGCGCGTCCCCGAACGCATCGTCCACGCGAAGGGCGGCGGCGCGTTCGGGTACTTCGAGGTGACCAGCGACGTCTCGGAATACACGTGCGCCGCGTTTCTGAACGGCGTCGGCAAGCGCACCGAAATGCTCGCGCGCTTCTCGACCGTCGCGGGCGAACACGGCTACGCCGACACCGACCGCGATCCGCGCGGCTTCGCCGTGAAGTTCTACACGGAAGAAGGCAACTACGACATCGTCGGCAACAACACGCCGATCTTCTTCATTCGCGACGCGATCAAATTCCCGGACTTCATCCATTCGCAGAAGCGTCACCCCCAGAGCGGCTTGCGCGACGCGAACCGCATCTGGGATTTCTGGTCGCTCTCGCCCGAATCGCTGCACCAGGTGACGTACCTGATGGGCGATCGCGGCATCCCGCTGGGCTGGCAGTACATGAACGGCTACGGGAGCCACACGTTCTCGTGGACCAACCGCGAAGGCAAGACGGTCTGGGTGAAGTACCACTTCAAGGCCGAGCTCGGGGTGAAGAACATGACGCGCGAGGAAGCGCAGCGGCTCGCCGGCGCGGATCCTGACTTCCATCGCCGGGGTCTGTTCGATCTGATCGACGGCGGCGACGTCGCCTCGTGGAAGCTCTTCGTGCAGATCATGCCGCTCGAGGATGCGGCGACTTACCGCTTCGACCCGTTCGACGTTACCAAGACGTGGTCGCACAAGGACTATCCGCTGATCGAGGTCGGCCGGATGGTGCTCAACCGCAACCCCGAGAACTACCACGCCGACATCGAGCAGGCCGCGTTCGCGCCCTCGACGATCGTGCGCGGGGTCGGGTTCTCGCCCGACAAGATGCTGCAGGGGCGGCTCTTCGCCTATGCCGACGCGCACCGCTACCGCATCGGAACCAACTACGCCGCGCTCCCGGTGAACCGCCCGCACGCGACGCAGGCCGCCAACTACATGCGCGACGGGCAGATGCGTTTCGACGCCAACGGCGGCTCGGCCGACAACTACGAGCCCAACAGCTTCGGCGGGCCGGTGCAGGACAAGCGGTATGAGGAGCCTTCGTACACGATCATGGATTCCCGGACCGGGCGCTTCGAGCAGAAGAGCGATCGCAACGACGATTACGTGCAGGCCGGTGACCTCTACCGTCTCATGAAGGCGGACGAGCAGGACCGCCTCGTCGACACGATCGTCGCGGCGATGGGCGGCGTGCGGCGCGACGTCCAGCTGCGCGCGGTCGGCAACTTCGGCAAGTGCGACGCGATCTTCGGCGAGCGTCTTGCGCGCGGGCTCGAGCTGACGGAGCTGCTCCCGCCGAGCGCGGCCGTCCGCTGACGCGGGGCCCGGGCACGACGATGACCAGCGAGGAGTTCATTCGCGCGCTCGATGCGCGCGGGCTGCGCCGCCGTTTCGGCGGCCGCGGCCTGCGGACGCTGCTCGCGCTCGCCGTCGGTCCGGGCGTGCTCGTCATGGTCGGGGAGAACGACGGTCCGTCGATGCTCTCGTACGCGACGACCGGCGCCACGTACGGGATCGGGTTCTTCGTTCCGTTCATCCTGCTCACGTTCGTGATGGCGTACGTCGTGCAGGAGGCGACGGTGCGAATCGGGATCGCGACGGGTCTCGGGCACGCGGAGCTGATCGCGCGCGGATTCGGGCGCTTCTGGGGCCGCTTCGCCGTCGCCGACCTGCTCGGCGGGAATCTGCTCACGCTGATCACCGAGTTCGTGGCGATCCGCGCCGGCGCGTCGTACTTCGGGATCCCGCCCGCGCCGGCGATCGTCGGCGCGCTCGCGCTGATCGGCGGCGCGCTCGTCGTGCGCAAGTACGCGCGCTGGGAGCGCGTCGTGCTCGCGCTGGCATGCGCGAACGTGCTGTTCGTCCCGGCCGCGCTCCTCGCGCAACCCGACACGCACGCGGTGGTCCGCGCGCTCGCGACGTGGGGCCCGCTCCCGGGCGGCCCGAACGCGGCGTTCTGGACGCTCGTCCTCGCGAACGTCGGCGCGACCGTGACGCCGTGGATGATCTTCTTTCAGCAGAGCGCCGTCGTCGACAAAGGGCTCACGCGCGCCGACCTCCCGCGGGCGCGCTTCGACACCGCGTTCGGCGCGCTGCTGGCGGCGGTCGTCGCGATCGCGGCGACGCTTGCAACGACGCCGCTCTTCGCGCATCACGTCGCCGTCGCCGCGCTCGGCGACGGAGCGCAGTTCGCCCGCGCGCTGCAGCCCTACCTCGGACACGCCGGCGCATCCCTGTTCGCGCTCGGAATGATCGAGGCGGGGCTTGTCGCCGCGATGACGATCTCGACCAGCTCGGCGTACACCGGCGGGGAGATGCTGGGCGGCGCGCGGGGGAGCATCGCGTTCCGCGCGGTCGGGATCGGTTCGATCGTGCTTGCGGCGCTCATCGTGCTCATCCCCGGGACGCCCCTGCTGGCGCTGACGCTGACCGTGAACGTGATCGCGACGCTGCTGATGGCGCCGGCGCTGCTGTTCGTGCTGCTGCTCGCGAACGATCGCGCGCTGATGGGGGAACTCGTCAACGACTGGCGCGGCAACGCGCTGGGCGGCGCGACGATCCTCGCCGTCTCGCTGCTCGGCGGGTTCTACGGCGTCGCCGTCGCGCTCCCGCACGTCATCGGAGGATAACCGTGGAAGAGAAGAAGCTGCACCCGCGCGTCCGTCTGCTGCTCGCGGCGATGCGCGTCTACGTCGTCGCGGCGGTGGTGCTCGTCGTGACGGCGTTCGTGCGCTCGCTGTACTGAGCCGGCGCGGCCGCCGGCGCCGCGAGCGGGAGCGAGACCGAGACCACCGCGCCGCCGCGCGGATCGTTGCGGAGCGCGAGCGTACCGCCCGCGGCGGCGGCGAGGCTGCTCGCGATCGCCAAGCCCAAACCCGTCCCCTCGCCGCGCCGGCGCGCGGGATCGTCGCGCCAGAACCGCTCCGTCGCGTGCTGCAGCGCCTCCGCGCTGAAGCCCGGACCGTCGTCGGCGAGCACGACGCGCGCCTCGCCGGCATCGGCCTCGACGCGCACGTGCACGAGCGACGCGGCGTGCCGCAGCGCGTTGTCGAGGAGCGCGCGCAGGAGACGTCCGACGGCCTGTGCCTCGAGCGCCACCTCGACGTCGTCCTCCAGCGCGGTCTGCACGAACACGCCGCGCTCGCGCGCGAGCGGAAACAGTTCCTCGACGACGTCGAACGCCGTCGCGCCAAGGTCGCTGCTCGCGCCCAAGCGCGGCGCCGTCTCGTCGGCGCGCGCCGCGGCGAGCAGATCGCGGACCAGCTGCTCGAGCTCGATCGCTTCCAAACCGATCCCCTGCAGCGCACGGCGGTACTCCGCCGCATCGCGCTCGCTCTGCAGCGCGTACTCGGCCGTCGCGCGGATCACGGTCAGCGGCGCGCGCAGCTCGTGTGAGGCGTCGGCGGTGAACCGGCGCTCGCGCGCGAACGCGGCGTCGAGCCGCTCGAGCATCCGGTCAAAGGCCTCGGCGAGACGGGCGATCTCGCGCGGCATCGGTCGCGCACCGATGCGGCGCGAGAGATCGTGCGCTTCGATCTCGGTGACGAGCGCCGTCATCGCGCGCAGGGGGCGCAGCCCGACGCGGGCGGCGAGCGCGCCGGCGGCGAGCGCGACGAGCGCCAGCAGCGCGAGCACGACCGAGAACGCGGTCGTGGCGCGGTCTTCGACGCCCCGCTCGGGGCCTAAGTCGTGCCAGACGAAGACCGTTCCGATGCGCCGTCCCGCGCGCACGACCGGCGCGGTGCGCGCGAGCCAGCCCTCGGGGACGAGCGCGGCGTGCCGCGGGACGGGCGGGAGCGCGGGGCTCGTCGTGAAGACGAGCTTTCCATCGTTGCCCAGGACGGTCGACTCGGCGAGGGTACCGTCGAGGCGTGCGATCCGGTCGGCGCCGCGCGGGTCGACGTGCAGCGTTCCGCGTTCGCGCAGGGGGACCGGCGCGACCGCTGCGGCGATCCGCGCCAAGCGCGCATCGAGCTCCCCGCGCTCACTGCGCACGACGATCTCGCGCGCCGCGACGGCGACGGCGAGAAGCGTCAGGAGAAGCGCGGCGGCGTACGCCAGCGTCAGCCGCCGCTGGAGCGAGCCGCACTCAATCATGCGAGACCTCCGCGCCGAAGCGATAGCCGATCCCGCGCACCGTTTCGATCAGATTCGGCTCGCCGCCGGCGCAGAGCTTGCGCCTCAGCCGGCTCACGTAGACTTCTATCAGATTGGAGACCGTCTCGCGGTCGCTCTCCCAGAGCCCCTCTTCGAGCGCCGCGCGGCGGATCAGCGCGTGCGGCCGGCGCAGGAAGAACTCCAAGAACGCGGTCTCCCGCGGCGAGAGCACGATTGCGCGTTTCCCGCGCCGGACGCGGCGTGAGGCCAGGTCCATCACGATGTCGGCGACGACGAGCTGCTGCGCCGGAGCTTCGCTCACCTCACGCCGGGTGATCGCGCGCAGACGCGCCTCCAGCTCTCCCAGAAAGAACGGCTTTCGCACGTAGTCGTCGGCGCCGGCGTCGAGGCCCGCGATGACATCGTGCGCCGTGTCACGCGCGGTCAACATCAGAACCGGCGTCGTGTTTCCCTCGCCGCGCAGCGTGCGCAGCACGGAGAATCCGTCGAGCCCCGGCAGCATGACGTCCAGCACGATCGCGTCGTACGAATCCGATCGCGCGACGTCGAGGCCGCCGCGCCCGTTCGCTTCCGCGTCGACGACGTGTCCGCGGTCGATGAGGCTTTGCCGCAAGACGGCGGCGAGGCGCGTGTCGTCCTCTACCAGCAATATTCGCATCGGTGCTCCGCACTGAATATGCGCACATCTCCCTGAACCTCGGCAAGGGCCGTTCACGATGCGTTCAGCGTCGGATGGTACGCTCGCAGTGTGATGGCGTACAAGTCGCTCGTGGCGCGCTGCGTGCTGCCCATACTCGCCGCGGGATCGCTGAGCGCGTGCCGCTCCGCCGACGCCGCGGCGCCGGCTCCATCTGCGGTGCCGGCGGTGCCGACCGTCGTTGCGCGCTACGGCGCGGTCCGCCCGGCGCTCGCGATCTCCGGCGTGCTCGCTCCGTACCGCGAGATCGGCGTCTCGGCGGCCTTGAACGAGCCGATCGTCGAGGTGCGCGTCCACGAAGGCGAGCGCGTGCGCGCCGGCGAGGTGCTCGCCGTGCTCGAGAGCGACGATCTGCGCACGACCCTCGCCGCGGCGCAAGAAACCGCAGCGGAGAACCGCGCGCGCTACGAGCAGCAGCGTTATCAGTCGTCGGTGAACGTCGCGCAGTACGCCAGCAACGTGACCGTCGCGCGCGCCGCGTCGGCGCAAGCGCGCGCGGTGCTGGACCAGGCGCAGACCGATCTGCACCGGTACGAAGGGCTCGCGCGCGTAGGATATCTTCCTGCGCAGACGCTCGAGACGCAGCGCGTCACCGTCGCTGCCGACCGGCAGGCGGTCAGCGCGGCCGACGCGCAGCTCGCCTTGGCGCTGCGCAACGCCGGCGAGGGCGGCGATGCGCAGCGCGCCGGGATCGAGGCGGCGCAGATCGACGCGGCGCGCGCCGCCGTCGCCGCCGCCGAGCAGGCCGTCGCACAGACGCGCCTGCAGCTCACGCGCACGGTGCTGCGCGCGCCGGTCGACGGCGTCGTCGCCGCGGTCTCGGCCGCGGTCGGCGAATATCCGAGTGGGCGGCAGCTCTTCACGCTGCACGACGACGGCCAAATGTACGCGATGCTCTCCGCCTCGGGGAGTCAGGCGCTGCGCTTGCGCGGCGGAGAGCGCGCGGTCGTGCAGACGCCGGACGGCTCCGCGCGCACCGCGGGCGTCGTCGAAGCGGTACTCGACCAGCTCACCCCCGGAACGACCAACTTCGTCGTCAAGGTGCGCATCCCGAATCGCGATCTGCGCTGGCGCGCCGGGATCCCGGTCACCGCGCGGATCGCCCTTGCACCGGTCGGCGGTCCGCGCATCCCGGTCTCGGCATACGCCGACGTGACGAACGACGCGATCTTCGCGGTGCGCGATGGGAAAGCGCGGCGCATCGCGGTGCGCACGCTCGCGAGCGACGGCGACGCGGCGATCGTCGACGGCGTCTCCGCCGGCGAGCGCATCGTCGAGGACGGCCAATCCGGCGTCGCGGACGGCGACGTGGTGCCGAACTGATGGCGCTCACGCGACTGGTCGTCAACCGTCCGACGTTGATCTTCGTCTTCGTCGCGCTCATGCTGCTGGGCGGGATCGTCGCCGGGCGCAGCCTCGTCGTGCAGGCGCTGCCGAACACTGCCGCGCCGGCGATCATGGTCGAGCTGGCCTACGCCGGCGGCTCGACGACGTTCATTCGCGACAACATCGTCGCGCCGCTCGAGAACGAGATCGCTGGCGGTCCGGGCCTGGAGCACATGGATTCGACGATCCAGGCCGGTCAGGCGACGATCACCTGCACGTTCCGCCTCGGCAGCGATCCGAACGGCGATCTGTCGTGGGTGCAGCGTTCGGTCGCCGCGGCCGGCTCGCAGCTGCCGAGCGATCTGCTTGCGCCCTACATCCGCATCGCGAACCCGAGCCAAGGCGCGGTGATGGCGCTCGCGCTCACCTCGCGCACGCTCTCGCCCGAACGCCTCGCGCAGCTCGCGAACGCGCAGATCATGCCGGCGATCGAGAACACCGACGGCGTCGCCGACGCCGCGGTGCGCGGTCTGCCGCAAGCGGCGTACAACGTCGTCGTCGATCCCGCGCTCCTGAGTGCGGCGAACCTCACGCTCAACGACGTCATCGCGACGATCCAGAGCAACAACGTGCGCGCACCGGGCGGGATCGTCTACGGGAAGAAGGAGACGCAGATCGACGTCCGCGGCGACTTGCCGACCCCGCCCATGATCGCCGCGCTGCCGATTCGCGTCACGCCGAATGCGAGCGCGATGAACGCGCAGGCGCCCAGCTCGTCGGCCGAGGCGCCCGCGAACGCGATGGCCGGGGCGCTGCAGCCCAGCGGCCTCGCGCAGGTGCAGAACGCGACGATGCCCGCGCCGGTCGCCGCCGCGCCGGTCCCGCCGGCCGCGCAGACCCTCTCGAGCGCCGGGTCCGCGGCGACGAGCGGCGAACGCCTCGCGGTTCCCGCGCCCGCGATCCCCTCGACGAATCCGGTGCCGACGGGGCCGGCGCCGCAGCTTTCTTCCGGTTTGAGTGCCGGCGCCGCGCTCGCGACGGGTCATGCGGTCGGTGTGCTCTCGCCCTGGTCGACGGTCTCCGCGAACCGCACGATCGGCGACTTCGCGCGGGTCGAATACGGCTCGACGCCGGTACGCGTCTACAACTCGCTGGACGGCGAGCCGGGCGTCGGGATGGACATCCACAAGTTCGACGACGCCTCGGAGATCACGGTCGCGCGGACCGTCGCCTCGCAGCTCGCCGACTATCAGCGCCAGTTCCCCGACGTGCATTTTCGCGTCGACCACCTCTCGGCGACGTTCTCCTCCGAGCAGGTCGACGGCGTCGTGCGCACGCTGGTCGAGGGGATCGCCCTCGTCGCGCTGGTGATGCTGTTCTTCCTGCGGTCGTGGCGCAACGCGGTCGTCGTGCTGATCGCGATCCCGACCTCGCTGTGCGTCACGCTGATCGCGATGCGCGCGCTCGGGCTCACGCTCGACGTGATCTCGCTGCTCGGGATGTCGCTCGTCGTCGGGACCCTCGTCGACGACTCGACGGTCGTCCTCGAGAACATCGAGCGCCACCACCGCGCCGGCGAGTCGCCGATCGTCGCGGCGCTGCGCGGACGCGGCGAGATCGGCAACGCGGCGATCGTGATCACGCTGGTCGACGTCGTCGTCTTCCTCCCGATCGCGTTTTTGAGCGGACCGGTCGGCCGTCAGCTCTCGGAGTTCGGGATCGTCGTCGCGGTCGCGACGGTCACCTCGCTGTTCGTCTCGTTCACCGTCACCCCGGCGCTCGCGGGTCTGTGGTCGATGCGTTCACCATGGCGTCCGTGGCCCGTGATCGAGACGTTCAACCGCGGGTTCGATGCGGTGCGGCACTGGTACGTGCGGCGCGTCCTGATCGGAGCGTTCCGCCGGCCGAGGCCGTGGATCGCGGGGACGCTGCTCCTGCTCGCCGGTGCGTTCGCGCTGATCCCGCTCGGCGTCGTCGGCGAAGATTACATCCCGGCGGGTGATCAGGGCGAGGTCTTCGCGCAGTTCACGTTCCCGCCCGGGACGCCGCTCGAAGAGACGCGCCGCCTTCTCGCGCCGCTCGACCGCGAGCTGAACCGCTGGCACGATTTCGAGTCGGTCGAGTCGAGCTTCGGCGGCTACTACGCGCCGTTCGGCGGCTTCGTGCAGGCCGGAAACACCGGCGAGATCCACCTCTACCTCAAGCCCGGCGCGTCCGTCGACGGCGTCGTCGCGCGCGTGCGACGGCTCGCCGCGAGCCGCGCGCACGAGGCGGCGGCGGTCGTCTATCAGGCGACCTCGCAAACGGGCGGCGCGGCGCAGCCGATCGACCTGCTCGTGACGACCTCCGACGGCAGCGAGCCGGGTCCGTACGCCGATCGCGTCGCCGCGGTGCTGCGCGCGACCCCCGGCGCGCGCGACGTCGTCAACAGCGCGACGAACGTCTCGCCGCAGGTCGAGGTCGTCTTCGACCGCGATCTCGCGCGCACGATGGACGTGAGCATCGGCGCCGCCTCGACGGCGATCCGGGCGGCGTTCGGCGGCGCCGTCGCCTCGCAGATCACGACGCCCGACGGCCTGGTGCAGATCGACGTGATCTACCCGCGCCGCGACCAGGGCTCGCTCGAGGGCGTGCTGGAGACGCCGATCCGCACGAACGGCGGCGGGATCGCCCACGTCGGCGACGTCGCGCACCTGCGCTATCTTCCGACGCCGAACCTCCTCACGCGCGAGGACCGGCAGAACGTCGTTCACGTCTCGGCGAACCTCGAGCCCTCGGCGCAGCTCTCGAACGTGCTGCGCGACTTCCGCGCACGCCTCGCGCACGCGAACCTGCCGGCGGCCGTCTCCGTCGCGACCTCGGCGAACAGCAGCTCCGACATGATGGACCAGACGCTGCGCCTCCTGGGCGGATCGCTACTGGCCTCGTTCGTGCTCGTCTATCTGCTGATGATCGCGCTCTACAACGATTTCCGCTCGCCGCTGATCATCGTCGTCGCGATCCCGCCCGCGGCGATCGGCGCGCTCGTCTCGCTCGCGCTCACGCGGCAGTCGCTCAACCTCTACTCGCTGATCGGCGCGATCCTGCTCGTCGGCCTCGTGACGAAGAACGCGATCCTGCTCGTCGACTACGCGAACACGCTGCGGCGGCGCGGACGCGGGAAACTCGAGGCGATCGTCGAGAGCGCGCGCACGCGCTTCCGGCCGATCGTCATGACGACGTTCGCGATGGTCGCCGGGATGCTCCCCGTCGCGCTCGCGCTCGAACCGGGCGCCGCGGTCCGCCGCAGCCTCGGGATCGTCGTGATCGGCGGCCTGCTCAGCTCGCTCGCGCTCACGCTCGTGATCGTCCCGCTCGTCTACCGCTGGGTCGCGCCGAATCGCGTCAAGCGCTACGGCGCGGTCGAGTTCGAAGCCGTCTCGCCGCCGCTCGGGCGGGAGTCCTTGACGACCGCGTAGTCGGTGAACGTCGCGTGCGCCTCGACGTGGTAGCCGGGGACGCGAATGTCCGCGCTCTCGCTCGCCGGGACGAACACGCCGTCGACGTTGACCGGGTTGAGGTCGACGGTGATGCGCCCGCCGTTGGTGTACGACCACTCGACGCGGCGCAGACCGCTCGCGTCGAACTCCGCGCGGACGTTCTTGACGTTCCCCGCGATCTTGTCGCGCATCTCGATGACCGTTCGGTCGCCTTGGTGTGTGACGCTGTCGACGATGTAGCGCTGCGGCCAGTTCTGCGGCTCGATCGCGTCCATCTTGATGTGTTCGAAGCCCTTCGCGAACCACGGCACGTGCTTGAAGTGCACCGAGAAGTCGTCGGGCCGGACGAACGCGGTGTCGCCTTCGACGTGGAACTTCAGGTACGGAAACGTGCGCAGGCCGAAGTCGACGTGCAGCGCGGAGGTATAGGACTTGAGGTTCGCCACCTGCGCTCCGCTGCGAGCGAAGAGCTGCGCGGCTTCGTCGGTCGGGGCGGGCGCGGGGGACTGGGCGGTCAGCGCGGCCAGTCCCGCGATCGCGGCGAGAGCGTGAAAAGATCTATTCATCATGATGCACGCCGGCCCGCGCCGGCCCGCGGCATGGTGGCGATCTCCTTGAGCGTAAGACGAGGTTAAGACCGCAGCGCATCATCCATTCGTTGCAGTGCGATGCTCGTCAGGGGGTGCGACGTTTATCCGGCGCGGCGCTCCGGCGAGGACGCCGGAAGCGGCGCGAGCTTGCGCCGCAAGGCGCTGCCCTCGTCGACGGGATCGGGCGCGCCGTAACGTTGTGACTGAAACCACGTCGTCGCCGGTACGGCGAGCGCGGTGAAGAGCGGCTCGAGTCGCGGAACGACGAGATCGCGCAGGCGGCGCCGCAGCATGCGATCCGTCAGCGGGCGCTCGAGGAGCGCGAACGCCAGCAGCCCGACGGCGAGGCACGCGGCCAGCGCCACCACGCCGGCGGCGGGGACGGGGTCCGACACGATCGCCGCGATCACCGCCTCGTGCGTCAGATAGAGACTGAACGACGCGATGCCCAGGATGCGCAGCGGCGCGAACGTGAAGAGGCGTCCGACCCACGGTGTCGTGGTCGCGGTGAGGATCAGGAAGAACGCGCTGAGCTGCCATCCGATCGTGGTCGGCTGCGCGGTCCAGTACTCGTCGCGTCCGTGCGGATTCGGAACCCAAGCGACGTGATCGCCCGCGAGTCCGAGCGCGAGCGACGGGACGAGCAGGAGCAGCGCCCAGCGCGTGCGCCGATCGCGCCGCACGAACAGATCGGCGGCGATGATCCCCAGCATGAAGAGCGGGACGACGCCGCCGTCGATCGTGCGCACGCGCGTGGCGAGATAGGCGAGCCACGCGAGCACCGTCAGCGTGACGAAGAGGCGCGGAGCGCGCAGCCACAGCTTCATCAGGAGCGGGAACGCGAGGTACCAGCGGACCTGAACGGGGACCGACCAGAACGTCGGGTTCGCGAAGTCGACGCCGCGATCGAGCAGGAACAGCGGCGCGATCGCGCTCCATGCGTTCGGCGGGACCGCGACGATCGCGCGTCCGTTCCCGTGCACGAGCGTGGCGGCGATCACGATCGTGAATGCCGTCGCGAGCAGGTAGAGCGGGACGATGCGCCAGACGCGGTTGAAGAAGAAGTTCGTCAGCGAGAGCGACGCTTCACCGTGTGTGTGCAGCTGAACCATGATCGGATAGGCGAGGCAGAACCCCGAGAGCACGAAGAAGATCTCGACGCCGTGCGCGAAGCGAAACGCCGCGTCGGCCGCCCACGACGGTCCCGGAAAGGCGTTCGCGATCGCGAGGTGCGGCAGCATGACGAGCAAGATCGCCAGGCCTCGAAGCCCGTCCAAAACCGCAAGGTGTCGGCGTTCATCCATGCGCCTCCAGGATCGCCCGGCCGGCCGCCTTGCCGGTAGAGCCTGCGGGTGCCGCGCCATTGCCCGAAAGGCCTACGGTACGGGGAAGGCCAGGTTGGGTGCTAACCTGGGAATTCGCTGAGCAGAAAAGCGAGCTGTCCTGGGTAGGAGCCAACCGTCATGATTACTCCCTCGTTGCTCCGACTCGCCGGCGTCGCCGGTATGGCGCTCATCGCCGCCACGTTCACGCTGCCGCGGCCCGCGGCGGCGGACGAGGCGTCGACCGCCGCGATCGTCGCCGGTGCGGCCGCGATCGTCGGCGGCTTGCTCTACGATGCGAACAACCGTCCGTACTACCAGCACGGCGGTCGCCGCGTCTACGTGAGCCAGCGCGTCGCCCAGGAATACCGCGGCCACGGCGGCCGCTATCGTGACGGCCACGGCCAGTGGCACGGCCAGGGCCAGTACCACCACCACTAACCCCGAACGCACGCACGCCCCGGTGTCCAACGACACCGGGGCGTGCGCGTTCTCTCGGCTCGGCGAGCCGCTAGGGAACGAAGACTGCCTTGATCGGGTCGCCCTCGCGCTCGCGCACGACGCGGAAGCCTTCCTGGATGTCGTCGAGCGCGAACTTGTGCGTGACGAGCTCACGTCCGTGCAGGAGACCCTGCTTCGCCATCGCGAGCGCGCGCTTGACGTTGTTTCCGCCCTCGCCGCGCGTCGTGTGCAGCGTGACGTCGGAGCGGATCGCGCGGCTCAGATCGAACGTGACCTTGTCTTTGTAGAAGGCGAGGAAGAGGATCTTCCCGCCGAGCTTGACCATCTCGACCGCCTGCTGGGGCGCGTCCATCGCGCCCGAGGCTTCGATCACCATGTCGACGCCCAGGCCGTTCGTCAAGCGGCGGACCGCCGCGACCGCGTCTTCCGAGCGCGCGTTGACGACCGCGTCGGCGCCGAACTTCGTCCCGTACGCGAGCCGGTCGTCGCGCGTCCCGATCAGGATCGTCTGCCCGGCACCGAGCGCCTTGCAGAGCTGCACCGTCATCAGGCCGACGGGCCCGGGGCCGACGATCGCGATGTCGTCGCCGGCGATGAAGCCGCCCGCTTCGTCGATCCCGTAGAGCCCCGTCCCCGCCGTCGTGACGAGCACGGCGTCCTCGAAGCTGACGTTGTCCGGGAGTTTGTAGAGCGCGTTGATGTGGTGCACGACGTACTCGGCGAACCCGCCGTCGACCGTGAACCCGCTGGTGCGGTGTCCCTTCGCGACGTTGCCGTAGTTCAGGCACGCCGTGTACATCCCCATGATGCAGTTGTCGCAGCGCATGCACCCGCTGTGCGCCTCGATCCCGACGCGGTCGCCGACCTTGAACTCATCGACCGTGTCGCCGAGCGCGACGACGGTGCCGGCCCATTCGTGGCCCGGCGTGAACTCGCCGAACGGCGGCTGGCCGGGGAACGGGTGGTGCATGATCTTCAGGTCGGTGCCGCAGGTGCCGCACATCGCGACCTTCACCAGCACCTGACCCGGACCGGGCTCGGGGACGCGCTTCTCGACGATGCGGAACTCACCCGGTGCGACGAGGACCGCCGCGCGCATGGTGCGCGGGATCGCGGACGACGACGGTGCGGGGGCGGCGGTAGCGGTCATGAGAGGGCGGTCTCCTTCGGTTAGGCGGACGGGTAGGCGGTGGCGACGGCGGTCGCCGGGTCTTCGACCCGCGTGTGCGAGATCTCGCGCACGCGCAGCGGCCACAGGACGGCCGCGAGGATCGCGGCGACGATGTTCATCGCCGCGGCGAGGTAGAGGGCCGCGGACCAGCCGCCGCTCGACGCGGCGATGATCCCCGAGATCGGCACCAGCAGCGAGCCGATGCCCTTGGCGGTGTAGAGCGCGCCGTAGTTCGTCGCGGCGTAGCGCTGCCCGAAGTGGTCGCGCATGAGGGACGGGAAGATGCTGTAGATCTCGCCCCAGGCGAAGAAGACGACGGCGGCGAGCAGGATGAACGAGACCGGGGTGTGGCCGTATTTGCTGAACGCCCACACCCCGATCCCTTCGGCGACGAAGGCGACGCAGAGCGTCTTCTCGCGCCCGACGTAGTCGGAGATCCAGCCCAAGAGCGGGCGCGCGATCCCGCCGACGATGTTGTTGAGCTGGAGCGTGAGCAGCAGCGCCGGAACGGTCCACAGGCCGAGGAGATGGATCGGCGCCTTTCCGATGTGGAACGCCTTCGCGATCGGCGCGAGCTGCGCGACGGCCATCAGACCGCTGGCCGCGACGAGCGTGAACATCACGTACATCACCCAGAAGACCGGCGAGCCCAGCGTCTGGCCGAGCGTCATGTCGCGTGTGCCCTGCAGGCAGCGGCTCTCGTCGTTGCGCTGCACGACGGCGTTGCGCGGCGGGCTGACGAGGAAGAGGCCGCAGAAGACGATCACCGCGCCCTGGACGATCCCGAAGAACGTGAACGTGGGGAACGGTCCGACGTGCTGGATCATGAAGACCAGCGGCATCACGGTGACCGCGGCGCCGGCGCCGAAGCCGGCGACGGTGATCCCCGCCGCGAGGCCGCGGTGCTTCGAGAACCACTTCACGGCGTTGGGGACGCACGTCCCGTAGATCATCCCGGCGCCGATCCCGGCGAGCGCGCCGCCCGCGTAAAGCCCGGCGAGCGAGTGGATCTGCCCGTTGCAGACCCAGCCCAGGCCGGAGAAGAGCCCGCCGCCGACGACCATCACGCGCGGACCCCACTTGTCGACGAGTGCCGCCTCGAACGGGACGAGCCACGTCTCGACCAGGACGAAGATCGTGAACGAGACTTGGATCGCGGCGATCGACCAGTGCATCCGCTCGCTCAGCGGGTTGACGAAGACCGTCCAGCCGAACTGCAGGTTCGCGATCATGAACATGCAGACGACGCCGAGCGCCGCCTGCACCCAGCGGTTCGCGCTCGGTGCGGCGGCGGTCTCGGCGGCCTCCGCGCCGTGGGGGGGAGAGAAGTAGGCGTGGTGTCGCCGCAAACTCATCAGGCGCGCGCCTTGACGGGGAGCGGCGCGCCGCCTCCCGTGAGGACGTCCGCCGCGGTGAAGAGCAACTCGAGGGTGATCGCGTCGGGGCCGTCGACGAAAACCTGGCGGTCGTCGGCGTACGGCACGTCCTCTTCGTGGAACGCGATCGCGAGCGCGCGCAAGCGCTCCGTCGTCGCGCGATAGCCTTCGCAACGGAACGCGAGGTGATCGACCGACGCGCGCGCGCCGGTCTGCACCGCGCCGATGTCGTCGACGTGCGTCTGTTCGTGGTTGCTCGCGTCGCTGATGTGGAAGATCGCGACGTCGTCGTGATAGAGCCAGTATCCCGGCGAGCGGAAGGGGGGACGCCATCCCGGCGTGACGCCGAGGACGCCGACGAGGAAGTCCTTCATGCGGTCGATGTCCGCCGTCAGGACGTTGATGTGATCGAAACGGTTCAGGCGCATGCCATCCACCCCGCGGGTCGCCTTGGAATAAACTTTCTCCGATCGAGCGTACCAAGGGTTTTTCAATTTGTACAGACAACGGTATAAATCGCATCCATAGGGATCGACAATGCACGCGCCGCTTCCGGATCTTCGCTCGATACGGTCGTTCGTCGCCGTCGCGGAGCAGCAAAGCTTCGGCCGGGCCGCGGAGTCGTTGAACCTTGCCCAACCCTCGCTCAGCTTGCAGATTCAGAAGCTCGAGCGCGATCTGGGCGTTCAGCTGTTCCGCCGGACCAGCCGCCGCGTCGAGCTGACCGACGCGGGCGAAGCGCTGCTCATCGAGGCGCGCGCGCTGCTCGCGCAAGCGCAGATCGCGGTCGACACGGCGCGCAACGCCGGGCGCGGCGAGATCGGCAGGCTGCGGGTCGGGTTCTACGACACCGCGCCGCTGATCATCATGCCGGCGCTGTTGAACCGGTTCCGCTCGCGCTATCCGCGCGTGCACCTGCACTTCGTCGAGCACAGCTCCCGCGAGCAGCTCGCGATGCTGGCGCGCGGCGAGGTCGACATCGGGATCCTGCGCGGCCCCGTCGCCGACAACGCGATCGCCTCGCGCCGCATCGCGACCGAGACGCTGCTGGTCGCACTCCCCGAGGGGCACGCGCTCGCGCGCCGCGACGCGATCGACGTCGCGGCGTTGCGCGACGAACCGTTCGTGCTGTTGCCGCGCTCGAAAGGCTCGGGACTCTACGACGAGATCATCATGCTCTGCCGCAAGCACGGATTCAGCCCGACGCTCGCGCAGGAGGCGAACGAGACCCACACGGTGTGCGGCCTGGTCGCGGCGGGGATCGGCGTCTCGATCGTCCCCTCGTCGGTGCGCGCGCTGCAGGTGCGCGGACTCGCGTACCGGCCGCTCCGTCCGCCGGCGACGATCCAGCGCTGCGTCGCCTGGCTCGCCGCGTCGCGCTCGCCGGCGCTGCGCGCGTTCGTCGAGATGCTCCCCGAGGACGAGATCGAGGTCTAGGCGACACCGGGCGCGCTTCGTTCGGGTCACGGGGGTTCATGGAATATCGACGTCTAGGAGCGTCCGGGTTCAGCGTGCCGGTCTTGAGCTTCGGCACGGGAACCTTCGGAGGACGAGGAGAGCTGTTCAAGGCGTGGGGCGAGACGGACGCCAAGGAGGCGCGTCGGCTGGTCGACATCTGCCTCGACGCGGGCTTGAACATGTTCGACAGCGCCGACATCTACTCGGCCGGCGCCGCAGAGGAGATCCTCGGCGCCGCGATCAGCGGTCGCCGCGATCAGGTCCTGATCTCGACCAAGGCGACCTTCCGTTCCGGGACGGGGCCGAACGAGGTCGGCTCGTCGCGCTTCCATCTGATCCGCGCGGTCGAGGGCGCACTCGCGCGCCTCGGCACCGACTACATCGACCTCTTCCAACTGCACGGGTTCGACGCGCTCACCCCGGTCGAAGAGGTGCTCTCGACGCTCGACGATCTGGTGCGCGCCGGGAAGATCCGCTACGTCGGCGTCTCGAACTTCTCGGGCTGGCATCTGATGAAGTCGCTCGCCGTCGCAGACCGCTACGGCTATCCGCGCTACGTCGCGAACCAGACCTACTACTCGCTGATCGGTCGCGATTATGAGTGGGAGCTGATGGAGCTCGGGCTCGACCAGGGCGTCGGCGCGGTCGTCTGGAGCCCGCTGGGCTGGGGCCGCCTGACCGGGAAGATCGGTCGCAACCGGCCCGTCCCCGCAGTGAGCCGCCTGCACAAGACCGCCGACATCGGGCCGCCGGTCGAGGACGAGTACCTCTACCGCGTCGTCGACACGCTCGAAGAGGTCGCGGCCGAGACCGGCAAGACCGTCCCGCAGATCGCTCTCAACTGGCTCCTCCAGCGGCCGACGGTCGCGAACGTCATCATCGGCGCGCGCAACGAGGAGCAGCTTCGTCAGAACCTCGGCGCGATCGGCTGGAATCTCACCAAGGAACAGGTGGCGAAGCTCGACGCCGCCAGCGACGTGACGCTGCCGTACCCGTACTGGCACCAGCGCGGCTTCACCGAGCGCAACGCGCCGCCCGTTTAGGGTTCGGCGCGAAGGATACGCTCGAGCGCCGCGGCGTCCAGATCGGACGCTGCGGCGAAACCGAGGACGAGACGCGCGCGCCGCGGCACGAGAAGGATCGCGCGAAAGTCCGGCAGCGTGCGCAGCAGCGCGGCGGTTGCGCCGAGCCTTGCGGCGAGGGCGTCCCAGATCGCGTCGGCCTCGGCCGAGCCGCGCGGGGTCTCCTGCGCGTGCGCGTCGATCGCGATCCGCGCGCGCGCGAACGGATCGCCGTAGGCGGGTTCCTCGCCGACGGCGAGCAGCGAGACCGCCGGGCGCGCCTCGAGGTGCGCCGCGTGCGCGGCCAGCGCGCTCACGACGATCCCGAACGCACCGCCGACCGGCGCGAACGGGACGTAGCTCGTCGCCGGTTCGTCCTGCGGATCGACCGTCGCGAGCGCGAACCAGCGTGCGCCGCGCAGCAGCGCGGCGGCGGCGCGCTCGTTGTGCGAGAGCTCGCCCGGCACGTCGCGGTCAGGCGCTCGGCGTCGCGCGCTCCAGCGCCGTAACGGCGGGGAGCGTCAGCGTCGTCGGCTGCCCGGGCGTCAGGACGGTGACCGTCGCGTGCGGGGCGACGCGCGCGACCGCGGCGCGGAAGAGATCGCCGCAGTGCGGTCCGATGACGAGCGGGTTGTGTGCGAAGTGGACCGGGATCGCGTGCGGGACGCCGAGGATCTGCACGGCCGTCGCGGCGTCCTCGGGACCCATCGTGAACGCGCCGTTCCCGGTCGAGAGGATCGCGATCGCCGGCTGATAGCGCCGCCCGACCAGCGCGAGATCACCGTAGAGGTCGGTGTCGCCCGAGGCGTAGATCCGCGTTCCGCCCAGGTCGATGATGAAGCCGGCCGCCGGGAACCCCGCCGCGGTCGAATGGACCGCCGGGACCAGCTCGAGCCGCACGCCCTTGTAGCGCGCGGAGCCGCCCATGTTGATCCCCGCGCCGTTGTTGAGGACGAGTTTGGTGTTGTCCAAGTTCGCGGCCTTGAACTTCGGCGGGAGCGCGACGCGCATGAGATCGCTCTGCCCGACGGTCTTCACGTCGATCCCGGCGGCGGTCAGGGCGCCGAGCAGCTCGAAGTAGTCGCCCATGTGGTCGCCGTGGTCGTGCGTGAGCGCGACGATCACGGCTTCGGGGTTGCGGCTCTTCAGGTGCGCGGCGTACGCCGAGGCGCTCGAGAGCTCGGCGGGCTTCGGAATCCCGAAGGCGGTGAAGCCGGTGTTGTTCCAGATCCAGGCGTCGACCAGGACGATCGTCTTGTCGTCCGCCGTCGCCAGCTCGTAGACGCCGCCGCCGTACCAGCGCATCCGCAGTTGAACGCCGGTCGCCGCCGCGGCTTCGAGCGGGGCGGCGGCTAGGCTCGCCGCCGCACCCGCGGCCGCACTGACGTGGAAGAACGCGCCGCGCGAAAGCTCGCTCATGGGACCTCCTGGAATCAAGGTCGTCGATGCGATGCGTACCGCGGCCGCGGAGCGATTCCCTACCCCGCCAGCGCGGTCTCCAGGACCGGCGCTTCGTGACGCGGGATGTCGAGCTTCCCGAAGCACGCCATCGAGAGGGCGCTGGCGACGACGACGGCTCCCCCGACGACGAAGCCCATCGTCCAGTCGTGCGTCGCGTTGACGAACGCGCCGGTTGCGGCGGGAGCGATGAACCCCGCGATGTTCGCGACGAAGTGGACGAAGCCGCCGACGCCGCCGAGGCGCGAGGTGGGGATGACGTCGGCCAGCAGCGCCCAGTACTGCGCGTTGGTCAGGTACATCAGAAACAGGCAGATCGACATCAGCGCGACGGCCCCGTTCGCCGAGCGAACCATCGCGCTCGGCGCGAACGCGATCCCGACGCCGAGCAGGCAGACGACGATCATCCACTTGCGCACCGCGGCCGGCTTTCCGGTCCGTTTGGCGAGCGCGTCGCCGACGATCCCGCCGACCAGAACGCCGGCGGTCCCGACGATCCACGGGATCATCGCGCTGACCGCGATGCTCTTGAGATCGATGTGCTGCGCCTGCACCATGTAGAGCGGGAACCAGCCGATGAAGGTGAAGAGCACCCACGAAAAGCCGAAGAACGCGATCGCGGTGCACCATACGATCGGCTGGCGCAGATAGAACGCGACGGGCGGCGCGGTCTGATCCGTCAGCAGCGCGGGACGCCGCGCGAGTGCACCGCTGTTGATCGCCTGCAGCTCACGCGCGCTCATCCACGGATGCGTCTCGGGCGAGTCGCGCGCGACCACGTACCAGAGCAGCGTGAACGCGACGCCGAGTGCGCCGAGCACGAGAAACGCCAAGCGCCAGTCGCCGCCGTGCGCGACGATCAGCCAGGTGATCAGCGGCGTCGCGATCGCCCCGCCCAGCGGCATCGCGCCGTTCGAGATCCCTACCGCGAGGCCGACCTCGCGCTGCGGGAACCAGCTCCCGACGAGCTTCGCGGTGACCGATCCCTGCGGCCCTTCGCCGAAGCCGAACAGCAGCCGGATCACGAGGAAGCTCACGAAGCTGAACCCCGCGGCGGTGGCGGCCGTGAACGCGGACCACCACGCGACCGCGGTTGCCATGATGTTCCGCGGGCCGAAGCGGTCGGAGAAGTAGCCGCCGACGAAACAGAACGGCGCGTAGCCGAACGAGAACGCCGCGACGATCAAGCCCCAGAGCGCGGCGTTGAAATGGAACTCTTTGAGGACGTACGGCGCGGCGAGGCCCAGTGCGGCGCGATCGCCGTAGCTGAGCGCGAGCAGCAGCGAGTCCGCGCCCAGGACGATCCAGCGCAGGTGCGAGAGCGTAAACGGACGTCGCCGGGTGGTGGACTGCTGCAAAGAACCTTCCTCGTGTCGCTCGGAAGGGTCGTGGATGCGTCTTTCGTGACGCCGAATCCTCGCGCTCGTTCAGCGAGTCGCGCCGACCTGCCGGAGCGCAACGGCAGCAGGGGTATTCCCCTGCGCGAGCGCCATCCGCAGCGCGGTACCGCCGCGGGCGTCGATGTGATTGGGGTCCGCGCCGCGCGCGACGAGGTCGTGCAGCAGATGCAGCCGTCCGAAGAGCGCCGCGAAGGAAAGCGCGGTCTCGCCCGCATTGTTGGTCTGGTCGATCTTGCAGTCGGTCCGCATCAGGGTCCGCGCGATCGCGGTTTCGCCCTTGAAGAGCGCGCCCATCAGTGCGGTGTTGCCGTTGCGGTCGGCGGCGCACGGGTTCGCCCCGGCCGCTAAGAGATAGTGCAGCGCGGCGGGATGGCCGTCGTAGGCCGCGAGGATCAGCGCCGTGTAGCCTTCCGGGGTGCGCGTCTCGAGCGGGTAGTGTGCGGCGTGCAGCGCTTGCAGGATGTCGGTGCGCCCGGCGCGCGCGGCGGCGAACCATTCGGCGTCGTAGCGGTGCGCGTCGACGACGGCTGCGCGGGAGGGGGCGCCGGCCGCATCTGCGGCCGGCGCGAGGGTGAATGAGAGGGCCGCGGCGAGCGCGGCCAGGGCGATGCGCATCAGTTCTCGACCAGCTTTGCGGCCTGCGCCTGCACGCGTCCGAGGTCGGCATGGAGTGCCTGGGCAAGACGCGTCCCGTACTCGGCGTCGGCCTTGTAGAAGTACGAGAGCATCGTGTACTCGTTCGTCGTGTTCGTGACGTGGCGCAGGTCGTTCGAGAGCGCGGTCACGAGGTCGGTTTTGTTCTGCGCGTCGAGCGAGCGGTAGTACTCACCCGCTTGGCGGAAGTCCATCGTCTTCTTGATCGCCATCTGCTGCTCCATCCCCGACACCGGCCAGCGGAGCAGCTTGTACTTCGGATCCTGCGGGATCTCGGCGATCCCGGAGGGCTCATAGTTGACGTCGCCCTTCCGGTCGTCGATGTTCATCTTGCCGTCCTGGTCGTCATTCCGCACGGGGACGATGGGACGATTGATGGGCAGGTCGTTGTAGTTCGCGCCGAGCCGGTACATCTGCGTGTCGGCGTACGCGAAGAGGCGGCCTTGGAGCATCCGGTCTTCCGACGCCTCGATCCCGGGGACGAGCCGCGAGGGCGCAAACGCCGACTCCTCGGTCGTCTCGAAGTAGTTGTCGGGAACCTGGTTGAGGGTCATCGTCCCGATCTTGCGCTCGGGGACGCCGGTCCAGACCTTCGTGTCGTCGAGCGCGTTGAAGTCGAACTTGGCCAGATCCTGCGGGCTCAGGACCTGGATGTAGAGATCCCACTTCGGATAATTGCCGGCTCGGATCGCGGCGTAGAGGTCGTCGGTGTTGAGGTTCCAGTCCTTGCCGATCGCGGCGGCGATGTTCTGCGGGCGGATCCCTTCGATCCCCTGACGCGTCTTCCAATGGAACTTCACGTAGTGGACCACGCCTTGCGCGCTGACGAACTTGAAGGCGTGGACCGCGTAACCGTCCATGTGGCGGTACGAGTCCGGCATCCCTTCGTCGGTGTACAAGTGCGTCAGCATGTTCGTCGCTTCGGGCGTGTGCGCGAAGAAGTCGAACGCGAGGTTCGCGTCCTGCACGCCGGTGACGGCGCTGGGCTTGTTCGCATGCACGAAGTCGGGGAACTTGATCGCGTCGCGGATGAAGAAGATCGGCCAGTTGATGCCGACCATGTCCCAGTTGCCCTGGGTCGTGTAGAACTTGATCGCGAAGCCGCGCGGGTCGCGGGCCTCTTCGGGTGAGCCGCGATAGCCCATCACGGTCGAGAAGCGAACGAAGACCTTCGTCTTCGTCCCGGGCGTGAAGACCTTGGCTTCGGTGAGATCGGAGATGTCGGCGGTCGGCGTGAAGAAGCCGAACGCGCCGGTACCGCGCGCGTGCACGACGCGCTCGGGGATGCGCTCGCGGTCGAAGCGCTGCAGTTTTTCGAGGAGCCGCGAATCCTGGAGCAGGACCGGCCCGTTCGGGCCGGCCGTCTGCGAGTTCTGGTTGTCGCCGACCGGCGCACCGTTGTCCCGCGTCATCTCCTGCGCGGAGGCGCTCGCGACGACGGAGAGCCCGAGCGTCAGCGAGAGCATGGTGCGCGCCAAATACGTCGTGATTCGATCCATCGTGACTTTCTAGGGGGCGTGCCGAACTGATCGCGAGCACGTTGCGTGCCGCGAATCTGAAGGGATGGCGATCGGTTCGTCAGCGCCGGCTTGGGCTGATAGTGAGAACCGATATCATTCTCATCCCGAGGCTACCCGATGGACGGGACCGTGTCAAGCCGCGCTCGGCCGTCCCCGAGCGCGCGTCGTGGTCATCGTCTCGGACGGTCGATCAAGGTGGTTGACCGGCGAGAAACTCGTCGTCTCGGGCGGCTTGCGCTAGGGCAACTGCAGCCGGTGCACGCCGTCGGCGACCGGCGTCAGACGATCGAGAATCTGCGGGTCGTGGCCGGCGAACCAGACGCCGCCGTGCGCCGCCTGCGCGATCGCGGCGAAGCCGCGCTGGTAGTCGTCGTAGTTGTAGATGATCGTCGTCGGCGTGCGCGTCTCGAAGTTGCCGTACAGGTGCGAGGCGTCGCACGCGAAGACGACGCGCCCGTCGGGCCGGTCGAGGATCGTGATCTGCGAGCCGGGCGTATGGCCGCCGACGCGAACCAGCGTGAGATCGTCGCGCAGGGCGAGGTTGCCGTCGAGCTCGCGCAGGCGCCCGCTCGCGCGCAGCGCGGGGATTCGCGCCAGCGTCGGCGCATCGGCGATGCTCGCGGCGGGATGGAGCGCGCCGCGGCCCGTGAAGTAGTCGACGTCGTCGCGCTGCACGAGGAACGTCGCGTTCGGGAACCGCTCGGGGACGCCGAAGTGGTCCCAGTGCAGGTGCGAGAGGATCACGGTGCCGACGGCGGCCGGATCGACGCCGATCGCGTCGAGCATCGCGCTCGGATCATGGTAGTCGAACAGCTCCCTCGCGCGAGCCAGCTCGGGCGAGAACCCGGTGTCGATGACGATCGTCTCCTGCGCGTTGCGCAGCACCCAGAACGGGTAGACGAGCTCGACGATCTCCTGGCTCGGCGAGAGGTGGTACATGAAGCAGTGGTGCCGATGCGATCGGCCCACGATGCAAGCGAAGACGTCGTATGGCACCGGCCGTGCTCCGCGCGGCACGGCCGGTGCTCCTGCCGTTAGTAGACTTCGATGATCCCCATCATCCCGTGGTCCTCGTGGAACAGCATGTGGCAGTGGTAGACGAAGAGACCTTTGTCGACGCCGCGGAAGTCGATCTTCACCACCGTCTTGCTCGGGATCAGGAGCGGGTACTGCTTGCCGCTCTGCCCGGGCGCGAGCGTTGCGGCCGGGAGCGAGATGCTGTCCAGGAAGGTGCGTGAGGTGACCGGCTCCCACGCGCTCTGCAGCGCGACGAACGTCAGCTGGTGGATGTGGAACGCGTGCACCTCCGGCGACGCGTTGATCAGCGTCCACTCCTCGACGCTGTTCTGCTTGACGCGGATCGTCGGGAGGTAATCGCTGCCGACTCCGGGCGGCGGCGTCTGCAGCCAGAACGGTTTCTCCATCCAGCCGGCCTTGCTGGTCTCCGTGACGTACCACGTGAGGTCGTCGTACTGCGTGAACGTCAGTGCGCGCCGCCCGGTCACCGGGGTGCTGGAGGCAAAGACGTCGCCGGGCGTGCGCGTCGCGAGCTTCGCGACGGGCGCGTGTGCGGCGGTCGCGTTCGCCGGTCCGTAGAACGGCCGGATCGAGACGATTCCGCGCGGCGGCATGGAGAACCCGATGTAGCCCGTGCAGAACGGCGTCCCGCCGGGCGGTGCCGTCGACGCGGTTCCCTGCGCACCGACGATCGTCTGCGTCGCGCTCTTGCCGAACACGAGCAGGTCTACGCGTCCCGACGGCGGGATCATCACGTTCGAGCGGGTCACGTAGAGCGGCGGGTTCGCGTTGGATTCGTGCCAGTTCACCGGGACGCCGTCGCGGGCCAGCACGTTGAGCGTCTCGGGCCGCCCGTTGCCGTCGAGCATCATCACGTTCAGGAACGAGTCGGCCGAGGCGTTGAAGAGGCGATAGCGCCGCGGCGAGTTGACGAGCTGCAGGACGCGCGGGATCGCGCCGCTGGTCGTGCTGTTCGGAATCGGCAGCCCGTTGACTTCGAGCGGATCGCCGACGGTCTGCGGCGGCGCGCAGTACGGCGGCGGCGAGGCCGGCGGCGTGGGGAACGCCCAGCCCGACGGTTCGTTCGGCGGGTTGAACGGATCGAACGACGCGGTGGGATTCGGCGCCTGCAGCTTCCCGCGCGCGCCGTGCGGCAGCGCGGCGTAGTGCTGGTTCTCGCGCAGCGTCGCGAGCGGCGCGTGCATCGCCATCCCGGCCATCGCGTCCATCTGGGCGCTCGGTGCGCCGGTCGGCGGCGCGTTGTCGTTCTTCACGAGCAGCACGGTGTCCGGATAGTCCGGCGTCGAGCCGTCCGCGGGCAGCACGATCAGCGCGCCGGCGAGGCCGCCGCCGACCTGATCGGAGGCGAGCCCGTGCAGGTGCGCGTGATACCAGTACGAGCCCGGCGGCTGGCTGAGCGGGACGTCGAACGTGTACGTGCAGGCGCCGTTCTTCGCGTAGACGAGCGACTTGAAGACGTTGTCGACGTTGGGGTCGACGTGCCAGCCGTGGGTGTGGAAGTTCGTGTCGTTCGCGGCCATCGGCGGCATCGTCGCGGCGACGCGCGCACGTCCGGCGTAGCCGGATTTGCTCGCGGGCGGCAGCGGCTCGTCGTAGGGCAGCTGCGCGCAGCCGTCGGGCGCGTTCGGCGCCGCGTGCGGCGGCGGGGTGGGGGTGGTGATCGACGGCGGGATCTTGTCGACCAGCGTCATCGTGAACGAGCCGCCCGCGCGCACGCGGATCGTCGGTGCCTCGACGTACTGCGCCGGTCCGCCGGCGAGCGTGTAGCAGTAGATCGTCGTCTTGTTGCTCTGCACGTAGGAGAGCACGTTCAGCGCGAAGGCGTGGTTGGGGAGCTTGGACACGTCGACGACCGGCGGCTGCGGCAGCGCGCCGCGAGCGGCGCCGACGTTCGGCGTGCAGGGTGCCGTCACGGCCGCGGGAGCGGCGATCTGCGGACGGCCCGCAACGGATGACGGAAGAGGGACGGCCCAGGCCGCGGCGGTCATCGCCGCGACCCCGAGCACCGCGAGGAGCACCCCGCGCACGCGCACACCCATAAGAAAGAAAACCTCCGGCTCTACAAAGGGGGAAGACTACCGGTCGGCTTCCTTTCCTCGGTCGGTTTGTCCCGTAGCTGGAAAACGCTTGGTATGTTCTGCGGTCTCCGCCGCCCTCACGGATAGCAGTACGAATCCGAGGAGGCGTCGCCGCCTTGGAGATGCACCTGGTGCGCACGATGACCGTCGAACGTGAGGAAGAAGCGCGGATCGAGCGTCATCTCGCCGCCTTCACCGACGTCGCACTTCGCCATCCAGCTGCGGAAGCCGCGATGATAGAACTGGTCGTCCCACGTGCGGTAGAGGGAGTTCGTGAAGTACACGCGGCGCCCGTCGCGGCTCACCTCGACCATCTGCGGCCCGCCGCTGAGCGCGACCCCGGGCTCTTTGGGGTGCGCGTCGCCGCGTGCGATCCCGCCCAGCCGCAGCGAGCCGACGAGACGCGGAGCGAACGGATCGCTGACGTCGTATTGGCGCAGCTCGCCGGTCCCCCAGCACGATGCGTACAAGAAGCGGTCGTCGAGCGAGAGATCGATGTCGGTCAGCAGCGGCGGCACCGCGCTGAAGGATCTGAGAAACTCGGGCAAACGCTCCGGATCGGCCGGTTCGGCCGGGATCTCGATGATCTTGCGGACCTTCCACGTTTCGTCCTCGCGGTACCACACCCAGATCGAGCTGGAGAGGTCCTTCAACGAGATGACGACGCCGACGAACCCGTAGAGCTTGGTCGGATCGTGTGCAGGCCGCAGTTCGAGCACCATTTGCTGTTCGGCGCCCAGATCGATGCTTTGGACGTGCGCGCGGCGGCGCAGATCCCAGAAGTGCAGGTGGTGTCCGAACTTTCCCGCGAGCAGCGCGTTCGGATCGAGACCGGGCTCGATCATGTTCGGCGTCGCCCACTCGCTCGTCACCATTACATCGTGCCCGAGATGCCACCAGAAGTCGTACGCGAGGTACTGCGGACCGCGATCGACCTCCCAGCGCCCCAGGACGTCGAAGGTGTCGTGGTCGATCACGAAGACGCCGCCCGGCCCGTCGCCGTTCGCGTTGCCGAGCGCGCTCACGTAGACGCCGTCCGGCCCGCAGTGGATCGTATGCGGCCGGGTGTAGCCGGCGCGCTCGATCAGCTCCTGCGCTTCGATCACGCGGACGATCTTCGGTTCGCGCGGATTCGGCTTGGTGTCGATGACGTGGATGCGCGAGGAGCGCAGTCCCGGCACGAGGAGGTAGCGGCGCTCGACGTGCGGGTGCGGCGCGTACGGGCAGAGCGCGGCGCTGCACGCGTTCCAGCCGAAATGGTGCAGCTCGTCGCCGGGGTTCGGCATCGTGACGCGTCCGACGGCGGAGCCGAACGCCGGCGAGCCCTCGTCGACGTCGACCACGGCCAACGCGTCGTTTCCCGTCCCGTCGGCGCTGAGCAGGGCGACGTACGCCAACGTCTCGCGCGGTGCGCGCATCGCCAGCTTCGCGGACGGATAGAACGTCGGATCGGGCTTGAGCAGCATGGGAGCCCCGCTTTCGCTGACGTCTCAACTCACGTTGCGAGGGCGATCAGCCCGGTGGCGATGAGGGCGAACGCCCACACGAGATCTTGATTGAACCACGCGGTACGAAGCAGATTCAACCCGAACCAGCGGTAGACGGCAAGTGCGACGAGCGTGGTGACGAGCAGGTAGCCGAACGTGTGCACGGCGACCACGAGCACGTCGTGCGCAACGCCGCCCGTCTGATCAGCGGGCATGGGCATCGTCATGGTCATCGCCGGTTGCCGCCCCGGGAGCACGATCGGGAGCAGCATCAGCCCGGCACCGTGCGCCGTCGCCATCAGGAAGCTCCAGAGCACGAGCCCCCGAAACCCGACGCGCATCCCGACCCAGCGCGGGTGTCGGACCCGGACGAGCCGATACGTGCCGACGCCGATCATCAGCGCCGCCGCGGCGACGCGCACCGCGTGCACCGGCAGCAACGCCGCCGCCGAGACCGCGAACGCGACGACGCCCCCGACGGAGAGCAGGTGCCCGATCGCGATCGGCACGATCGCCGCCGCGACCGCGCTCGTCCGGCGCTCCTGCATCCCGAGCGCGACTGCGAAGAGCCATCCCATCGCGGGGTTGATCCCGTGATAGCAGCCGAGCAGAAACGGGACGAGCAAGCTCAGACGCGCGCGGTCAGCGCACGCAAGTCCTGAACGAACGCGGCGAACTCTCGATGGCGCGTCTCGTCGTCTCGCGCACGAAGGATCGACGACGGATGGACGGTCGCGAGCACGCGCGGCGCAAGCCGCGCCGCGAGCAGCTCCCCGCGATGGGCCGTCAGCCGGAACGCCGGGCCGAGCAGCGCCTGCGCGGCCGTCGCCCCAAGCGCGACGACGACGTGCGGCCGCACCAACGCGATCTCCGCCTCGAGCCACGGGAGGCACGCGCGGACCTCGGTGACCTTCGGTTTGGTGTGGATCCGGCGCTTGCCGCGCTCGACGAACTTGAAGTGCTTGACGGCGTTGGTGATGTAGGCGTCGCGCGGGTCGACCCCTGCCGCGTCCATCGCGCGGCGCAGCAACGATCCGGCGGGGCCGACGAACGGGTGACCCTCGCGGTCTTCGCGGTCGCCGGGCTGCTCGCCGACGAACATCAGCGGCGCGTGCGCGCGGCCTTCGCCGAACACGGTCTGCGTCGCGTGCTCGTACAAATCGCAGCCGCGGCATCGTGCCGCGGCTGCGCGCAGACTGCTCAGCGTGGGATGGGCGGGGATGAAGTCCGCCGCCGAGCGGGGATCAGCCCGCCGTGGAGACCGGTTCACGCAACCGGACGCCGCCGGTCTTCCTGCGCGCGAAGTCCTGTAGCTGACGCTCGAGCTTGTGGAACGCCTGCCGGATCGCGAGCTTGGGGTCCTTTGCCGGATCCTGGTGACTGGGCGGCCGGAAGCGCGCATCCGCTTCGTCGTTGAGCGGGAAGAGCGGGCGGACGTCGGCCGTATGGCTCACCACGAGGAGCTCGCCGGGGACCCCCAGCTCGATCCGAACGTGGAACGGCGAACCGTCCGCGCGCCGCCGATGCAACTGCTCGATGAGCACGTGACACGAGGTGATCCGCTCGAAGAATCGCTCCAATTTCGCCGCTTCGTCCCGAATGAGACGCTCCAGCGCTCCGGACGGGAGCACGTTCCGGTAAGAAATCTGCACGCGATAGGTCATAAACCCTCCCCGTACACCCGGTAGTACCCACCTTGCGCGCGGCTGTTGCGCTGATCACGATCCCCGCGTCAAAAGTTTCTTGCATGGGCTTGCCGGCACATCTCCCGGCCGATCAAGGTTTACGCAAGCTTCACTGCAGAACGGGAAGCCCTCACCACGTCGTCATCGGGAGAACCATCCTTCGCATGCCGGTTTCGCGCAGTCAGTTCCTCGCGGCCAACGCCGCCGCCGCCGCCGGGCTGACGGTCGGCGTCGCGCCCGCCGAGGTCGGCGCAACGGCGAACGAACCAGCTCTCCCGCTCGCCTTCGACCCGAACGAGCCCAACCTCAAATACGACCTGCTCGTCACCGGCGGAACGGTCCTCGATCCGAGCAGCAAGCTCCACGCGCGCCGCGACGTGGCGATCAAGAACGGGCAGATCGCCGCGGTCGCGCCGTCGATCTCACCGGCTCGTGCCGCACAGACGTTCGATGCGAGCGGCGCCTACGTGACGCCGGGCTTCATCGACACGCACTGCCACTACTATCATCAGGTCTCCGGGATCGGGCTGCCGGCCGACGAGATGATGGGGACGACGCTCACGACGACCGGGATCGACGCAGGCGACGCCGGCTACTCGACGTTCAGCGGCTTTCGCCACTGGGTCATCGGGCAGGCACGCACGCGGCTCTTCGCCTTCATCCACATCTCGAGCATCGGTCTGGCCGGTGACCCGATCAACGTCGGCGAGCTGCTCAACATCGACTACGCCGACGTCGAACGCTGCGCGAAGGCCGTCGCCGAGAACCGCGACCGGGTCCTGGGCGTGAAGGTTCGCATGTCCTACAACGTCGTCGGCAACAACGGGCGCGAGGCGATCCGCCGCGCGCTCGCGGCGGCGGAGCTGGCCGGTCCGTGGGCGCGCCTGATGGTGCACATCGGCGACACGGGGATGCCGCTGGGCGAGCTGCTCGGGATGCTGCGCCCCGGCGACATCGTCACGCACTGCTTCTCGGGCGCGAACGACCGCAACCGGATCGTCGAGAACGGGAAGCTGCTCCCCGAGGCGCACGCGGCGTATCGGCGCGGCGTCCTCTTCGACGTCGGCCACGGCGGCGGCAGCTTCGACTACACGGTCGCGGAGCCCGCGATGGCGCAGGGCCTGATCCCGACGACGATCTCGAGCGACGTGCACAGCGTGAGCATCCAGACGCCGGGGAAGCCGCTCTTGCCGTGGGTGCTCTCGAAGTTCCTCAACCTGGGGATGCCGCTCGACGAGGTGATCGCGAAGGCGACGATCGAGCCGGCGAAGATCATCGGCCGCGTCCCGGGTCTGGGGACGCTGGCGGTCGGCGCGCCGGCCGACGTCGCGGTCTTCCGCCTCGTCGAGGGACCGGTGACGTTCGTCGACGCGAACAAGCACGAGCGCACGGGGCACGTGCACCTCGAGCCGGTGAAGGTGATCCGCGAAGGCCGCCCGTTCGGCTTCCCGTTCCCGAATCCGTTCACGTACACGTAGCGTTACGCGCGCGCGGCGGATGCCTCGATGTGGTAGCCGATCCGGTCCGCCAGCGTGCGGACGATCGCGGCGTGGAACCACGTCGCGAGGATCGGGTCGGTGCCCTCGATGACGTCGAGCGCGTCGCGCGAGAGCGCGTGCGCGACCGTCGGCGTCTCGGCGACGACCGAGGCGTCGTAGGGCATGTACCGGTAGAGGCCCAGCTCCCCGACGATCGTCTGCGGGCCGAGGCTTCGCACGCGCCGCGGCATCTCTTCGCCGACGATCACGGCGACACGGCCGGTCTCGATGAAGAACATCCGGTCGCCGTCCTCGCCGGCGACGCAGAGCGCCTCGCCCGTGTCGAGCATGATGCGTTCGAGATGACTGAGCAAGGTCGGTGCGAGATCCTCGCCGACCTGTTCGACGATCCACATCGGAAAGGTCGTCACAAGCTCGGCGTACGAGTCGAATTGGCGCAGCAGGTCGTTCTCGCACCACTCCATCGCCAGGTCCAGATCGTCGAAGAGCAGCGCCTGCGCGTCGTTGTCGAGCAGCGTGTTCCAAATCTGCGCGACCTGTCCGCGCATCCCGGAGAGGAGCACCCGGACGCGCCCGCCCTCGACATTGTGCAGCAGCTTGACGAACGCGGTCGCGACCGATGAGTCGATCCCCGTGACGCCGGAGAAGTCGACGACGATCCACGCCGGGCCCTCGATCTCCGCGACGCGCGTGAGCAGCTCCCGATAGATGCGGTCGGCCATCCCGAAAAAGATGTAGCCGCGCAGCACATAGACGTTCGCGTGGTCGCCGTAGCTCTTGAGGGCCTCCATCTCGCGCTGCGAGCGCTGCAAGCTGCTGCGGTACGTCACGGCGGAGAAGCGGCGTTCGATCGCCTCGATCTTTCCGTAGCGCACGACGAAGGTCAGGCAGCCTATCGCCATCCCGACCGTCACCGCCGCGACGAAGCCGAAGCCGACGACCGCCGCGACGATCGACCAGATCGTCAGCATGTCGCCGAGCGAGAGACGGCGGCGCGCCGCGATCATCCACTCGTACGCCGTGCTCGCGCCGGTCGCGAGCAGGAGCGCCGCGGGGACGAAGGTGGGGATGTGGTCGACGATCGTGGCGGGGCCGAGCGCGAGCACGATCGCGGCGATCCCGGCGACGACGAAACCGACGGAGCGGTCACGCGTCCCGAGGCGGAAGTTGAGCGCGCTGCGGCTGAACGAGGCGTAGGTGACCATCGCGCCGGCACACGCGCCGAGCAGGTTCGCGACACCCGCGGTGCGCAGCTCGGCGTCGAAGTCGACGTCCTTGCGGCCGAGCACTTCCAGGCCCGTCGCGTTGACCAGGATCGTCACGGCGGCGATCACGCCGATCGCGCACAGGCCGGGGAGCTGCGGGAGCAGCGCCGCCCAGTCGATCGCCTGCGAGGCCGTCGTCCACGGGAGCCACATGCGTCCTTGCGGGACGGCGAGGAACCATCCGTCGCGTTGGAGCGCGGCGAGGGCGAGGTGCGCGAGCGCGACGACGAGACTGCTCGCCGCGAACGCCGCGACGATCGCGATCGGAAGCGCGAGCGCGCCCCACCGCCGGCGTGCCGCCACGAGCAGCACCGCAAACGCGACGCCGAGCGCGAGCTGCGCCGGATGCGGCCACGCCAGGATCCACGGCAGAGCGGCGACGCTGAGCGGCCGGCCCGTCAACAGGTGCACGCCGCCGAGCAGGACGAGAAGGCCGGACGCGGCCGAGAACCCGCCGATCATCGGATACGGGATGAAACGAATGACACGGCCCGCGCGCAGGCGCCCGAGCACGGAGAGCAGCAGCCCCGTGAATGCCGTCGCGATCGTCGCGCCAAGCATCAGCGTCGCGACGGCGCGACTCCCGCCCGCGGCGGCGATCGGCACCGCTGCGAGCGCGAGTACCGCGGTCGGATTGCTGTCCGGACCGACGATCGCGAAGCGGAACCCGCTCCGCCACACGAGCAGCGTCCCCGCGACGATCGCCAGCAGCGCCGCGTCGATCCCGTAGCCGACGCCCGGGCTCAGGCGTCCGGCGAAGATGAAGGCCGCGTACGAGACCGCGTAGGCGAGAACGAGCACGGCGATGACGCTCCCGTTCGCGAGCGCCAGCGCCGCACGGGCGATCCGGGAACCCATCATCGAACGAGATGATCGGCGAAAGCGACCGCCTCCTTCACCGGCGCTCCGAGCGTACGGGGGTCAGGCCGTGCGGGCGCGCTCCCCGCCGAACGCCCACACGATCGCCGCGGTCGCGACGCCGAAGATCCCGCCCTCGATCATCGCGCTCGGGATGCCGAGGTGATCGACTGCGAGGCCGCCGACGAGCGCGCCGCTCGCGAGCGCGATCTGCGCGGTGGAGACGAAGAGCGCGGAGCTGCCCTCCAGCGCTTCGGGCGCCGCCTTGAACATCCAGAGCTGCGTGGTGATCGGCATCGCCCCGAACGCGAGTCCCCAGACGCCGACCAGCAGCGCCGTGACGACTTGATTCGTGCCGAACGGCGGCATCACGAGGAGCGATGCACCCACGACGAGCGCCATCACCGCGACCGCGGCGCGCACGTCGCGCGCGCCGCCCCAGCCGCCCAGGATGTTGCCGACGAATCCGGTGAGCCCGTACGCGAGCAGCAGCGTCGTCACGGCCGGCGGGCTCATGCCGGAGACCTCGACGACGAACGGCGTGATGTAGGTGTAGGCCGCGAACTGACCGACGAAGACGAGCGCGGTCGCGATCAGCCCCAGGCGTGCCTTCGGCACGCGCAGCAGCGCGGGCAGCTCGTGCAGCCGCACCGAGCGGAGCGGCGGCAGCGCCGGCAGCAAGAGGATCTGCGCGAGCAGCACGGCGATCGTCGCCGTCCCCGCGCCGCTGAACGCGACGCGCCATCCGACCAAATGCCCGACGAGCGCGCCGGCGGGCACGCCGGCGACGGTTCCCAGTGAGATCCCGGCGAAGATGATCGAGGTCGCGCGCGTCGTGTCGGACTTCGCAACCAAGCGCGGACCGATCGCCGCGCCGATCGTCCAGAACCCGCCGACCGCGATCCCGAGCAGGACGCGCCCGACGAGCGCGACGTCGAACGCCGGCGCGAGCGCGACGATCAGATTCGAGGCGGCGAGCAGCGCCATCAGTCCCCAGAGTACGAAGCGCCGGTCGATCCGTCCCGAACCGACGGTGAGCAGCGGCGCCGCGAGCGCGCCGAGGATCCCCGGGGTCGTGACCATGAGCCCGGCCGTCCCCTCCGAGACGTGCAGCGTCGCGGCGATCGACGGGAGCAGGCCGATCGGCAGAAACTCGGTCGTCACCAGGACGAACGAGCCGACGGCGACCGAGAGCACGGCGAGCCATGCCGACGCGTCGGTGCGCGGTTCGGGGCCGTGCGAACCGCGCGGCGCCTGCGCTCCGGCCGTAGCCTGCGGGGTGTCTGCTTGCTGGATGATCGACAAAACTGGGTACTCCGGAGCCTGCGTCAAGCATGCGCGGCGTCCGTAGGAACGCCGCCGCTCGCCATCAGACTTCACGCGATGCGATGGAGTTGAGTACCATGGTGCGGCGCGCGAACAGGAGCGCGCTTGCGACGCATGAGATCGCAGAGGAGCAGTGATGAAGATCGGGATCATCGGTACGGGCAACATCGGAGGCACGTTGACGCGACGCCTCAGGGCACTTGGTCACGACGTCTTCATCGCGAACTCGCGCGGGCCGGA
The DNA here is from genome assembly GCA_035493875.1 of Candidatus Limnocylindria bacterium. GTDB lineage: Bacteria > Vulcanimicrobiota > Vulcanimicrobiia > Vulcanimicrobiales > Vulcanimicrobiaceae > Vulcanimicrobium. The sequence goes on from DATJHK010000066.1 coordinate 68,740, forward strand.
GTCGCTCGCCGGTCTGGCGGCGGAGACGGGCGCGCACGCGGTCTCGGTGCGCGACGCAGCTCGGGCCGGAGAGGTGGTCGTCGTGACGATCCCCGAGGCCAAGATCCCCAACTTGCCGGCCGGGCTGTTCGAAGGCGTCCCCGCTTCCGTCGTCGTCGTGGATACGGGCAACTACTATCCGCGCCAGCGCGACGGCCGCATCGCGGGGATCGAGGACGGTGCGACGGAGAGCCGCTGGGTCGAACAGCAGCTGGGCCGTCCCGTCGTCAAGGCGTTCAACAACATCTACGCGCAGCACCTGATGGACCTGGGAAAGCCCGTCGGGACTCCGGGGCGCGTCGCGTTGCCGGTCGCCGGCGACGATCCCGCCGCGAAGGCGATCGTGATGCGGCTGATCGATCAGCTCGGCTTCGACGCCGTCGACGCCGGCACGATCGACGACTCGTGGCGCCAGCAGCCCGGCACGCCCGTGTATACGAAGGACTTCGACGCCGAAGGGGTGCGGCGCGGGCTCGCCCAGGCCGGGAAGGAACGCACGCCCGACTGGCGCGCGACGGAGAAGAGCCCCGGTACGTTCACCGCGCCCGCGTGAGCTTCGTCGCGGCGTTCATCCTCGGGCTCGTCTCCGGCTTGCGCGTGTTCACCGCGCCCGCCGCGCTCTATCTCGCGCGCGGCGGGCTGGCGAGCATCGTGCTCGTCGCCGCGGCGGTCGTCGAATACGTCGTCGACGCGCTGCCGTGGACGCCGTCGCGGACGATGCCCGTGCAGGTCGGCGCGCGCATCGTCAGCGGAGCGTTCGTCGGCTGGGCCGCGATCGCGCTCTCCGGCATCCATGCCCCCATCCCCGGCGTCGCGCTCGGGATCGTCGGGGCGCTCACCGGCACGTACGGCGGCAGCATCGCCCGCCGTTGGGGGATCGCGCGCGTCGGCGCGATCCCGGCCGCGATCGTCGAGGACGTGATCGCGATCGCGCTCGCCGCGTTCGCGGCGACGCGATTACCGGCCTGAGCGCCGCGCGCGGGCGAGCAGCATCGCACGGACGGCCGTCAGGATGCGCTCGACGGCCGGCCGCCGATACGCGAAGGCCGGGTCGGGATCGGGCTCGGGCACGACCATCGTCGCGTTGGCTTCGAAGAGAAGCACGCGGCCCTCGCTGTCGAGCCCGAAGTCGATGCCGGCGTAGTCGAGGGCGAGCGCGTCGGCGATGCGCGTCAGCGCGGCGAACGCGCGCGCACCGACGTGCGCCGGCAGGTCGGCGAGGAACGCGGCTTCCTCGGCGCGGTGCGTCGCCGACTCCGCCATCTCCGCGCTGAAGTAGTGCAGCTTCCAGTGCGTCCCGATCGCGAGGTGCAGCGGGTAGAGCGTACCGTCGACGATCATCGCGCGGTACTTGCGCACCTTCCCGTCGGCGCCGCGCGCGTCGAGGAACGCGATCGCGAGCAGCTCGTCGCCGGGGAGCTGCGCGAGCGCGGCAGGGAGCGCGTTCGGCGTCTCGACGCGCACGAAGTGGTCGCCGCCGTGAAAGCCCGGCGTGCGCAGAAGGAACGGCGCCGGCATCGACAAGCTCAGCATGACATGCGGGTCAGACGCCAGCTGCGCGCGCGTGCGGCGCACCGTCTTCGGCGCGACGACGTCCTCGAGGCTTCCCAGCCGTCGCGCGTTCGCCACGCGGCCGGTCGCGAGGACGATGCGCGGGTCGTTGAGGACCGGCGCCGCGCTGCGCGCGGTGATCCGTGCCGCCGCGGCGAGCTGCGGCGCGCAGACGTCGGCCTCGCCGATGACGTTGAAGATGAGGTCGTGCGCGGGGAGCGGGAGCGCGGAATCGTAATGCTCGACGACGATCGCATAGGTGAGGAACGTGCGGTCGTCGAGGAGCCGGCGCGCGGCGACGTTGCCGTCGGCCGCGGTCCCGAGCGCAAGGACGCGCGTCGGCTCGCCGGTGCCGCGGTAGCGCAGCGCGGTGATCGGTCGCCGCGCGAGGCCGAGGTCCTGCTGCGCCCGAGCCGCTTCGGTTTCGCCGAGCTGCGCCAGCACGGCGGCGAGACCGTGGTGCGCGAGCGCCGACTCCGGATCGAGCCGCAGCGCGGTCTCGTACTCCGCGCGGGCGCTCGCGTGGTCTGCGCGCTTCGCGCACACGAAGGCGAGGTGCGTGTGCGACTCCGCGTCATCCGGATGGCGGCGCACCGCCTCGCGGAACACCACCTCCGCCTCGTCGGCGCTCCCCGCGCGCAGCAGGAGAAGCCCGAACGCATTCATCGCGCGGACGTGTCCGGGGTCGAGCGCGAGAACGTCCCGGTATGCCGTGAGGGCGTCGCGCTCGCGGCCCAGCGCCTCGATGCACCGCGCGCGGTCGAAGCGCGCCGTCACTGAATCCGGCTCGCGCAGCAGGCGCGCGTCGATCGCCGCGAGCGCCCGCGTCAAGGCGAGGCGATGCTGGATCTCACGCACGGGGACGAGGAACACCGGCGTATGCCAGCCTAATGGTCAACTCGAGCATGCCGTACGCAGTCATCCTCCCCTCCGCGCTCTCGATCGATACCGGTGGTCCGTGGCCCTTGAAGGGATCCGGGATGACGATCGAACTGTGGATCAAACCGACCGGAACGTCCGCCCAGATCTTTTATTCGGCCGGGTGGACGTTCAACGGGATCACCCTCAATCCCGACGGTTCGCTGAACGCCGTGAGCGGCGAGGACACCGTGTGGTCGACGAGCCCGTCGTACCTGTACGACGGCAATTGGCACCACCTGGCGATCACGAGCTTCGACTGCGAGAACTGGTCGGTGTACTGGAACGGGAACGCGTGCGCCGTCAAGGGCTCCGGAAGGCTCAACCTGAACGGCCCGTTCTACGAAACGTCTCCGGCGATCTTGCTCTACACGGGCTACGCCGCCGAATGCCGCCTTTGGAACGCCGGCCGCACGCAGGACGAGATCCAGGCGAACATGGGCGTGCAGCTCACGCCGCCGCAGACGAATCTGGTCGGGCTCTGGAATTTCGCGAACCAGACGGTCGAGGACGCCACCGGCACCTTCACGACGACCGGCGGCGGGGGCTTTCAGTCGACCGACGTCCCGCTGTTCGTCGGGAGCGGCGACGTCGCCGGTGCGCGTGTTGCCGAGTCGCCGGCCGACGACGGCGACATGATCTCCACGCTGCTCCAGAGCTTCCTCTCCGGCGCCGCGAAGGAAGTCGGTTCGGAGGGCGTCGGGCTGCTGCTCAACCTGTTCGGGAGCAGTCAGGGCGCGGAGCTCGCGAGCGAACTCGATCAGCTCGAAACGCAGGTCACCGAGATCCTCGCCGACCTGCAGAACGACACCAACAAGATCATCTCGACCGTTAACTGGGACACCCTGGTCGACAGCATCCGCTCCCCGATCGCGGACATCGACGCGAACTGGACCGACCTCTTGAGCGGGCTCAACTCGTCCGCGCAGCTCGCGAGCTACATCGCGGTCGGCACCGATCTCACGCAGATCTACGAGGCGATCATCCCGGGCGGGGTCGATCCGACGAGCGCGGGGCTTCTCGCCGAGCTGGTCGCGATGCTGCTGCCCAACGCGCAGCAGGCGCAGCAGCAGCAAACGTTTCCGCGTTTCGACTTCAACGATCTGGTGACCGCATACACGGGGCTCGAGCAGTACTTCCAGTATCTGATCGGGGAGCAGATCCGCGCGATCACGATCGTGGTCAACGGGATCACGAACCAGCAAGGCGACCCGACCGAGTGGATGAACACCTTCGCCGGGATGGTCAAGAGCGAGTGCTCGGCGTTCCTCGCGGCGACCGAGCAGCTCGCCGTCTCGTACTGCGGCGATCTGACGGCGCTGGGGCTGCTGACGGGACCGCTCGTCGCCTCGAACCCGATCGTCAGCGCCGACACGTACGTCACGTCGTGCTTGTCGCCGAGCGTCTACACGATCGTGCGGATCTGGAACGGAAACGGGAAGGGATCGTATCCGTTCGGGACCGGCACCTCCGTCGTCGGGCAGGCCACGCCGACCCTGACGCTGACGGCGGCCTCCGGATCGTCCGCGCCGACGATCGCGATGGACGCGACGCTCTCGGCGACGACCGTCTTCCCGGCGACGGCCGCCGGGCAGTGGGCAGTCTTCCGCTACGGGTTCGAGCTGAGCGTCCCGTCCTCGGGAACCTTCACGTGGACGCCGCAGCCGTTCCCCGTGGAGGAAGACGGAAACCCGACCGTGACGTTCTGCGACGGGTGCGTCGTCACGTCGGCGGGGTATTACCAGCCGCTCAGCACCACCGCGCCGCAAATCACCCTCGCCGCCGACGGTACCGGTGCGGCGCCGTCGATCGCGCTCATCAACGTCACCCCAATGTAGCGTAACAACGGGGCCCCGGTTGGGTATTGGAAAAAAGTTCGCATGACGCCGACAAGCTTGGCTGCGCTTGCCGTCATCGTGGCCGCGAACAGCGTCGCCACGCCGGCTCCGAAGCTTTCCGCGCTCGACCCCTGTACCTTGATCAGCGACGAGAACGTCTTTCGTCTGCTGGGCTGGCACGTGACGTCGCGGGAGCGCGCCTATCACCATTACTATTCGGCGGCCGGGTACGCGTTCCACACACGCGCCGGCCGCTTGTGCTTCCTCGAGTCGACGGAAGGCGTGGTGACCGTCGCCGTGGCCGATGCGAACGCCGCGCTCCCGCAGGACACGCCGTTCGAGGAGCCCTTCCAACGTGCGTACGGAAAGGAGCTGCACGGCTATCCGGCCTCGGTCTTGCTGTTCCCCGGGACGGCGTATATCCGGCGCAACCACCACGAAGTCTCCGTGAAGGTCTCGCCGAACGACCACATGGCCTCGTATGACGAGGTCGAGCCGTTCGTGCGGGTCGTCGTGCGCAAGCTCGGCTGATCAGGCGGCACGCGGGAGCGCGATCCGGATCGTCGTCTCGCGCTCCGGCGCCGTCGAGAGCTCGATCGTCCCGCCGGCGCGCTCCACGGCCTTCTTCGCAATCGCGAGACCGAGTCCCGAACCCGCGACGTCGCGCCGCTGACCGCGGTAGAAACGGTCGAACGCGTGGCGCGCGACTTCCGCGGTCATCCCGGGACCGGCGTCCCGAACGGTAACCGTGATGCTGTTCGCGCCCGCGTCGACGTCGACCGAGACGTCGCCGGCGGTGTACTTGAGCGCGTTGTCGACGATGTTCGTGACCGCGTAGGTCAGGTCGCGCGGGTCGATGCGCGCGAACCCGACCCCGTTCGCCGTGAACGCGATCGTGCGCGGTTCGTTCGCGTCGCGGATCGCCGTGACGATGTCGTCGAGCAGGCGCGTCACGTCGACGATCTCGGGCGCCGTTGCCGAGTGGTTCTCCCACCCGTCGAGCAGGATCAGGTTGTCGATCAGCGCGCCCATCAAGACGCTCTGCTGGCCCATCACGCGCAGCATGTGCTCGCGGTCGGCGCGCGTCTGTTCGGCCGTCTCGCCGAGCAGGGTGATGAAGCCGCGGATGACGGTGAGCGGCGTGCGCAGCTGGTGGCCGGCGTCGGCGATGAATTGGCGCATCGCGGCGTTCGCGCGCTCGCGCTCGTCGAACGCCGATTCGACCTGCGCGACAGCGCCGTTGTAGGCGCGCGCGAGCTTTCCCAACTCGGCACGTGAGTTCGTCGCCACGAACTGCGGGCGGAAATCGGCGGCAGCGAACCGTTCCAGGGCCGCCGTCACGTCTTCGAGAGGCCGCAGCGCCTGCCGGGTGAGCAAGCGCGCGCTGAGTACGGAGAAGAGCAGCGCGAGCGCCAACGCGCCCGCGAACGGCAGCGCGAATTCACGGACGGAGGCGACGAATGCCGCGTCGTCCTGCTTGGCGTAGATGTCGATCGAGCCGTAATGCGCGCGCTGTACCGGCAGGCCGCAGATGGCTGCGGCGCCGAGCACGAGCCGGGCGAAGGCGCCCCGCGCGGCCGGTTCGGCGGAGCGGTCGTCGACGCCGCGAACGGCGACGACGGGCTTGTAGCCGCGCGCATCGCCCAAGGGATGGAACACGGTGACGCGATGGTGCGTCCCGATGAAGACGACGATCAGCGCCGGGGAGAACAGGCGCGTTGCGATCCCTTGGGCGGCGTCGGTCGCATGTGTGCCCGGTGGGCTCTTCGCAAGCTGGCTCAGCGCTTCGTTGACGAGCGTAGTGGTGTCGCGGCGCAGCATCGCGACGTAGGAGTTGAACGCGAAGACGGAGCCGATCACGACGAGCGCGACGAGGCCGGCTCCCACGATGAACGTCGAGAGCGGAACGATTCGCCAGCTGTAGGCGCGTGTCATCACGGCTAGGCGCTCAACTGGTAGCCGACTCCCCTGAGCGTCTTGATCAGCTTCGTCGACTCGCCGCTGTCGATCTTTGCCCGGAGATAGGAGATGTACGTTTCGAGCGTGTTCGGGTAGACGTCGCGCTGGAATCCCCACACGAGATCGAGGAGCTGTGCCCGCGTGAACACACGCTCGGGCTGCTGCAGTAACGTGACGAGAAGATCGAACTCGCGCGTGGAGAGCGAGATCCGGCGTGTGCCGCGGAACGCTGCACGGCGCTCGACGTCGACGCTCAGGTCGCGATACCGCAGGATCTCGCGGCGGCCCATCCGCGGCCGGCGTAGAGCCGTGTGGATGCGCGCGATGAGCTCGGGAAGCTCGAACGGTTTGGCGATGTAGTCGTCCGCTCCGCGTGAAAGGCCGGTGATCTTCTCGTCGGTCTCCGTCTTCGCGCTGAGCACGAGGATCGGAATCTCGGTCACTCGCCGCAGGGCCGGGAGCAGCTCGAATCCGTCCATCCCGGGGAGCATGATGTCGAGAACGATCAGATCGGGGGACCAGGTCCGAACGATCTCCAGGGCATGCGTACCGTCACCGGCGCCTTTGACCAACAAGCCGGCTCGGGTCAGACCAAAGTCCAACATGTCTCGCATGGCCGTCTCGTCGTCGACCACGAGCACACGCGCGCGAGGCGCATCAGGCGCTTGAGTCTCGTTCATCAATCGATAGTATGTCGTGAACCTTGGAAGTTTTGCGCCGGCTTTTCAGGACGTGGGTTCTTCACTTTCCTATGCTGCGACGCATACGGGTCAACTGCGTTCGCGCACTCCGCTTCCATCGTCTCGCAAAACGGATTATCGAATGTCTGGGAAGTCCTCCGCCACCTCGAAGCGATCGATCGGCGTGATCGTCGTCGTCGTCGCGCTCGCTGCGTGCGTGATGTTCTATCGGCATCGCGCATCAGCCTCCGAAGTACGAAGTCGCACGGCATATGTCGCACCGTCGACGCGCACGGTATCCGTGTATCGCGTCGGACGGCGTGATCTCTCGCAAAGCGAGATGCTCAGCGCCGAGCTGCACCCGTACGCGACGGCGAAACTCTTCGCGAAAGTCGGCGGCTATCTGCGCGCGATCGATGTCGACTACGGGAGCCGCGTGACCGCCGGCGAGACGCTCGCGACGCTCGAGCTTCCGGAGGAAGAAGCCGAACTCGCACGCGCCCAGACGGCGTTCAACCTCGCCAAGCTCGATTACGACCGCATTCGCTCCGTCGAGCGAGCGACACCGGGCTTGATCGCCCAGGTCGACGTCGACAAGAGCCAAGCGGCGTACTTGACCGCGAAGGACGAGCGCGATCGCGCGCTGACGATGATGGGGTACACGGCGATCGTCGCACCGTTCGACGGCGTCGTCACGAAGCGGTACGTCGATCCCGGCGCGCTCATCCAAGACGGAACGGCGAACACGAACGTCACACCGATCGTCCAGGTTGCCGACAACTACCGGCTGCGCCTGGTCGTCGAGACGCCGGAGTCGATGGTACCGTTCGTCCACGTCGGCACGCCGGTAACGGTGACGATCCAGGGATCGGGTGAGCGCATCTCGTCGCGCGTCGCGCGCTACTCGTACGACGTGCACGAGGATACGCGTACGATGCACACGGAGGTCGATCTCCCGAATCCCGATCTGCGCCTCAAGCCCGGGATGTATGCCGACGTGTCGATCGAGCTGCAGCGGCACGATCACGTGCTCGCGATCCCGACGCAGGCGCTTTCGACCGACGGCGGCTCGCCCAACGTGTGGATCGTCGACCCGTCCGACGAGATCCGCCGGCGGCCGATCACCGTCGGGATGCAGACACCGGATTGGGTGGAGGTCTCCTCCGGTCTGCGGAGCGGTGATCGCGTCTTCATCGGAGACCGCACGTCGCTCACGGTCGGGACGAAGGTCGCGCCGAAGCTCATCGCGTCCGCGCACAGCTAGGCGGACACGATGTCGCGATTTTCCTTACGGTACCCGTATTTCGTCATTGTCTGCTGTCTGCTCGTCATGATCATCGGCATCGCGCAAGTGGCGCGAATGCCGGTCGATCTGTTTCCTCCGATCCGTATCCCCGTCGTCGTCGTCGCGACGTTCTACAACGGGATGCCGGCCGAGGAGGTCGAGAAGGACATCACCGGGCCGTTCGAGCGCTTCTTCACGCTGGGCTCGGGGATCTCGAACATCACCTCGACCTCGCTCCCCGGCGTGAGCCTCATCAAGATCACGTTCCAAACCGGGATGGATTCGAGCGCCGCGGTGACGACGGTCTCGAACCTCGCCATGGCCGATTTGCGGCGACTTCCCCCGGGCACGTTGCCGCCCGTCGTCCTGCCGTTCGACGCGTCGAGCCTCCCGGTTTGCCTGATCACGCTCAAGGCGCCCGGCTTGACGCAAGCGCGCCTGCGCGATCTCGGGCAGTATCAAGTGCGCAACGAGGTCGCGACGGTCCCCGGCGCGTCCGTGCCGCAGCCGTTCGGCGGAAAGTACCGCCAGATCATGGTGTACGTCGACCCGGAGAAGCTGCAGGCGTACCACATGAGCGTGATGGACGTCGTCGACTCCGTCAACAAGTCCAACTTGATCCTGCCGTCCGGCGACGTCAAGGTCGGTCCCGACGATTACAACCTCTTCACGAACAGCCAGATCAACATCATCCACCGCATCAACGACGTGCCGCTGCGTGCGACGACGGACGGCCAGGTCGTCACGGTCGCCGACGTCGGGCAAGCGAAGGACGCCGCGGCGATCCAGACCAACGTCGTGCGCATCGACGGCCAGCCGTCGGTCTACCTCCCCGTCCTGCGGCAGGGCGGCGACGCGAACACGATCTCGATCGTCAACGGCGTGCGCGACGCGATCAAGCACGTCAGCGGCGTGCCGAAGAATCTCGTCGCGCAGGTGGTGTTCGACCAGTCGACCTTCGTCAAGGAGTCGATCGAGAACCTCATCCACGAGGGCCTGACGGGTCTGATCCTGACCGGCTTGATGATCCTGATCTTCCTGGCGAGTCCGAAGGCGACGGCGGGCGTCTTTCTCTCGATCCCGCTCTCGGTGCTCGCGACGTTCATCATCCTCGACGTCGGCGGGAACTCGATCAACACGATGATCCTCGGCGGGCTTGCGCTCGCGTTCTCCCGGCTGATCGACAACTCGGTCGTCGTCCTCGAGAACATCTTCCGCCACATGGAGGAGGGGGCGACGCCGCGCGAGGCCGCGGAGGAGGGGGCGCGCGAGGTCGCGCTCCCGGTGCTCGCCGCGACGATCACGACGGCGATCGTGTTCTTTCCCGTGACCCTGCTGACCGGCGTGAGCAAGTTCCTGTTCACGGCGCTCGGGCTCTCGGTCGTCCTCGCGCTCTTCGCCTCCTACGTGGTCGCGATGACGATCGTCCCGCTGTACTGCGCGCGTTTCCTGAAGGCACCCGCGATGGGCGAGTTCGTCGACCAGATCTCGACGGGCGAGAGGGCGGAGCACGCGCATCCGAAGCTGAACGCGTTCGAGCGGTTCGGAGCGTGGTTCAACCTGCGCTTCGAGGCGCTGCTGCGGATCTACGACCGCGCCGTCGCAGGGGCCCTCGGCCGAGCCAAGACGACGCTCGCCGCGCTCCTGGTCCTCTGCTGCGCCTCCGCGCTGCTGATCCCGGCGCTGGGCCTTGCGTACTTCCCGCGGACCGATCCGGGGCAGTTCGTCATCAATCTGAAGGCGCCGACGGGGACGCGCATCGAGGTGACCTCGCGGTACGTCGGACAGGTCGAGAACATCATCCGCCGCATCGTCTCCAAGGACGATCTCGATGTGATCGCCTCCAACATCGGCGAGACGCCGGGTTTCTCGGCGATCTACACGAGCAACACCGGCCCGCACTCTGCCTTCGTCCAAGTGAGCCTCAAGCCGGATCACAAGGTCGGCAGCTACGTGTACATGGACCGCGTGCGCGCGGCGATCTCGCGCGAGCTGCCGCAGTTGACGACGTACTTGCAGTCCGGCGGCCTGGTCGACGCGGTCCTGAACTTGGGGCTGCCGGCGCCGATCGACATCCAAGTCGGCGGCAACGATCTCGATCAGGCGTTCGCCGTCGCCGCGGACCTCAAGCGCAAGATCCAGGGCCTCCCCGACGTGAGCGACACGTACATCCCGCAGGACGTCGACGCGCCCTCGCTCTCGATCGCCGTCAACCGCGAGCATGCCCGGGAGCTCGGGCTTTCGGAGCGTGACGTCGTGAGCAACCTCATCACGGCCGTCACGTCCGACGACATGATCGCACCGAGCTACTGGATCGATCCGCGCAACGGGAACCAGTATTTCCTGAGCGTCCAGTATCCGGAAAATCAGGTCCACTCCGTCGACGATCTGAGGACCATCCCGCTGCGCTCCTCCGCGACGAACGGTCAGACCGTCCTCCTCGACTCCGTCGCGAGCGTCAACCACACGCTCGCGCCGACCGAGGTGACGCACTACCAGCTCGGGCGCGTGATCGATCTGTACGTCGCGCCGAAGACGGAGAATCTGCGCCGGCTCTCGGCGGACGTGAATCGCATCGTGGCCTCGGAGCACCTCGGAAGCGGGCTGCGGATCGCGGTGCGCGGATCCGTGTTGGCGATGAACAGCTCGCTGCAGAGCTTCGGCACGGGCTTGATCCTCGCCGTCATCCTCGTCTACCTCATCCTCGTCGCCCAGTTCCGCTCATTCGTCGATCCGTTCATCATCCTGCTCGCGGTCCCGCCGGGTATCGCCGGCGCGCTCGCCATCCTGGTGATGAGCGGAACGACCCTCAACGTCATGTCGCTGATGGGGATCGTGATGATGGTGGGGATCGTCGTCTCGAACAGCATCCTCATCGTCGAGTTCGCGCATCGTCTGCGGGAGACGCGCGAGCCCGATCCCGCCAAGGCGGTCGCCGAAGCATGCCGTGTCCGTCTCCGTCCTATTTTGATGACCTCGCTCGCGACCGTCATCGGGCTTATCCCGATGGCGTTGGGCCTGAGCTCGGGGAGCGCGGCGTACGCGCCGCTCGCGCGCGTGGTGATCGGCGGGCTCGTCGTCTCGGTCGCGATCACGGTCTTCATCGTCCCTGCCGCGTACCTGATCGTGTATCGCCGGCGCGCCGGGAAGGCGGAGGTCGCGCATGCGTAGCAGACGCTCGTCGCTCCCGCGCGCGGTCGCGCTCGGGCTGAGCCTCGCGCTCGCATCGAGCAGTGCGGCCGCCGCCGCCATGCACGGCCCACGGCGTCCGGCGCCGCCGCTCCTCACGCTCCTGGACGCGCAGGCGATCGCGCTCGAACGCCATCCCGACATCAAGGTCCGCGACTTCGACGTCTCGGCGGCGCAGGAGGCGGTGAACGTCGCCAAAGCGGCGTACGCCCCACAGGTTTACGGGAATGCCGTGACGGCGCTGGCGGCACCGGGCACGCGCCTGAGCGCGTACGGTGCGCTCAACGATCCCACCGTGATCCAGCGCGGAGCGGTCGGGATCGGGATGGCGCAAGAGCTCACCGACTTCGGACGCACCGCCGATCTCGTGAAGGCGGCAGAGCAGGACCTGCAGGGGCAGGCGAAGTCGCGGGACGCCACGCGCGACGTCGTGCTGCTCAACGTCACGGAGGCGTACTTCGAGGTCTTGCGCGCCGACGCGCTCCTGGTCGTGGCGGACCAGACCCAGCGCGAGCGCAGAACGCTGCTTCGTCAGGTGGCGGCGCTGCAGCACGCGGGGCTGCGCTCGACGCTCGACGTGGCGATCGCGGAGCGCGACGTGAGCGAGGCGGACCAGCTCGTGCTCCAAGCGCGCAACGGACGGGACGACGCCTTGGCGCGGCTCGCGCAGGCGATGGGTTCGAGCAACGAGCGCGCATACACGCTGCAGGACGTCGCGACCCTCCCGCCGCTGCCGCCGAACGTCGACGCGCTGCTCGACACCGCATATCGCTCGAACCCGGCGCTCGCGAACCTGCAGGCCGAGGTCGGCGCGGCGCAGAGCCGCGCGGCGGCGGCGAAGCAGCTCAGCGCGCCGACCGTGTACGCGTACGGCTACCTCGGCGTGACGCCTCTGCGCGCGGCGAATCAGGCGATCAACCCCTCGTACCAGGCGCTCGGTGTGGCGTTGAACGTGCCGATCTTCGACGGCGGCGCGCTGAAGGACGAGCGCCGGCGGGCGGGAGACGCGGCGTATGCCGCGGCACAGGCCGTCGAATCCGAACGCAACACCCTTGCCGGCGACGTGCGCGTCGCGTACAACGGCGTGCAAACGGCGCACGGGAACATCGGTGTCACCCAACATCTGCTTTCGACGGCGCGCCAAGCGCTGGCGCTCACGCGAGCGCGCTACCGGATCGGTTTGAATTCGATCGTCGACGTGAGCGCGGCGCAGTTGAGCGAGACGCAGGCGGAGATCGATCGGACGAACGCGACCTACGACTACATCGTCAAAGAAGCCGCGCTCGCATACGCAACCGGGATCATCGGGACGGCGGACCTGCTCACGAGCGGCGCCGCACCGGTACCCACCGCAAGCTTGAACACACCGGCGCCCGGACCGACTCCGCCGCCGGAACCGAAGCGCCATCGCCGCTTCCCACTCTGAAAGGAAACACGCTTCATGTGGCCCGTCTTGGGAACCGCTCTCGTTGCTGCGCTCACGGCGCAGCCCCCCGTCCATGTCGCGAAATGCACCATGTGGGGTCCGCAAACCACGATCAACCAGGACGGGGTCCCGGAGACGAGCGGCGGCTACGATCTGCACGTGCGATTCGTGAACAGCGGCAATCAGCCGATTCGGCGTATCGTCTTCGCGCTGCATGACGGAGCGGATGTCGTCGACGCGGGGACGTTCTCGCCGGGCGTCACGGTCGATCAGATGCTTCCGATGAAATCGGAGGACGGCGGCGCCTGCAGGATCTCCTCGGTGACGTTCGCCGACGGCACGCATTGGAGCGCGCAGAAGATGCAGTGAACCGCCGTTGACGGGAGTTTCCCAGGATCGAATCCTGGGAACGCATCGTCGCGGTTCCCTAGCAGCTCACAGAATCGGCAGGTATCGTCGGGACGTCATGCCGATGCTCATTCGGACGTCGCGCCTCTCCGCAGGCGCGACGTTCTCCGTTGCCGCGCTCTGCGCGCTCGCCGTGAAGGCGTCCGCGCAGGTCCCGGCGCCGCTCCTCATCGGGCCCGATCGTCTGGGAAGCGCGGTGACGTACCGCCTCACGACGTCCGGTGGTCCGACGAACGCGCAGAACGTGCAAACGCTCTCGCTGCGCTGGAAGCTCGGGCAGAAGATCGTCGTGACGCTCACGAGCGCCGACGATCCGCAGGGCATGCCGTACGTCGCGACGCGCGCCGCCGACGGCACGCTCACGCTCGACAATTTGAGCGCGGACGATTCCGAAGGGCAACGCGTCGCCATGGCCGTCGGCGTGCTGAATCGTCTCGACGGGTTCGTCGCGGCGGCACCGGCTGGGGCGAAAGCGTGGAAGACGACGCTCGTGGTACAGCCGCCCGCGCCGCGACCGGGGGCGCAGGCGCCGAGCGCGCCGGACGCGCAGAGCACGCAGAAGCCGCAGCCGTTGACGATCCCCGTCGCCGCGACGCGCACCGACGACGCCGCCGGGACGACGCTCGCGGCGTCCGGTTCGATCGATCGCACGGTGACGCGTCCGGCGGGCGGCGGCTCTCCGCGCGGCGGCATGGGCGGCGGCGGCGGAATGGGAGGCGGCGGCATGGGCGGGATGGGCGGCGGCATGGGCCGGCGCGGCGGCATGGGCGGCATGGGCGGAGGCCGTATGGGCGGCTCATTCGGTTCCGGCTCCGGGCCCAAGAGCGTCAAGGTGACGACGAAGATCACCGTCGGCGCGCACTTCGGCCGCGACGGCGCGCTGACGTCGGGATCGATCGTCGAGACGAACCAGGCCGTGGACGACCAGAGCCAGGGAAACCCGCAGAGCCAACCGTCGACGCGCTCCTGGCAGGTCGAGCGCACGCCGTAGCAACGCGGCGGTGCGGGATGCGGTCCAGAACGACATGGCACGCATCTTTATCACCGGCTCGTCGGACGGGCTCGGGCTCATGGCGGCTCGGCTGCTCGTTGAGGAGGGTCATACGGTGGCCCTCCACGCGCGCAGCGCGGCGCGCGCCGAGGACGCACGGCGCGCGCTTCCGGCGGCCGAGGCGGTGCTCGTCGGCGATCTCGCGAGCATCGCGCAGACGCGTGATCTCGCGCGGCAGGCAAACGAGCGCGGCGCCTACGACGCGGTGATCCACAACGCGGCGGTCGGATACCGCGAAGCGCGCAGCGAGACCGAGGACGGGCTCGAACACGTCTTCGCGATCAACGTTCTCGCGCCGTACCTCCTGACGGCGCTGATGGCGCCGCCGAAGCGGCTGGTCTATCTCAGCTCGGGGATGCATCGCAGCGGCGATGCGAACCTCGACGACCTGCAGTGGAAGAGACGCCGCTGGAACGGCTCGCAGGCGTACGCCGACAGCAAGCTGTTCGACGTCGTGCTGGCGTTCGCGGTGGCGCGTCGTTGGCCCGGCGTGCTCTCGAACGCGCTCGAGCCCGGCTGGGTGGCGACGAAGATGGGTGGTCCCGGCGCACCCGACGATCTCGCGCTCGCACACGTCACGCAGGCCTGGCTCGCGACGAGCGACGATGCCGAAGCGCGGGTGACCGGCGCGTATTTCTATCATCAGCGCTCCCGCGCGGTCCATCCCGACGCCTGCTCGCAGACCGTACAGGATGCGTTTCTTCGCGCCTGCGCCGCGCTGAGCGGGACCTCGTTGCCGATCAGCCCGTAAACGTCGCCGTTCAGCCAAGCCGGCGTCGTGCAGCCTTCGCGAGCATCGAGCGGCCGCCCGGAACGCATGCCCCTCCCTATGAGGGGTACATTCGTCGCTGATGGCGAGGGACGCGATCCGACGCACGAGCTGGGTCATCGCCGAAGGCTGCATTCCGATCGGAAGCCACGGGCCCGAGCCCGCGAACGCGTTCCTGAGCACGATCGCCTATCCGGCAGAATAGAGGAACGAGCAACGCATGCCTTCCGTCAGTGATTTTTTGGTCGAACGCCTTCACGCATGGGGCGTGCGCAGGATCTTCGGCTATCCCGGGGATGGGATCAACGGGATCATCGCCGCGCTCGACGCGCACCAGAAGCGGCATGCCGGCGACGGCGACGCGATCGACTTCGTGCAGGTCCGCCACGAGGAGCAAGCCGCCTTCATGGCGTGCGCGCACGCCAAGTTTACCGGCGAGCTCGGCGTGTGCCTCGCGACGTCGGGCCCGGGAGCGATCCATCTGCTCAACGGACTCTACGACGCGAAGAACGATCACGTTCCCGTCCTCGCGATCACGGGGCAATCGGCGCTGACGGCGATCGGCAGCGAGTACCAACAGGAAGTCGACCTTCAGACCCTCTACAAGGACGTCGCGAGCGAGTACCTCTGTACGCTGATGCATCCCGCGCAGGTGCGTCACGCGCTCGACCGAGCGGTGCGCGGCGCGGTCTCGATGCGTACCGTGACGGCCCTGATCGTGCCCAAGGACGTGCAGGAAGAGAAGGCCGTCGAGCATCCGCCGCATCACATGAACTTCAACGCGTCGAGCATCGGGATCGCGCTCGGACGGATGCTTCCGGCCGAGACGGAGATCGTTCGCGCAGCCGAAGTGCTCAACGCCGGAAGCAAGGTCGCGATGCTCGTCGGCGCCGGTGCGTTCGGCGCGGAAGATGAGGTGATTGCCGTTGCCGACCGGCTCCAGGCGGGCTGCGCCAAGGCGCTGCTCGGCAAAGCCGTGCTCCCCGACGACCTGCCGTGGGTAACAGGGACGATCGGTCTGCTCGGCACCGTCGCGTCGAGCGACATGATGGCGGAGTGCGACACGCTGCTGATGATCGGGACGAACTATCCGTACGCGCAATTTCTGCCCAAGGAAGGGCAGGCGCGCGGCGTGCAGATCGACATCAACGGCTCGCGCCTGGGCGTTCGGTACCCGACGGAGGTCAATCTGCAAGGATCGGCGCGCGACACGCTCGCGGCGCTCCTTCCCTTGCTCGAGCAAAAGGCCGCGAACGGATGGCGCAAGCGGATCGCGAAGCGGCGCGAGAGGTCGGAACGGGTCGCCGAGGCCCGCGCCGAGATCGCCGGCGACGCGGGCATCAACCCCGAGGACGTCTTCGTCGCGCTCGACGAGCGCCTTCCGGCGGGCTGCATCCTCTGCGCCGACGCCGGGACGTCGACGAATTGGTCCGCGCGCCATCTCACGCTGCGACGCGGGATGCAATGGTCGCTCTCGGGGGGCCTGGCCACGATGGGCTCCGCCGTCCCGTATGCGATCGCGGCGAAGTTCGCGTTCCCGGACCGTGTCGCGATCGCGATCACCGGCGACGGCGCGATGCAGATGAACGGGATGAACGAGCTGATCACCGTCGCGCGCTACTGGCGACGGTGGAGCGATCCGCGGATCGTGTTCCTCGTCGCGAACAATCGCGATCTCAACCAGGTCACCTGGGAGATGCGGATCGAGACCGGCGCCCCCGACTACCCGAGCTCCCAGCATCTGCCGGACGTCTCGATGGCCGCATACGCGCGCTTGCTCGGCTTCGCCGGGATCCGCGTCGACAAGGAGAGCGAGCTGAGCGCGGCGCTCGACGCGGCGCTGCGAGCCGACCGGCCTGCCGTCGTCGAGGTGTTGACCGATCCCGACATCTCGATGCTGCCGCCCCACGTGAAGCCCGAACAGGTGAAGGCGTTTGCGAAATCGATGATGCGCGGCGATCCCGAGAAAGAGCCGGTGCTCGTGCAGTCCGTGAAGGGCATGGTCGCGGGAATCGTCCCCGGACACGCCGGAAGGCACGCACGGTGAGCACGGCCGCGCGGAACCGTGCGAGTGCGCTGCCCGTCGCGCAGGTCGAAGCGCGCGCGTACGCGATCCCGACGGATCGCACGCCGGAGAGCGACGGAACCGCGGTGTGGGACGCCACGACGATCGTCGTCTGCGAGGTGGAAGCGGGCGGCGTGGTCGGCACGGGGTGGACCTACGCGAACGCCGCGACCGCGCGCTTTCTCGCCGACGAGCTGGCGCCGTTCGTGCTAGGCGAGGACGCGCTCGCGACCCGCGGGCTCTGGGCGCGGATGGTCGGCCACGTGCGTAACGCCGGCCGGTCGGGGCTCGCCTCGTATGCGATCGCGGCGGTCGACGTCGCGCTGTGGGATCCGCGCGCGCGTGTGCTCGACGTTCCCCTCTGCGATCTCCTGGGACGCGCGCGCGACCGGGTGCCCGCGTACGGCAGCGGCGGTTTCACGAGCTACGACGAGCGGACGCTGTGCGCCCAGCTGGAGCGATGGGCGCGCGACGGCTTCGCGGCGGTGAAGATGAAGGTCGGTCGCGATCACGCCGCCGATGCGCAGCGCGTGCGCGCCGCGCGTGCCGCGATCGGCGAGCCTTGCGCGCTGTTCGTCGACGCCAACGGCGGGTACGACGTCGCGGACGCGATCGCCGCCGCTCGCCGCTTCTCCGAACACGACGTCACGTGGTTCGAGCAGCCGGTCGATCACCGAGATCTCGAAGGGACACGCCGCGTACGGGATCAGGCGCCGCCGGGGATGGCGATCGCGTCGGGCGAGTACGTCACCGACACGGCCGAAGCGCCGGTGGTCGCCGCTGCCGTCGACGTCCTGCAGGCTGATGCGACGCGGTGCGGCGGATATACCGGATTCCTCGCGATCGACGGCTGGTGCGATGCGGCGCGCAAGCCGCTCTCGGCGCATTGTGCGCCGATGCTGCACCTGCACGTCGCCGCCGCCGCGACGCGGCTGCGCCACGTCGAGTGGTTTCACGACCACGTCCGCATCGAGCGCATGCTCTTCGACGGATTCGTCGAGCCCGTCGGCTCGGCGCTCGCGCCCGACCGCTCGCGGCCGGGGCATGGGTTGTCGTTCAAACGCCGGGACGCCGAACGCTTCGCGCGTCCGTGAAAGCACGGGAACACACGTCGTGATCGATCTCATCACCGGTATCGAGCGCACGCGCCTGCGCGGGATGGACGCAGAGCAATCCGCCCCCGGGGAACGGCCGGACCAGCGGGGCGCGTGGAGCGGGGATCCGGAACGGTTCGCGGAGGCCCTGCGTGCCAGGGTCGCCGGCGAGGTCCGCTTCGACGAGGGCTCGCGCGCGCTGTACGCGACCGACGCGTCGAACTATCGCCAAGTCCCCATCGGCGTCGTCGTGCCGCGGAGCGTCGACGACGTCGTCGCGGCGGTCGAGGTGGCGCGCGCGTTCGGCGCGCCGGTCCTCGCGCGCGGCGGGGGAACGTCGCTCGCCGGGGAGTGCTGCAACGTCGCGCTGGTGATCGACTTCTCCAAGCACCTCACCCGCGTGCTCGAGGTCGATCCGCACGAGCGGTGGGCGCGGGTCGAGCCCGGGATCGTCCTGGACGTCCTGCGTGCGCAGGTCGCTCCGTACGGCCTGTGGTTCGGCCCGGATCCCGCGACGCATGATCACAATACGCTCGGCGGGATGATCGGCAACAACTCCTGCGGGATGCACGCGCAGTTCGCCGGGAAGACGCAAGAGAACGTCCTGGAGCTGGAAGTCCTGACGTACGACGGCGTCCGGATGACCGTCGGCCCGACGTCCGACGACGAGCTGGCGGCGCTGTGCACGCGCGACGACCGGCTCGGCGCGATCTACCGCGGCCTGCGGGCGCTGCGCGACGAGTGCGCGTCGACGCTGCGCGGCTTTCCGCAGCTCCCGCGGCGCGTCTCCGGCTACCCCGTCGACATGCTGCTTCCCGAGCACGGGTTCGACGTCGCGAAGGCGCTGGTCGGGACGGAGTCGACCTGCGTTCTCGTCCTTTCCGCGAAGCTCAAGCTGATACCGAACCCGGCGCAGCGCGCGATCTGCGTGCTCGGCTTCGAGGACGTCTACGCGGCCGCCGACGCCGTCCCGGCCGTCAACGAGCACCGTCCGATCGCGTGCGAGGGGCTCGATCAAAAGCTCATCGACTTCATGCGCGTCAAGCACCTGGAGTCCGACCACGTGGGCCTGCTTCCGAAGGGGCACGGCTGGCTGATGGTGGAGTTCGGCGACGAGCACGACCGGCGCGTTGCGATCGATGCCGCGAATGCGCTTGCGAAGGCGATGCGGGAGCGGATCCTCTCCGCGCGCGTCATCGAGGATCCCGCCGAGCAGCAAGAGCTGTGGTCCCTGCGCGAAGCGGGGCTCGGCGCGACGGCGAAGGTTCCGGGGCACCGTCCGTTCCATCCCGGCTGGGAGGACAGCGCCGTGCCGCCGGACCGCGTCGGCGCGTACCTGCGCGATCTGCGCGCGCTCTACGACAAGTACGCCTACGACGCGGCGCTCTACGGCCACTTCGGCAACGGCTGCGTCCATTGCCGCGTCGACTTCGTCCTCGGCGATGCGGCGGGAGTCGCCGCGTGGCGGCGCTTCCTGCACGAGGCGGCGGCGCTGGTGACCTCGTACGGCGGCTCGCTCTCGGGAGAGCACGGCGACGGGCAAGCGCGCGGCGAGCTCCTCCCCATCATGTTCGGCGAGGCGGGTGTCGACGTGTTTCGCCGTTTCAAAGCGATCTGGGACCCCCGTGACCGGATGAATCCCGGGAAGGTCGTCGACGCGTATCCCGTCGAGAGCAACCTGCGCGAAGGCCCACACTATCGACCCGACGATCCCGCGACGCGGTTCAGCTTCGCGCCCGACGATCACGGTTCGTTCGCCTTCGCGGCGAACCGCTGCGTCGGCGTCGGCGAGTGCCGACGCCACGACGGCAAGAAGACGATGTGCCCCTCGTATCGGGTGACGAAGGAGGAGAAGCACTCGACGCGCGGCCGCGCGCGGCTGCTCTTCGAGATGCTCGAACGCGCGCCGCTCCGCGGCGGATGGCGCAACGAGGCGGTGAAGGAGGCGCTCGACCTGTGCCTCGCGTGCAAAGGGTGCAAGGGCGATTGTCCGGTGAACGTCGACATGGCGACGTACAAGGCCGAGTTTCTCTCCCACTATTACGAAGGTCGTCCGCGTCCGGTGTGGGCGTACGTTTTCGGTCTGATCATGTACTGGGCGCACGTCGCGTCGTGGGCGCCGCGGCTCGTCAACGCCCTTGCGCAGACACCGCTGCTCGCCGACGCTGCGAAAGCCGCGGTCCGTATCGCGCCGCAGCGCAGGCTTCCCGCGTTCGCGCCGCAATCGTTCCGCAACTGGTGGAATGCGCACCGAAGGAGGGGCCGTCCGAACGCGGGCGCACCGCGCGTGCTGCTGTGGCCCGATACGTTCAACACCTACTTTCACGCCGATACGGCGCTGCACGCCCTCGAGGTGCTCGAGGCGGCGGGATACGACGTCGTCGTCCCCGACGACGTGCTGTGCTGCGGGCGGCCGCTCTACGACTACGGGATGGTCGATCTCGCCAAGATGCTCCTGCGCGAGATTCTCGACGCGCTGCGCCCGGAGATCGAGGCCGGGACGCCGATCGTCGCGCTCGAACCGTCGTGCGCGAGCGTGTTCAAGGACGAGCTGCGCAACCTGTTCCCGCACGACGAGGATGCGCGGCGGCTGAGCGCGAGCGTCACGACGCTGGGAGATTTCCTCGCTCGCGATGCGAGCTGGACTCCGCCGCGCCTGGAACGTTCGGTCGTGCTGCACGGACACTGTCACCAGAAGAGCGTGCTCGGGATGACCGGCGAGCGCGAGGTGCTCCGGAAGATGGGCGTGGCGTTGCGGGAGCTGGACGACGGCTGCTGCGGGATGGCGGGTGCGTTCGGGTTCGAGGCGGGCGAGCACTACGACGTCGCGGTCGCCTGCGGTGAGCTCGCGTACCTGCCGGCGGTACGCGCGGCGCGCGACGACGAGATCGTCGTCGGCGGGGGCTTCTCATGCCGGGAACAGGCCGCGCAGTGCACCGATCGTCAGGCGCTCCACCTCGCCGACGTCGTGTGGATGGCGCAGCGCTACGGGCCGAACGGACCCGGCGGGCGACCCGAGGATGCGGCGATGCCGAGCGTCGCGTCGGTCGTCGCGCGTGCGCGGCGCGACGCGGCGCTGGGGCTCGGAGCCCTCGTACTCACCGGCGCGCTTGCGTTCGCGAGCTGGCGGCGATCCCGAGGTGGGCGATGAGCCGCGTCGTCGCCGTCACCGGCGCCTCGGCCGGCGTGGGGCGCGCGGTGGTGCGCGCCTTCGCCGCGCGCGGCTATGACGTGGGTGTGATCGCTCGCCGGAGCGAGGGCCTCGACGCGGCGGCGCGCGAAGTCGAGGCGGCTGGGCGGCGCGCGGTCGTCGCGGCGTGCGACGTCGCCGATCACGACGCCGTCGAGGCGGCCGCCGAACGGATCGAGAGCGGACTCGGCCCGATCGACGTGTGGGTCAACGTGGCGTTCTCGAACGTCTTCGCGCCGTTTGCCGGGCTGACGCCGCAAGAATATCGCCGCATCACCGATGTGACGTACCTCGGGTTCGTGTGGGGGACGATGGCGGCGCTCAAGCGGATGCGTGCGCGCGACCACGGCCGCATCGTGCAAGTCGGCTCGGCGCTCGCCTACCGCAGCATCCCGCTGCAAGCGGCGTACTGCGGCGCGAAGTCGGCGATCCGCGGCTTCACGGATTCGATCCGCTGCGAGCTGCTGCACGACGCGAGCGCGGTGACGATCGCGATGGCGATCCTCCCCGCGGTGAACACGCCGCAATTCTCGTGGTGCCGTTCGAAGCTGCCGCACAAGGCGCAGCCGGTCCCGCCGATCTTTCAGCCTGAAGTGATCGCCCGCGGCATCGTCTGGCTCGCCGAACATCCTCGGCGGCGGGAACTCGTCATCGGCGGCTCCGTCGTCAAGGCGCTCGTCGCGCAGATCGTCGCGCCGGGGTTCGCCGACTGGTATCTCGGCAGGACGGGGTATGCGGCGCAGCAATACGACGGCGCTGAATCGCCGGGAAGGCCGGACAACTTGATGCAGGCGCTGCCGGGCGACTGGGGCGCGCACGGCGACTTCGACCAGCGCGCGCGGACCTCGAGCGCACAGCTTTGGCTCACGACGCACCGCGGCTGGGTCGGCGGTGCGCTCGCGCTGGCGGCCGGCGCCGTCGCTGCCACGGCCTCGCGAGCGTGCCGTCGCGACTAGCCTACGCGCACGGGATGCTCCGCGTGCGCGCCGTTGTGGATGCCGCGGCGGCGTTCGCGTCCCCGGCTCAGGCTGAAGGCGCTGTTGACGAGGCCGACGTGCGAGAACGCCTGCGGAAAGTTCCCGACCTGGCGGCGCACGTCGACGGCGTACTGCTCGGCGAGGAGCCCGACGTCGTTCGCCGTCCCGATCAAGCGCGAGAACAGCGCTTCCGCGTCGTCGAGACGGCCTTGCTGCACGTAGTTGTCGACCAGCCAGAAGCCGCACGCATAGAAGGCACCCTCGCCCGGCGGCAAGCCGTCGGTCTGCGCCGACGGCTGCTGGTAGCGGCGCAGGAAGCCGTCGACGAGCAGCGTCTGCTCGATCGCGGCGATCGTGCCGCGCACGCGCGGATCGTCCGGCGGCAAGAAGCCGACGAGGGGGATGAGCAGCGTCGCCGCGTCCAGCTCCGCCGACCCGTACGATTGCGTGAAGGTGTTGCGCTCCTCGTCGAACCCGCGCTCGCACACTTGCTCGTGGATCGCGCCGCGCGCCGCACGCCATCGTTCGAGCGGTCCTTCAAGGCCGTATCGTTCGGTCGCCGCGATCGCGCGATCGAACGCGGCCCACGCCAGGACCTTGGAATGGACGAAGTGACGCGGATCGCCGCGCACTTCCCACAAGCTGTGATCGGGTTCCCGCCAGCGGCTCTCGAGCGCGTCGAGCACCGCGGTCGTGAGCGCCCACTCGTCGGCGTCCGGCGGGATCCCCGCGCGATGTGCTTGGAACATGACGTCGACGATCTCGCCGTAGACGTCCGTCTGGAGCTG
The DNA here is from genome assembly GCA_035493875.1 of Candidatus Limnocylindria bacterium. Taxonomy (GTDB): domain Bacteria; phylum Vulcanimicrobiota; class Vulcanimicrobiia; order Vulcanimicrobiales; family Vulcanimicrobiaceae; genus Vulcanimicrobium. The sequence continues at coordinate 91,967 of DATJHK010000066.1, forward strand.
GCCGACTGCGGCGTTGCCGATCCGCACGGGCTGCGATTCGGCGTAGCCGTGCAGCCAATCCGCGGTCCACTCCGGGATACGGCGCGCGCCGTCGATCCCGTACATGATCTGCAGGTTCGCGGGATTGCCGGCGACCGCGCGGAGCAGCCACGCGCGCCACGCGTACGCCTCCGCCTCGTATCCGGCGTCGAGGAGCGCCGTGAGGACGAACGTCGCATCGCGCAGCCAGCAGAAGCGGTAATCCCAGTTCCGGACGCCGCCGAGCCGTTCCGGCAGCGAGGTCGTGGGAGCCGCCACGACCGCTCCCGTCTCGATGTGCGTGAGCGCCTGCAGCGTCAGCAGCGAGCGAACCACGAGCGCGCGATGCGGGCCGCGGTACGCGCACGATCGGCTCCAGGTCCGCCAGGCGCCGTCGGTGTGGAAGATCTGCTCGCGCACGTCGCTCGGCCCCGGGATCGGCGCGTGCGAAGGGTACCACGCCATCTCGAACGCGACGCTCTGCCCCTGCTCGACGCGGAACGTCGCGACCGTCGAGTATCCTTCGCCGATGAGCGGCACGTCGGCGTAGAGCGCCGCGGCGTCGGGTCCCGCGACCGCGACAAGCGTTCCCGCGATCTGGTGCAGCCACGGGATGACGCTCCCGTAGTCGAAGCGCAACCGCAGCTCGGAGCGCATCTCCACGGATCCCGCCTGGCCCTCGACGAGCCGTACCAAACGCGGAAACGGCCCGTCGAGCAGCAGCGCGTCGGTGACGCGGACGCGCCCGCCGCCGGCGATCTCGTGGACCGTGTCGAGCACCAGGCTCTCGGGGCGATATGCGCGCTTCGACGACACGGTGTCATCGACCGGTCCCAGACGCCACGAGCCGTTCTCGTCGTCGCCGAGCAACGCGGCGAAGCATGCGCCGCCGTCGAAGCGCGGGACGCAGAGCCACGCGATCGTGCCGTCCCGTGCTACGAGCGCGGCCGTACGGCGGTCGCCGATCAGGGCATAGTCTTCCAACGGGCGCGACATCACTTCCGTTGTTCCCGAAAAGGCGCCGAATCCGACGGGCGGCGTCAGCGCCTCAGCCGCGAAGCGCCGCGGTCAGCGGGGTCAGGTACGCGAGGAAGCGCCGCGCGCGCCCGACGGAGCTTGCGTACAGTGGCTGACGGACTTGGACGCTGCTGGCCGTGCGCACCGGGCGCCGCACCTCGTGAAAGGCGAGGCACGCCGGGTCCCACGGCAAGCCGCAGAAGGCGACGATGCGCTGCGCCTCCGCTACGAAATCGCTGACGAGCCGCTCGTAGTCGACCACGAGCAGACGTTCCGGCGGAACGAGCGCGCGCCAGCGCTCCATCATGATCGCACAGGCGCGATGGTAGCGTCCGAGTTCTGCGAGATCGTACGAGAACGGGACCTGACGTTCGGCGAACGCCGTGCCGAACGCGGAAAAGCACGTATCGAGGTCGTCGCGCCGCACGTGGATCGACCGTGCGTTCGGAAGTGCCGCGTGGACGAGCGGGACGAGCTGCAGGTTGTCCAGCGACTTGTCGGTGAGACGCGCGCCGTTCGCGGCCATCGCGTCGGTCGCACGCAGATACTCCTCGCCGATGCGCCGAATTCCGAGGCGCAGTTCGGTGAGCGTCGAGGCCCGGATCTCCGGCCAGTGCCGGCGCACGATCGTGCCGAACAGGCCGTTCTCACCCGCCGTGACGACCGCGGGATGGGCGGCGAGGACCTGTTCCACGAGCGTCGAGCCCGAGCGCGGCATCCCGAAGATGAAGATGGGGCGTTCGGAGGGATCGCCGCCGCCGCTGACGCGTTGCAGGTACGGATCACCGAACGTCGCTTCGGTCGCACGCAGAAACGCGAGCGTCGCAGCTTCGTCGTAGCCCACGTCCGCGCGCTTGAGCGCGTTCCCCGCGGCCAGGTGTTGGAAGGCCGCGCCGACGCGCCCCTGCCGCTCGTACACCGCTCCGAGCGCGAAGTGGAGGCCGATGCGCTGCTCGCGCGGCAACGTTTCGGTCGCGCCGCCGAGCCGCACCATCGCGTCGAGGTGGGCCGGTCGAAGCGGATCGGCGCTCCCGGTCACGAGCGCAAGGTAGAAGCTGCCGTTGTTCGGCTCGAGCTCGATCGCACGTTCGAACCAGATCGTCGCCTCGTCGAGGTCGCCGAGCTCGACCAGGACCTTGCCGAGGTTGCAGGCCGCGTTCGCATAGCCGGGGTCGCACCGCAGCGCGGTCCGAAACGCTGCGACCGCCTCGTCCAGCCGCCCCGCGCGATGGTGCGCGACGCCGAAGTCGTCATGTGCTCCGGCGTCGGCGCTCACCCGGCGGTACATGCCGCAAGGCTACCGCCGAAAGCTTACGGGGTCTTCGGAACGGGCATCAGCAGCGCCGTCACCAGCTTTCGCTTCGCGGCCTCGTCGGCGACGATCGAGTCGCCGTAGCCGGGGAGGTCGACGTCGCCGGTGTAGGGCACCTGCGCCGTCTTCATCTCCGAGGGCTGGATGTCGCGGAACGCGTACGCGAGGCTCAGCTCCTCTTGGGTCGTGAGGTTCGTCTGCACGTCCTTGTGTAGGACACCGAGGAGATCGTTGATGTGCAGCAGCGTGTTGAGCTTGTCGTTCTTCAAACGTGCGACGATCGCGCGGATCACCTGCTGTTGCCGCATGATGCGGCACGGGTCGCTGCACCAGTCGTGCCGGAAGCGCGCGTAGCCGACGGCCTGTTCGCCTTCAAGGTGCTGGAAGCCGGGCTTGAGGTGGACGTGCAGATGCCCCCACGAGTCGTCATAGTCGAGCGGCCCGTTCGGGCCGGCATGGCGGAGCGCGTCGGAGTTCTGCACGTTCACGTCGATCCCGCCGATCGCGTTGATGAGATCCTTCGTTGCGTCGATGCGCAGGACGACATAGCGATCGAATGCGGGGGTTCCGAGCCATTGCGAGACGACCGTCTGCGATTCGGCGATCCCGCCGTCCGACTGCGCCTGGTTGATCTTCGCTTGCGTTCCGTTCGGCAGCGTGGCGACCATGTCGCGCGGGACGGAGAGCCCTGCGGCGCGGTGCCGCTGGAGGTCGAGCGCCGTCGCGATGATGATGTCGCTCCGCGCGCGAGCGGACGTCTCCATGTCCTTCTCGTCGTAGTCGTAGTCGAGGCCGACGAGCAGTATGCGCACGAAGCTCTTGCCGAACAGCTGCTCCGGCGGCGGGATCGGCGGCGGAAGAACCCTGGCGAGGAACGACGGCGAGGCGCGTTCCGCCGCGCGCGGCGCCCTGCGTGGGGACGTGGACGACACGAGAAGGACGGCCACGGCGGCCGCGATCAGGAGCACGAGAAGCGCGAGCAGGACGCGGAGGACGACGCGGAACGGCCGTCGCGGAGGCGGCGAGCCGGTCGACGGCGGCTCGGTCGGGCGAACGAGGACAGCGGACATGAGGACGCACCTATGGCTCGTGCCGCGCGAGCGCGGCGACGATACGGCTGAGAAGCGATGAATGCGCGCGTCCGAGGGCGGACGCCGCGGGCTAGCTCAGAGGCGCGGAAACGGCGGCGCGCGCCCTTGCAGGCGCGCGAGTGCGGGCTCCTGGGAGCGGCGCGGCGGGATGAGCAAGACGCGAGCGGGGGGCGCCGGCGTGAGCGCCGCCCATGCCAGGATGAGCTGGCGGACGAACGCGATGACCTCGGCGACGTGCCGCGCGAGACGGTGAAGCAGGCCTGCGAGCAGTGCGGCGACCGCGACACAGGCGAGCGCGTGGATGGCGAGGCTGACCAGCAACGGTCCACCGAGCCACACGGTCCCGCCGAAGTCGCGGCCGAAGACGAGCGTTTGCTCGAGCGTCTCCATCCCGAACAACGTCGCGATCTGAACCGCGAACGTGGCCGGCAGCAGCCGCGTCACGACCGATGAGGAGAGCGCTGCATCGGAGACGCGCAGCCAGCGTGTGGTCGACGTGCGCGCGAGCAGCCGACGCGCGAGCGCAAGGACGAAGAGCGCCGCGAACAATGCTCCGAGGCACAGGGCCGGAACGACGTCGGCGTTGCTTCGATCGGTAAAACGGCCTGCTCCGAAGATGCCCGCGTTCGAGAGTCGTTCGACGAGCGGATCCGCGATCGCCGCTGCGGTGAGCGCCGTGGCAAGGCAGAAAAGCAGGCGGGCCACCGCGGAGGCGACTCGCATCCCGTCCGGACGTTCGGTGCGGCGTCGGATGCGCCCCCTCTGCGGACGCATAGACGCGCGCTATGACGTCATAGTGGCGTCGGCGTTGTAGTCGCGTCGGTCCACACGTAGGATCTCGGAATGGCAGGCGGTTTCCCGCACGCCGACGTTGGTCGCAGAAAACTTGCGACGCTCCAGGAGGGCGGCGCTCCGCCGCTCGACCCGCAGCAGCTGGATCCCGAGCGTGGTGCCGTGGTAGACGGCATCATCGCCGCGCTCTCTCGTCTCGAAGCGCCGCTGATGCCGGTGCTCCACGCCGTGCAGGAGGCGCTCGGAGACATCCCGCTCGCGGCGATCCCGCACGTGGAGCGCGGGCTCAACCTCACGCGTGCCGAGGTCTACGGCGTCGTCACGTTCTACCACCATTTTCGTACCGAGCCGACCGGTCGGCACATCGTCGCGATCTGCGAGGCGGAGGCGTGCAAGGCGATGGGGAGCGATGCGCTCACCACGCACGCGAAGCGCAGGCTCGGCGTCGAGTACCACGAGGTCACGCGTGACGGGCTGTTCTCGCTCGAACCGCTCATCGAAGTGGAGAAGCCCGTCGGACGCGTCGCGTACGGTCCGGTCGGGCCGAAGGACGTGTCCTCGCTCTTCGATGCCGGCTTTCTCACGGGAGCGACGCACGTGCTGTGTCACGGGGAGACCGAGGTGATCCCGTACCTCGCGAAGCAAGAGCGGCTGACTTTCGCGTGCGTCGGTGTCATCGAACCGAGCTCACTGCCGCGTACGAGGCGCACGACGGCTATTGCGGCTTGCGCCGCGCGCTCACGCTCGAGCCCGCGGCGATCGTCGAGGAGGTCACCGCGTCGGGGCTGCGCGGCCGCGGGGGCGCGGCGTTCCCGACCGGGATCAAGTGGAACACGGTCCTCAACGCCCAGGCCGACCGGAAGTACGTGGTCTGCAATGCCGACGAAGGCGACTCCGGTACGTTCTCCGATCGCATGATCATGGAAGGCGATCCGTTCGTCTTGCTGGAGGGGATGACGATCGCCGGGCTCGCCGTCGGCGCGAGCCGCGGCTACATCTACCTGCACTCGGAGTATCCGCTCGCGCAGCGCGTCCTGAACGACGCGATCGCCGTCGCGAACGATCGGGGATATCTCGGCGCCGACATCCTGGGTTCCGGGAAGGGCTTCGAGATCGAAGTTCGGATGGGCTCGGCATATCGTCGTTCCGCCGCAGCATTATCGAGGACTTAAGTCACGATTATCGACTGATTGTCGACGTTGCACGGCTTGTTTCGCATGTGGTAGCTTCCTTGACCGATCCCTGGAAGATCATCATTGCGGGAGAAGTTGATGACCCTCTATCGTCTCGTCGGCACGCGTTGTGTCGCGATCGCGGCAGCGTTGTCGCTCGCGGCATGCGGCGGACACGGAAGCACCGCACCAGCACCTCAAGCTGGGAACGGGCTGCAAGCGCTGATGCAGCAGAAGATCAAGCACGTCTTCGTGATCGTGCAGGAGAACCACTCATTCGATAATTACTTCGGCACGTATCCCGGTACCGCGGGACAGACGGTCGAGAACCTCGGCACCCAGCTCGCCCAGCAGAGCGAGAACCAGTACGATCCGGCGAGCGGAACGACGGTCGCACCGTTCACCGTCACCGACCCGCACATCTACGGCGGCGATCAGTCGGCGATCGGCACGAACGTCAAGATGGACGCCGGCAAGATGGACGACTGGCTGCGCGAGCAGGAGTACGGACCGACGCTGACGCCGACGACGGTCTCGGCGACCTCGCACGCGAACGCCGTCGCGATGATGGGCGTGTACGACTGCAACACGATCCCGTATCTTTGGTACTACGCGAAGAACTTCACGCTCTTCGACCACTACTTCCAAGCCGACACGGGACCGTCGACGCCCGGCAACATCCAGGTCTTCGCGGCGCAGATCGGTCAGTCCGAGGCGGCGGCCGGCAAGGGCGTGAGCTCGGGCGTGAACGCCGGCGACGGCGTGCCGATCGCCAACGACGACAACCCTCCCTCGAACATCGTTCCGGGACTGACATCGTTCACCGGCGACAACGCGACGACGCAGAGCTACGCCACGATGCCGGTGCTGCTCAATCCGATGGAAGACGCCGCCGCGACCTTCACCGGGCAGATCCCGGACGATCTCAAGACCGAGGCGAGCTCGAATCGCCCCTCGATCCCGTGGGGTTGGTACGAGGAGGGGATGGTGAACGGCGTCGGCTACGTGCCGCACCACGTCGCCCCGCTCTACTTCGACTACATCACGCACAACCAGGCGTTCTACCAGAACCTGTACGACAACACGCCATCGACCGGGCTGCTCCCGGCGATCAAGGCGCACACGCTCCCGACGAGCGGCGTCTTCTGGGTCAAGGGCGGCTCGAAGAACGCGTTCGGCTTTTCGCCGCAGAACGGCGACACGAACTTCCTGGGTGACGACGATCACCCGGGTTCGGGCAACTCGGATCACGAGATCGCGGAAGCGTACGTGGCGACGCTCGTCAACGCGATCGCACAGAGCCCGTACTGGAGCGATTCGGTGATCATCCTCACCTGGGACGACATGGGCGGCTTCTACGACCACGTCCCGCCGGCGCACTACGAGAGCTGTCCCGACGACGGCGGCCAGCCGTGCGGCGACGGTCCGCGGCTCCCGATGATGATCATCTCGCCGTTCGCGAAAACCGGCGTCGTCGTACACGACTACAACGACGCGGCCTCGATCTCGAAGTTCATCGAGGACGCGTTCAACCTGCCGACGCTCGGTTCGCTCCCTGACGAGAAGCCGTACGAGCCCGAAGGGCCGCGTGACATCAACAGCATGGTCGGCGATCTCACCGGTGCTCTCGACGAGGCGAAGCTCTCGGGCGCGAGCGCGCCGATCCCCGCCGCGATGGCGGAGATCCCGGCGCCGAGTGTCCCGCCGAGCATGTCGTGCTCGACGCTCGGCCTCACGCCGAGCCCCGTGCTCGCAAGCCCGCCGCCCAGTTACACACCGCTGTAGCAGCGGCTTACCTCGTCGCCCCGCAGCCCGGGACGGATCGTCCGTCTCGGGCTCGTTCTTTCAGTGCAGGTTACTCGGCAGGTTCGGCCTCCCGCTCTCGTCGATGGATCTACGGATCGGGGTACATGGGAGCCACCTGCGTTGACCGAGTTCACCCCCGAACCACCACCCGACGACACGGTCGATCCGGACCACCGGCGGCGCGTGCTGCTGAGTGCCTTCCTCGCGGAGCACCGGCAACGCATCGCGCCGGAAATTCCGGTCCTCGGCCAGCACGTCCGCCGCACCGAAGCGATCGGGAAGCTCGTCACGCGGGGGGAGCTGGCGGATGCGTCCGGCGTCAATCGCCGCTGGTACGAGCTTGCGGAACGCGGTGTACCGACCCGTGCGTCCGCCGCCATCCTCCGCGCGCTCGCGAACATCCTGGGCTTGACCGCCGAGCAGCAAGGCGTGCTCACGCATCTCGCGACGCCGTATCTGGACCGAGACGCGCCCCGTGACGCGTCGTTCGAGATCCGTGACGCATTCGCGTCGATGCGGTGGTATCTCCGCAAGCTGCAGACGTGCTCCACGATCGACGAGGTCCTGAGTCTCGTCGAAGACACGGCGGCGTCGCACTTTCCGGAGACGCCGTGCTTGACCACGGCGTTCCGGCGACCCGACGGCGGCTGGTCGTTTCACGCCGACGCGATCGGCAGATCGTCACGATTGCACGCGTTCAACCGCGACCGCGACGAGGTGATCATCCCGGTCTTCGATTCAGGGGAAGTTACGGCCGACGACCTCATGTGCTTTCCCGAGGCTTCCGCGCCCGGCGACCTCCTCACGTACGATGATTATGATGAAGCGACCCTGGCCGCCATACTCAAAGGCTCGTTTGCCGGCTTCAAGAAGCTCCACGAGCCGATGCTGGCCGCGGTAATCCGCTCCCGCGCGGACTTCGTCGCCCATCTGTATTTAGCTGACTTTCGGGCGACCTACGGCACCGAGACGGATCGCGCGTTGGTTTCGGCGATCGCCGATTTCGCATCACTCGCCGTCTCGCCGTAGCGCCTCAGCGCCGTTTGAGCGCGTCGAGCTCCTCGAGCGTGCGGGGCCAGTCGGCCTTGAGCAGACGCGACAAGCTGCGGTCGGCGAGGAGCGTGCCGCCGGTCTGACACCGCGCGCAATAGTTCGTCTCGTTGTCGGCATACCGGATCCGCTGCACCGGCTCGCCGCACCGCGGACACGGCTTGCCGTATCGGCCATGGACGGCCATGTCCTCGCGAAACGCGGTCACGCGTTCAGGGAACTTCCCGTTCGTCTCCTCGCGAAGCCGGTCGATCCAGAGCTGCAGCGTCGTGCGCGACGCCGCGAAGAGCCGTTCCCACTCCTCCGAGCTGAGCTTGTGCGTGAGCGCGATCGGCGAGAGCTGCGCAGCGTGGAGGATCTCGTCGGAATAGGCGTTTCCGATCCCGCTGACGATACGCGGATCGGTTAGCGCGCGCTTGAGCGTACGGTTCTCGACGGTGAGGGCCTGCCGGAACGCATCGGGATCGGAGGTGAAGACGTCGATCCCGCCCGGATCGATCTCCGCCAGCGCCTTCTCCCCGGCCAGGACGTGCAGCGAGGCGCGGCGTTTCGAGCCGGCTTCCGTGAGCACCAGCGTGCCGTCGGGGAAATCGAAGGCCGCGAGGTCGTTGCGGCCGGCGAGCTTGGCGCCGCGCGGGCGCCAGTGCAGCCGGCCCGCGATCATCAGGTGCAGGACGAGCCACAGATCGCCGTCGAGTCCGACGGCGATCCGCTTGCCGACGCGCCGCAACTCGCGCACCACGCGTCCCTCCACGGCCGTGAGCGGCGGGTCGGCCGTGCGCAGCACGAACACGCTCGCCAGGCGCACGCGCTCGAGGGTGCGGCCGAGGATGCGCGGCTCGAGCGCGCTGATGTAGGCGGCAATGTCCGGAAGCTCCGGCATCGAGAGCGCATTCTCCCCGGCGGACCCCGGAGGCCTACCGCAGCCTCACGGCATCCCTAAGCGCTTCGCGGCGTCGCGAAACAGCCTCTCGCCGTCCGGTTCGAACTTCATCGCGGTCAGGAAGTCGTCGACCCGATACCGCGGCACGGCACGATGGAGCGTCGCCAGGTACGCTCGGCCTTCGTGGTGCCTGCCGGCGAGCGCCAGCGAAAGCGCGGCGATCGCCTGAATATGGGCGTGCGCGTTCGGCCGTGCGGCCGCCTTCACCGCCCAATCGGCGGCTTCATCGAAGCGGCGCAGGCGCACGAGCGCCATCGCGCGGGCGCCCAGCATACCGAACAGCAACGGATCGTACGGACTCAACCGGCGGGAGCAGTCCGAGGAGTTGATCGCGGTGTTCGGATCGCCGGCTTGCGAGTGGACGAAGGCGAGCGTGTAATGGCCGATTGCGAAATTGGGGCTCAGGTCGATCGTCTGCTCGAGCTCGAGGACGGATTGTTCGTAGCGTCCGCGCAGCCAAAGCGCCCGGCCCAGCGCCAAGTGTGCAGCGGGGTCGCGGTCGTCGACCATGAGGCTCTGCGCGGCGGCCTCATACGCGTGCGCGATCTCGGATTCACGCGGCGCCCAGCCCTGAAACGCGTTCTGGAAATGCGTGAACGACAGACCCGCGTATGCGCGCGCGAACGTCGGATCGAGCCGCACCGCCATCTGAAAGAACCGCTGCGCTTGCTCGTTGTCGGGCGCGTTGAACCGGTACATGTGCCAGAGGCCGCGGTGATGCGCGTCCCAGGCGTCGAGCGAATTCGGCGGGATCAGGATGGCGCGGTTGCGTTCGCTCGTCTCGATCTCGGCGGCGATCGAGGCGACGATGTGGTCGCCGATCTCATCGAGCACGTCGAGCGCTTCGCCTTCGGTGCGATTGAAGATCTCGGCCCACACGATCCGCGCCGTTCGCGTCTCGGTCAGCTCGACGGTCACCCTCAGCCGGTCACCCTGACGTCGCACCGAACCGCCCGCGACGTAGTCGACGTTCAGGATCCGGCCCGCCTCATCAGGAGCGACGTGGCGCTCGTGGAGCGCAAACACCGTCCCCTGTGCGATCACGAACGCCGAGCGCAGCTTCGCGAGCCTCGTGATCACGTCGTGCGCGAGCGCGTCGGCCGTCCCACCGCGGCCGCCCGTCACCGCCGACGCATCGACGAACGGCATCACCGCGATGGAGGCGCGGCGCGGTGCGGTGAGCGGGCCGGGCTCGTCGCCGCGGGTCGAGGCGGAGAGCGAAACGACCGCGTCGGCTCGCGGACTCCCCTGGAGCTTGGCCGACCGCCAGGCCTCGCGAAGCGCCGTGGCGTCCAGTCCCTCGGCTTCGAAGAGCCGAACCGTGGTGGCGACGTGCTCTTCGCCTTCCTGAAGCCTTCCGCGCTTCGCGAGCGCATGGAAGAGCAGCTCGTGTGCGTGCTGGTCGAAAGGCGTGAGCTCCAACCAGGTCTCCACGTCGCGAAGGACCTCCTCGTCGGGCTCGCGGTGCACGAGCTGCTCGAGCACCGCCGCGTGGACCTCGCGAAACCGTCGCCGCTGGGCGATGAGCCAGGCGCTGAAGGCGTGGCTGTGCGCGACCTCCAGACCGCTCAGGAAATCACCGGTGAAGAGTGCGGCGAGCGTACGCAGCTGCGCGAGCGAGAGCGTCTCGATCGACGGAGCGGCTCGAGCGATCTCGATCGCGTCGACGAAGCAGTCCGCGAGGTCGAGCCGGACCGTATCGGCCCGCGTCTCGATTCTTCGTCGATCCGGCTCGTCGAGGAGACCGCGCAGTTTGCTCAGGCACCAGCGAAGCTCTCCGCGCGGATCGTTCGGGACGTCCCAGAGCAGTTCGCAGAGGTGAGCCCGCGCAACGGGGCGAGGGGCAAGCGAGAGGTACGCCAGCAGCGCACGGACCTTGCGCGACGCGGGGAGCGCGAGGTCGACGTCCGCTCGGAAGATCGTCAGCGGACCGAACATCTGAATGCGCAGGGCGGTTCCCACGCCGTCTACCACGCTGCGTTCCACGTGCGCGCTCTACGCTTCACATCGACGGTCAGGGCACCTCGAAAGGCCGACCCGCCGGCGCCCTTCTCCGACCGTCCGAACGGAGAATGATCATGGACTTGGTTTCGACGACGACGGCAGACGCCCCGCGAACGCAGCCGCAGCCGGATCTGGCCGCCGTCAAAGCCCGCCAACAAGGAGCATGGTCGTCCGGCGACTACGCCGTTGTCGGGACGACACTGCAGATCGTCGGCGAGAGCCTCTGCGAGGCCTTGGATGTCCGCTCTGGTCAGAGCGTGCTCGACGTCGCCGCCGGCAATGGGAACGTCGCGCTCGCCGCGGCACGCCGCTGGTGCGACGTGACGGCGACCGACTACGTGCCCGCGCTGCTCGACCGCGCCAAAGAACGAGCTGACGCGGAACGGCTGCACATCACCTTTCGCGAGGCCGACGCGGAGGCGCTGCCGTTCACGGACGAGAGCTTCCAGATCGTCGTCTCGGCGTTCGGGGTGATGTTCACGCCCGATCAGCCGCGCGCCGCCGCCGAGTTGGTGAGGGTCTGCAAACCCGGCGGGAAGATCGGCCTCGCGAACTGGACCCCCGACGGCTTCATCGGCGAGCTCTTCAAGACGATCGGCAAACACCTTCCGCCGCCGTCCGGCGTGACCCCGCCGTCGCTCTGGGGAACCCGCGCACGAATCGCCGAGCTGTTCGACTCGCACGCGACGTCGATCGCGACGGCGCAGCGAACCTTCGCGTTCCGATACCGCTCACCCGGCCACTGGATCGACGTCTTCAAGACCTATTACGGGCCGATGCTCAAAGCGTTCGCCGCGCTCGATCCGGCGGCACAAGCAGCGCTGGAGCGCGATCTCTTCAGCCTGATCGAACGCCGCAATCGCGCCGTCGACGGCACCATGGTGGTGCCGAGTGATTATCTCGAGATCGTCATCACGCGGCGCTGAACTGCCGCAGAACGGAAAGGAGCATCCCGTGCCCCTTTACGCAGCGGACGAGATCATCGACGTGCAGGAAGGCGTGCGTTAGCGGACCTTGCGGACGAACGTGACGATGTAGCCGCTGGAGCCCGGCGGCGGCGCGAGCGCCTGCAATTCGAAGTTCGTCGGGCCGCTCGGTGCGAACACCGACTGGACGCCGACCGTCCGCGCTCCGGTGCCCGCGTCGAAGAGCGTGAGCCGGAGCGACGAGGCGTCGGAGATGGTGTACTCGAGCCCGGTGCTCTGCCGTTGGCCCGTTTGCGGTGTCGTCGACTGGGCGAACGAGACCGACAACTTCTCGCCGAGCGCGCGCGTCGCGCTCGCCGAGTATCCGCCGGTCAGTCCCGCATTCACGTTGAAGCTCGAGAGCCCGAGGGCTTTCCCGGCGGAGCTCGAGAACGGCTCGAAGAGGTTGCGCGTGAACTGCTGGTCGACGTAGCCGAGCGCGACGCCTTGCGCGAGGCTCGAGGTGCTCGCCGGCTGCCCTGACGCCTGCGCGACGCCGCTCACCGCGCCGAGCGCCTGCGCGTTCGCGAGCAGACCGAGGATCTGCGCCTTGTCGTACGACGGCTGCGAGGCGAGGTCGAGCGTGAGCCCGGTCGCCGGTCCGCGGACGTGCAGCAAGACGTCGGTCGGTGGATCGGGGATGTGCGTCGTTGCGGTCGCGTCGACGTCGGGGATGATCCCCGCCGACGGTTCGAACGCGACGCGCGCCCGTTGCAGCCTGAAATCGCGGTAGAGGTTGATCTCGCCGTTGTTCGAGGTGAAGGCACCGGCGAGCGTCGGGTGATCGAGCGTCCCGCCGAGGGTCGCACTCCCCTGCGCGGCTACGTCGACGCTGGGCCCCTGGACGCGGTCGTCGTTCGTCGCCGCGACGCGCAGCGCGAAGGCGACCGGGAGCGGCGTGCTTGCCGGTGGCGTCGTGCTCTTGCCAGGAAGGAGCGCGCTGAGCGGGATCCGCGTGTGCGAGAACGCGAGATCGCCGCCGACCACGACCGGTGCACCGGGATCGCGGCGCAGCGAGAGCGTGCCGTCGATCTTGCCGCGGAAGAAGCGCGGGACCTCGAGGCCGACATGTTGCACGCGCGTGTCGAGATGGAAGGCGAGGGCGCCGACGAGCGAACCGGCGTTCCCGACCGTCGCCGCGCCGTTGCCGTCGATCGAACCGCCGCCGATCTCGGCGTGCACCGTTCGCACCGTTGCATTGCGGCCGGCGAGTGCGAGCTGCAGCGTCGCGTTGCGGACCGGCGAGGCGAGCAGCGACGACGCGTACGTGCCGCGCGCGAGCGACGCGCTCCCCCGCAGCTGTGGCGACTGCGGCGTGCCGTTGAGGGAGAGGTCGCCGTTGATCAGGCCGCCGAGACGCGTCCCCTGCGGAAGCAGCGGCGCGAACTGCGCAAGCTCGATCCCGTTCGCGACCAGACGCGCGGTGAGCGGCGCGTTTGCGCCGCCGACGAAGGGTGCGCGCGGCGAGACCGGGACGCTTCCGGTCACGGCGAGCCGCCCGGCCGGGAGGTTGAGTGCGACTTCTCGTGCCGTCACGCGCCCCTGCGCGTAGGTGATGTCGGCGTGCGCGCCGGTCGCCTGCATCTGCCGATACCGCGGCCGCGCGAGATCGCCGACGAACGCGAGCGACGGCGCGCGGCGCGATCCGGTGACGTGCAGGGTCCCGTCGAAGACGCCCGATCCGTCGAACGGTTTCCCCGTGATCCCGCGCGCGAGCGCGCCGACGTCCGGCGAGGTTGCGTGCAGCGTGAGGCCCAGCGGCGCGTCGGGCGCGAGGCCGAACGTCCCGCCCGCGGTCGCGACGAGGTTGAGGGCCTCGAGCCGCGCCGCCGCGACGCGGCCCGTTCCGTGGCCGTAGGTTCCGGCGACGGTCAGCGTGCGGACGGGGATGCGGCCGACGATCCCGTCGTGCAGCGCGCCTTGCGCGCTCAGCGCGACGTCCCGCATCGTCCCACGGACCTGCGCATTCGCATCGACGCGCCCGACGACCGGCGCGCCGATCCCCGCCGCGGGGAGCCACGTACCGAGATCCAGTCCCGCGACGCTCGCGCGCAGGTCGAGCGCGCTCGCCGTCACGTGTGTGAGCGGCGCTTGCGCCGGGACGAGCAGCGAGCCGTCGGCGCGGAGCGTGCCGTGTGCGCCTCCGAGCCGTGCCTGCGCCGCGACCGTTCGGCCGCGCGTCGACCAGCGCGCGTCGAGGTCGCCGAGCGGGTAGCGGCGGAAGCGCGTGTCGTGAAGCGCGATCGTGCCGCCGCTCGCGATCACGTCGCGACCCAAGGTGAGGGTCGCATCGAGGCGTCCCTGTCCGGCGAGCGTGTCGGCGACGTCGAAGTAGTCGTTGAAGTCGGCGAGATCCGCGTGGTCGGCGCGCAGCGCGGCGCGAGCGATGCCGCCGCTCGATGCGGCATCGAAACGCAGCGTCGTCGAACCGACCGTCGCCGTGCCGCCGCGCACCGAGACGTTGCGTGCACTTCCGGCGAGCGGGACGACGACGTCGCGGAAGCCCAAGCCGTTGATCGAGCCGGCGGCGATCCGCACGCTGCCTCGCACACCGGGGTCGCTTGCCTCCCCGGTGACGCGCATGTCGGCGTCGATCGCGGCGTCGGGGTAGCGGAGCGGAAGATGCAGCTCACGCGCCAGCGTCGCGACGTCTGCGCCCCGAACCTGCGCGGCGGCATCGACCCGCGGCGCATGCGCGCCGGGGCCGAACCCCGCGATCGTGCCGCGTACGCTCGCGTTCGCGCCGGCGTAGGCGGCGTGCGCGTCGTCGATCTGGAGCCGTCCGCGCGCGAAGCGACCCGCAACGAACGCATCGAGCGGTGCGCCGCGCAGCCGTCCGCCGGTGAGCGCGGCGACGGCGCGTACGCGCGGCGCCGACGGCGTTCCCCCGACGCTCGCGAGGCTCACGATGCTGCCGCCGGAGAGCGGCAGCCCGGCGGCGCGCAGAGCCTCGCCCGAGATGCCGCTCGTGCTGAGCCGCAGCGTGCCGCCGTTCCCGAAGCTTCCCCGTGCGGCGATCGTACCGCCGCCGACGTCGAACCGCGCCGCATGCACGTCGACGGCGTTGCGCCGCAGGGCGATCGTCGCCGTGGCGTCGTGCAGTGCGATCCCTTGGATGTTCGCATCGGTGAACCGCGCGGAGGCGAGCTGCGCGGTCGTGTGTCCGGGACGCGCGAGGACCCGGACGTCGGCGTCGATCCCGCCGTGCGCGCGCATTCCACGCAGGAAGGGCGTGAGGCGCTCGAAGCTGCCGTGGAAGCGTCCTTGCGCGGCGAGCGTCCCGTTCGCGAATGTAGCCGAGCCTTGCAGCTCACCGAGCGGGCCGTGGAGGCGGACGTCGTCGAGCGCGAGCGCGTGTTGATCGCCGACGCGCGCGTCGAGATCGCCGATCGGTATGCCGGCGAATCCGGCGCCGCGCACGTGCAGCGTCCCTGCCGCGGAGGCGAGCGAGGCACCGCTCAGCGTGCCGACCAAGTCGGCGTCGAGGGTCCCCGAGATCGGCGGCGGCGAGATCCCACCGAAGTTCGGCAAGCGTGCCGGCGGTACCGAGCGCAGCGCGAGCCGGTGCGCCTGCACGATCCCGTCGACCGCACCGTGCGGGCGGTCGAACGCGAAGCGTGCATAGAGCGAGGCGCCATCGCTGCGCGCGAGCGCGACGGGGCCGAGCGTTCCGGTCCCGTCCGCCGCGAGAGTGAACGGCGCGTCGAGTTGCGCTCCGCCGCCGCGCGCCGTGATCGCGCCGTCGGCGCTCACGTTCCCGTCGGTCCCGTGCAGGACGACGAGACCGCGCAGGGCCGCGCCCGGCACGATCGCGCCGGCGTAGGGCAATGCGTTCGCGGGCCCGTCGAACACGGCGACGACGTCGGTCTGGAGGTGTTCGCCGAGCACGACGGTCCCGCTGCCGCGCAGCTCGATCGGCCCGTATCGCGCGCCGATCCCGGCGATCTGCAGCGTCTGCCCCGAAGCGGTGAGCTGGCTGGAGAAGTCACGCAACGCGTATGCGCCGTACGTCAGACGCGGCGAGCGCAGCCAGCCGCGCACGACCGGCGTCCGGAGCGTACCGTCGGCGCGCACCGCGAACGCGAGCCGCCCGTCGACCGGACGGTTTGCCAACTGCGGCGCGAGCGTGCGCAGCTGTGCGAGCGTCCCGGCGCCGGTTACGAGGAAGCGCAGATGCGGTGCGTTCAGGTCCGCGACCCCGCCGACGAGATGGAGCGGGACGTGGGCGAGGGTCGCGTCGATCCCGGTCGTCGTCAGGCCGTCGTCGTAGACGCGGAGCGGCCCGTGCGCGTCGCCGATGGTGCCGAGCTTTGCGACGACGAGTTTCCCGTCGACGAGTTCCGCGCTCGCGCCGACGTGCGTGTCGGTGCTGCCGCTCGGCTGGACGAAGCCGTAGATCCGCGCGTCGACGTTGCGCAATCGGCCGTTCGCGAGCGTGAATGCGTGCGTCGGGATGGCGAAGTCGATCAGCGGTCCGATGGGGAGGTCGGCTGCGTCCCAGCGCTGCGACGTGAAGCCGCGCGCATGGTCGAAGCGGCCGCGGCCGTGAATCGGGTAGGTGCCCGGGCCGTCGCGCAGAGTCGCGGCGACACGGTAGAACGCCGGATCGTGCGGCGCGAGGGCGGCGTCGACGCTCAGCCCGGTCAACGACTCTCGCCGCTCGTGTCCCGGGGCGACGAAGCGATCGATTAGCGTGACGGTGCCGTCGCGTACGCGCACGCGCAGATCGAGCGGCGTCGTGTCGGGACGCGCCGGCGCGCCGCCGGAGGGCAGTGCGACGTTATACGTCCCGTCGGCGTGGTGGATCAGCGTCACGTACGGCCGCTCGACGTCGACGGCGGTCAAACCGAACCGGTGCCGCGAACCGGGGAGCAGATCGCGCAGCGAGAACGCGACGTCGAGGCGCTGAGCCTCGAAGACCGGCTCGCCGGCTCGGGTGCGCACGACGGGCGCGAGCACGGCGAGCGAGGACGGCGTGATCCGCACGTGGGCAGCAGCGAAGCGGTAGCCGAACGCTGAGACGGCGATGCGCACCGCGGCGGCGGCGAGCGCGTCGCGCGCCGCGAAGGCGGTCGCGCCGAGCGCTGCCACGAGGAGCACGGTGATCAGAAACGCCCGCCGTTTCGTCATCCCGACGGATCCCGTACCCACCCAGCCCGGCACGGAATCGCCCGTAAAGACGGCAGCTTACCTGCCAGTGTTTGCGGACAGAGCGGGGGCGCGTGAGACCACGGTCTCTCGAAGGGAGAGCGACTCGGCACTTTTCGGATACCGGTTCGGACCGAAGCCTTGCTAGGCTTCGAATGCTGCATCACACCGTCGCGCTACGGGACGGACATCCATGGGGACGCTGCTGGACTACCCGCTTCTGCTCTTTCTTCTCGCCGTCGTCGTGCTCTGGCTCTCCGCGCAAGCCGGAAGGTTGGCCTCGAAGCGGCGCAAGCTGCAAGAAGGACGCGACGACCTCGGGATCGTTCTCGCGGCGACGTTGACGCTGCTCGGCCTGATCATCGGATTCAGCTTCTCGATGGCGACGAACCGTTACGATCAGCGCAAGAATTACGAAGAGGCGGAGGCCAACGCCATCGGCACGGAATACGTCCGAGCCGACCTCTTGCGGCCGGCCGATGCGGCGACCGCGAAGCGACTGCTGCGAACCTATCTCGACGAGCGCATACGCTTCTACGACACGCGCGACCGGCAGCAGCTTCAACGAATCGCCGTCACCCGAGCGCGCCTTCAAGACGATCTGTGGTCGGTGGTCCGCGGCGCGGCGCACGCGGACCGGACGCCGGTCGTGGCGCTCGTCGTCTCGGGGATGAACGACGTCTTGAACGCGCAAGGGTACACGCAAGCCGCCTGGTGGAATCGCATCCCCATCTCCGCGTGGGTTCTCATGTTCGCGATCGCGATCTGCAGCAACGCATTGATCGGCTACAGCGCACACGGCGTCTCAGCGCGAAGCGCCTTGTTCCTGGTGCTCCCGGTCGTCGTCTCCATCGCATTCTTGCTCATCGCCGACATCGACAGCCCGCGCGGCGGCTTCATTCACGTCGGCGCGCAAAACCTCGTGAGTCTCGCCGAGGCTCTCCGCCGCCAGTAGGCCGCCGAAATGAAGAGAGGCCGGTCCTCGAACCCGAGGCCGGCCTCTTCGCGCACCTTTAGATTCGAGGTGCCGCCATCTGGCTACCGCCGATGCTCTGTCCGCCAGGGGCGTTCTTCAGCCGGAACGCAAGGCTCGACAGCCACGCTCCGGTGAAGATGAAGTTGAGCCCGACGATGAACCCGATGAACCACAGGGCGGAGATCGGCCACTGCGCCCAGAGCAGCACACCGAGGATGCAGCTGAGCACGCCGCTTATCGCAGCCCACCCATAGTGCGGAAACTGTATCGCGAGCGCCGCCCAGAAGCGATAGATCCCACCGACGACCAGCATTGCCGCGAGGAGTAGCGTGACGGTGAGCGCCCCGGCCCCGGGGCGGGACATCAACGCGAGCCCGACGACGATGCTGAGCAGTCCGCCGAGCAGGAAGAGGATCACGTGTCCGGCACCGTGCGCCCGGAATGCGCCGACGATCTCCGCCACGCCGACTACGAAGAGCAGGACGCCGAGCGCGACGACGGAGGCGAGGGTCGCGGTGATTTGGCTCGTCAAGCAGTAGACGCCGACGGCAATTTCGATGATCCCGATAGCGAGCAACCAGCCCCATTCCTTGCGGAATTCCTGCTCTGCAGTGGCATTCTGTGCAAAAAACCGTGCTACCATGTGCTTTGCTTTCACCTCACTTGAGTCTGTACGCAAGTCGTAGCACCATGGAGTCCACGGAGTGCGAAGTGGAAAAGAACTCGGCGTGAACGAAGATGAAGGCGTTGGTGTACCCCAGCGTGCCGGCCTGACCGTAGCTGTTGCACGTCGGCGAGGAGGAGGCTAGCGTGCAATCGTTATCGCGATCGAATGACCAGAAGTGCACGCCGG
>DATJHK010000067.1:0-13466 GCA_035493875.1 Candidatus Limnocylindria bacterium
CCCGTCACCGACGACGAGCTCGCGATCGCGCCGCCTCGTCGCATGCTCGTCACGTTTCCCGCCGGTGTCCACAGCGTCGTCCTGCCGACGACGTTCCAAGGATACCAACAGTCGCGCATCGACGTGCGCGTGACGATCAACGGCCGCGGACTCGACTTCGTGCTCGACACGGGCGCCTCGGGGATCACGCTGGATGCAACCGTCGCCAAGCAGCTCGGTCTTCCGGCGTACGATACGCACTCGACGACGACCGCGGGCCGCTATGCGACGGCACGCACGATCGTCCCCGAGATGCGCGTCGGCGATTTGACGATGCACGACGTCGCCGTCCAACTGATCCCACAGGGCTGGAACGTCGGCAGCGAGGTCAAGGAAGTCGGGCTGCTCGGTTTCGACTTCTTGGCGTAGCTGGGCCTCACGATCGACTATGAGCACCAGCGGGTGACGGCCGTCCCCGACGCGGAGTACGCGCCTCCCCACGATCCGGACACGATCCCGCTCGACGTGCGTATCGGCAGCGGCTGGCCGCTCACCACCGTCACGCTCAACGGCGCCGCCGGCGACCGTTGGCTGCTCGACACCGGCGCGTCGGGGACGTTCCTCATCTTCGACTACTTCGCGCGCCGGCATCCGGAGGCGCTGCGGGACGAGGGCCGGGGCGGAAATCTGCGCTCCGTGCGGCTTCAAGGCGTCGGGGGCGACTTCGACACCCAAGCCTATCAGATCGCCGACCTGCAGCTCGCCACCATCCGCTTCCGGGACTTCACCGGCTTCCGCGTCATCTCGAACCAGAGCTACGCCATCAATCGTGACGGCCTCATCGGGACGCGGTTCCTGCACCTCTTCACCCTCGGCCTCGATTACGGCAACAGCCGCATCTACCTCACGCCGAACGCTGAGGGGCACTCCCTCGGGCTGCGCTAGCCGTCGCTAGACGCGGCCGATGTCCGAGCGGTACGCGAGCGGCGTCCCGCTCGGGAAGCGTGCCTTCAGACCGCGGATCGCGTCGTACGCGCGCTCGCGCGCCTGCGCGATCGTCGCGGCGCGCGCGGTGACGGTGAGGACGCGGCCGCCCGGCGTCGAGATCGTCTCGTTCTCGAGTGCCGACGATCCCCAGAACGCGACGACGTCCTCCGGGAGCAAGAGCTCCGCGGGCAGACCTGCGATCGCGGTGTTCTCGTACGGATAGCGCGAGCTGGCCAGGACGACGCCGACCGCGGCATCGTTCGACCACGTAGCGGTGTCGATCTCGAGCGCACCGTCGGCGGCCGACTTCAGATAGCGTGCGAAGTCGCCGCCGACGCGCGGCATGAGAACCTGCGTCTCCGGATCGCCGAAGCGCGCGTTGAACTCGATCACGTACGGCCCGTCGGCGGTGTGCATCAGCCCGCAGTACAGCACGCCGCGATAATCCTCGCCCTCGGCGAGAAGCCCGCGCAGCGTCGGCGCGACGATGCGCTCGCGCACGACGTCGAGGAAGTCGTCGGGGAACCCGGCCGGCGGCGAGTACGCGCCCATCCCGCCGGTGTTCGGCCCCTTGTCGTCGTCGCCGGCGCGCTTGTAGTCGCACGCCGCCGCGATCGGGACCATCGCGCGGCCGTCGGCGATCGCGAAGACGCTGATCTCGCGCCCGCTCAGGCGCTGCTCGATCACGACGTCGTGACCGCCGCCCGGGATCTTCGCGTTGCCGTACCAATCGGTGAGGAGCGCGAGCGCCTCGGCGGCGTCGTCGCAGACGACGACGCCCTTGCCGGCCGCAAGCCCGTCGGCTTTGACGACGGCGCCGCCGCGCCACTCCTCGAGCGCGCGGCGCGCCTGGTCGAGGGTGTGCACGACGGCGAACGCCGCCGTCGGAATCCCGTGGCGCTCCATGAAACGCTTGGCGAAGACCTTACTCGTCTCGAGGCGGCCGCCGCTGCGGTTCGGGCCGAAAACGGCGATCCCGGCGTCGCGCAACCGGTCGCCGACCGCCGCGGCGATCGCCGTCTCCGGGCCGAGGACGACCAAGTCGATCTTCTCCTCCTGCGCTCGCCGAACGATCGTGCGCGCGTCGGTCGCGCTCACGTCGGGCCAGTTCGTGCCCCGGGACGCCGTCCCGGCATTTCCGGGCGCGTGAAAGAGCGCCTCGCACGAGGGCGACGTGCTCAGGCGCCACGAGAGCGCGTCTTCGCGCGCGCCGCCGCCGACGATCAGGATCCTCATCTGCGACCCCCGACGTGCGCCGAGCCGCCGCCGAATCCCTGTCGTCGAAGATGCAACTGCCGCCCGCTCAGCTGGGCGACAGCGAGCACGACGCGAAAGAACGTCAGCCGGGAGCCGACGGAAGTAGGCGGTCGATCCTATGAAGCTGCTGCGTGGTCTTCTCGTTCCGGTGCTGTCGCTGGCGATCGTCCTGGTCGCCTCGATCGCCGCGCTCTCCGATTCCACCGGAACGATGGCGGGGGCCGTCACCGCGGTGGGAGATCGTTTCGTCGAGATCAAGGTGGATCGCGAGACGATTCGTTTCGCGATCGGCGACGATTTTTCGGGCGTCTATTCGCTGGCCCCCAAGGCGAAACGATCGCTCTCCGACCTCAAGCCCGGGATGTTCGTCCGCGTCTCGTTCGTCAAGACGACCCTGGGCAACGCCTATCGCAAGGCGACGGAGATCGACATCGTCACCGGCAGCGCCCAGTCGCCGCTTCCCTTGCCGAGCGGAATCTTGCAGACACCATAGACGCTCGCGGTATACTGGCCGCGATGTCTCCTGCGCGTTACGCACCCTTTGCCGCACTGCTCTTGGCCGTGCTCGTCGGAACGGTCACCGACAAGACGACCGGGCAGCCGTTGCCCGGTCTCGACGTGCAGGTCGGCGGAGCGCATCCGTTGCACGCGCGTACCGGCGACGATGGTTCGTACCGCATCCCCGGGCTGAAACCCGGCCGCTACGACGTGACGATCTCCTCGGACGACGTCCCGCCGCTGACTTCGCACGTCACGATCGGCAGCAACGAGAAGCAGCACACGCTCAACGTCGTCGCCTGCAGCGTCACCCTCGACTACAGCTGCGGACAGCCCTAGGGTCCGCCGGCGCGCGCTGCGTACGCCGCCTGCGCGACCGCGAGATCTTCCAGCCCCAGGCCGACCGACTTGAGTACGGTGACGTCCTCCTGCGTCTCGCGTACCAGCGCACCGGCGAGCAGCTCGCCGAGATCGGCGCGCACGTGCGAGGCGTCGATCAGCCCGGCGGCGAGCGGAAGGCACAGCTCCCCCGCCTCGGCGAACGCGGCGGCACGCGATTCCACGACGACGCGGGCGCGCAAGATCGTCCGCTCGTCGAGCTCGCGCGCCGTCGGATGATAGGTGCCGATCGCGTTGACGTGCGTTCCCGGCCGCAACCACGCGCCGTCGAACAGCGGCGTCGCGCTGCTCGTGCAGGTGCAGACGATATCGGCTTCGGCGACCGCGCGGGGCTCGGCGCACGCGGCGTCGAGGCCGAGCGCGCGCGCGTCGGCCACCAGCGCCTGCGCCCGCGCCGGCGCACGTGAGACGACGCGCAGCACCTCGATCGGGCGAATCTCGCACATGAAGCGCAGGTGCTCGCGAGCCTGTTCTCCCGCACCGAAGAGCACGAGCCGTCGCGCGTCGCTGCGCGCGAGACGGTCCGTGGCGATCGCCGAGACGCCGGCCGTCCGCAGCAGCGTCAGCGGCGCGGCGTCGAAGGTCGCGACCGGCCGCAGATCCGAGCCGCGGAACAGCACGTAGACGCCCTTGACGCGCGGCACGCCGACGTCGCGGTCCGCGTGCGGCAGCGTCACGAGCTTGACGCCGAACGCGCTCGACGAGACGGCCGGCATCACCAGCAGCTCGCCGTCGCGCACCTGCACCGCCGAACGTGCAGGCGACGCGTAGTCGCTCGCGCCGAGGAACGCGGCCTCCAACACCTCGATGACGCGGCGTGGGGAGAGCAGCCCCCGCAGCTCGTCCCCGCCCACCACCGCGTCCGTCACCGGAACAAGAAGCCCGTGCCGAGCGGGTCGGTCGCCTTGAGCACGAAGGAATGGTACCCGGTCAGCGACGCCGCCCCGGCAACTTCGGTCAGCACGGCGACGCCCGCACCGCCCGTCGTCGTTCCGATCACGCGGCCGCGGAACCGCTCTCCCGGAAGCCCTTCGTTCACGAACACGCGTCCGTCGGGCAACGCCCCGGCGTCGTGCAGCAGCGCGAGCCGCGAGGTCGTGCCGCTGCCGCACGGCGAGCGGTCGACCTCGCCGTCGGCGAAGATCGTGACGTTGCGCTGCACGAGCGGCTCGCCCGGCCGGTCCTCGAGCGTCTCGTAGAAGATCACGCCGTAGATCCCGCTGATGTCGGGATGCTCCGGGTGCACGATCGTGCGCGACCCCTCGATCGCCTGTTTGATCTCGCGTCCCAAGGCGATGAAGTCGTCGAGCCCTTGCTTCTCCACCGGCATCCCGAAGAGCGCCGCGTCGACCGAGGCGTAGAACGCGCCGCCGTAGGCGATGTCGACGGGAACGTCACGGCCCCGTACCCGCAGCAGCGTGCCGCGCGCGAGCACGTACGAGGGGACGTTGCGGAAGCGCACCCCGCTCACGCCCGCGGGGGTGACGGAGGCGACGCAGGTCAGCCGGCCCGAGGGCGCATCGACGACGACCGTCGTCTCGGCCCCCGTCGGGCGGATGAACCCGCTCTCGAGCGCCCACGTGACGAGCGCGACCGTCCCGTGCCCGCACGCCGTGCTGTAGCCCGCGTTGTGAAAGAAGACGACGCCGACGTCGGCGCCGTCGTCCTCCGGCTCGGTCACGAAGCAGCCGTACATGTCGGCGTGCCCGCGCGGCTCGCAGACGAGCAGCTTGCGGATGTGGTCGAGATGCTCCGCCGCGTACCGCCGCTTCTCGAGGATCGTCTTCCCCTTGAGCGGCGGCACGCCGCCGGTGACGATCCGGAACGGCTCGCCGGCGGTGTGGTAGTCGACCGCATCGACCGCCAGCGCGAGGTTTCGGACCGGGTCGTTGCTCATCGCGTCGAGCTGCATCGCTCTTGAATGTCCTATTTTCCCAATTCGACGTGGTAGGTGAGGTTGTACGTCGCGGGCCCCACGTTGACGCTCGCGGCCCAACCGACTTGCCCATTGACCAGCGGGACCGGGATCCCGCCGTTCAAGTTGTAGTAGGGCGTATCGTACGCGCTGGTCAGGTTGTAGCCGGTCAGGGTGAAATACGAGCGCGCGTTCACCGGATAGCGGATGCTCGCGGTCATGACCCCGAAGGCCGGATTGTTGTACGGGTTGTTGTTGCCGTAGTAGGTCGCGCCCAGGGCGTAGCGTGCGCCGTTGCGCGCGATGTAGTTGATCTCGCCGTACCCCTGCGCGTACGGAACGCGGCCGTACGACATCCCGTTGTACGCGTTCCCGCTCGGCTGGAAGTTCACGTTCGGCAAGATCGCGAGGTTGGTCGTGTCGGCGAGCGCGCCGCTGCCGTAGAAGCCCGGCGGCAGATCGTAGACGTAGGCGCGCATCAGCGTGCCGTTCGCGGTGAAGCCGAAGCCGCGGGGAACGACGCGCTTCACGCTCAGCTCGATCCCCTCGTAACGCGAGTGCCCGAGGTTCTCGGTCTGGGTATCGAAGAGCGGCTCGTTGCGGCCGGCGTTCTCACCTTCGGTCGGATCGTAGAACCCGACTTGCTGCGTCGACTGCAGAAACTGATCGCGCAGGATCGTCTGGTAGAGGTCGCCCGAGACGACGATGTCCTGGTTGCGGAACCGCTTGTCGATGCCCAAGTCCCATCCGAAGGAGGTTTCGGGACGCACGTCACCGCTGCTCGTCTGCTCGGTGTAGAGCGTCGCCGCTCCGTGGTTGTTCCCTTGCGGCGGGATGTTCGGAATCGTCACCAGGCTGATGTACGGCGGCGCGATCGACGAGCCGAGCGAGGCGCGCCAGGAGACGTCCGGACTCGTCCGCCACGTCAGCCCGAGCCGCGGGCCGTAGAACGAGTGCGTCGCGTCCTGGAACGTCGAGCCGCCGTCCGAGGTGTAGTGCACGGTGTACTGGATCAGGTAGTTGCTGAAGACCGCCTGCAGCTTCGGCGTGAGCTGGAACATGCCGCGCGCCATGATCGTCTGGAAGGTCTCGCTCGAACCGGCCGGGATCGTCGGCCCGCTCAGCCCCGCCTGCGCCCAGTCGTAGCCGTCGTAGGCGTACGAGTCGTGCGTGTTGCGGTCGAACGAGAGGCTGTAGACGTTGTCGCCGGACGGATGGTCGAGCTCGGCCGAGTAGCCGCGGAAATGATCCTGGGTGAGCGTATACTGCGCGATCCCCGGCTCCTGGACCGTGACCGGCTGCCCGTTGTAGTAGGTCGGCGTCGTGTCGTTGCCCAGATACGCGCCGCCGTAGGCGTTCGCCGTGTACGTGTACGTCGTACCGAACGGGAAATTGTAGACGTTCTGGTCGGCGGCGCCGGAGTAGTACCGCGCGAGCAGGGTGTTCGTCCCCAGCGTGGTGCGGAACTCCGACTGGAAGAGCCCCTGGTTCGCTTGATCCCAGAACGGATAGTACATCTTGTCGACCGACGGGACCGCGGTCCCCGGCGCCACCGATCCGGAATACCCCGCCGGCGGCGTGAAGAAGTCGGTGTTGTCGAAGTAGCCGATCTGGCCGTTCCAGTCGGAGAGCGCCTGCGCCCCCAGGTAACTGACCGTCAGCGAGGTCTGCGTCGAGAAGTCGTAGCGCAGCTTGGCGAGCTCGGCGCGATCGGTGTACGTGCTCGTCGTCGTCGTGCAGCAGAACAGCAGCGGGTTGTCGATCGTGTAGCTGCCGACGACGTTCGAGGGACCCGGCGGGATCGCATACGGGAATCCGGCGGGACACGGGTTCGTCAGCGGCGCTCCGGTCTTCGAGACCGAGCCGCACATCAGCCGTCCGTTGAGCGTCGGCGCGCCGAACAGGTTGCCGCTCGAACCGTACCAGCTATTCCCTTGCAGCGGGCCCGGCGTCCCACCGTCGACGTAATCGAGGGCGTAGCCGATCTTGCCGCGCGTCCCGGTGGCGCGAAAGTTCGTCGTCTTGCCGCCGTAGCTGTCGGTGCCGATGTCGATCGACTCCTGCGGCCGGAGCGTCGGCTCGAGGGTGCGGTAGTTCACGCTGCCGCCGATCGCGTAGTTGATGTCGGGAGCGATCGCGCCGGGCCCCTTCACGACCTCGACGTCCTGCAGCAGGTACGGGTTGAGGTAGAGCGGCGTGAACGTCCCGGTCGCGCCGACCGAGACGGGATGGCCGTCGACGAGCGAGGCCGTCTCGTACGGGAGCGCACCACGGATCTGCGGCGCCTGCGGCGTCGATGCGACCGCACCGTTCGAGCCGCCCTCATAGGGCGAATAGGTCGTGATGATCCCTGGCGTCTCGTTGAGGACGCGCATCACTTGCTGCTGTCCCTGATCCTGGAACGTCTGCGCCGAGATGTCGCTGACCGACGCCGTCGAGGTGTTCAGCGTCGCCGTGGAGCCGCTGCGCACCGAGACCGACCCGATCTGGCGCAACGAAGAGAACGATGAGGCGGCGAGCGAGACGCGCAGCGTGACGGGTTCGCCCTGCACCACCGTCACGTCATCGCGCGAGTACGTCGCGTAGCCGGGCTTCGACGCCGTGAGCGTGTAGAGACCGGGGGCGACGTTCGGGAACGTGAACGCACCCGCGCCGTCCGTCTTCACGGCCGCGTGCGTGGCCCCGGCCAGATCGAGATTCACCCCGCCGAGCGGATGACCGTCGGCCGAGAGCACGACGCCGCTGATCGCGTTCGCCGTCGCCGGAGAGGCGGCGGGCGCGGGCGAGGCGGCCGGATTCGGCACGCCTTGCGCGGCCGCCGGGACGCCGGAGATGACGAGAGATACCGAAGCGAGGACGATCCCGACGATCGGCCCTCGCGCGCGAGCGAGAGCTGAAGACCTCAGCATGGCCATACCTTTCCGTCGTTGCGCCGCAGCAGCGTTACGAAATTTCGAGCATTACATCGATATTTCGACGCCGGTTCGGAAGCGGCGCCTGGTTCCCTTCCGCCTTTTAGTGGAATCGCCAGGCGGTGACGTTCCAGAACGGGCCGGCGACCGGGATCGGATCGATGTTCTCCACGGCGCGGGGCACGACGGTGAGCTGCACGAGCTGCGAGAAGATCACCACGGGGACCTCGTCGTTCATCCGCTGCTGGAGCAGCGCGTAATCGCGGCGCCGCGTCGGCGGGTCGAACGTCGCGACGGCCGCGTCGAGGAGCGCGCTCGTGCGCGCATCGCAGTAATGTTCGTAGTTGTACGGGAGCGCGACCCCGTGATCGCAGCCGAGCAGCCAGGTCGGATCGGGATCGTAGTCGGTCCGGAAGTTCGTCAGCGCGACCTGAAAATGACCGCCGTACAGCGTCCCGGCCTGGGTCGTCATGAACATCTGCGACTCGGTGTAGTCCTTGATGTCGATCGCGACCCCGACGGCTTTGGCCTGTTGGATGATCTGCGTCGCCATCGTCGCGTAGGTCGGCTCACCGCTGACGATCGCGAGGCTCAGTTCGAGCCGCTGGCCGCCCTTGCGGCGGATCCCGTCCGGTCCCGGACGCCACCCCGCCGCGTCGAGCAAGCGACGTGCCTCCTGCGGATCGTACGGCAGCGGTGCGATCGCGGGATCGTACGCCCACCCGAACACCGCGAGATTCCCGCGCGCGGGATCGTCGACGCCATAGGTCGCCTTGCGCACGATCGTCGGCCGGTCGATCGCCAATGCGAGCGCCTTGCGCAGGCGCACGTCGGTCAGCGGCGCGGCGGTGTCGTTGAAGACCATGATCCGAAATGCACGCTCGCGCGTGGCGGCGATCCGCAGCTTCGGATCGCTCCGCACCTCGGGCAGCCGTGCGGGATCGAAGTTGACCTCCATCTGGATGTCGCCGCTGCGCAGCTCGATCGCCGCCGTGTTCGCGTCGGGGATGATGTCGAACTGGATGCGCTTGATCCGCGGCTTCCGGCCCCAATACTGGGGATCGGCCTCGAACGTCACGTGATCGCCGCGCAGCCATTCGACGAAGCGGTACGGCCCCGAACCGACGGGGTGCGCGTTGAACGCCGCGTTGAAGAGACTCGCGTCCGTGCCGAGGATGTGCGCGGGAAGGATGCCGCGCGTGAACTCCGAGATGAACGGCGCCCACGGGCGCTTCAAATGCACGCGGACCGTGTAGGGGTCCGGGGTCTCGAGCGAGCGGATCTCGCTGTCCCCGATCTCCTCCGGCGCGACGTTCTTCGGATTCATCTGCGCCTGGTGCGTGAAGGCGACGTCGCGCGACGTGAGCGGAACGCCGTCGGACCAATGCGCGTCGTGCCGCAAGTGATACGTGATCGTCAGGCCGTCGCGCGAGATCCCGCCGTTCTCACGCGAGGGGACGGCGGTGGCGAGCTGGGGGACGAGTTTTCCGTCACCGTCGAGCCAGACCAGGCGCGTGTACATCAGCGCGTCGATCTCGAGCTGATAGTAGCCCATGAGATAGAGCGGGTTCAGCGCGCGAAACTCGCCGAACTGTCCGACGACCAGCGTCGTACGGGCCGGCGTGCGGTCCGCCGCGCGCCCGGCGCACGACACGACGCCGACGGCGGCAAGCAACGCGGCAACGATGCGAAACGTCATCGTAGGTCTCCGGAGAACGCGAAAAGCGTGTGGCCATCTGGCTAACGAGCGCAGGGGCGCATCCCCCGTCTCTGTAACTCACGCACATGGCCAAAGCCAAAGCGGACGCCGCTCACGCCGACGCTGAAGATCTTCCCGATATCGGAAAGATTCTCAAGCGCATCCGCACGCAGCGCGGCTTGACGATTCGCGAGGTCGCCGAGGCCAGTAATCTGTCGCCGTCGTTTCTCAGCGACGTCGAACGCGGCGACTCCGACATCTCCCTCGGGCGCTTGGCCAGGATCGCCAAGGTTTTCGATCACGACGTCGGTTCGCTGCTCGGCTACAGCGCACGTCTGGGCAAACCGACGTTCGTCTCGAAGATGGATCGCCGGTTCGTCAACCGCGGCAAAGGCGTCAAATACGAACTGCTGCACCTGCCGGGCGTCAACCTGGAGCTGCAGCTGATCACGCTCGAGCCGAAGGCGCGGTTTCGCGAAGAGATGGCGCATGAGGGGATCGACGTCGTCCTCGTGACGGGCGGCGAGCTGACGCTGAGCATCGACGATGTCGACTACACGATGCCGGCGGGCGAGTGCGCGGTGTACGCAGCCGGCTTCCGTCACAAGCTGCGCAACGACTCCTCGCAGCGCACCACCGTCGTCGCGGTCACGACCGGACGAACGGGCTGACCGCGCCGCCCCGCGCGGTCGCCCGATCCGCTCGCGCCTACGCGTTGTGCCGGCTCGAGAGCGCGCCGGTCGAGAGCCAGGGAAACGCATCGCGCTCCTCGAGCCGGCGCCTCGCCACGAGATCGCCGAGCGGCAACGTGAAATAGCTCGCGTAGGGCGCCTCGTGGTGCAGGGTGACGTGCGCCGTCCGCGCGTCCTTCGCCGTCTCCCACATCACGTCGCCGCCCGAGTTGTAGTTCTTCTGCTCGAACATCGAGTTCGGACAGCTCACGACGAACCGGAAGCGGCTGTACTTGTCGATCTTGCGCGAGTTCATCGTCAGGTAGCGGAAAACATACTCGTGGGGGACACCCGGGGTGGGGAAGCGCTGCTCGTGCAGCGACTCGCGGTAGCGCGCGCGCAAGAAGTCCTCGCCCAGCAGCAAACTTCGGCCGTCCGGCATGACCTGGTAGATCCCCACGCGGAAGTCCGTGTCCGGCACGTCGATGCTGATCCACAGATGCACCTCCGGGATCCCGGCGAGCATCAGGTCTTCTTCGAGCGGCGCGCTGTGGTAGACCAGGCCGTTCCCGAACAGATTCAAGGGGATCGTCTGGTCGAAGAGCGTCGTCGGGTTGTTGAGGTCCTGCGGCTGGAACAAGTCGGCCGGCCGCGTGTCCAGCGGATCGTACACGTACGTCGCCGGCGGGGAGACGTGCTGCTCGTCCTCGACGAGCAGGCCGGAGGCAAACACGTCGTGCGCGCCCCCGTCGCGCGAGTGCAGGAAGAACGTGCGCTGCGAGGTCGTGATCTCGTCGAGCGTCGAGGCGAAGCGCCACTCTTCGAGGCCCGTGACGTAGTAGGCGATTCGGTCCTGGAAGAACGCGGGCTTCTCGCCCTCGCCGAGGGTCCACGCGTACCAGGCGGTGTGAAGCGCGTTGAGGTCGAGCATCGCCTGCGGGCCGAACTGCAAGTCGCCGATGTGCGTCTGCGGCGAGCGCGTCCCGTGGTGGTCCCACGGCCCGATCAGCAAGTGATGCTCGCGAGCGATTTCCGCCGGCACCTCGGCGAGGTGCTTGCGGTAGAAGTCGAGCGACCCGACCAGACAGTCGTCGTAGAGCCCGGTGATCGTGAGGACCGGGATGCGGATCTTCTCGAAGCTGCCGACCTGCGGATTGATCGACTCCCAGTACGCGTCGCGGTCCTGGTGCGCGATCCACGTGCGCCACTTCGTCGTCGTGTTGCCGACGATCGTGTCGAGGTCGCCGAACGGCGTGTGTTCCAGATACATGCGTTTGTACTGGTCGCGCCAGTAGGCGTTGTCGGCGAACGCGTGCCATTGCGCGGTCTTGCCGCTGGTGAGCGTCAAGAGCGACATGTGGTAGGAATAGTACACGCCGCCGTGCTGCGGCATCTCTTGACCCAGCACCGCGCAGGCCGTCGGCACGATCGTCGTGAGGTGCGGCGTCCCTTCGGCGGCCGTGTACCACTGCGTCATCCCGGCGTACGAGCCGCCCCACATCCCGATGCGCCCGCTGCACCAGGGCTGCGCCGCGAGCCATTCCACGATGTCGTGACCGTCGCGGCGCTCGTTGAGGAACGGCTCGTACTCCCCTTCGGACGAACCTCTCCCGCGCACGTCGACCGAGGCGAACGCGAGGCCCCGGTTCGCGAAGTACGCGCCGCGCTCGTGGTTGATGTCGGCGGTGTAGGGCGTCATCGTCAACACGACCGGGCACGGCGCGCCGTCCGGGAGCGGACGGTAGATCGTCGCGTTGAGCCGCACGCCGTCGCGCAGGGGTATCTGAGCATGCCAGTCGACCCGGAACGCCATACCATCCTCCTCGGAATCGCTTTATCGAATTCCGCTCCGAAATTTCGATGGAGCTTGGCGCCGCCGGAGCGGTTTCCTGCCTTCAGATGGGGAACGGAATCGGGCATGGACGCCAGCACGGTCACGGCGCGAGCCGCCGCCCTTCTCACGAGCGCCGTCGTATGGGACAACCACACGTGCATGCCGCTGCGCCCGCTCGACGAGAGCTTCTTGCCGCAGCTCGAACGATTTCGAGGCGCGGGTGTGAACGTCGTGAGCGTGAACGTCGGCTTCGGCGAACTCTCGATCGAGAGCCACGTCCGCATGCTCGCGCAGATGCGCCGCTGGCTCTCGCTGCGCGGCGAGGACTACCGGATCGTGAGTACCCCGGCCGACATCGCCGCGGCGAAAGCCGAAGGGAAGCTCGGGGTCTTCTTCGACATCGAGGGCGCCGGCGCGATCGACGACCAGCTCAGCCTCATCGGACTCTACTACGATCTCGGTGTGCGCTGGATGTCGATCGCCTACAACCAGGGAAATCGCGTCGGCGGCGGCTGCCTCGCACCCGACGGCGGCCTGACGGAGTTCGGCCGCGCCGCGCTCGACGAGATGCAGCGCGTCGGGATGATCACGTGCTGCTCGCACACCGGCGAGAAAACGACGCTCGACGCGATCGCCTATTCGTCGAACCCGGTCATCTTCTCACACTCGAACCCGCGCGGAATGCGCGACCATCCGCGCAACATCACCGACCGCGCGATCACGGCCTGCGCGGCGAAAGGCGGTGTCGTCGGCGTGAGCGGGGTGAGCGCGTTTCTCGGCGATTACGCGATCAAGCCCGAGACGCTCGCGCGGCACGTCGACTATGTCGTGCAACTCGCCGGAATCGACCACGTCGCGATCGGCCTGGACTACGTCTTCGACCACGAAGAGATGCACGAGCACTTCCGCAAGATGAAGGGCGCGTTCCCCGCCGGCGTCGTGGGCTACGACGGCGAGGAGCTGCCGATCATGGCCCCCGAGCGCATCGGCGAGGTGATCGAGGAGCTGTTCGGCCTGGGCTACGGCGAGGCCGACATCCGCAAGATCCTGGGCGAGAACCTCCTACGCGTCGCGCGCACCGTCTGGAAGTGACGCTCGACCAGAACTGCGGCCGGCCGTTACCGAGCGAGAATCACGCCGTTGTCATGCGGGCGCACGTGGCCCTCTACGAGAGCTTCATAATTTGCTCGATATGGAGCTGGGCCATATCCAAGGATGGATAGTCCGGCTTCCGTTCGGCATAGAACGAAGACAGATCGGTTCCGGCGAGCACGATTGCCTGGGCGCCGCCCTTTTCAATGAGCTCGTGCGCTAC
>DATJHK010000068.1:0-3008 GCA_035493875.1 Candidatus Limnocylindria bacterium
ACCGCGCCGCCGACGTGCAGCGGGAAGATCGCGGCGTAGCCTTGCGAGGCCGCCATCGCCGTGCCGACGACCATCCCGGTGAGCCAGCCCAACAGCAGCGCGCGCGGGTGGAACCACGTGCTGTAGAGCCCGACGACGACCGTCGGCAGCGTCTGCAGAATCCACACGCCGCCGAGCAGTTGCAGGTTGATCGCGAACTGCAGCGGGATGAAGACGACGAACGCGAGCGCGCCGAGCTTCACCAGCAGCGAGACCGTCTTCGCGACGCTCGATTCGTGCTTCGCGGTCGCCCCGGGGCGGACGTAGCGGACCCAGATGTTGCGGGTGAAGAGGTTCGCCGCGGCGATCGACATGATCGCGGCGGGGACGAGCGCGCCGATCCCGATCGCCGCGAACGCGAAGCCGACGAACCACGAAGGGAACATCGCCTTGAGCAGGAGCGGCACGGCGAGGCTGGTCGTCTTCGCGCTGATCCCGGCGGCGAGCGCCATGAACCCGAGCAGCGCGAGCAGACCGAGGATCAGGCTGTAGGCCGGCAGCAGCGCGGCGTTGCGCCGCAGCACGTCGGGGTTGCGCGAGGCGAGGACGCCCGTGACGCTGTGCGGGTAGAGGAAGAGCGCGAGCGCCGAGCCGACGGCGAGCGTCGCGTAGGCGGGGAACGTCGCGGGCGAGATGATGATCGAGCCGGGCTTGGGATGCGCGGCGAGCGCAGCTTGTGCGGCGGCGAAGATGTGGCCGAAGCCGCCGAGCTTGCTCGGGATGACGATCACCGCGACCAGCACGGTAATGTAGATCATCGTGTCCTTCACGAACGCGATCATCGCCGGTGCGCGTAGGCCGCTGGTGTACGTGTACGCCGCGAGGATCACGAACGCGACGATCAGCGGTACGTCGCCGCCGATCCCCATCCCGGCGAGGACGACTTGGATGCCGACGAGCTGCAGCGCGATGTACGGCATCGTCGCGAGCAGCCCGGTGAGCGCGATCGCGAGCTCCAGACTGCGGCTGCCGTAGCGCCCGTGCACGAAATCGCCCGCCGTGACGTAGTTGCGCCGATGGCAGACGGTCCAGAAGCGCGGCAGCACGATCAGCGCGAGCGGATAGATCAGCACGGTGTACGGGACGGCGAAGAAGCCCATCGCGCCGGCGCCGAACATCAGCGCGGGAACCGCGATGAACGTGTACGCAGTGTAGAGATCGCCGCCGATCAAGAACCAGGTGATCAACGTGCCGAAGCGGCGGCCGCCCAGGCCCCACTCGTGCAGCGAGCCGAGGTCCGCCGCCTTCCAGCGCGCAGCGTAGAACCCGATCACCGTGACGACGAGGAAGAAGAAGGCGAAGACGCCGAGCGCGACGCGATCGATCACCGTTCGATACCCCGCGTCTTCACGTAGACGATCCAGGTCAGGAACGCCGTGAAGATCAGCCAGGCGAACTGGTACCAGTAGAAAAACGGGAACCCGGCCAGGCTGGGCTCCGCCGTCAGGTAGACCGGCGTAAGTAGCCCAATGAACGGAAGCGCAAGAAGCGCGTACCAGCGAGCACGCATCGTACCGCTTCCTGTACCCTCCGACGCGTCCTCATCCTTCCATTCCCAGCACGCCGAAGAGACCGGCTGTATGTGGCGAGCGCTCGTTTTTCCCACCAAGGGCGGCGTTGCGAGGCGACCGAAAGCTCTTCACGGCAGAGCCGACCGGCGTTCCGGAAGGAGGGTCGCGTGGTCGTCAGCCGGGTCCCGGTCCAGGTCGGCCGATGAGCTTGCGAACTGCGGTGGGGTTCCCCCTCGCGCCGGCGGAGCCCGTGCCGCCGGAGCGCCGGACCGTACGAGCCGTCGCGTTCATCGGGGTGATCGCGGGTTGTCTCTTGGTGCTCGTGGCGCACCTGTTCCGGGTGCAGATCGTCCAGGGCGACGCCTTCTCGGCGGCGGCGCGCGGGAACCAGATCCAGGTGATCCCCGTCGCCGCGCCGCGCGGGTTGATTCTGGACCGGCGCGGGACGGTGATCGTGCGCTCGCGGCCGTCGTTCGTGTGTGCGCTCGTGCCCTCGGAGGTGGTCGACGTCGACAAGACGCTCGCGGCGCTCTCGGACGTGCTTCGCATCCCAGCCGCGACGCTGCGGCAGCGGCTGTTCCATCACCACGGCAAGGACTACAAGAGCTTCGACGAGATCCGCGCGAACGAGCCGAACGGACCCATCATCCTCGCGAGCGATCTGACGGCGTCGCAAACGGCGCGGCTCGCCGAGGCGCAGAGCGATCTCGTCGGCGTCGACATCCAGCGACTGCCCGTGCGCAACTACCCGTACGGAAAGACGGGCGCGCACCTCTTCGGCTACGTCGGTGCGATCGACGAGGACGAGTACCAGGCGCGCAAGCGCGACGGCTACTCGCCGAACGACGTCATCGGCCAGGACGGGCTCGAAGCCGTCTACGACCGCTGGCTGCACGGGCACGCCGGCGGGCAGCGGGTGGAGGTGAACGCGTCCGGCGACCTCGTCCGTCGCCTGCAACCGGTCGACGCGGTCCCCGGCGACACGCTCGTGACGACGATCGACTGGCGGCTGCAGCAGATCGTCGAGAGAAACCTCGCCGCGCAGCTGAAGAAGTGGGGGAAGGCGCACGGCAACAGGCGGCTCGCGGGCGCGGTCGTCGTGCTCGACCCGTGGACGGGCGGCGTGCTCGCGATGGCGTCGATGCCGGCATTCGACCCGAACGCGTTCGCGACGCCGATCAAGCCGAGGACGTACCGCAACCTGCTGCGCGACAAGCTGAGCCCGCTCTACGACCGCGCGATCGGCGCCGCGTCGCCGACGGGCTCGACGTTCAAGATGGTGACGGGCTCCGGCGCGATCTCCAGCGGCGTGATCAAGCCGCACCAGGTGCTCTACGACTCGGGCGCCTGGAACTGCCACGGCGTCGTCTTCCGCGACATCGCGGCCGGCGGCCTCGGCAGCGTGGAGTTCGTGCGCGCGCTGGCGGCCTCGTCCGACGGCTACTTCTACCAGCTCGG
>DATJHK010000069.1:0-40097 GCA_035493875.1 Candidatus Limnocylindria bacterium
CGAGCCTGCATTCCCCGCGGAGGCCGGCCCCCTGACGCCCTCGAATCGCCAACCGCACCGATGCGCGAAAACCCGGTGAAGAAACGGCTCGGAACCGGCGAGACGCTCCTGGGCACGTGGCTCACGATCGGCGACGGGCTGGGCGCCGAGCTGATGGCGTGCGTCGGCTGGGACTGGCTCCTGATCGACATGGAGCATGGCCCGATCCCCTTCGACGACGCGACGGTGATGGTCACGGCCGTGCGCGCCGGCGGCGTGACGCCGTTCGTCCGGCCGGCGTGGAACGAGAGCTCCCAGATCCAGCGCGTCCTCGACCTCGGGGCGTACGGGATCGTCGTGCCGATGATCAACACCGCCGACGACGCGCGCGCTGTCATTCGCGACGCGCGTTTTCCGCCGCTCGGCGAGCGCAGCCGCGGCGGCGTGCGCGCGAACCTCGCCTTCGGCACCGACGGCAACACGTATCTCGACCGCGCGAACGACGAGGTGCTCGTCTTCCCTCAGATCGAGACCGAAGACGCGGTCGCGAACGCTGCGGCGATCGTCGCGGTCGACGGAATCGACGGCCTCTTCGTCGGGCCGAACGATCTCGCGGTCTCCGCGGGAAAGCGCTGGCCCGACGTGTGGGGGAACGACGCGGACTACATGGCGTCGATCGCGTCGATCCCGCGGATCACCGCCGCCGCGGGGAAGACGGCGGGGATCCTCGCCCGCGACCCGGAGATGGCCGCGGAGCTGGTCGCGATGGGCTACCGTTTCGTCGGCATCGCGAGCGACGTCGTCTTTCTCATCAGCGCCGCGACGGCCGCGCTCGAGCACGCGCGCGACGGGATGCGCGTGCGCTGAGCGCGCACGCGCATCAGCGCGCCCGCAAGAAGCGCAGCACGCGCGTCGCGACGGGATACTCGAACCCTCGCCTGAGCCAGCGGCGCCCCGGTACCTCGACATAGTGATACGCCAGCGCCGCCGCGCCGACGATTGCGAGGCACGCCGTTCCCATGAGCACGAGGTCCGGGATGTGGTGGTGCACGATCCGCGGCAGCCCGCGCCGCCACAGACTCCAGATGAACCACTGGCACATGTAGATCGAGTACGAGATCTCGCCCAGGTACACGACCCACCCGGCGCTCAGCAGCGGCACGAGCACGTCGTGTTCCGTCGCGAGCGACGCGATCAGCACCGCGGAGAACAACGCGGCGAACCAGAACGCCGGATGCTGGAACGCGTACAGCGACGCGACGATCAGACCGATCGCGGCGAGCCCGGTGAAACGGCCGACGCGCTGCACGAGCGGGCTCTCGTGCCGCAGCCGCTTCCACAGCAGATACGTCCCCATCCCGATCGTGAACTCCGCCGAGATCTGCACGAGCGGGCGCATCGGCGTGGAGACCGCGATCACGCCGAGCGCCAGCGGGATGATCGCCGCCTGGACCCACAGCCTCGATTGCGTGAGGCCCAGGACAGCCAACGGAAACAGGAGGTACGCGAACCACTCCGCCGAGATCGACCACGCCGGCGTGTTCGGCGCCCAAACTCCGGAGAACCATGCCTGCGTCAGCGTCAGGTTCGCCGCGATCGAGAACGGCGAATACGCCTCGGCGCGCTCCGGCACGAAGTGGTACATCTGGCGGCTCGCGAGATACAGCAGCAGCATGATCGCGAGCGTCGCGATGTGCAGTGGATACACGCGCGCGATGCGGTTCTGCAGAAACGCGCCGTAGCTCGCGAGCGAGACGCGTCCGGTGAACGTGCTCGCGTAGACGTGCGTCAAAATGAACCCGCTCAGCACGAAGAAGACGTCTACGCCGAATGCTCCGTAGCGAACGATCGGGTCGAAGACGCCGAAACTGTGAAAATGGCCACCGACGTCCTTCAGATGATAGACGACGACCCAAAGGGCAGCGAACGCGCGCAGGCCGGTGAGCGCACGGAATTGCTTGATACTCGGTCCTCTCTTCGCAACATTGCCTGCACCCGGACGGCGAATTCGTCTAAACGAATGCGTCATCGACGGTGATGACGCACACCACCGTGAAGTTCCCGATACCAGGGAGAGGAAAACCCACGAATACCGGCTGGTAATTCCCGGGGGTATCTCTCGCTACGTCAGCGACGGGTGATGATCAAGGCAGCGAGCGAAAGGCTCAATAACCCGTAGATCTGCCTGCGCGAACTACCGGCGGCTCGAGGTCCACAGGCCCAGAACGGCGCCCGTCGGATCCTGGATGATGCTGAACGAGCCGTAGCCGGGGATCTCGGTCACGTCGCGGATGATCGTCGCGCCGAGCGCGCTCGCTTTCTTCGTCGCGTCGGCGACGTTGGCGACGTCGACGTACGGCAGCCACGAAGACGGCGCACCCGGCATCGGGTGCTTCATCATCCCGCCGCCGGTGCCGTCTTCGCCGACGTCGATCATCGTGTACGGCTCCGGACCGCCCATCGGCATGTCCTCGAGTTTCCAATCGAAGAGCCCGCTGTAGAACGCCTTCGCCTTGGCGACATCGCTCGTGTTCAGCTCGACGTGAACGAAGGGATTGCCCATCTCGGACGGCCTCCTCAAGCGCGGTCGGATCGACTACCTATCCTACCGCACGGGCCGCCGAGGACCTCTTCCGTTCAGCTTACCGGTTGACCAGACGCTTGGGCATCGTGAAGGCGAGCAGCCCGCCGATCGCGATGCTCGCGGCCAGCGTGTAGACGCCGAGATTCGTCGAGTGCGTGCGGTCGATGATCCAGCCGATCACGTACGGGCTCACGAACCCCGCCAGGTTGCCGACGGAGTTGATCACGGCGATCCCGCTCGCCGCCGCCGCTCCGGTCAGGATCGCAGTGGGGAGTGACCAGAACAGCTGCTGCGTGCAGAGCACGCCCATCGTGGCGACCGTCAGCCCGAGCATCGCGAGCGCGGCGTTGTGCGCGAACGCCGCGCTGACCATCCAACCGACCGCGCCGATCAGACCGGGGATCGCGATGTGCCAACGCCGCTCGCGCCGCTGGTCGGAGTCGTGGCTGTTGAGGATCATCGCCACGACGGCCGCCGCGTACGGCACCATCGTCAAGATCCCGATGGTGAGCGGATTGCTCACGCCGGTGCCCTTGATGAGCGTCGGCAGGTAGAACCCGACCCCGTAGAGCCCCATGATGAAGCAGAAATAGATCGCGGACATCAGCCAGATGCGCGGGTTCGTGAAGCCGTCGCGCAGCTTGTGGGACTCCGCGTGCCCGTCGTCTTGCGCGACGTTCGCGGCGAGCATCGCCTTCTCGCTCGGGGTGAGCCAGCGCGCGTCCTTGATCCCGTTGTCGAGATAGAACAGCACGACGATCCCGGTGATCAGCGAGGGCAGCGCTTCGATCAGGAAGAGCCACTGCCAGCCCTTCAAGCCGTACGCGCCCGGCATCGCGTGGAGAATCCAGCCCGAGAGCGGACCGCCGAGGATCCCCGCCACGGGGATGCCGGCGATGAAGTAGGCGAGCATCTTCGCGCGCCGCCGCGCCGGATACCAGTACGTCAGGTAGAGGATGACGCCCGGGAACAAGCCCGCTTCCGCGAGCCCGAGCGCAAAGCGCATGACGTAAAACAGCGTCGGCGAGGTGACGTACATCATCGCCGCCGAGATCACGGCCCAGGTGATCATCACCCGCGCGATCCACACCCGCGCACCGACGCGATGGAGAATGATGTTGCTCGGGACTTCGAACAGGAAGTATCCGATAAAGAAGATCCCGGCGCCCAGGCCGTACACCGTCTCGCTGAAGTGCAGGTCCGAGAGCATCTGCAGCTTCGCAAACCCGACGTTCACGCGATCGAGGTAGGCGACGATGTAACACAAGAAGAGCAACGGCACGATCCGCCACGTCACCTTGGCATACACGGAGGCTTCGTCGCTCGTCACAGTAGGCGTGACGAGCGGGGGCGCGTCTATTATTTTTTGTTTCATCATCGCGGCACGAAGAACGATCTTGCACTGAACGCACCGTTCCTGTCAATGCAACTTCCCGCCACCGCCAAGGGTGCGCGCAGAACGAAGTGACGCGTATCCGCAACGGCACACCCGGTTGTCCCCCACGTCGGAGAGGCCGTCCGCACGCGACCGATCGCGGCGGACGACGCCGTGCCTGCACCGAAGCTTCCGTGATGCCGCCGCGCTTCACCAACCGGCTCGTGGGCGAGACGAGCCCGTACTTGCTGCAGCACGCGCACAACCCGGTCGACTGGTATCCGTGGGGCGACGAGGCGTTCGAGGTCGCGCGCCGCACCGGGAAGCCGGTCTTCCTCTCGATCGGGTACTCGACGTGCCACTGGTGTCACGTCATGGAGGAGGAGTCGTTCGAGGACCTCGAGGTCGCAGGCTTTCTCAACGAGCACTACGTCGCGATCAAGGTCGATCGGGAGGAGCGGCCCGACGTCGACACCGTCTACATGACGGCGATCCTCGCGCTGACGGGCTCCGGCGGGTGGCCGATGAGCGTCTGGCTCGACGCCGAGCGCCGCCCGTTCTACGCCGGCACGTACTTCCCGGCGCGCGACGGCGACCGCGGCGCGCGCAGCACCGGCTTGCTGACGATCCTGCGCGAGCTCGCCGAGATCCATCGCGCGCAGCCCGAGCGCGTCGCCGAAGCGGCGCAGTCGATCACCGCGACGATTCGTTCGGCGATGGGCGGCGCGCAGAGCGAAGGCCCGGTCCCCGGCACCGCGGTCGTCGACGCCGCGGCGCAGGCGTACGCGCGCGCCTACGATCCCACCTTCGGCGGCGTCCGCGGCGCGCCGAAGTTTCCCGCGACGTTCCCGGTGCGGCTCCTGCTGCGGCACCATCGGCGCACCGGCGAGGCGGCCTCGCTCGCGATGGTGGAGCACACGCTCGCGATGATGGCTGCGGGCGGCATGCACGATCAGCTCGCCGGCGGATTCCACCGCTACTCGACCGACGCACGCTGGCTCGTCCCGCACTTCGAGAAGATGCTCTACGACAACGCGCTCCTCGCGCTCGCCTACGCCGAGGCGTGCCAGGTGACGCATCGCCGCGACTTCGCGCGCGTGCTGCGCACGACGCTCGACTACGTCCTGCGCGAGATGACCGCGCCGGAGGGCGGCTTCTTCTCCGCCACCGACGCCGACTCCGAGGGCGAGGAGGGGACGTTTTTCGTGTGGAGCGAGGACGAGATCCGCACCCTGCTCGGCGCGCAGGCGGAGCGGTTCATCGCCTTCTACGGCGTCACCGCGCGCGGCAACTTCGAGGGCAAGAACGTCCTGTACGTCCCGGCGCCCGACGAGGAGGCGTGGGAAGCACTCGGCGATGCGCGCGAGCTGCTGCGCACCGCACGGGAAGCGCGGCCGCACCCGTTGCGCGACGAGAAGATCCTGACCGCCTGGAACGGGTTGATGATCTCCGCCCTAGCGGTCGGCGGAAACGTCCTTGACGAACCGCGCTACGTCGCCGCGGCGGCGCACGCCGCGGCGTTCGTTCTCGGCGCGCTGCGCCGCGACGGACGGCTGCAGCGGAGTTGGAAGGACGGGCGTCCGTCGGGCCCCGGCTTCCTCGAGGACGACGCATTCTTCGTCGCCGCGCTGCTCGATCTGCACGAGGCGACGTTCGAGACGCGCTGGCTCGCCGAGGCGCTTGCGCTCGCGGCGCGCACCGAGACGCTGTTCGGCGACGACGAGCACGGGGGCTGGTTCCGAACCGCCGGCGATCACGAAACGCTCCTCGCACGCGAGAAGCCGAATCAGGACGGCGCGGAGCCGTCCGGTGCGTCGGTCGCACTGCAGAACGCCGTCCGCCTGTACGCCCTCACCGGCGACGAGCGCTGGCGACGCATCGCGGAGCGCGCGCTGGAAGCCTACGCGCCGATGCTGCGCGAGCACCCCACGGCGCTGCACGAGATGTTGCTTGGCCTCGAGGCGTTCGCCTCGACCAGGCCGGAGATCGTGCTCGTGTGGCCCGCCGGGTCGTCGTCCGGCCCCGACGCGTTCCGCGACCTGCTGAGGCGAACGTACGTCCCGAGCCGGGCGCTGCTCGGCGCTTCCGAAGGCGACGAACTCGACGCGCTGGCACGCCTCGCGCCGATCGCCGCCGGAAAAACGGCGGTCGACGGGCGTCCCACCGCGTACCTCTGCGAGCGCGGCGCCTGCCGCCTCCCTACCACCGACCCGGCCGTCTTAGAAGCGCAGCTCGCGGCGCTGCGATGAGCCCCTCGCCGTAGTACGATGACGAGCGAGAGGGGGGTTCGATGGGCACCACAGCTGGGGAATCCCACACCAAGAGCGCGCACCGCGGCGCGCTGACCCTGAACGACATTCAGGACCAGATCTTCGAGCGCGAGGGCTTTCGCGTCGCGTTCGTCCCGTTCGGCGCATCCGACCATCCGCTGCCGCCGTACGACTATCCGGTCATGGCCCCGAACGGCTGGCACGTCTCCGACTGGCGGCGCATTCGCCTCGCGCCGTACATCGTCTCGTTCCGCGACGTGTACGTCTATCGCGGCGACGGCGGGCGGCTCACGACGGACGTGAAGCTCGGTCACCTGCGCGACACGTATTACGCCGCGCAGTACGGCACGCTCGCGGCCGAATCGGCGACGCTGGTTCCCGCGACCGCCGCGACGCCGCCGGCAGCTACAAAATCCGCACGTCGATCCGCGACGCGGCCGCGACGCGTTGGGTAACACCACGGTGGGCGACGTGCGCTTCACGCACGCCGCCGACTCACCCTCCAGGGAACCGGAGTAGACGATGCAGGACATCACTCGCCGCTCGCCCACGAGGACCATCATGGGCGAACTTTTCGGATTCGACCCGTTCCGGCTCATGGGACAGCCGGAGACGCTCGGTTTCGACATCCAGCGCACCGACAACGGCTACCGCCTCGAGGTCCCCGTCGCGGGATTCAAACCCGAGGAGATCAACGTCACGGTCGAAGAGCGTCAGCTGACGATCGAAGGCCACAGCGACCGCAGGCGCTTCACGCGCGCCGTCGTGCTCCCCGACGAGATCGACGCGGATCGCATCGAGGCCAACGTCGAGCACGGGCTCCTGACGCTCACGTTACCGCTCCACCCGCGCGTGCAGCCGCGCCGCATCGAAGTGAAACTCGGCAAGCAGCTCCCCGCCGGCAGCGCGGGCACCATCGAGAGCACGCCCTCGACCACCACCGCGACCACCGGGACGACGCCGCCGGAGACGCAAACCGGCCCCGGTCAGCCCGTGACTGCGCAGTCGTAGCGCGCCGTAGCGACCACTGAGGCCCGCCGTCGGCGACGGGCCTCGGCGCGTGTGAGGACCCGTCCGGCGAGGGACCGAACGTGGAGTGCATGGACACGAACGGAAGGGCGCGGCCGCGGCCGCCGGTCGAGCCCGCGCCGCAGACCTTCGAGGCGACGCTCGTTCACGAGCGGGCGATTCCCCGTGTCTCGCCGCGCGCCGAGCTGACGCATCGCCCCGTCGCGGTGCCGCCCGACCTCGCCGCCATGCTCCTGCCGAGCGAATCGCTCACCTACGCCGCAGGTCCGCATCCCGTCGTGTACGCGCGGCCGCTCGCCGCGATCGCGATTATCGGTGTCGCGCTGGCCGTCGCGCTGACGTATCACGTCACGGTGCTGGAGCACGGTCATCATGTCAGCGTGCCGTTGCTCGATGCGCGGCTGCGCATCGGGGCCTGGGCGATCGGCGGGATCGCGGTGCTGCGCGCGCTCTTCTCGCTCGCGCGCGCGACGGCGTACTATCTCGGCTTTCGGGTCATGACGACGAATCGGCGCGTCTTCGAGGTCCGCGGTTTCCTGGGCCGT
Organism: Candidatus Limnocylindria bacterium; assembly: GCA_035493875.1. GTDB lineage: Bacteria > Vulcanimicrobiota > Vulcanimicrobiia > Vulcanimicrobiales > Vulcanimicrobiaceae > Vulcanimicrobium. The sequence continues at coordinate 7,783 of DATJHK010000069.1, forward strand.
CGCGTCCGTCCGCTAGGGAACACCGCGATGGCAGGCTCGTCCCTCGTTCAGGGGATCCTCGGCCGCATCTTCAACTACGGCACGATCGTCATGAAGGACGCGACGATTCGCGACATGCGCGATCCGATCGCGCTCTACCGCGAGATGCAAGGCGTGGCGAACGGCCTCGATGGTGATCGCTGGGCTCCGGTCCTACGCCAAACGCAGATGCCGTAGCGTCACACGCCGGCTTCTCCGAGGCACCGTCGCATGAGTGACATGGCAGCATTATCGCCTCGCACGTTCACGGTCGACGAGTACCACCGCATCGCCGACCTCGGAATCTTCGAGGACGAGCGCGTCGAACTGTTGGACGGGCTCATCGTCGAGATGAGCCCGATCGGAACGCGTCATTGGCGACGCCATGCGCGTATCGTCGCGTACCTCAACGAACACCTCGGCACACACGCGCTCATCGTCGGACAAGGTTCATTACCGCGAGCGATACGTTCTCGCTGGCGCGGGTACCGGGCGTCGCGCTCGACGCGAAAAGGTTCCTGGAATGAAAAAAGAGCCCGGCATCGCTGCCGGGCTCCTCTCGTTCTCGTCGTTACGCGAGCGCGTCGCTGAAGGGGAGCGAGCGAACCCGCTTGCCGGTCAGCGCGAAGATCGCGTTGCCGACCGCCGGGGCGATCGGCGGGACGCCGAGCTCGCCGATCCCGCTCGGAGTCTCCGAGCTCGGCACGATGTGCACCTCGATCCGCGGTGCGTCGGCCATGCGCAGCACCGTGAAGTCGAAGAAGTTGCTCTGCTGCACGCGACCGTTCTTGATCGTGATCTTGCTGGTCAGCGCGTGGGAGAGGCCGTAGTTCGTCCCGCCCTGCACCTGCTGCGCGATGATGTCGGGGTTGACGGCGATACCGCAGTCCATCGCCGCAACGACGCGGTGGACCTTCGGCATGTTGCCCTGCATCGAGACGTCGGCGACCATCGCGCCGAACGAGCCGAACCAGTACACGAACGCGATCCCCTGTTTGATCCCGCTGGGCTGCGGCTTGCCCCAACCCGCCTTCTCGGCGGCGAGACGCAGCACGCCGGCCTCGCGGGAGTCCGCGGGAAAGAGCTCGAGGCGGAACGCCAGCGGATCCTTGCCGGCGGCGTGCGCGAGCTCGTCGATGAACGACTCGGTGACGAAGTCGTTCCAGTTCGCGTCCGGGGCGCGCATCGAGCCGGTCGGGATCCCGTTCTCGTTGTCGACCCACGTCACGCGCATGTTGGGGACGTGGTAGCGCACGTCGGCGACGTCGGAGACGACGTAGGGGTCGATCCCCTTCGTGTACCCGGCCGGGAACCAGCGGCGCATGAACGGCGTCGCGACGACCTGGTGTTCCAGACCGACCAGCTTGCCGTCGGCGAGGACGCCGCGGACGGTGTTGACGCTCATCGTGCGGTAGAAGTCGTGCTGCGTGTCGTCCTCACGCGTCCACTGCACCTTCACCGGCAGCTTGACGGCCTTCGAGACCTCGACCGCTTCGGAGACGTAGTCCCACTCGAGGCGCCGGCCGAAGCCGCCGCCCAGGAACGTCGTATGGACCGTGACCTTGTCCTTGGGCAGGCCGGTGATCTTCGCCGCAGCGTCGCGGCAGAACATCGGGACCTGGTTGGGCGCCCAGACCTCGCACGAGTCCTCGCGGACGTGCGCGGTCGCGTTCATCGGCTCCATCGTCGCGTGCGCGAGGAGCGGCCCGCGGTAGACGGCCTCGACGACGTGGCCCTTCGCCTCCTGCGCGTTGCCGCGGTTGACGGCGACCTTCTCGTTGGTGCGCGCCTTGGCGAGCTTCTCGGCCTGCGCGAAGAGCGCCGGCGTGTCGACCTGCGCGAGCGGACCTTCGTCCCACGCGATGTCGAGCGCGAGCTTGCCCTTGAACGCGGCCCACGTGTTCTTCGCGACGACGGCGACGCCGTTCGAAACCTGCACGACGTGCGTGACGCCCGGCACGGCCTTCGCCTTGGTCGCATCGAAGCTCTTGACGCGTCCGCCGAAGACCGGCGAGCGCGCGATCGCGGCGTACTGCATCCCCGGGATGCGCACGTCGATCCCGTACTCGGCCTTCCCGTTCACCTTGAACGGGATGTCGATGCGCTGCGTCTTCTTCCCGATGAACACGTACTGCTCGGGCGACTTGAGCGCGACGTGCTGCGGCACGGGCTGCTGCGCGGCCGCGGCGGCGAGGCTGCCGTACGTCGCGCGCCGTCCCGAACCGGGGTGATGCACGACGCCGGCCGACGTGCGCAGGCTCTCGGGGCTGACGCCCCACTCCTTCGCCGCCGCGCTCACCAACATCGCGCGCGCCGTCGCGCCGGCCTGGCGCAGCGGCTTCCAGTTGTCGGGAAGGCTCGTGCTGCCGCCGGTGATCATCACGTCGCCCATCCCGAGCGCGAGGTCCGCGTAGCGGTTCTCGGGCGGCGCGAACTCGATCCGGACCTGCTCGAGCGGCGCGTCCAGCTCCTCGGCGACGAGCGTCGGGAGACCGTGCGCGACGCCCTGGCCCATCTCGGACTTCGCGACGACGACCGTCACGGTGCCTTCCGGCGCGATGCGCACGAACGCATTGGGAGCGAACTCCTTCGTCGTCTCCGCCGCGGCGAACGCCGCGTCCGGGATCGTGAAGGCCAGCGCGAGTCCCGCGCCGAGGGAGCCGGTGAGGCGGATGAAGTCGCCGCGATTGACTGCGTTCATCGCCATCGCCTAGGTCTCCGATTCCGCGGCGGCGCGGTGGATCGCAGAGCGAATACGATCGTACGTTCCGCAGCGGCAGATGTTGGTCATCGCCTCGTCGATCTGCTCGTCGGTGGGGTGTGGCGTCTTGCGCAGCAGCGCCGTCGCGGCCATGATCTGGCCCGACTGGCAGTAGCCGCACTGCGGCACCTGTTCGGCGATCCAGGCACGCTGTACCGGATGCGAGTTGTCGTGCGAGAGACTTTCGATGGTATGAATCTGCTTGCCGACAGCGGCCGAGACCGGCAGCACACAGGTGCGCGTCGCCTCACCGTCGAGATGCACGGTGCAGCAGCCGCACTGCGCGACACCGCAGCCGAATTTCGTACCCGTCAGATTCAGCTCGTCGCGGATGACCCAGAGCAAGGGAGTATCGGGAGGAACGTCAACTTCGCGACGTTCCCCATTCACCGTAATCGAAATCAATTGTAAATCACTCCGCAACTCCAAACAAACGCGACGTGGAGCTGGTTTCATAGGTCACATATACGGGGCCACCGGCAATGGTGGCGACTGCACGCATTCGCCCGGTTAGCATCCCTGGTACGTGAACAAGCCGAGCGTTCTCACCTTCGTCGTGCCGGTACGGCATCAGAGCAACGCGCGCGAATGGAGCGAGCTCAAGAGCAATCTTGCGCACACGTTGCGCTCGCTCTCCTCGCAGACCGCACCCAACTGGCGCGCGCTCGTCGTCGCGAATCACGGCGCCGATCTTCCGCCGCTGCCACCCAAGGTCGAGGCCGTGCGCGTCGACTTCCCGCCGAACCCGCTGCACGAGCGCGGAACGGCGGACGAGGAGACGTTCTACGACGCCGTGCGGCTCGACAAGGGACGCCGCATCCTCGCCGGGATGCTGCACGCGGGCCGCGGCGGATACCTGATGGTCGTCGACGACGACGATCTCGTCAGCAGCCGTTTGGCGGAGTTCGTGGCGCGTCACGACGGAGAGCACGGCTGGTTCGTCAAGGACGGCTACTTCTGGCCGACCGGGGGCCGCATGCTGTACGCGCACGGGAACTTCTCGCGCTACTGCGGCACCTCGCACATCGTGCGCGCCGATCTGTACGATGCGCCGGCCCGTTTCGAGGACGCGTCGGAATGGTTCGTGACGCGGCTCCTCGGCAGCCACGTGTTTCTCGAGGAGCATCTGCGCGCGCGCGGCACGCCGCTCGCCCCGCTTCCGTTCTCCGGTGCCGTCTACCGCATCGGCCACGCGGGCTCGCACAGCCGTTCGAGCGGCCTCGTGCGCACGTTCTTCCTCACGCGGCGCAACCTGCGCAACCCAGTGCGGCTGCTCGACGCGGCGCTGCGCCTGCGGCCCCTCACCACACGGGTGCGCGGGGAGTTCTTCGGCGGCGGCGCCGCCTAAGCACGAGCGCCGCGGCGGACCACCTGGCTGGCCCGCCGGGCGCGGCGGTGAGCGCCCCGAGGGCCGCCAGGACGTCGCCGCGGGGTCCGTTCAAGGAGCGCGCATGACTCCAAACGTTCCGTTGACCGAGCCGGAACTGGATGAACTCCAGACGTTCCTGTTGTCCGGTACGAACGACGACCGGCTCGAGATCTCGGGGCTCCACGGCTTGCAAACTGCAGTCGTGAGCAGCCCCAAACCGATCAGCCCCGACGAATGGCTCCCCCTGGTCGCAGGGAAGCGATCTCCCTCATTCGGCGAGGGTACGCAAGGAGAGCGGGTGCTCTCGCTCGTCATGCGGCAGATGGACGGCATCGCCGCGGAGTTGGCCTACGAACCACGATCGTTCAGCCCGCTGCTGCTAGCGAACGCACCGCAGCGCCAAGAGTACGCCGGTGCCTGGTGCAACGGCTACCTCGCGGGCGTGCTGCTGCGCGGAAACGAGTGGGAGAACTTCCTCGCCGAACGTACCGTCGAGGACGGACTCTCGCTCATCGCGATCGGCAGTGAAGACTTCCCGCAGTCGAAGCTGCCGCCCGGCCTCGACCGCAACGCGCTGCACGACGGCCTCGCCGAAGCCGCGGTCGCGATCCACCACTTCTTCCAGCAGCGGCGCTGACGCTCAGTTCTTCGCCGCACCGGGAGACGGCGTCGCAGCCGCTTCCGGCGTGAGCACGACGGGCGCATTCGGGTCCGGCGGCGGCGTGGCGGCGCGCGCCGCCGGCGCGCCGCTCGCCGCACCGGCGAGGATCGGCGACCCGTACGGATCCGGTCCGGGCGCAGCGGTCGGCGCTGCCGCGGCGGGCGTCGCGGCAACGACCGGCAGCGGCCGGATCGGCACCGGATCCACCGGCGGCGGCTGCGCCGCGACGCGCTGCAGGTCGGGAACGACCACCTGCGGCGCGTCGGCGACGCCGGCCGCCGCCAAGATCTTGTCGATGTAGCCGTCGCCGGCGAACAGACTGCCGGAGTTGTACGCGCCGAGCGCGCGGCGCAACGCGTACTGCCCGGCGCCGAACTTCCCGGACGCCATGCGGTAATCGGCCGCGAGGATCGCCGCCGCGCCGTGCACGTTCGCGCACGGGTCGAATGCGTCGCGAATCGACATCCCCAGGCCCGGAAGGTTGGCGTCGTTGATCTGACCGAGGCCGAGATCGATCGAATGATGCAGCGCCAAGAGCTGATCGGCCCAGGCGACGCCCTCGTCGACGTCGCGCGGCGCGAACGAACGGTGGATCGTGTTGTCGTGGATCGCGAGCGGGTCGCCGCCGCTCTCGACGCGGATCACCGCGGTCATGGTGCGCGCCCCGACATTGGGCGCGCACGATGCGAGCAGATGCTGTAAGACCAGCGCGGTCATGAGGACCATCGTGCGTTACTGCCCGTGATATGTCCCGGGAAGGATGATGTCGCGGTCGACGATCACGTCGAACGGATAGCCCTTCGCGACGTGGATCGTCGGCGGGATGTTGACGTTCTTGTTCACGATGCTCATCCCGGTCTGCGCGAGCTGCTGGCCGACAGCTCCGGCGGCGATCTGCCCTGCGGATGGCATGACGTAGATGTTGCCTTGCTGCGGCTGCGAAAGCTGCAGCCCGGCGGCGAGGACGCTAGTCAGCAGCGCCGCGCCGATGATCTTGCCGTAGTGGTTGTCGACGACCCCGCCGAACCCGGCGCCGCCTTCGACGTCGGCACCCGACATGTTGAGCAGATCGATGCTCGTCGTGTCGGGGAAGATCAGCCGCTGCCAGGCGACGAGCACGCGCGTCTGTCCGTACTGCGCTTCGGACTTGTACACGCCGACGAGCCGCGAGCCGCGCGGGATCAGCAGATACCGTCCGGTCTTCGTGTCGTAGACGTCCTCACGCACCTGCGCGGTGATGAGCCCGGGCTCTTCGGAGTCGATCGCGGTGATGAGCGACGCGGGGATCACGGAGCTGGCCGTGATCTCGTACCGCGAGAGCGGCGCGAAGCGCTGCGCCTGCAGAAAGTCCTTCGGGTTGCCGCCGTTGGGAAGCGCGACGTTCGCCGCGTTGACGCGGTACTGGCCCGTCGGTCCGTCGAGGAACGTCGGCGCGGGGGTCGCTTGCGGTTGGGCCGGTGCTTGCGCGGGCGTTTCCGCCTGCGCAGGAGGAGCGGCGGCGCCGCCGCTCTCACCGTTCCCGGTGAACGCGAGCTGCGTCCCCGAGCCGCCCGCGGCGAGGATCGGCGCCTTCTCCGCGGACGCGAGGGCCTCTTCGCGCTGCCGCTCCTCTTCGCGGCGCGCTTCCTGCTCAGCGAGCTCGCTCTGCCGCTCCGCCTGTTCGGCGGCCGACTCCGTGCTCGCGTGCGTCGTCGTCGTCCTCGCGACGTCCGGGACGCTCGTCGTCGGGAGGACGAGCGGAGGCGGCGGCGTCGGCGGCGAGGGCGTCGCGACGATCGGGACGTTCGAGCCGAAGTGCGGCTCGTCCGAGGGGATCGCCGGCGGCGGCGTGGCGAGCGCGGTGTTGACGGCCTGCTTGTTCGAGTTCTTGTTCACGCCGTAGAGGATCGCGATGAGCAATCCGCAGACGACGACGAACGCCGCCGCGATCGCGCGCGGACCGACGCGCGTCACGCCGCTGATGCGGCCGCGGATGCCGCCGTCCAGCTCGTCCGGCGAGGTCGGGATACGGGGAGAGTTTGCCATCTTCGTAACCTATTTGTGCCGGATGGAGACGCGCCGCTCGCCGCGGTCGTGCTTCCCGGTACCGCCGTTGAGCACCAGGTCGACGCCGCTCGGGATCCCGTCGATGATGAAGGTCGTCCCGTGCAGCCGGAAGTTCACGATCTGGTCGGAGCCGTCGGGAGCGACGCCGTAGACGACGGGGAGATCGGTCGGCAGCGCCGCGTATTCGACGAACGTGTGGACGCCGTCGTTGTAGACGCGCTCGGGGAGGATCTCTTTCGCTCCGACGATCCGGTAGTTGTAATCGAGCTGATCGGGCGGAAGCAGCGGGAGCGCCGTCGTCTTGTCCTCCTCACGCTGCTTCTCCGCCGCGGCTTGCGCCTGCGCGGCGGCCGCGACATCGTCGGGATACGAGAAGCTGATGTGCGAGGACGACGAGAAGTTCGCCGAGGCCAACCGCAGGTAGTACGTGCGCTTCGAAGTCGTGATGACGAGGTTCGTCGCGAGCCCCTGCTGCGTCGGTTTCACCAGAATGTGCGGCGTCGCGCCGCCGGGGCCGCTCTGCGCCGAGGCCAGGACCCAGCGCACCGAATCGCCGATCGCGATGTTCAGCACCGACTCGCCGCTCTCGAGCGTGATGTCGCAGACGAACAGCGGCTGGCACGTGATCAGCGGCTCGGTGCTGCTGCCGAAGACGTACTGCAGCGAGCCGTCAGGCTCGCGGGTGATCGCCGGGACCGGACGCGCCGGCGCCTGTGCGAGCGCCGTTTGCGCGCCTGCGAGCATGATGGTGAGCGCGGCGACGCACGCCGCGCCGGTCGCTTGTGCCCGCATCGTCAGATCTTCTTCGTCCAGTTGATCGAGGTGATGTAGAGCCCGAGCGGGTTCTTGAGGATCGTCGCCTCGTCGGCCGGCGGGCGGAACGCGATCTGCGCCGTCGCTTCCCAGGTCTCCGTGCCCGTGACCTTGCCGTGCAGGTCGCGGATCGTCTCCGTCCACTGCATCTCGTACGACGAGGGGCTGATCGGGACGATCGCGTTGACCGTGACCGTGTCGGTCTCGGTCTTGGCGCGATCGAACGGCGAGTGGCCGTCGGCCGGATACCACGAGTCGAGGTAGCCTTGCGCCGAGGACTGCGGCGCGACCAGGAGGTAGAGGTCGTGCAGGTTGCCGAGCTCGACGATCCGGTCCGTGACGACGCTGCGCGCGAGCACGATCCAGTTCGCGAGCTGCGCCCGCACGACCCGCGGATCGATCGCCGACGCACGGTCGGCCGGCTGCACCGCGATCGCGGTCCCGATCTTGTCGATCGCGACGACGTACGGCACCAGACGCGTCTGCGTCGCGATCGCGATGAGCCCCGCGATCGCGACGATCAGACCGACGGCTTCGAGCAGCGCGAGGAGCCGCCAGTTGTACGCCTGCTGGATGTACGTGCCGTAACGCTCGTTCCAGGCGTGGCGTGCGTCGGCGTACGGATCGCCGTTGGGAACCTCGGGCTTCGCCTCACGCGAGCCCTTGAAACGGCCGAGAACCTTCATCAGAGCCGCACGCCCACGCCGGCGTACGCGCCGTGACGAACGAGGTCGCCGGGCGGCCCGGCTTTCCGGTAACCATGAGCGCCTCGATAGCCGGCTTCGAGAAACGCATGACCGGCGCTGTAGGTCACGCCGGCACGATAGGTGAGCACGCCGTACGCGATGCTTTCCAGCCCGGTCGGGCAATCGAGCGACGAACAGACGCCGCTCATGTGAGGATAGTACATGACGCTGCCGCCATAGGAGACCTTGTTTTCGAGGAGAGGAAGTTTCTCGACGCCGAACCCGACGCCGCCGACGCGCGTTGCGCCGTACGACGTCGAGAACGAGCCGTAGCCGGCGTCGGCATAGATCTTCTGCGGCGAGAGCTGCACGCCGAGATGCACGTCGAAATCGTCGGCCGGCGCGCTCGCGTACGCGGCCTCGGCGAGCAGCGGTACGTCGAGCACGCTGAACTCGCTCGCGGCGCGGCCCGAGATCGACGTCCCGTGGTCGAACGCCGCGGCGGCTTCGACGTAGCTCTCCGGATCGGGCGGCTCGACCGGGATCGGCGGCCCGGGCGGGACCGTCGGACGCGTCGCGAGCGGCACGGGTTCCGGCGAGAGCGCGACCGGCGGCATCGTTTGCTGCAGCGCGACGGTCGGCGCGTACCGCACCTCGACCACGTGCCGCAGCGGCAGGTAGGCGACGTACGCCCCCATCGCCTCGGCGATCACGCGCAGCGGAACCAGCACGGTGCCGTCGCGCTCGATCGGCGCCACGTCGAGCGGGCGCGTTTGCCCGTCGATCGCGACCTGCGCGACGCCGACCGTCACGGTGAGCGACGTCCCCGACCGCTCGAACGTCGCCGTGCGCGTCGCCGGATCGTACGAGACCGTCGCGCCGAGCTCCGCGAGCATCGCGTGCAGCGGGACGTACAGCGTGTCGCCCTGCGCGAGCGCGACCAGCACGCGCCCCGACGCCACACCCTCCGGACGCAGATCGACGTGGCGGTCGTTGAAGAGCACGGGAAACACCGCCGTGGCGAGGACGGCGATCATCGTCGACGGCGACGTCATTGCGGGTACTGGCCCAGCAGGTGGAACGCCGGGACGGTGACGACGACGTGCGGATTGCGCGTCGGCGGCACCGTCACATCGGAGCGGTAGAAGTACGTCTCGAGCGACGGCTCCGTGCTGCGGGCGGAGCGGCCGATCGCGTGGACCGTCGCCAGGAGCGCGTACGTACCGGGCGTGAACCCGCGGCACACGAATTGTCCGGTGTGCAGAATCTGCGCGCTCTTCACCGCGCGCATCAGCGTCCCGACCTGGCCCATCATGTCGACCTGGTGCTGGATGTACTGCGGATCGGACGCCGCTTCGGCCGGGACCTGGCCACCCGTCCCCTGGGCGTCGCGCTCGATCAGCGAGAGATAGAACGTCGTCACGCTCGACGCGGGGAAGATCTGCACGAACGACGGCTGCCCCGAGACCAATCCCGATGCCGGGATGCTGCCGTAGAACGTGATCGGCGCCGTCGCGTCGGCGACGCACGCGCGCGCCGTCTGCAGATCCGCGCTCGGAAGCACGGCGGCGGCGGCGACCCTCGCGCACGCGAGCGCAAGCGAAGCGAGCATCGCGCCGAGCGATGCGGCGTAGGTGATTCGCATGCGCTAGAGCCGATCCGGGTTGCCCAGGCGCACTTCGACCGCGGTCGGCGTACCGACCTCGTGCGGCGCGGCCTGCGCGAGCCCGCCCAGACCGTAGGCGGCGGCGAGTTCCGCGGAGCGCTCCTCACGCACCGCGTCCCCGACCTTCGCCTCACGGTAGGCCGTGACGAACGCTTCGTTCTCGCGCAGGCCGGCCTGTTGTTCGGCGCTGAGCCGTTCGGCGTTGCCGCTCGCGGCGAGCCGACGCGCTTCGGTCGCGGGAAGGTTGCGAATCTCGGCCGGCGTCATCTCCTGCAGGCTGCGCCCACCGCTCGCCGCGGCCGGCGCCGTCCCCGTGTCCATCCGCTCCCCGAGCGGGCTCAGCACCTCGCTGCGGCCGCGGGTCAGTGCGGGCGGCGCGCTCGGCGTGAGCACGTCCGGCGACTGCACGGTGATGCGCTGCGGCTGGCTCGTCATCTGCAACGCGTCGGTTACCCCGTTCGCCGCACCCGACTCGCCGGCGCCTGCGCCCGCCGACGCGCCCGCAGGCTGGAACGACTGCGTGCCACCGCCGGGGACGGCCGCTGCCGGCGCCATCTGCTCGTTCGCGGAACGCGAGGCCGGACCGCGCCCGACGTCCGCGCCGCGCAGATCGCGCGCCGCGTTCTGCAGGTGCGCACCCGAGTTCGCCATCTGCGCCATCATCTGCGCGCTCCCGGCGACCGCGCCGAGCGTTTGCTGGAGCACCGCCGCGCCCGACGCGTTCGACTGGCCGGTCAGGAACGAGGCGGCGAAGCCGGGGATCGTCCACACCAACGCGGCGCCGATGACGACGCTGAACACCCCGTACGATGCGGCCGCGAGGGCGGCCGCGATCGATGCGCCCGTCGGATCGGCCGCCGCGGCCGTCAGCGATGCGAACGACGAGATCATGATGTTCGTGAGCAGCGGCCCCTCGACGCCCAAGATGATGTACATGACCATCACCTTCACGCCGACGTTGATCATGTAGCTGAAGTAGCCTTGTGAGAACGGCATCGTGAAGCGCGATCCCGCGAAGCCGATGAACAGCGTCCCCGCGGTCATCACGAGATACGACTCGATCGTGATGAGCGCGAACTGCAGGTAGATGGCGGCGACCGCCATGACGATCATCACGCCGAGCGCCGACGCGACGACCTCGAACACCGCATGCGTCGTCATCAGCTCGAAGCTCGGCGCGATCGTGCAGTCCCCGGTGCCCGCGATGAACGTGCAGTTCGGCGGCACGTCGGCGGCCGTCGCCGTCGCGTCGTCGTCGGTCTTTGCGAGCTGCGACGCGGCGAAATAGCCCGTGGCCGACGCCAAACCTTCGACCGCGAGCTGCGTCGGGTCGGCAGTGTTCCCCGCGAGCTGCTGGCCGAACTGTGTAAACGTCGCGACGACCCTCCCCGGGAGCCCCGCGACCCCGGAATTCGCGATCAGCCAGAAAAAGATCCCACCCATGACGATCTTCAGGCTGACGCTGGCGAAGAACTCGCCGAGATTCTCGCGGAAGAGCAGCGTCGTCACGCCGAGCGCGAAGAGCTCGAACACCATCAGCGTCAGGTAGATCCGCTGCGCCCACATCTGCGCCTGGCCGAGCCAGTTGTTGCTCGCAGAAAGGTTCTCGACCGTCCCCGCGGGATCGAAGCCGTCGAACTGCGCCGACGCGATCGTCGGCGCGAACATCACGAGGACGAAGAGCGCGCTCGCCGCGATCCCGCCGACGACGAGCCAACGCCGCAACCGGCGCACGAGCGCCGGATCGATCGCCGCGCTCATCCCGCCTCCGCGAACGCGGGCACGGCCGCGGTGCGGCGCTCGTAGCGCTCCATCCAGCGTGCGGCCTGCTCGTGCTTGCCGTGCGCGCGCAGCCACTCCGCGGGCCAGGTCGCGCGGTACGCGCCCATGATCCGCATCGCCTCGTCCTGCTCCGCCTCACCGCCGAGCCACCGGCCCGCGGCGTAGCGCTGACCGCGCAGCCACAGCCACTCGGGGACCCAGTCGCCGCCGAGCGCGCCCTGCAACATGCGGATCGTGGCGAGGTCTTCCTTCCCGCTCGCGCCGACGAAGCTCAGCGCGACCGGCCCCAAGCCCAGGTCGAACAACCGCTGGCCGTTCGGGCTCGTGTAGTAGTACTGCCGCTTCGGCGTCGCGTAGGAGAGGATCTCGATCTGCCGGTCCGAGAGGCCGATGTGTCGGTACGCCGCCGACGAGTTCTGGCTGCGCGCCTCGGGATTCGGCAAGAAGATCTTCGTCAGGCACGACTCCATGATCGCTGCGGTGATCGGCTTTTCCAGGACGTCGCTGACGCTCTGCGTCGCGAAGATCACCGCCGCGTTCTTCTTGCGCAGCGTCTTGAGCCAGTCGCGGATCTTCTCGGCGAACAGCGAGTTGTCGATGAACGTCCACGCTTCGTCAAGGATCAGCAGCGTCGGACGCCCGTCGAGCCGCTGCTCGAGCTTGTGGAACAGATAGAGCAGCACCGGGACGACGTTGCGCGCGCTGTTCTGGCCCGATTCCATCAGGTGCTCGAGCTCGAACACCTGGAACATGTCCTCGCGCAGCCCGTCGGTCTTCGCGTCCAAAAGCAGTCCCAGCGGGCCGTCGAGGGTGTAGCGGTCGAGCGCCGCGCGCAGTACCGGCTCCTGCAGCGGGCCGTTGAGCAGATCGGTCATCGTCCGGCTCTCGCTCTCGGCGAGCAGCGTGAGCGCGTGGTAGATCGCGCGCCGATGCCCCGGATTGACCGTCACGCCCTGCAGCGCGACGAGGGTCTCGAGCCATTCCGCCGCCCAGGCGCGTTCGTTCGGGTCGTCGACGTTCGCCAGCGGGCAGAACTGCGGGCTCCCGTACTCGCCCATGATGTCGTAGTGCTCGCCGCCCGCGGCGTGGACGAGCGGATACGCTGAGTAGCCCTTGTCGAAGACGAAGACCTGGGCGTCCGGGTAGCGGAAGTGCGAGGCCGCGAGCATCCCGAGCAGCGTCGACTTCCCGGCGCCGGTCGGGCCGAGGATCAGGGTGTGCCCGACGTCGCCGACGTGCAGGTTGATGCGGAAGGGCGTCGCGCCGCTCGTCGCCGCGTACGCGAGCGGCGGGCTGTTCGGCGGGTAGAACGGGCACGGGTTGTGCCCGTCGCCCGACCAGATCGTCGTCGTCGGCAAGAAGTCCGCGAGGTTGCGCGTGTGGACGAGGGGCTTACGGATGTTCGCGTAGCCGTTCCCGGGATGCGTTCCGAGGAATGCCTCGACCGCGTTGACCTCCTCGACACGCCCGTTGAAGCCGAGGTTGAAAAGCAGCTTGAGGACCTCGCGCGCCCGCTCCTCGACGATCTTCACCTCGTCGCTCTCGACGATGATCACGCTCGTGTAGTAGCCGAAGCGCACGACGTCGCCGGAGAGGTCGTCGAGCGCGGCCTGCGCGTCGCTCGCCATGTTCGCCGCGTCGCTGTTCAGTGAGCTGGCGACGCCCGTCCCCGCCTGCTCGGCGAGGTACCCGCGCATCGACTTGCGCCCGAGGAACCACTTCTTGCGCCGCGACTCGATGTGCTTGCGCGCGTGCTGCGGATCGAGAAAGATGAACCGGTTCGACCAGCGGTACGGCATCGCCAGGCGGTTGAGCCCGTCGAGGATCCCCGGGAAGCTCTCGTTCGGGAAGCCGGTGATCGCGACCGTCCGGATGTGCTTGTTCCCGACGCGCGGCTTGAGGCCGCCGTAGAAGTCGACCGAGCCGATCATCGCATCGAGGAACATCGGCACCTTCGGCAGGCGCACGGGATGGTCGTTCGCCGTCACGCAGAGCGTGAGGTAGGCCAGGAAGTCGTCATACACGACCTCGGCCCCGTGCTCGTCGGGCTCGCGCCGCGCACCCAGGCGCCGGAAGCGCAGGCTGTGCGAGAGCGTGTCCTCGATGTCGGTCACCGCGGCGCGGAACGTACGCATCGCGCGCGACGCCGCCGTCTCGTCCTCGCGCTCGCCCTCGACGAGCATCGCCGTCAGCTTGTCGTCGCGGTCGCCCGGCGGGAGATACGTGACGCACATGATGTACTCGGTCTCGTAGTGCGCACCCTCGGCCTCGTACTGCATGCGGCGCTCGTCGTCGATCAACCCCGTGGTACGGTCGGGGAACCGGCTGCGGTCGCTGTAACGCCGCGCCTCCCGGCGAATCGCGTCGACGTGCATCATCCACCCGCTCCCGCGCCGCTTGAGCGCCGCGTTGACGCGCTCCGAGAGCGCGTCGAGCTCGTAGGCGCTCGACGAGTCGAGATCGTCGCCGCGGTACGACCACGCGGCCATGAGGGAGCCGTCCTTGTTCAGGACGATGCCGTCCTCGACGAGAGCGGCGTACGTGAGCAGGTCCGAATAGCCGCGGAGCTTCGTGCGGAACTCCCGCATCACGCGCGGACTCTGCCCTTGGAACGCCAGGAAAAGCAGCGCGAGACTCACGACGCCGGCGACGACGAGCGCAATCACGATATGGTACCTACTGGTGCTTCTTCGCTTCCGGCTCGCTCGCGGAGACGTGCGCGGCGGCCGGATAGAAAATCTTCTTGTTGACGTGGCGGACGTAGACGCGCGAGAGCTGCGGATCGTGCTTGGCCATCCGCTGCAGCACGACGAGCGCGGCGAGCCAGAACCCGACGCCGATCGCAGCCAGGACGAGGTCGCCCATGGCGAACGCCAGCATCGCGGCGATCATCCCCGAGGCGAGGACGAGCTCGCGCTCCGCGCCGAGCATCAGCAGCGGGCGCAGGAGCGATTGCCGCACGCGCGTGCGCGTCGGTCCCACGGTCTAGATCCCGGCTCCGCCCGCGGGGGTGAAGACGCCGATGAAGCTCGCGCCGCCGAGCAGAAACGCGGCCGCGATGACGATCATCAAGAGGCGCTTGGCGAAGTGGCCGAGGTCCTCACCGAAGACCAGGGCGATACCGGCGATGAAGATCGCGATGACGCAGATGACCTTCGCCGTGTTGCCGGTGAGCGCGTTCTGCAGGCTCGTGAGGGTTGTGTCCCACGGCAGCGCGCCGCCGCCCGACGCGTACGCCGCCTCCGGCGCGAACGCGAGCAGCATGGGTACGAGGAACGTGGTGGCGATCAGGTGCGACGCCTTGATTTTCATGGCAGCGGTACTACCTTGCTGGTGAAGATGGCTGGAATGGGAAGACGCGCGCGGTCAGGACGCGATCGCGTCGAGGAGATACTGGCCGTCGCGCACGCCCCGCGTGCGGACGACCTCGGTGACGCGCCGGCTCGTGGCGGTGCGCGTGATGAAGACGATGACGTTGACGGCTTCGGCGATCAGCACGGGCTGCGGCTCTACGTTCTTCGCCTCGGCGATGAGCTGCTCGAGGCGCAGCAACCCCGCGGCGGCGCTGTTCGCGTGCACGGTGCACAGGCCGCCCGGATGCCCCGTGTTCCAGGCCTTGAGCAGCGCGAGCGCGGCGTGGTCGCGCACCTCGCCGACGACGATGCGGTCGGGCCGCAGGCGCATCGTGACGCGCAGGCACTGCGTCATGTCGACCGCGTCGCTGGTGCGCAGCGAGACCGCGTTCGGCGCGGTGCACTGGAGCTCGACGGTGTCCTCGATGATGACGATGCGCTGGCTCGTCCCGGCGGCTTTGCTGATCTCGTCGAGCAGCGCGTTCGCGAGCGTCGTCTTTCCGGAGCCGGTCGAGCCGACGATCAGGATGTTCTCGCGATCGCGGACGGCGGCGCGCAGCGCCTCGGCGTGGCCAGGATCGAGGATCCCGGAGGCGACGTAATCGTCGAGCGTGTAGACGAGCGAGGCGCGTTTGCGAATCGCGAAGACCGGGCTCGACGCGACGGGGCGTATCACTCCCTGCACGCGGCTGCCGTCGATCGGCAGCTCGCCCTGGAGGATCGGCTGGTCGGCCCCGATCGTGACATCGAGCATCGCCGCGATCGTCCCGAGCAGGTTCTCCGCCTTGCTCGCCGAGATGCGCGTCCCGGTGTCGCGCATCCCCTCGCCGAGCACGTCGACCCACAGCACGCCATCCGGATTGAGCATGATCTCGACGACCTTCGGATCGGCGAGCGCGTCCATGATCACCGGACCGAGCTCGCGCACGAGCTTCTCGCGCACGAGCTGCTTCTTCTGTTCGGCGAGCGTCAGCGGGGCGGCCGATTCCTCGTGGATGCTCACGCGGGCGTCCCCGCGATCGCGCGCGTCTCGACGGCCGGGATGCGTGCGCGCGCCGCGAACGTCGGGTCCTTGTAGTAGCGGATCTTCTTGCCGTAGATCGGCGAATGGCCGGCGACGAAGATGATCGCGTCGTCGTCGGGGAGACGCCGCGCTTCGTCGGGCGTCAGGAGCGGACGCTCCGTCTCCTGCGCGTTCACGCTGACCTGATTGCGCATGCCGATGCGCGCGCCGGAATAGCTCTTGATCTCGTTGCGGATCGTCATCGTCCCAGCCATCTTGGAGAGCAGCTCCATCGTCTCGAGCTTGTTGGGAGCATAGGCGATCTGCACGTGACAGTTCGCCATGATCGTCTCGTCGCGTCCCGAGGCGCCACCGTACGCGGCGTTGAGCTGCGAGACGTCCTGGGTGATGAGGTAGGCTTTGATCCCGTATCCGGCCATGAAGGCGAGCGAGCTCTGCAGGATCTCGAGTCGGCCGAGCGAGGGCAGCTCGTCGATCATGAGCAGCAGACGGTGCTTGTAGTGCGCGGCGCTGCGGCCGTCGGCGAACTTCATCTCAGCCGTCAGCTCGCGCAGGATCTGATTGATCAAGAGGCGCGTAAGGGGCTTGAGCCGGTCGACGTCCGACGGCGGGATGATCAGGTAGAGGCTGACGGGGCGCTCGTCGTTCATCAGCTCGGCGATGGTGAAATCGCTGCGCGACGTGTTGCGGGCGACGATCGGATCGCGGAACAGCGTCAGGAAGCGAATCGCCGTCGAAAGGACGCTCGTCGCCTCTTTCGGATCCTTGTTCAGCATGTCGCGCGCCGCCATCGCGACGCCGGGATGCGTCGCGGTCGGCTCGCTGTTGATGTCGGTCCAGCCGCACGTCCGCTGCGGATCGTGCGGGAAGTTCAGCATGTACTCGTACATCTGCGTCGGCGACTCGAACGACGGATCCGACAGGAACTTCGCGACGTCGGCGAGCGACGCGCCGGGGTTCTCGTAGAGCGCGTGCAGGATGACGCCGAGCAGCAGCGCCGAGCTGGTCGCGATCCAGTGTGCCTCCTCGCCCCCTCCGCCCTTGCCTTCGGGGTCGACCAGCATCTGCACGATGTTCTGGACGTCCTTGACCTCGAAGTCGGTCCGCAGCCGCACTTGCGCTAGCGGGTTGAAGCAGCACGAGGACCCGTCGTTGTTTGCCGGATCGAACTTGAGCACGCGGCTTCCCAGTTCGCCCGCGCGCCAACCCGACGTCAATGCGAAGTTCTCGCCCTTGATGTCGTGCACGATCACGGAGTGCGGCCACGAGAGCAGCGTCGGGATGACCAAGCCGACGCCTTTCCCTGAACGCGTCGGCGCGAACGCCAAGACGTGCTCCGGGCCATCGTGGCGCAGGTAGCGCACGCGCCCGCCCTGCGACCACGCGCCGACGTACACGCCGGCGCCGCCGCCGAGCAAGCCCGTCTGCTTCACCTCGCGCTCGGTCGCCCAGTGCGCGGAGCCGTGGAGATCGGACTGCGGCGTGCGCCGCGCCGCGCGTCCGGCGAAGACCGCCGCCGCGAGCACGGCGACCGCTTCGCCCGCACCGAACGCGGGCCAGAACGATCCGAGAATGCGGTGGACGCGCGGATCGGCCGCGTGCGCGAATTGCAGCATCCAGATGAAAGCACGCCACGGCTCGTACACATGCGGCGCGAGCGGTTCTCCGAGTGGTCTCTGAAATGCAAATTGCCACGCGACATATTCCGTCGCGCACCACAACGCGAGGACGGAAAGGAGGCCGAGCAATCCCGCCGCGCGGAGCAGCGCGTACACGGGATCTGCTTCGTGCGTACGAATCGCGTACAAACCGCGCGGTCCCGTCCGATTTCTCAAGCGATTCCACACCCTTTCCAAGAATTTGTCACGCGCGCGACGCTCACGGCGACGAACACTCTCAACCCGGAGGCACACGTTCTGTTTTCACAACAACGTGGCAATCATGAGATCGCGATCGATGTGTGACTTTCGTCTCTCGGAGATTCTTACGCGCACCTTAACGATCGCGTGCATCGTTGCGACGTCCGCTGTGTGGGGATGCGGGCCGCATGCCGACGACGTTCAGCTTTCGGTCAGGATTGCGTCGCCTGCGCCGGACATTTCAGGCCTTCGCGACGAGCAGGTTTCGCAGATCTACGCCGCTGCGAAAAGGCGCGACACGGCGGCGCTTCTCGCGATGCACGATCCGACGGATCCCGCGATCGCGTTCGCGCTTTTCACGATCGATCCGGCGCAATACCGGGACGCTTTCATCGCTGCGTATCCCGACACGCCGGACGGCGTGAACGGCGACTACGGCTACCGCCTCGTTCGTTCGCATCTCGTCGCGAAAGGCGCGCTCGTTCCGATCGTGAAGCTCGGCGGCTTCGCGGCGTCAGGCGACGCACGCGCACGCGAACGACTGCTCACCGCGTTACCGCTCGCGCAAGGCCGGATCGCCGATGCATACGCCGCCGAAGGCGCCCACGATCTGTTTGCCGTACCGCCCGCCGAGGCGCTCGACGCCCTCGTTTCGTTACCGCCCGACGTGCGGTTGGCGGCGACGTCGGAGATCGCGTGGTGCGGGCGACGACCGGATCGCATCCTGGCGTACGTGCCGCCCGCCCCGCCCGCGGGATCCGCGACGCCAGCGCCGGCGCTCGCCTCGCCGACGCCCTCGCCCGATCTGCTGGTTCAGGACGCGATCCGCCAAAGCCTCACGCAATGCGCGCGGATCGCGTTCACGCCGAGCCGGCGCACCGCACCACGCGGCGCAACGCATCGGAAGCCCACCGGTCACGCCAAGCCGCCACGTCCAGCGCGCCGTCCTTCGACAAGCTCAGGATGACAGGATACGGGAACGGCTCAGCGCGCGCGGCGGACGTTGAAATAGGGCCAGGGTGCGACGGCGAGGACGAGGTGCGCGAAGCCCGCGACGCCGCGTTCCGCCACCGGCCCGTAGTACCGCGAATCCCAACTGCGCGGGTTCGGCGTCCATAGCCACAATTGGCCCGGTCCGAGATGGTAGATCCCGCGCGACACGTGAGGGAGCGGCTTCCCTTGGCGGTCTAACGCGAGCGTCGCGCTGTTCGCGAGCGCAACGCCGTTGACGAGCACCCGATTTCGTTCGACGTCGACGGTGTCGCCGCCGACGGCGGCGACCATCTTGAGCAAGTAGATCGCGCCGTACGGGCACGGCCCGTTGCGCAGCAGATAATGCCGCGTCATGGCCAGTCGCGCCGCGTCGGGCGGCGGACAGACCTCGACCACGTCGCCGGCGCGCACCGGACGCGTCACCCCGTCGAGGCGATAGATGCCGATCGGCATGCTGTCGGTGAAGTTGAAGCTCAGCCGCGCCGCGTGCAGTGCCCCGAGCAGCAGCGCGAGCACGCCGAGCAGCGCGCCCACGCGCACGACACGCCGCGTGTGGCCGTCCACGTCGAAAGCGAACCGGCGGCACGCGCCATGGTTGCGCTGACAAAGAGAGCCCGGCATCGCTGCCGGGCTCTCTTTGTCTAGGCGGATCGGCCGAAGGCCGAACGCGACGGATTCGACGCAGTCGAATCCACTAGAGGTCTTCGGGGTTGATCCCCTTGGGCTTGTACTGCGTGCGCGTCGTCGGCGCGGTGACCGTCGCCTCCGGCTCGTAGTCGCCCTCGTACGTGACGGCGTTGTCGGCCATCCGCTGGCGCTCGTACGGGCCGAGCACCTTCGGATTGAGCTCCTGACCGTTCGGCGCGACCACGTCGCCGTAGGACGAGAGCCCGTCGCCGTCGCCGGCGGGGTTGAAGTCGAGGAAGACGTTCTTCGGACGGCCGTCCTCGTCGATGTCCTGACCTTCCGGCTCGATCTGGAGATTGCGGTAGCGCGACATCCCCGTCCCGGCCGGGATCAGCTTCCCGATGATGACGTTCTCCTTGAGACCGAGCAGCGGGTCGTGCTTGCCCTTGATCGCGGCGTCGGTGAGGACGCGCGTGGTCTCCTGGAAGCTCGCCGCCGAGAGGAACGACTCGGTCGCGAGCGACGCCTTCGTGACGCCGAGCAGCACCGGACCGCCCTCGGCCGGCTTGCCGCCCTCGAGCTTGATCTTCTCGTTCTCTTCCGCGAAGATCGAGGCTTCGATCAGCTGGCCCGGGAGCATCCGGGTGTCGCCGCCGTCGATGATTTTGATCTTGCGCAGCATCGAGCGAACGATCACCTCGATGTGCTTGTCGTTGATGTCGACGCCCTGCGAGCGGTAGACCTTCTGGACTTCCTGCACCAGATAGTTCTGGAGCGCGGTGTCGCCCTGGATCCGCAGGATGTCGTGCGGGTTGAGCGAGCCTTCCGCCACCGGCTGACCGGCGACGACGTGCTGCCCTTCGACGACGTTGAGGTGCGTGTTCGCGGGGACGTCGACCTCGTGGTCCTCGCCCGTCTCGTCGGTGACGAAGACGACGCGCTTGCCCTTCTCCTCGCCGAACTTGATCGTGCCGGCGACTTCGACGACCGGCGCGACGCCCTTCGGATTACGCGCCTCGAAGATCTCCTCGACGCGCGGGAGACCGGTGATGATGTCTTCCTGCGCGACGCCGCCGGTGTGGAACGTACGCAGCGTCAGCTGCGTGCCGGGCTCACCGATCGACTGCGCCGCGATGATCCCGACCGCCTCGCCGATGTCGACCTTGAGGCCGGTCGCGAGATTGCGGCCGTAGCACATCGCGCAGACGCCGTACTTCGCCTGGCAGACCAGGGTCGAACGGATCTTCACGTCCTTGACGCCGGCGGCGATGATCGCCTTGGCGCGGTCCTCGTCGATCTCTTCGTCGCGCTTCGCGAGCTTCTCGCGGGGATTCTCGGGGTGCTTGATGTCCTCGGCGGCGCGGCGACCGATGATGCGGTCGTAGAGCGGCTCGATCGTCTCCTTGCCGACGGTGATGTCGCGGACCATGATCCCGTTCGGCGTGCCGCAATCTTCCTCGCGGATGATCACGTCCTGGGCGACGTCGACCAGACGGCGCGTCAGGTAGCCCGAGTCGGCCGTGCGCAGCGCGGTGTCGGCGAGACCCTTGCGCGCGCCGTGCGTCGAGATGAAGTACTCCAGAACCGTCAGGCCCTCTTTGAGCGAGGCCTTGACCGGGATCTCGAGGATGCGGCCCGACGGGTCGGACATCAGCCCGCGCATACCGCCGAGCTGCTTGACCTGCGCGATCGAACCGCGCGCGCCGGAGGTCGCCATCATGAACACCGGGTTGAGCGGGTTCTGCGCCTGCTGCATCGCCAGCGTGACGTCGTCACCGGTCTTCTGCCAGATCTCGACCGTCTTGCCGTAGCGCTCGTCGTCGGAGATGAAGCCCTGATCGAAGAGCGTGTGCAGCTCGTCGACCTCGGACTGCGCCTTGTCGAGCAGCTCGTGCTTGGCCTGCGGCACGACGATGTCGCTGATCGAGACCGTCGTCCCCGACTGCGTCGCGTAGCGGAAGCCCAGCGACTTGATCGCGTCGAGGAACTCCGCGGTCGCGGCGTTGCCGTACTTGCGGTAGCACTCGGTGATCAGCTTCTTGAGCTGCGTCTTGTCGACGATGACGTTGAGGAACGGGTATTCCCACGCCGGCGGGAAGGCCTGATTGAGGATCACGCGCCCGACCGTCGTCTTGATGCGCGTCCCCTCGACGCGGACCTCGATCCACTCGTGCAGACCGATCAGGCGGTGGTTGAACGCGGTGATCGCCTCGTCGCCGTCCTTGAACGCCGGCAGCGCGGTCGAACCGTCCTCGCGCTTGCGCGTGATCTTGCCGGCCGGCTGCGCGAAGATCGCGTCGTCGGCCAGCGCGCCGCGCGCCGGGCCCTTGTACTCGTCGGGCTGGAACGTGAGCCAGTAGAGGCCCAGAACCATGTCCTGGGTCGGGATCGAAACCGGGTTCCCGAAGCTCGGCTGGAGGATGTTGTTCGAGCTGAGCATCAGGATCCGCGCCTCCGCCTGCGCACCGGCGCTCAGCGGAAGGTGGACGGCCATCTGGTCGCCGTCGAAGTCGGCGTTGTACGGCGTGCAGACCAGCGGGTGCAGGTGGATCGCCTTGCCCTCGACCAGCACGGGCTCGAAGGCCTGGATGCCGAGGCGATGCAGCGTCGGGGCGCGGTTGAGCAGGACCGGGTGCTCGCGGATGACCTCGTCGAGGACGTCCCAGACCTCCGGCCGCACGCGCTCGACCATGCGCTTCGCGGACTTGATGTTGTGCGCCTGACCGCGGTCGACGAGCTTCTTCATCACGAACGGCTTGAAGAGCTCGAGCGCCATCTCTTTGGGCAGCCCGCACTGGTGCAGCTTGAGGTTCGGGCCGACGACGATGACCGAACGGCCCGAGTAGTCGACGCGCTTACCCAGCAGGTTCTGGCGGAAGCGCCCCTGCTTCCCCTTGAGGATGTCCGAGAGCGACTTGAGCGGACGATTGTTCGGACCCGTCACCGGGCGGCCGCGGCGGCCGTTGTCGATCAGCGCATCGACCGCTTCCTGCAGCATGCGCTTCTCGTTCTTGATGATGATCTCGGGCGCGCTCAGCTCGAGCAGCCGCTTGAGCCGGTTGTTGCGGTTGATGACGCGGCGATAGAGATCGTTCAGGTCGGACGTCGCGAAACGGCCGCCGTCGAGCTGCACCATCGGACGCAGCTCCGGCGCGATGACCGGCACCGCGGAGAGGATCATCCACTCCGGCTTGTTGCCGCTGGCGAGGAACGCTTCGACGACTTCGAGGCGCTTGATCGCCTTGATCCGCTTCTGACCCGAGGTCTCCTTGAACTCGCGGCGCAGCTCTTCCTGAAGCTTCTTGAGGTTCAGGTCGCGCAGCAGCTCGCGGATCGCTTCCGCACCCATCCCGGCCTTGAAGCGCGTGCCGAACTTCTCACGGCTCTCGCGATACTTCTGCTCGGTGAGGATCTCGCGTTTGCCCAGCGTCGTGTCGCCCTGATCGGTGACGACGTAGGCGGCAAAGTAGATGACCTTCTCGAGCTGTCGCGGCGACATGTCGAGCAGGATGCCGATGCGCGAGGGAACGCCCTTGAAGTACCAGATGTGGGTGACCGGGGTGGCCAGCTCGATGTGGCCCATCCGCTCGCGGCGCACCTTGGCGCGCGTGATCTCGACGCCGCAGCGATCGCAGATCATCCCCTTGAAGCGGATGCGCTTGTACTTGCCGCAGTGGCATTCCCAGTCTTTGGTCGGCCCGAAGATCTTCTCGCAGAAGAGGCCGTCGCGCTCCGGCTTGAGGGTCCGGTAGTTGATGGTCTCCGGCTTCTTGACTTCGCCGAAGGACCAGGCGCGGATCTGTTCCGGCGAGGCCAGACCGATCCGCATCGCGTCGAAATTGTTGACGTCGAGGAGGTTCATCGATTCCTTTGCTCACGCGCGTCGGCGTCGACAGAGGCGGTCGAGGTGACGTCGAAAGGCCGGGGTGGCCTGGGGGTCGTCTCTTGTCTCTGGCAAAGACAGAAAGACCCCAGGAGACGCCGGGTCGACGTTCCTTGGGTCCGCGTTATCGGCCGAAGGGCATAGGCAGGTAGCTTACCATAACCGCCCCATAAACTCAAGGGCAGCATGAGAACCGGCCAGCCGCGTGCTATCCCGTAGCGATGCTTCCGCGGTGGGCGCGCCGGCTCCTCATGGTCGGCGCCGGGATCTTCGGGGTTCTCGTCCTGGCCTCGCTCTCCCGCGACATGGCTTCGGTACCCCTCGCCGCCGCGCTCCCGCCCGCGATCGGGACGCTCCCGCCGGGACGCTCCCGGAAGCCCCGGCGCCCGCTGCGCTGGCCGCGGCGGCTGCTGATCGGGGCCGGGAGCCTCGCGGCGCTCGCCGTGCTGCTCGCCGGGGGCTACGTGCTCTGGGTGCGGCTCGCGACGACGACCGGGGTCGCCGGGCTGACCGGGACCCGCTCCGGGCTCCCGCTCGACGGGCCGGTGACGATCGCGCGCGACGCCCGCGGGGTGCCGCACATCCGGGCCGAGAGCGACCACGACCTCTACGTCGCCGACGGCTACGCGATGGCCCAGGACCGGCTCTTTCAGATGGACCTCACCCGCCGCTACGTGGAGGGACGGCTCTCGGAGATGCTGGGTGCGCCGCTGGTCGCGACCGACCGGCGGATGCGCGTGTACGGCATCCGCGAGCTCGCCGAACGGATCTACGCCGCCTCTCCAGCCTCCGAGCGGCAGGTCCTGACCGCGTTCGCCGAGGGCGTCAACGCGGCCGCCGCGCGGGAGCCGGTCCCGCCGGAGTACCGCGCGCTCCTCTTCCGCTTCGAGCGCTGGGAGCCGCAGGACGCTCTCGCCGTCGGGTTCGCGACCGTCCTCGACCTGGACGACCGCGCCGACCAGATCCAGAGCCGCGACTACGTCCATAGCCGGCTCGGCCAGGCCGGGACCGACGCGTTCTACCCGCTGACCGACCCCAAGTACGACGTCCCGACCGACGGCGAGCCGCCCGGCGCGGTCCCGACCCTGCCGCCGCTTCCCGGCGCGCACGAGGTCACGGCCCTGGCACCGGTCGATGAGCGCGGCCCGATCGGGAGCAACGCCTGGGTCGTCGGCGCCGAGCGGACGACGAGCGGACGCGCCGTCCTCGCCAACGATCCCCACCTGGACCTGGGCATCCCGGCGATCTGGTGGCTGCTGGAAGGCCGCTCCCCGCATCTGCACGTCGCAGGTGCGGCGCTGGTGGGGACGCCCGGGGTGACGCTCGGGCACGACGACCACGTCGCCTGGGGCGTCACCGCGGGGGAGACCGCGACGATGCGGCTGCTGCACGAACCGATCCGCTCCGGCACCACGCTGTTCGAAGGCGGCCGTTGGACCCCGGCGCACGACCGGGTCGAGCACATCGTAGTGCGCTTCGGCCGGGACGTCGACGAGCACGTGCTCGAAACCGGCCACGGCGTCGTCATCGCGCGGTCGGGCTCCGAGGCGCTGCTGATGGACTGGGGGCTGCGACGGCGTCCGGTCTCGCCGCTGGCGCCGTTTCTCGCGCTGAGCCGCGCGCGCAGCGACACGGACGCGCTCGCCGCGCTGCGCCTGCTGCGCGAGCCGGTCTTGAACGTCGTGCTCGCCGACGACGCGGGGCGCGCCGCGTACCACCTGGCCGGCGCCGTGCCGCTCGACGCGGCGTGGGGACGGTACGCCCTCGACGGCGACGCGCCCGAGCCGCCGTCGCTTCCGTTCGATCGCGCGCCGCAGGTCGCGCCGTCGCGCGACGCGCTCGTCGTGACCTCGAACAACCGCGCCGACGGCGCCGGCTCGCCCCGTCTCGCGCCGTTCTGGGTCCCGCCGTATCGCGCGTTCGAGGTGCGCCGTGCGCTCGCCGCGTCGCGCGAGGCCGACGGAAGACTCTCGCTCGACGCGATCGCAAGCGTGCAGGCCGACACGCGCTCTCCCGCGGAGCTGGAGCTCGCGCACGACGCGCTCGACGCCGCCGCGCGGACGCACGCCGATCGCGACGCAGCGCTCGCGCCGGTGCTCGGCGCGCTGCGCGCGTTCGACGGCGCCCTCGATCCGGGGTCGCGCGGCGCGACGGCCGTCGTCGCGCTGCGGCGCGACGCGGTGCTCGCGCTCGCCGCGGCCCACCTTCCACCGGAGCTCGCCCGCGCGTACGCGACCGACAGCTCGACGTTCGACGTGCTACTGCGCGCGGTGCGTGAGCGCCCGCGCGGCTGGGTCCCGCGCGACGACTACGACGCGTTCCTCGTCGGCTCGCTGCGCCGCGTGCAGGCTCGGCTCGGCCCGACGATCCCGACGTTCGGTGCGTGGGCGCCGCTGACGCTCGAGCACCCGCTGGCGGCGTTCGGCCTGACCCTCTGGAACGGCGCGACCTTCCCGGGCCAGGGCGGAAGCTTCGCGCCCGCGGTGCAGTGGAACAAGCACGGCCAGTCGTTCCGCGCCGTCTGGAGCCCCGGCGACTGGGACGCCGGGACGATCGACATCGACGCGGGAGAGTCGGGGGAGCCCGGCTCACCGCACTACGGGGACGAGTCCGCCGGCTGGGAACGCTTCGCCCGCACGCCGCTCCCGTTCTCCGACGCGGCGGTGCGCGCCGCGACCCGCACCGTTCTGACGCTCGAACCCTAGGCCCGGTTCGGCGGAGAGCCGCGGCGGGAAAGCGGCCTTTCGCGCCCCGGATCCCGCCGCTTGCGCATCCCGGCGGCGTCGGCGCCCAGGCAGCGGCTATAGTCTGCGCACGCGGTCCATTGGCCGCGCGACAACCGTCCAATGTCAGGGACGCGTACTGGAGGGAACGTGCCGAATCTGCCCACGATCTCGTTCGAGGGGAGCGCTCCCGGGGAGCAGCCCCGCAACGGCGTGACGCGCCCGTACGCGCAGGCCGACGTCGAGCGGCTGCGCGGCTCGCTACGCATCGAGTACACCCTCGCGCGCCGCGGCGCCGAACGGCTGCGCGCGATGCTCGCCGGCGACGAGCCCGTCGTGGCGCTCGGCTGTCTGACCGGCGGCCAGGCGGTGCAGGCCGTGAAGGCGGGGCTGCAGGCGATCTACCTCTCCGGCTGGCAGGTCGCAGCCGACGCGAACACCGCGGGGCAGACGTACCCCGACCAGTCGCTCTATCCGTACGACTCCGTTCCGAAGGTCGTCGAGCGGATCAACAAGGCGTTCCAGCGCGCGGATCAGATCGACACGGTCGAAGGACGCGGCGGCACCGATTGGTTCGCCCCGATCGTCGCCGACGCTGAAGCGGGCTTCGGCGGTCCGCTCAACTGTTTCGAGTTGATGAAGGCGATGATCGCGGCCGGCGCCGCGGGCGTCCACTTCGAAGATCAGCTCGCCGCGGAGAAGAAGTGCGGGCATTTGGGCGGTAAGGTGCTGATCCCGACGCAGCAGGCGATCCGCAATCTCGTCGCGGCGCGGCTCGCGGCCGACGTCTGCGACGTGCCGACGGTGCTCGTCGCGCGCACCGACGCCGATGCGGCGAATCTCATCACGAGCGACGTCGACGAGCGCGACCGCCGGTTCCTCACCGGCGAGCGGACACCCGAAGGGTTCTTCCGCACGACGCCCGGTATCGAGCAGGCGATCGCGCGCGGTCTCGCGTTCGCACCGTACGTCGACATGATCTGGTGCGAGACCTCGCATCCTTCGCTCGAGGAAGCGAAGGCATTCGCCGACGGGATCCACGCGCAGTTCCCCGGCAAGCTGCTCGCCTACAACTGCTCGCCGTCGTTCAACTGGAAGCGGAAACTCGACGAAGGGACGATCGCCGCGTTCCGCGGCACGCTCTTCTCCTACGGCTACCGGTTCCAGTTCATCACCCTCGCGGGGTGGCACGCGCTCAACCACGGGATGTTCGAGCTCGCGCGCGACTACCGCGAGCGCGGGATGTCCGCCTACGCCGACTTCCAGGAGCGCGAGTTCGCCAGCGAGCCGCAGGGCTACACCGCGACGCGCCACCAGCGCGAGGTCGGGACCGGCTACTTCGACGAGATCGCGAAGGTCGTCGGCGGCGGCGCGTCCTCGACGACCGCGCTCACCGGCTCGACCGAAGAGGCACAGTTCACGAGTCCGACCGCGGCCGCAACAGCAGCGGCAGCGGGATCATGAGCAGCGTGATCAACGCGCTGATCCGCGTGACGTTCTCGTAGCCGAGCGCCTGCGATTCGCGACCGACGAGCGCGCCGAGCGTCTGGCAATGTCTTGCGGACCGAGTCCCGCGAACATCGCCAGCTGCAGCGGGATGAAGATGTTCGTCAGCGCGACGCCGCTCAGGATCAGCGCCGGATACAGCGCTTCAGCGGGCGTGTTCGACGTCCCAGGCCGACGAACTAAAAGGCCGGCCATCGCGTCGACTGTCGCGGCGCTCATCGCGGCGCGAGCGCCGCAGCGTCGTCGTGCAGGTCCGCGTTCTCGGCGAGGAACGCCCGCAGCCCGGGAAGCGCGGCCGCATCGTCGAGGCATGCGACCAGCCTGCTCGCTTCGCGATAGAACCGGATCCAGCGTTCCTCAACGGGCCGGCCGGCGGCCGCGGTGAGTGCGGCAGAGAACGCCTCGCGCGTCCGCTCGACCAGCGTGCCGGGGACGCTGCCCTCCGGCAGCATCGCGACGTCATTTGCAAAGGCGTCGAGGATCCGCACGACGTCGGCGTCCATCGGGTCCTCCCTCGAGGCGAGAGCTACGGGGGACAGGGAAGGTTTAGGACTAAATTACCTTTCGGCCATTCTAGGGTCGAAGGCGGAACGTTGTCAAGTTCTAAACCATATAGCGATAAGCAATCTGAGGAGCTCAAGGAACTCTGGGATGCAATCATGCCGGCGCCCCCAGCCTCGGCGGAACGCGTCGGCAAGCTCCTCGCTCCGGAATCGGCGCTTCACGCGCTCGTCATCCGCTCGATCCTCCAGCTTTCGGGCGAGATCCAAAAGCGGATGGAGAGCTTCGTGCGCCCGTTCGACCTCACGCCCTCACGGATGGGCGTGCTGCTGGTGCTCTTCTTCAGTCAACAGCAATTGACGCCGTCGGAACTGGGGGAACGGCTCTACGTGACCCGCGGCAACATGACGGGTCTGATCGAAGGCCTCGTGAACGACGGGCTCGTGCAGCGCGTGCGCCGCGCCAACGATCGCCGCGCGCACGGACTCGATCTGACGAGCAAAGGCCGCGCGCTCGTCAAAGAGTATTTCCCGCACCATCTCCGCGCGCTCGGCGCCCTGGTCGCCGGCCTGAGCGCGTCGGAGAGTCTCGAGCTCGCGAAGCTGCTGCAAAAGCTGCGCAGCGGGATGCTCACGCCCGAACCCGCGGACCGGGCGTGACCGCGGCCATTTGGGCCGCCGTCACGCCCGACGCGATCAGCGCGCGCTGATCGCCCGATCGGCCTCGGGGACGATCCGTTCCTTGAGCGCGACGGAGAACCGCCCGCGCTCGGCGCCGCGCGCGATGTATGCATCCGACCCGGGGAGCGCGAGGCTCTTGTCCCACGCGATGACCTCATCGAGCGGCGCCGCGTCCCAGAACACGTCCGGGATCGCCTGCGCGATGAAGACGCGGTCCATCACCGAGTACGACGCCATCAGCGCGCTCGCGTGCGCCTTGACGAACGCGTACGTCTGCGCCGGATTCGCGTTCGCCGCCCCGAAGACCAGGAACAGCTTCATCTGCGCAGCCTGCGCGGGGATCTCCGACGAGATGGCGATCTGCATCGCCTGCTCAGCGAGCTTCGGATCGCGCACGTCCATCAGCGCGCCGTAGAAGCGCCGCATCTCCGCCTCGTCGTGGGCGCTCTTCGCGAGCGCGTGGAGCTGATCGAACGTCGCCTGATCGGCGACGCTCCCGACGATCGTGAGCACGACGCCCTGATCGTCCGGCGTGAGCGAGGAGCGGTCGCGCACGAACGCCGCGAAGCGTTTCTTCGCCTCGGCGATCGCAGCCGGGTCGCCCCACTGCCCGAGCTCCCCGAGCACGGTGTGGCGCAGTTCGATCACCGGCGGCGCGTCCGACGGCTTGGGATCCCAGCCCAGCGTCGCGGCGATCGGGGCGAGGATCTCGCGCCCGTACGCCGTGAACGCATCGTGACCGGGCGTCCCGCGCTCGTCGCGCTCGATCACCGCGAGCGTCTGCGCGATCTGCGTCCACGCGCGCGCGTCGGTGTCGCCGCCCATCGCCTTCGCGAGCGCGAGATACGTGCCGAGCTGCGCTTTGCCGGCTTGGACGAGCGCCCACTGGTCGTCGAGCATCGCGATCTTGTCGTCGTCGGGCAGCTCGCCGAAGTGCCGCTGATTCGTCGCGAGCGTCTGCGCATCGTACTGCACGCGGTAGAAGCCCAGATCGCCGGCGTTGGCGCGCAGCGGCTCGTCGCAGCGTCCCGCCGGGATCCCGCCGCGCTCGCGCGCGTCGAGCATCGTGTAGTGCGGCACCGCGCTCCCCGAGGCGATCCCGACCGGGATCTCCCAGGACGGGTTCTTCTCGTCGTTTCCGGCGAGCAGGAAGCGGCTCTGCGCGAGCGCGATCGTGCGGTTCCCCGCGCTATCGCAGCTCGCCGTCACGGTGACGAGCGGGAAGCCGGCCTGGAAGATCCAGCGGTTCGCGTACGCCGCGACGTCCTTGCCGCTCGCGGCCGAGAGCGCGTTCCAGAGATCGGTGCCGGTCGCGTTGGAGAACTTCCGCGCCTGGATGTAGGTCTGGATCCCCTTCTGGAACGTCGCCGGCCCGAGGTACGCCTCGGTCATGCGCAGGAAGGCTTGGCCCTTCGCGTAGGTGATGTCCGAATCGAACGCCGCTTCGGCCTCCAGCTCGTTCGCCACGTGCTGCTGGATCGGGTGCGAGGTGAGCCGCGCGTCCGCGCTCATCGCGCGTTCCTTGTCGGCGTCTTGGCCCTGCCACCAGAGCCAGCTCGGATTCGCGCGATCGGTCTGCCGCGCCGCCATCCACGAGGCGAAGCTCTCGTTCAGCCAGAGGTCATCCCACCAGCCCATCGTGACGAGATCCCCGAACCACTGATGCGCCATCTCGTGCGCCTGCGTGGCGTAGACCTCTTGCTTCTGCCCGATCGTCGCCGTCGGCGGCAGCAGCAGCGCCTGGTCGTTGTAGGTGATCCCGCCCCAGTTCTCCATCGCGCCCAGGAAGCCGCCGGGGACCGCGATCGAGCTGAGCTTCGGCAATGGAAACTTGTAGCCGAAGTATGCGTCGTAGGCCGCGAGGATCTGCTCGGAGTTGGCCAGCGCGTAGCGGCCGTTCTGCTCCTGGCCGCGCACCGCCCAGACCTCGTGCCGCGTCCCGTTCGCGTCGACGCCGTCGACGTGCGCGAGGTCGCCGGCGCTCAGCACGACCAGATACGACGACATCTTCGGCGTGCGCCCGAACGTCGTCGTCGCCGTCGCACCGTGGACGACGCGCGAGACGATCGGCATGTTCGAGACCGTGGTCCACGCCGCAGGGAGAACCGCCGAGAGCTGGTACGTGGCGCGGAACGCCGGCTCGTCCCAGGCCGGGAACATCCGGCGCGCGTCGGTCGACTCGAACTGCGTCGAGATCATCGTCCCGTGCTTGCCGCCGGGCGCGACGTAGTCCTGACGGAAGAGCCCCTGCGGCTCCGTCTCCATCTTGCCGCGATACGCCAGCGCGAGCACGTGCCGTCCCGGCGTCAGCGTCGCGCGCGTCGTCAGCGTCGTGCGCTGCGTCGTGTCGTTCGGCACGACCGACGCGGCCGGGACGCCGTCGACGCTCGCGCTGGTGAAGCGCAGGTTGAGCGCGTTGAAGACGATCGTCGCGGTGGGCTTGCGGACCTCGATCGTGACCCGCTCACGCCCGGTCAGCGCGAGGTGCTGCGGATCCGGGACGACCGTGATGCTGTAGTCGAGGGGAACGACGGTCTTGGGGAGTGCCCCGGTCGCCTCGTCGAACGAGAACGGCGCCTCGGATGCGGCGCTCGCCGCCCCGCCGAGCGAGAGCGCGAGCGCCGCGACGAGCGCGGTACGTACGGAAATGCGCAGAATGGAACCCTCTGGGAAGCGGTGCTTCCGGTGTTACGCGGTTTCTGCGCGCCCTGTTTCACCGCCGTGCGCCGGCTCCTCCGCCGAGCGCGCGCGGTGCTGCCGGAAGGTGAGGTTGATGCGCTCGCCGGTGACGCGCGGTTCGCGCGGGACGCGGTGCTCCCAGTAGAGCTGCGTGTCGCCGGCCATGACGATCAGATCACCGTGCGTCACCGGGACGGTGATCGGGTCGTGGCGCAGGCCGCTCTCCTTCTTCGGCCGCAGCTGGAAGGCGCGCGTCGCACCGAGCGAGAGCGAGGCGACGACGAGGCGCGCATCGCGCTCCCCGTCGTGATCACCGTGCCACGCGACGGCGTCCTGCCCGTTGCGATAACGGTTGAGAAAGACGTAATCGTAGGTCGTCCCGGTGTGCCGTTCGATGCGCTCGCGCACGAGGGAAAGGGTCGGCGTCCAGGGCTGCGCCATCTTCTCGCCGCGCGAGGCGGTCTCGCGCGGGACGAGGACCCGCTTGCCGTACATCAGCCGCGAGTCGGCACGCCAGATCGTATCGGCGTTCAGCTCGGTGACGAGCGCGGTCGCCGTCGCGGCGTCGAGGAAGTCCGGGACGTAGGTGACGTCGCCGTGGTCGCCGATCAATCGGGTCGGCTCGGCGGCGGTCGCAAACAGGGGAAGCTGACGTACGGCGATCATGGTCGTCTCTCGAACGTAC
>DATJHK010000070.1:0-3742 GCA_035493875.1 Candidatus Limnocylindria bacterium
CCGCGATGTACGACGCGACGTCGCCCGCGGTGGTGGCGAAATGTCCCTTCGGCGTCGGGATGCCGACGCGGCGAAAAAGATCCTTCCCCTGATATTCCATCAGTTTCATGGCGAGCGCACCGTTCAGCGCTCGATGCGGACGCCCCTCGAAAAATTTTGCGTCGCGCAGCATTTCCGAGATTTTCTGCCGAATGTTCGCTCCGGTTGGCAGGAAATTTCCCTTGTCGTGCAGGGAGCCGCTGATGGCGCGTCGCTCGTTCCTCGCCCTGCTGTCGTTCTTGGCGCTCGCCGGCATGGTCGGCGCGGCGCCCGCCGCCGCCCCGAAGCCGCTTCGCACGCTCGTCTACGCGATCGCGTACGCGACGCGCGCACGCAACGAGGAGCTGACCTCCGGGTTCACCGGCGCCGTCAACATGGGCAACGCTCGCGGCGGCCAACGGTTGCCCGCGGCCGCCACGGCGGGCGACGCGACGGTTGATCGCCAAGCCGATGTGAGCGACGACGGGACGCTGACGATAAACGTCATCGCGGCGACCGGCGACGGCGGTCTCGTCGTCGACGCGGCGTTCGCGGGCAAGACCACCACGCAGCCGACGATTCGCGTTGCGATCTTCGCCGACGGCCGGCTCTCGTACGATCCGCGTGACACGCTCAGCGCACAAGCCGGCCGGGTGCTGCCGCTGCTCGCGCGCGGCATCATCGCGAATCGCGACGTGAGCCCGGGCTCCAGCTGGAGTACGGCGGTGCCGTTCGCGCAGGCGCGCGGCTCGACGCTCTACCGCGTCGTGCATGTCGACGGCGAACGAGCCGAGTTGGCGATCGAGCGCCAGATGACGGTCGAAGGCCCGCGCGGCTTCTCCGAGCAGGACCACGGCACCGCGACCTACGCCACCGACCGCCTCTGCCCGCTGGCCTTCGAGCTGGACGCGTACGCGCGCCATCAACCCGCCCCGGACCAGTACGTCACCGAGAGCGCACACCTCTCGGCGAAGTTGATCAGCGACACGTTCTCGAAGACCGCACCGTGAGCGCGCACGCGATCGTGCTGTTCGACGGGGTCTGCAATCTCTGCAACGGTCTGGTGCGGTTCGTCGCCGCGAACGATCCCGCCGGCCGCTTCCGCTTTCTCTCGCTGCAGTCGCCGCGTGCCGCCGCGCTCCTCGCGGCGACCGGCGGCGCGGCGGAGGGCGAGAGCATCGTGCTGCTCGACTACGGCCGCCGCTTCGAACGCAGCGACGCCGCACTCCATCTCGCTCTCGGTTTGCGCCGCCCCTGGCCGCTCGCGTTCGCGCTGATCCTCGTGCCGCGCGCGCTGCGCGACGCGGTCTACCGCGCGATCGCGCGCAACCGCTACCGCTGGTTCGGCCGCCGCGAAAACTGCCCGCTCCCGCCGCCCTGGCTACGCGAACGGTTCCTCGACGACGTGACGGCGTGAGCGCACCGGCGCTCCTGGCGATGAGCTGGCGCGACGTCCTGTTCCTGCACTGGCCGCTCGCCCCATCCGTCCTGCAGCCGCTGATCCCGCCCGAGCTGACCCTCGAGCTCTACGACGGCACGGCCTGGATCGGGATCGTGGCGTTCCGTATCGAGAACGTGCGCCCGCGCGGCCTGCCGGCAGCCTGCGGCATCGCGACGTTCGGCGAGGTCAACGTGCGCACGTACGTGCGCGGCACGCGCCCCGGTGTGTGGTTCTTGAGCCTCGACGCCGCGCACGCCGGGGCAGTCGTGCTCGCGCGCGCGACGACCGGGCTGCCGTATCATCGCGCGCACGTCGACGTACGCCGCGAACACGACCGCGTTGCGTACACCAGCGAACGCCGCGACGCGCGTGCACCCTCCGCGCGCTTCGTCGCCGCGACGCGGTTCGCGGCGGGCGAACGACGCGCCGCTCCGGACACCCTCGAGCACTTCCTGGTCGAGCGCTACGCCTTCTTCGCCGCGTGCGGAAAGCGCATCGTGCGCGGCGACGTCGTGCACGAGGCATGGCCGCTTCACGCGGCGTCGGCGCTCCTCGGCGCGAACACGCTGCTCACCGCGGCAGGGCTGCCGCAGCCCGAAGCACCGCCGCTCGTACACGCCTCGCCCGGCGTCGCGGTGCTCGCGCGCGTCCCGATCGCGGAGCGGCGCTAGTCGAGCCGCCCCAAGAGGCCGCGCGCGATCACCATCTGCTGGATCTCCGAGGTGCCTTCGTAGATCTCGGTGATCTTCGCGTCGCGGTAGTAGCGCTCCACCGGAAACTCCGTCGTGTAGCCGTAGCCGCCGTGGATCTGCACCGCCTCGGACGCGTGCTCGCGCGCCTTGGTCGACGCGAAGAGCTTCGCCTTCGAGGCTTCGTCGACGAAGGGACGTCCCGCGTCGGCGAGCGCGGCGGCGCGATAGACGAGCAGTCTCGCCGCGTCCAGATCGGTCGCCATCCGCGCGATCTTGAACGAGACGCCCTCGAACGCACCGATCGGTCGCCCGAACGCGATCCGGTCCTTCGCGAACGTCACCGACGCGTCCAGACATGCGGCGAGTATCCCGACGGCTTGCGCCGCGATCCCGATGCGGCCCGACGTCAACGTCGCGAGTGCCGCCGAGAGCCCCGTCCCTTCAGGACCGAGCATCGCCGATGCGGGGACGCGCACGTCGTCGAACGCGAGGTCGGCGGTGTTCGAGGTGTGGATCCCGAGCTTCTCGGTCGTGCGCTCGACGGTGATCCCCGGCGTCGACGCGTCGATCAAGAACGCGCTGATCCCCTTCGCGCCCGCACCGCCGGTGCGGAACATCGCCATCATGAGGCCGGCGTGCCCGCCGTTCGTACACCACTGCTTGCGCCCGCTCAGCACCCACTGCTCGCCCTCACACCGCGCGCTGCCGCGAATCGCCGCCGCATCCGACCCCGCGTCCGGTTCCGTGAGCCCGAACCCCGCGATCACGTCGCCGGTCGCGAGCCGTTCGAGCCACAGCCCCTTCTGCTCGTCCGTCCCCAGCCCCGCGATCGCGTTGCAGATCATCGAGTGCACCGAGACGGTGACGGCCGTCCCCGCATCGACCTTCGCCAGCTCTTCGATCGCGAGCGCGTACGCGACGTAGTCGGCCTCGACCCCGCCGTACGCCTCCGGCACGAGCATCCCCATCAGCCCCGCCGCCGTGAGCTTCCCGTACAACTCGCGCGGAAAGACGTGCCGCCGGTCCCAGTCGGCGATGTGCGGCGCGATCTCCCGCTGCGCAACCTCGCGCGCCACCTCTCCGATCGCGCGCTGATCATCGCTCGGCTCGAACGCCGTCAACCGCGCATCGATCACCGTCGCACCGCCGCCGCCCCGTTCCCGGGAACGTTCGTGTCACCCTGAGCTTGTCGAGCGGAAACGTAATCGTAGAACCCGCGCCCCGACTTCTTCCCCAGCCACCCCGCCGCCACGTATTGCCGCAACAACGGACACGGCCGATACTTCGAGTCCCCGAACCCCTCGTACAACACGTTCATGATCGCCAGACACGTATCCAACCCGATGAAATCCGCCAGCTCCAGCGGCCCCATCGGATGGTTCATCCCCAGCTTCATCACCGTATCGATCGCCTCGACGCTCGCGACGCCCTCATACACCGCGAACATCGCCTCGTTCAACATCGGCAACAACACGCGATTCGAAACGAACCCCGGAAAGTCCCGAACCTCAACCGGCGTCTTGTCGAGCGAAAGCGCAAGATCACGCACGTACGCAAACGTCGCATCGGAAGTCGCAATCCCACGAATCAC
>DATJHK010000071.1:0-16420 GCA_035493875.1 Candidatus Limnocylindria bacterium
CCAGCTGCCGGCCTGCTCCGGTGGCCATTCGGATCACCAGCGGGACGCTGACCTGTCCTCCCGACATGTGCCGGAGCGTCGCGGCGTTGTTCACGATCTGATCGAGCGCGAGCAGGCTGAAGTTCGTCGTCATGATCTCGACGATCGGACGCAGCCCGGCGAGCGCCGCGCCCATCCCCGCACCGACGAACGCCGATTCGCAGAGCGGCGTGTCGCGAATCCGCTGCGGTCCCCACTCTTCGAGCAGTCCCATGCTGACCGCGAAGCAGCCGCCGTATCGACCCACGTCGACGCCCATCAGAAAGACGCGCTCGTCGGCGCGCAGCGCGGCGCGGAGCGCTTCTCGGATCGCCTCGCGATACGTCGTCATCCCGGCCGCTCCGAGACCACGAAGCGGGCCAGCTGGTCGACCGGCTCGAGGGTTCCCCGCTCCGCGAACGCCACCGCTTCGTCGATGCGCTCGGCGACCTCGCGTTCGAGCGCCGCGACCGCCTCGTCCGCTGTGGGGTCCTCTTCATGCAGCCGCGCGGCGAGCGCCGGTATGGGATCTCTGCGCTTCCACTCGGCGACCTCGGCCTTGGTGCGATAGAGCTCCGGATCGTACATCGAGTGCGCGCGAAAGCGGTACGTGGCGCACTCCAGGAAATACGGGCGCCGTTCGGCGCGAATCGTGTCGGCGGCGCGGGTCGCCGCCGCTTCCACCGCCTCGACGTCCATCCCGTCGACCGACGCCGCCGCGACGCCGTAGGCGGCTGCCCGCGCACGCAGATCGGTGACGGCCTCGGAGAGATCGATCCGCGTTCCCATCGCGTAGAGATTGTTTTCGCACAGGAACAGGACCGGCAGCTTCCAGAGCGCGGCGAGATTCATCGACTCGTGAAACTCGCCCTCGGCGACCGCGCCTTCCCCGAAGAAACAGCACGTGAGGCGCGTCCCGCCCCGCAACGTCTCGGCGAGCGCGAAGCCGACCGCGAGCGGAAGCCCGCCGCCCACGATCGCGTTGCCGCCGTAGAAGCGCGTCTTCGCGTCGAAGAGATGCATCGATCCGCCGCGGCCGCGACTGCAGCCCTCCTGCTTTCCGTACATCTCGGCCATCACGGCGTCGGGGGAGATCCCGCGCGCCAATGCGTGCCCGTGCTCGCGATAGGTGGAGACGATGGTGTCGTCGGGCGTCAGGGCCTCGATCACCCCGGTTGCGACGGCCTCCTCGCCGATGTACAGGTGCACGAAGCCGCGGATCTTCTCTTCGCTGTACGCCTGCGCGCAGCGTTCCTCGATGCGGCGGATCAGGAGCATCGTCCGCAGGAGATGCAGACGGTGCTCGCGATCCGCCGCCATTTACGCAGTCTCCAGCGTCGAGAGGTCGCCTTCGGGCAAACCGAGCTCGCGCGCGCGCAGTAGGCGGCGCATGAGCTTCCCGCTTCTCGTGCGCGGGATCTGGTCGCGGATCGCGAGCTCTTTCGGCGCGACGACGGATCCCAGCTTCGCTCGGCCCCACCCGATCAGCTCGAGCCGCAGCGCCTCGCTGGGGGCGAATCCCGGACGAAGGACGACGAAAGCCTTCACGATCTCGCCGATGAGCGGGTCGGGCTTGCCGATCACGGCGGCTTCGGCCACCGCCGGATGCTCCATCAGAGCGCTCTCGACCTCGAACGGACCGACCATGTGTCCTGCCGTCTTGATGATGTCGTCCGCGCGTCCCACGAACGTGAAGTAGCCGTCGGCGTCGCGCCGCGCCAAGTCTCCGGTGACGTACCAGCCGCCGGTGAAACAGGCCGCGTAGCGCTTCTCGTCGTGCAGGTATCCGCGAAACATCGAAGGCCACCCGGCCCGTAGCGCGAGGTCGCCTTCACGATCGGGTTCGGTGACGAGCTCGAGCGTCTCACCATCGGTCGAGCGCCGCACGATCGCCGCCTCGATGCCCGGGAGCGGACGGCCCATCGATCCGGGACGAATCTCGAGCGCGACGTAGTTGGCGATCATGATCCCGCCGGTTTCGGTCTGCCACCAGTTGTCGTGGATCGGGAGCCCGAGCGTCCGCTGGCCCCAGACGACCGCGCTCGGATTGAGCGGTTCGCCGACGCTCGCGACGAAGCGCAGCCGGCGCAGATCGTAGCGCTCGCGCGGTTCCTCGGAAGCGCGCATCAGCATGCGAATCGCCGTCGGCGCCGTGTACCACACGCTCACACCGTCGCTCGCGAGCGTACGGTACCACCGATCGGCATCGAACTCGCCCTCGTCGACGATGCAGGGGACCCCGTGGAGGAGCGGCGCGATGATGCCGTACGACGTTCCCGTCACCCAGCCGGGATCGGCGGTGCACCAGTAGACGTCGTCGGGATGGAGATCGAGGACGTACTTTCCGGTCACGAAATGGGTGATCGCCGCTTCGTGGACGTGGATGGCGCCTTTCGGCATCCCGGTCGTGCCGCTGGTGAAATGGAGCAATGCGACGTCGTCCGGAGCGGTGCGCGGGACGGTGAACTCCGGCGAGGCTTCGGCCAGAAGCGCGCGCAGCGACCACACGCCGTCGCCGGGATGGTCGTCGACGTCGAGGAGCAGGATGTGCTCAAGCGTGGGCAGGCGTGAACGCAGGCCGGCGACGGTGCGGCGATAGAGCCGTTCCGTCGTCACCAGGATCTTGGCCTCACCGCGTCCGAGACGTTGCGCGAGCGGCTCCGGCCCGAACGCGGAGAAGAGCGGGCAGAAGACGCTGACATTCTTCAGCGTCCCAAGCGCGGCGACGTAGTGCTCGAGAACGCGTCCGGTGAGCGCGAAGACACGCTCTCCGCGGCGTACACCGAGCGTCCGCAAGAGGTTCGCGAAGCGGTTCGTCTCGGCGCGCAGCCAGCGATACGAGCGTGCCGTGACCGTCCCGTCCCGCAAGTGTGCACGCAACGCGATTCGCTCGCCGTGAAGTCCCTCGGCGTTCCGGTCGACCGCGAGATCGGCGATGTTCAGCCCCGCCGTGCGCGCTGCGCCCAGAAGCTAGATCGCGCTTGTTCCCACGAGAAGGCGGCGCACGCGGCGTCGTAGTCGAGCAGATTGGGCGTGACGGCCAACGACTCGACCGACTTGCGAATCGGCGTCCAGCTCGTCGGATCACGAAGCATCGCTGTGAGCGTAGCCCGGCACTGAGAAGAACGTGCGAACGACCGCGCGGCGGCGTTCGCACGTTCGTCATGCCGTCGTGGCACCGTATACGCGCAGCGCCGCCGATACGGGCGCGAAGCCGGGTTAACGCTTCGTCGCTTGGGCTTCTGCCATCCCGCTCTTCGCGCTTTTCCCGTTGCCGCTCGTGTCGAGCAAGAACGAGATCTTCGCGTCGACACGGTACTCGACGATCCGGTCGCCCTCGACCTTCGCCGTGAAGTTGTCGACGTAGACCGACTTGATCCCGTGAATCGTCTCAGCGGTGCGCCGGACCGCGTTGAGCACCGCGTCCTCCCAACTCTTTTCCGACTCCGACATGACTTCGACGACCTTCACCACGTTCGCCATGACCATGCCTCCTCGTGACGCGACGAGCGCGCCCGTAAGATGCCCAGGGACGCCATGATACCCGATGACGCGGGGCTCGAAATCACGTTCCTCGGGACGCGCGGCTACATCGAGGAGTCGAGCGCACTCCACCGCGCGCATTCGGCGTGCCTTCTCGCGTGCGGCGGGAAGCGTCTGCTCCTCGACGCCGGTGAGACGTGGGAAGGCCACGTCGACGAACTCGGCGCGGACTGGATCGCGATCACGCATGCGCATCCCGACCACGCGTTCGGTCTTCGTGCCGGCGTCGCCGCGCCGGTCTATGCGACACCCGCGAGCTGCGTGGTGCTGGAAGGGTTTCCGATCGCCGATCTGCGCCGAATCGAACCCGATCGTCTTGTCCGGCTCGGGCCCTTCCGCCTCACGGCGTACGCCGTGATCCACTCGATTCGAGCTCCGGCCGTGGGCTTTCGTATTCGGGCCGCGGGCGTAACCATCGTCTACAACCCCGATCTCGTCGCGATCGTCGACCGCGAGCGCGTGCTACGCGGCGTCGACGCCTATATCGGCGATGGCGCGACGCTCACGCGGCCGCTCGTTCGTCGTCGAGGCGCGGCGCTCTTCGGGCACACGACGGTCCGCGCGCAGCTTGGCTGGTGCCGCGAAGCCCGCATCCCGCGCGCGTTCATCGTCCATTGCGGCAAGCAGCTGGTCGAGATGCAGCCCGTCGAGCTGCAACACGAGGTTGCGCGCTTGGCCGGCGCCGACGTCGAGGCCGTCGTCACGCACGACGGGATGCGTGTCGTCATCCCGCCGTCTCACCGGTCCGCGAGTCGATGGCTTGCCCGGACGCACGCAGGACGAGCGGCGAAGACGGTGTGAACGCGCGCGAGAAAAGCGCGGACGCTCTTCCGGGAATCTTCGCGGGCCGGCAGTATCGTCGAGGTCCGGGTTCTGCGTGGAGAAGAAGAGCGATGGCTGATTCGACGCCGTATGCGACGCGAAGCGATGCCGGGCGTCAGCTTGCCGGTTTGCTGAGCGGCTACCGCGGCGAGCGCGACGTGGTCGTCCTCGCGCTGTCCAACGGCGGGATGCCCGTGGCGTTCGAGGTTGCGCGGTCGCTCAACGTTCCGCTCGACGTGATGCTCCTAGGCGATCTGCTCATGCCGGGGCTCGGCGACCTGGATCTCGGCGCGATCGCGTCGACGTCGGTCGAGGTGTTGGACTCGGGTCGCGTCCTGCGCTCCGGGATCGACCAGGACGAGGTTCGCGAAGCCGTCGAGGAACGGCGCGCCGAGTTGATGCGCCACGAAGAAGACCTGCGAAACGGTCGTCCGCGCTACGAACGAGCCGGCAAGACGGTCATCCTCGTCGACGAGGGCCTCGCGTCCGGTTCGCACGCGCGCGCCGCCGTGAAGGCGCTGCGCCGAGAGGCGGTCGCGCGGCTCGTGTTCGCCGTGCCGATCGCCGTCCCGAAGGAGATCCCGGCGATTCGTGATGAGGTCGACGAGCTCGTCTGTCCGCGAACGGACGCCGCCTTTGCCGTCGGGCCGTGGTACGACCAGGCCGAAGAGGTCGGCGACAGCGAGGTGCGCGATCTGTTGGAACGTGCCGCCGAGCGCGAGCCGCTCCCCGGACAGGCGGGATGATCGTGGAACGCATCGACGTCAACCTCGCCGCGCGAACGCCGATCGTCTTCCGGGATCGTCGCGAGGCGGGGCGTCTGCTGGCGTCATTGCTGCGGCATCTTGAGGGTCGCAACGACGTCGTGGTGCTCGCGCTCCCGCGCGGCGGCGTCCCGGTCGGCTACGAGGTCGCGCTCGCGATCGGCGCGCCGTTCGACGTCTTCGCGGTGCGCAAGCTCGGCGTCCCCGGTCACGAGGAGCTGGCGATGGGTGCGATCGGCAGCGGCGGCGCCTACGTGCTGAACGACGACGTGATCGGCGCGCTGGGGATTCCCCAGGACGAGATCCTTCGCGTCGCGCGGCGCGAGCGCGCCGAACTGGAGCGCCGTCAGGGCGTGTACCGTGACAGCCGCCCGTACCCGGACGTCGCGGGCAAGGTCGTCGTGCTGGTCGACGACGGTCTCGCAACCGGCGCCTCGATGCTGGCCGCCGTGAGTGCCTTACGGCGCAAGGACCCGGCGCGCACGATCGTCGCGATCCCGGTCGCGCCGCGCGAGACGTGCGCCATGCTCGCCGAGCATGCCGATGAGGTGATCTGCTACGAGATGCCCGAGCCTCTCGGCGGCGTCGGGACGTGGTACGAGGATTTCTCGCAAACGACCGATGAGGAGGTGCGCGCGCTGTTGAACGAAGCGGCGCTGCGCCCCATGCCATGAACGTTCGTGTCTCGGCGTTGCACGATCGCGCCGTGCTCTCGGCGCAGGCGGACGATCCGTACGCGGAGCTGCTCGAGCGCGCCGGACGCTCGCGCTTCGTGCTGATCGGGGAAGCATCGCACGGAACGCACGAGTTT
Source organism: Candidatus Limnocylindria bacterium (assembly GCA_035493875.1). Classification (GTDB taxonomy): domain Bacteria; phylum Vulcanimicrobiota; class Vulcanimicrobiia; order Vulcanimicrobiales; family Vulcanimicrobiaceae; genus Vulcanimicrobium. Next base: position 5,959 of record DATJHK010000071.1, read on the forward strand.
TATCGCGAGCGCGCGGAGATCACCAGGCGCCTCATCGAGGAGCAGGGGTTCTGCGCCGTCGCGGTCGAGGCGGATTGGCCCGATGCGCTGCGCGTGAGTCGCTATGTGAGCGGGCGCAGCGACGACGCCGACGCGGTCGACGCGCTCGCGGGCTTCGAACGGTTCCCGACCTGGATGTGGCGCAACGCCGACGTCCTCGACTTCGTCGGCTGGCTGCGCGACTTCAACGAGGCGCGCCCGGCCGCGCGGCGGGTCGGGTTCTACGGGCTCGATCTCTACAGCCTCCAAAGCTCGATCGAGGCGGTCGTCCGCTATCTCGATGCGGTCGACCCGGCCGCCGCGCAACGCGCGCGCCGGCACTACGGCTGTTTCGATCACGTCGCCGATCCGACGGAGTACGGCTATGCCGTCGGCCTGGGGTTGCGGCAATCGTGCCGCGAGGACGTGACCCACGAGCTGCTGGCGCTGCGCCGCCACGCCGAGACGTATCTGCGCCTCGACGGCGCCGTCGCGGAGGACGAGTACTTCTTCGCCGAGCAAAATGCGCGCGTCGCGAAGGACGCGGAGGAATACTATCGGACGATGCTCGACCAGCGGGTCTCGTCGTGGAATTTGCGCGATCGCCACATGTTCGAGACGCTCGAACAGCTCGCCGATCACCTGGCGCGGCATCGCGAGAGCAAGAAGATCGTCGTCTGGGCGCACAATTCGCACATCGGTGACGCGACCGCGACCGAGATGTCGCGTCGCGGCGAGCTTACGATCGGTGAGCTGACGCGCAGGAGCTACGGCGCGCAGAGCGCGCTGATCGGGTTCACCACCTTCGCCGGGACCGTGAGCGCCGCGTCCGACTGGGGCGCGCCGGTCGAACGCAAGGTTGTGCGCCCTGCGCTCGCGGGGAGCTACGAGCACCTGTTCCACGAGCTCGGCATCGACCGGTTCGCGCTGACGTTCGAGGAACCGGAGCTGCGTGAAGCGTGCCGCGGTCCGTTGCTCGAGCGTGCGATCGGCGTCATCTACCGCCCCGAGACGGAGCGCCGCAGCCACTACTTCTGGGCGGAGCTGCCGAAACAGTTCGACACCGTGATCCACGTCGACCACACGCGCGCCGTCGAGCCGCTCGAGCGCAGCGCGTTGTGGGAGACGGGCGAGGTCGCCGAGACCTATCCGAGCGGGCTGTAAGGATGAGCGCCGGCGCAACCGGATCGACGCAGCGCGACGTGGCGATCCCCGTCGATTCCGGCGCGATGCTGGGGACGCTGCGCGTTCCGCCGCGGGCGCGCGGCCTGGTCATCTTCGCGCACGGAAGCGGCAGCGGGCGACTGAGCCCGCGCAATCGCTTCGTCGCCGAGGAGTTGGAGAGCGCGGGGCTCGCGACGTTGTTGATCGATCTGCTCACCGCGGAGGAAGAGGCGATCGATCGCCGTACCGCGCACCTGCGCTTCGACATCGGTCTATTGGCCGCGAGGCTCGCCCGTGCGAAGGACGCCTCCGCGACCTGGAGCGAGACCGCGCAACTGCGCGTCGGCTACTTCGGGGCGAGCACCGGCGCCGCCGCCGCGGTCGTCGCCGCGGCGCAGGCGCCGGGCGCGATCGGAGCGATCGTCTCGCGCGGGGGCCGTCCGGATCTCGCGCGCGACGCGCTGCGCCGCATCGAGGCGCCGACGCTGCTCATCGTCGGTGGCGCGGACCCCGTCGTGCTCGATCTGAACCGGGAAGCGATGCACACGATGCGCGCTCAGGCGCAGCTCGTCGTCGTCCCGAACGCCACGCACCTCTTCGAGGAACCCGGCGCGCTCGAAGAGGTCGCGCGGCTCGCGCGCGCCTGGTTCCTGCGTCACCTCGGCTGAAGAGAAGCGCGGTACGGCTACTGGCGCCCCGACGGGTGGTAATCGAGGCTCTTGCGGTCGTGGTCCTCGCGCTGCAGCCGCGCCTTGCGGTGGAGGGATGCGCGCGAGCGGAGCGTCGCGTCCAGGACGGTATAGCCGTTCTCGTGGATGCGTACCGGATCGAGGTCGAAGCTTTCGACGCCGGAGTCTTCGAAGAACGTCGAGACCCGCAGGAGCAGATGTTCGAGCATGCGGCGTCCTTGCTCGCTCGCACCGTGGTGATGGAACCCTTGGACGTTGCGCGCGAGCGCTTCGGCGCCGCCCTCGTCGAGCGGAACCATGCGCTGCACGCAGTGCACCGCGCTGCGCACGGTGAGGCACTTCCCGAGCGCTTCGTCGCTTCGACCGGTGATCGCGATGTCGGTGCCGTCGCCGACGGCGTCGGCCGCGACGATCCGTCCACCCGCGCGTTCGACGCGCGGCGCAAGCTCGGCGTAGGCGCGCCGTATCGCCTCGTGATCGAGGAGCGGGCCGTGCGTCACGCCTCGGCCGGAGAGCGGCTGTTTGCCCTGGCCGACGACGCGCAGCTCGATCGGGACCGGCCGGTCGTCCTCGGCATCACGCCGTCCGGCGAAGGCGATCACGTCCTCGGCGGAGTCGACATACTTCGCGCGGACGACGCGGATGCCGTAGTGCTCGAGGGCGTGCAAGCCTTCGATCTTGTCGATGAACATGAGGAAGGGTGACGTCGCCATGCGGCGATGCTGTCACGACGACGAGAACGCCCCGTGAACGCGGTGTTCCCACGGCGTTACCGCGTCGCTGCATCGGACGCTGCTTGCCCGCTCGTTTTCACGGCGACCTCTCGCAGCGCGCCGATGACGGAACGCAGGTGGCCGCGCATCGCTCCCACCGCCGCGCGCCGGCTTGCGAGGCGACGACGATTGTGATCGCTCCGGCGATCGCCAACGCCGTCTTCGCCGCCACGGGGCCGCGCCCGCGCGAGGTGCCGTTTACGGGACGGAAACCGTGATCAGGTTTTCGACCTGCGAGACCCCAGGCACCGCGTACGCCGCCCGAGCGGCGTCCTCGCGTTCGGCGAACGAGCGCACGGAGCCGCGCAGGGTCACGGTTCCGTCGTGCGTCTCGACGCGGATGCGGCTCGCGTCGATGTCGGCGGTCCGTTCGAACTTTTCGCGGATCGTCTTTTCGACGTTGCTGCCCCTCACATGCGGCTGCACCGCGATCCGGTTCGTGATCCCGCGGACGCCGGTGAGGTTCTGCACCGCGCCTTCGGCGTTCTCGCGCTGAAACCGCCAGTCGACGCGGCCTTCGAGCGTGAGCCAGCCGTCTTCCACTTCGACCGTCACGGTGTCTTCGGGGACCGTGACCTCCCAAGCGAGCACATTGAGCGCGGCGGCCGCGATCTCGGTGTCGCTGCGTTCGTGGAACGCCGCGAGATCGACGTCGATCTCGGATGCCAAACCCTTGACGCCGGCGACGCGCTTCGCGGCCTGCTCGGCGGCGGTCTTCTCGGCGTACGTATTGACCGTACCGGTCAGCGTCACGACGCCGTCCCCAGCCGCAACGCCGATACGCGCCGAATCGACGCTCGGCTCGAGCGCGAGCTCGTCCGCCACGTCCTTTTGCAGCATGAGATCTGTCTTGCCCATCCAGTCCTCCTACCGCGAGATCGTAGGAGCCGCGTGAGAACGATGTGGCCCCGCGCCATTCACGTCCCCTTCACACGTTCTCACCCCCTTCCGTACTTCTGGAAGTCGACGCGCGACGATACCGTGAGATCGCCGGGGACCTCCGCGAAGGGCGCATGGCTCGGTTACGCTTCATCGGTTTGTGGACCGCGACATCGATCGCCGGCGAGACCAGCGCGGTCATCGCTGCAAGCTTCCTCGCCGCGACGACGTTCGTTGCGGTGGGACTCGTCGTGCTGCTCGAAGCGCTCGTGCTGGGCGTGGCGCAAGCGCGGCTGCTGGGAGGCGTACGTCGCGGGATCGGGCGGGGCTGGTTGGCCGCGACGATCGTCGGCGTCGGCATCGGCCGCTTCGTCCAGTTCGCCACGACGATGACCAACGGCAACAGCATCGCGCGCGGATGGCCCTTGGCCCTGCACTACCTCTCCGGTGTCGAGCTCGGGATCCTAGTGGGGGCCTGCATGGCCGTTCCGCAAGCGTTCGTCCTCATGCGCGATGTCGGCCACGTCGGCTGGTGGATCGCCGCGCGCGCGGGCGCGTGGGCGATCGGCGTGCCGTTGTTGATGTTCGGCGGAGAGACGCTCTCGCGCTGGCCGAACGCCGATCCCGGCGCGGTGGTTCTCGCCGCGCTCGGGCTCTTCGCGTCGGTCGCGGCGATCGTCGGCGCGATCGAAGGCGTCGTGATGGAACGGCTCCTGAATGGTCAGCGCAGCCGTACGACTGTGACGAACCCGAGCGAAACGACACAGGGAACAGTACGTCCGTCGTACTGAGCGACAAGGCGTGGTGATGATCTGGACGGCGGTCTAGGCGCAGCAGCGGCGCGAAGAAACGTTCGTCCGTCACATCTTGGGCAGCTGGTCTTCGACGGCGCGCGTCTCGAAGATGTCTGCGCTGATCGAAACAAAGGAAAGTTCGACCTCAAGGAAGCACGCGAAGGCGCGTCAGCAGGTCCACGGTCGTAGCGGCGCTCGCACGTAGCGCGCACGACGTCTCTCAGCGTTGGGGCCTGCCTTCGCCGTGAAAGATGATTGATCCGATAGTCCGTCTGCGCCCGTACCTCGGAGCGCTGCTTGCCTTCGTGACCGTTACGCTCTTCGCACAGCAACGGCAGGCTCTCGCCCAAGCCGTGCCGCAACCGAATGCGACTCCCGTCGCAACGCCGACGAAGAGCCCCCTGACGGTCAGCGGAAGCGTTCGCTCGTACGACTTTCGCGTACAAGACGCCAGCGGTTTCCCGAGCACGAAGAACGTGCTCAACCAGCACACCGACAACTATGGCGGTACCCTGCACGTGAATTACCGCTTCGCCCAGAGCGGATTCTCCGTCGGCGCCTCCTATTTTTATGCGAATCCGTTCGACGGCTGCAACGATCCGCGCTCCGCGTCGCTCACATGCGCGACCCTTTCAGGAGCCGCGGCGACCGCCAACCCGAACCACTTCAATCCGACGCCGGACCTGCCCGCGTACGGGTTGAGCACGATCTATGAGACGTACGTGCAGTACCATAAGAACGGGCTCGACGCGAAGATCGGCAATCAAGTCCTCAACACGCCGTGGGCGAACGCCGCCGACGCGCGCCTCAAGCCGTATTCATTCCAGGGCGCCGACGTCGCCTACGATCTGAATCCGCACATGACGGTGGAGATGATCGACGTGACGCGCTTCCAGCCGCGTACGTCCACCGACTGGCTGCAGTCGACGGTGCTGACCGGCGGGTTCGCCGAGCTGCCGCACACGCCGGACCCACCGGAGAGCACCGGCGGATTTCAATACGGCCGCATCGGCTACGCGAGCAGCAGCCTCACGACGAACCTCCACTTCTACCACTTCGAGAACCTCGCCAACCTCGCGTGGCTCGACGGGAAGTACACGTTCAAGCGCGAGAAGCTCAAGCCGTGGATCGCCATCCAAGCTGGTGACGAGCGGAACGCGGGTTCCGCGATCGTCGGGCAGGTCGACGCGCAGGCCTACGGGCTTCAGCTCGGGGTGAACGTGACCAAGAACCTCGTGCTCACGGCGGCCGGCGACGTGATCCCCCATCGCGTCGAGACGCTCGCGGGGGGCGGCTGCACCGTCGGGACGGGGCAGATCACGCCGACCCAAAAATATCCGTATCCCTCGGCGGGCTACTTCGTCGGTACGAGCGTCCCGCAGTGTTTTGCGAACTCCGACGGGACCTATTCGGTCGCCTACGGCGGGATCGCCAGCCCGTACACCTCCGCATCCGACCCGCTGTTCACGACGAGCATCACGCAGGGGATGATCGAGCGCGGCGCCGGTTCGAGCGAGAAGCTGGGCCTGGTCTACACGTCGACCGACAAACGACTCATCGTCTCTCTCAGCAAAGCGTTCTACGATTACGGGTTCAGCTATTTCCCCGATCAGACGACTGAGTTGAACGCCGACGCGATGTATCATCTCAACGCGGTCCGGCGAGGGCCGTACAAAGGTCTCATCCTGCGGTACCGCTACGGCGTGCACACGGACGACCACTCGTCGGCGATCAACTACCCCGGTGCGATCGGCGCGAACGGCGTCTACTTCGGCGCGCTCCCGTACGTCGAATTCAACCGCGCCCAGATCGAATACGACTTCTGAGCGTCGAACCGCAGGGTACAATGCGTGCATGAGGTGATACGCCCATGCGCTACGGGCCCCGTACCCTGCGGTTCGTGCTTGCGATCGCCGGGCTGGCCGCATCGGTCGCGCCGTCGTCGACGGGCGCCGCGCAGCCCGCTTCGCCGACACCGCGCCCGGTATCGCTCGTCGTGTCGTCGGCGGACGGTACGGGACCGTTCGGGACGGCGATCCTCACCCCCGCGGACAACGGCGTTCAGGTGACGGTCAAGTTCGCGATTCGCCAGTCGATCGATGCGAACGCGGCGATCCTCCGCGGGACGTGCGTTGCGCCGGGCGCCGGCTCCGTCGCATACCGCCTGAATCCCGTCGTTCACGGACTCTCGCAGACGCTGCTGCGCGGCGTCTCGCTGCGCACCCTGACCTCCGGCCGCTACGCCATCGTCCTGCGTTACACGCCGACGTTGTGTGGCGATCTGGGGACTGCAACGCGGGGCTAGCGGCGGCGGGTGCGCGCGAGCAGGACGCGGGCGCGCTCGACCGCCTTTTCCTCGGCCTCTTCGCGGGTCGCGCCCGTCGTCCGGGCGAGCCACGCCCCGGGTGAGACGTTGTCCGCCTTGCAGTGAAACGTCTCGGCGAGTTGATACGAGGTCAAGGTCACCTGCCAGCCGTCGACGTCGACGGTGCGTTCGGCGTAGTGCCGCGGCATCACGAGATCGTCAGGCACCGGCGCCAACCGGCGGCGAAGCGGCGCCGCGTTCGACCGGCGCCCCGACGAGGTTGCCCCATTCCGTCCACGATCCGTCGTAGTTCGTGACGCGGTCGTAGCCCAGTAGCTCCTTGAGGACGAACCAGCTGTGGCTGGAACGTTCGCCGATCCGGCAGTAGGCGATGATCGGCTTGGAGCCGTCGGCCCCCTGGGCGTCGTAGAGCCGGTGCAACTCCTCGACCGACTTGAACGTACCGTCCTCGTTGCACGCAAGTCCCCACGGGATGCTGCGGGCGCCCGGGATGTGCCCGCCCCGCTGGCAGGTTTCCGGCAACCCCGGCGGCGCCAAGATCTCGCCGGTGAACTCCTGGGGGCTGCGCACGTCGATGAGGACCGACGTGCCCTCGCGCAACGCGGACTGCACCTCGGGAAGGAACGCGCGCAGCGATCGGTCGGGAGGCTGCGCGACGTAGTCCGTCGCGGCGAACTGCGGGATCGTCGTGGAAAGGGCGCGACCCTCCGCGATCCACTTCTTGCGTCCGCCGTTCATCAATCGCACGTCGCGATGCCCGTAGATCTTGATCTGCCAGAACGCCCAAGCGGCGAACCAGTTGTTGTTGTCGCCGTAGAGCACGACGGTCGTGCTCGGCGAAATCCCCGCGACGCGCATCAACGCTTCGAACCGTTCTTGCGAGACGATGTCGCGCCGAACCGTATCGCAGAGCTCGGTTTGCCAGTTCCAGCCGATCGCGTTCGGAACGTGCCCCTCGTCGTATGCCGAGGTGTCCACGTCGACCTCCGCGATGCGGACGGTCGGATCGTCGAGATGGTCGGCGACCCACGCGGTGCTGACCACCGTTTCAGGATGCGCAAAATCAGCCATCGCCTGTCCTCCTCACGTCGCTGCCGCTGTTGGAACGCAGGTCGGCAAGTCACAAGCCTGCCATGCATCGAAGCCGCCGGGCACGTTCATCACGTGCTCGAATCCCGCCCGTTCCAAAAGGCTCGCGCCGATCGCGCTTCGGTATCCACCCTTGCAGTAGACGGCTATCGGACGGGTGGGTTCCAAATCGTCGAGCATGCGGGAGAGCCGGCTGAGCGGCTTGTGCCGCGCGCCCGGAACGTAGCCTTGCTCCCACTCGGCGGTGCGGCGGACATCGATGACGTCGACGTCCTCGCCGGCGGCGAGCGCCGCCAACTCGCCGACGGTGATCTGCGGGATCTGCTCGAGCGGCAAACCCTCGCGCGTCCAGCCCGCGACCCCGTCGGCCAGATAACCGACGACGCGATCGATCCCGACGCGCGCGAGCCGGAGCCGCGATTCCGCGACGCGTTCCGCGTCCTCCGCGACCAACACCAGATTGCGGTCGACCCCGATCAAGCTCCCGGCCCACGATGCGTATTGGCCCGACAGGCCGATGTGGAGCGAACCCGGGACGTGTGCGGCGCAAAAGTCGTCCTCGGCTCGCGTATCGAGGAGTACCGCGCCGTCGGCCTGCCGCGCCATCACCTCGCCGGGGCGGAGCGCCGGGAGCGGCGGAAGATCGGCGAGCGAGGGGGCGCCCTCGCGATTGATCTCGACGTCGCGCGAGAAATAGCCGGGACGATCGGGAAGATCTGCCGTCACCAGCCGCACGAACTCCTCGCGGCTCCGTGCGCGCAACGCATAGTTCGTCGCCCGCTCCACGCCGATCGTCGAGCTGCGCTCCGGCCGCATTTGGCGGCCGCACAGCGATCCCGCTCCGTGAGCGGGATAGACGCCGACCGAATCGGGCAGCGTCATCAGCTTCGTCTGCAAGCTGTCGTAGAGCAGCGCCGCGAGCTCCGCAGGGGTCCGATCGCCGGAGAGATCGGGCCGGCCGACGTCACCGATGAAGAGCGTGTCCCCGGTCAGCACCGCGATCGGCTCGTTTCCCCGTTCCGCGTCGCGCACGACCACGCAGATGCTCTCCAGTGTGTGCCCGGGCGTCTCGAGGAAGCGCAGCGAGCACCTACCGAAGCGCAGCTCGTCGCCGTCGTGCACGGGGACGTGCGGGAAGCTCGCATGGGCCTGAGCGCCGACGTAGATCGTCGCACCGGTGAGCGCTGCGAGCTCGCGGTGTCCCGAGACGAAGTCGGCGTGCAGATGCGTCTCGATGACGTAGGCGATCCGCAGCTCGCGGCGCTGCGCCTCTTCGAGATAGATCCCGACGTCGCGCTGCGGATCGACGACGGCGGCGATCCCCTCCGAGCCGATCATGTACGATGCGTGCGCCAGACAACTGAGAAAGAACTGCTCGAAGTACACAGCGTCCCTCCTCGAGCGGCCGAACGCCCGGCGGCGCGCTCCTCGAATCGCGAGACGGATCGCGATACGAAACGATGGTAGCGCCGCCGCCGTCATCCGACGAGGAACAAGCGAGCAGCGGCCTACGCGGCGCGGGCGGTGCGCTCGAAGCCTCGGTAGATGAGCGCCTCGGCGACGTGCTCGCGGCGGATCCCCTCGGAGCCGGCGAGGTCGGCGATCGTGCGCGCGACGCGCGCGATGCGGTCGAAGGCGCGTGCGCTCAGCGCCCCGCGCGTGACCGCACCCTCCAAGAGCGCGAGCGCGTCGGCTTCCAGTGGGCAGTGGCGGCGCACCTCCGCGGCGGGGATCGCAGCGTTCGTCGCGACGGTGGTGTTCGCGAAGCGCGCGCGCTGCCGATCGCGAGCGGACTCGACGCGCGCGCGGATCGTTGCCGAGGTCTCGGCGGGTGCCTGGCCGACGAGGTCGTCGAAGGAGACGCGTGAGACGCTGACGTGCAGGTCGATGCGATCGAGGAGCGGACCGGAGAGTTTGGCGAGATAGCGTTGCACCGCGGCATCGTCGCAGCGGCAGTCGGAGCCGCGCACGCCGCGGAAGCCGCAAGGACACGGGTTCATCGAGGCGAGCAGGGTGAACCGCGCCGGGAACGTCAAGGTCCCCGCCGCACGGGCGATCGTCACCGTTCCCTCCTCCAGCGGCTGGCGCAAGACCTCGAGCGTGGAGCGAGGGAATTCTCCAAGCTCATCGAGATACAGGACGCCGCTTTGCGCTAACGAGATTTCTCCCGTAGGGGAAACGGCAAATGAGCTTTTGTTTGCCATACGCTCGTACTCGTCCGCCAAATGACGATGGTCGTGCGGCAAAGGCGGTAGGAACGACTGCATTAAGCGGAACGGGTCTCCCTTTCTTCCCCGTCCTTAAGGGGAAAAGAAGAGAATCCGTCAGTCCCTCATGTTCGCGCCCGCGTGGCGTCCGTGGCGAGCCCAGAGGCGGTGTCGCCCAGCCCATCGTCCAATATGGCAGCAAGCGCTCGAATCGGAGGACCCATGTTCCGTCGTTTCTTGACCGCCGTACTCCTTAGTGCGGCGCTAATTCCCGTCCCGTCGCTCGCCGCGACGCCGCACCCGAAGCCGCAGGCGGCGCAATCGACTACCCTCGCCCAGTTCAGCACCGAAGCGGCAGCGCAGGCGCACTGCCCGTCGGATCAGGTAGTCTGGCTCAACACCCGGAGCGGCATCTACCACGAGAAAGGGATGCGCTGGTACGGCAATACGCGCGCTGGTGCCTACGTTTGCCGCAGGGAGGCTGACATCGCGGGCGACCGCGATACGCGGAACGGGCAGTGAA
>DATJHK010000072.1:0-67600 GCA_035493875.1 Candidatus Limnocylindria bacterium
GCCGCCGACCCGCCAGCGCCCGAGCGCCTCGGCGGCGGCGCGAATGACGAGCATCTCCGCGTGCGCGGTCGGATCCGGACGCGTCTCCTTCTCGTTGCGCGCCTCGAAGACGCGCCCGTCGACGACGAGCACGGCGCCGATGGGCACGTCACCGGCTGCCGCCGCCGCATCGGCGAGCAGCATCGCGCGCCGGATGTATGCCTCGTCCTCCGCTCCTTGTCGAAGCATGAGGGGAAATCGCTCCCGGCCCGGCTCGAACGGGCAACCTTCGCCTTCGGAGGGCGACACTCTATCCAATTGAGCTACGGGAGCATGCTTCGTCTCGCTGCGCTCGCCGAACCCTCGGAGGGCTGACCCGCGTACGACGCGGGTCAGCCTTCCGAGGGCGTTCGCAACAAGCCGAAATCGATCTAGCGCTGACCGCCGCCTTTTTCGTCGGTGGCGGTGGGCGCGTTGGTCGGGATGTGCTTGAAGAGATCCAGCTTGTGTTCGACGAGCCCGCGGTAGAACTTGCGGACGCAATCAGGATGCCCGAAGAAGTACGTCCGCGCATACGCCAGATCGTCCCCCGAGCTATCCGGCACGTAGTGGCTGATTTCGATCTCTTCCATCTGCGCCCGGTCGACCGGGTGCGGGCAGAAATCGCAGGGGATCGTCGACATCGTTGTACCTCGGGAAAATCCTGACTCGGGTAGGATTTGAACCTACGACCTAGGGCTTATGAGTCCCCCGCTCTACCACTGAGCTACCGAGCCACGACGACTTGACGACGGCCGCCCCCGAACCGCTCGAAGGGCGAACGCACGTCGATTATCCATGACCCGTCAAGTCCCTCCGTGGCTGCGTTCTTCGAGACGAAATTCTCGGGTGCTCGGCGAGCGAGCCGGCACTTGCAGGTTTCCTGGGCGGAGCAACAGCAAGGAAGCGCCATGATGATCCGGATGCTTTGCATCGCGGCGCTCGCATCGTTGTCGGCGACGCTCGCTCCGCTCTCCGCTTCGGCCGCCGGCGCGAGTGATTCCGACGCCGCGGCGCTGCTCGCGAAGCACCGCGCCTATGCCGGCTGGGCCGCGGGCGACGGTGCGATCAAGACGTTGCGCGAGACGGGCGAGGGGAGGCGCGACGGCAAGGTCACCGTGACCCTCGCCGGGCTGCGCAAGGGGGCCGCTTTCCGCAGCTCGATCCAGGAGGAGATCGGCGAGTTCGAGATCGGGTTCACCGGCCGCGTCTTCTGGCAGTCGAACGAGAACGGATTCACGATCCAGACCCTCGGCGATCCGGTCAAGTACCTCATCACCGAGCTCGCCCTCGAGAACGAGGAGCTCACCGCGCTCCCGGGGACGATCCAGCGCCAGGCGACGGTCGGGGGCGTGCGCACGACCGTGGTCCGGGTCATCCCCGGGCCGGGGCTCCCGATCGACCTCTACATCGATCCGCAGACCGGCGCGTACGCGCGCTACGTGATCGATCCGAACGGCAAGTACGAGACCTCCGTCGACGTCCTCGATTTCACCGACGTCGGCGGCGGCAAGCGCGTCATCTCGTCGTGGCGCTACACCGGCGGCAAGACGGTCTACACGTACACGAAGATCGAGGCGAACGGCGAGGTGACCGACGCCGAGCTGCATCCGCCCACGCAGACCGCGTCCTGGACCTTCGGACCGCCGACCGAGACCGTGCCGATCGAGGTGACCGACACGCGCATCTTCGTCAACGCGGTCGTGAACGGCCACCCGGGGCGCTTCGTCTTCGACACGGGCGCCGACGGGATCGCCTTCACCGACTCGTTCGCGCGCAGCGTGGGCGCGAAGCGCATCGGCGCGACCGAGATCTCCGGGATCGGGGGCGGTGCGCGCGCCAACGTCTACCGCGTGGACACGGTCGCCCTGGGTTCGAGCACCCTCCACAACGTCATCATCGCGACGGGCCTGGACGAATCGCTGCGTGACGACGAGCACTACGACGGTTTCGTCGGCTTCGACTTGCTCGCCGGCGCGATCGTCGACGTGAACCTCGATGAGAAGACGATGCGCATCCTCGACCCGGCGAAGGTCGCGCCCGACCATACGCAAGGCCTCACCGCGCACGTCGACCTTTCCACCGGCCAGCCGCGCGTGCCGATGACGGTCGCGGGCCACGTCCCGGTCCTCGCCACGCTCGACAGCGGGAACACGTTCTACGTGCTCTTCAGCAACGAGCTGATCCAACGCGACCACGTCGGCTTCTTCCAGGATCCCAGCAGTGCGTTGGATCGGGTGCAGTTCTTCGGCGTGAACGGGACGGAGTCCGATCCGTGCGGCAACCTGCAAAGCCTCGAGCTCGGCCCGATCGTGTACCGGCCGGTCCCGGCGTGCGCGTCGGAATCGTTCTCGCACAACGACGTACTGCTCGGCTTCAATTTCGTCAAAGCGTTCAACTACGTCTTCGACTATCCGGACGGCGAGATTCTGATGACCCCGCGCAAGTAAACCCGGGAACGCCGATACGAGCGAAGGACCCACGTGCGCATCCGTACGTGGGTCCTTCGTCAAAATGCGGTCGGAGGGACTCGAACCCCCAACCTACAAGTTCGTAGCCTGTTGCTCTATCCAATTGAGCTACGACCGCATGCTGCCCGATCTTTTACCGGGCGACCTCGTAGGATACGCTGCGGTACTCGTGATCCCCTTCTGTTGTCGCGAACTTCGGAGAGGGAGGGATTCGAACCCTCGATACGCTGTTATGCGTATAACGATTTAGCAAACCGCCGCCTTCAGCCACTCGGCCACCTCTCCGTGCCGCGCTCGAACGATTCGAACGCGCGGGGCGAAACTCCCGCTCGCCGCCGGCATGACCGGCGGCGAAAAGGTTCGCTCGCCCGCTGCTACGCCGGAGACTCCGGCGGGCCCGATTCTTCGGCGAGCACGAAGAAATCGTCGAGGATCTCCTGCGCCAGCTCGTCGTCGTCGAGCAATTCGCCGAACTGATCGGTCACGACGAACTCGTCCGAGCTCTCGTTGTAGCAGACCGCGTAGGCGTTGTTCTCGTCGTCCTCGACGAGCCCGACCACCTCGAAGCGCAGGGACGAGCCGTCCTCCATGTGCAGCTCGAGCACGTCTTTGAGATCGAGCGGCTGTTTTTGCTCGCCGTCTTCGGCGGCGCCGCCCGACTCGTTGCTGCCGTTGGTATCGATGACGGAACTCCTTACTTCAGATACCGCTCCACGTTCGCGTTGTGCTCGGTGAGCGTCTTCGCGAACGCGTGGCGGCCGTCGCCCTTCGCGACGTAATACAGGTAGTCGGTGTGCGCTGGCCGGAACGCGGCGTCGAGCGACGGTTTCCCAGGGTTGGCGATCGGCGTCGGCGGGAGCCCGACGTGACGGTACGTGTTATAGGGGGAGTCGATCTCCAGGTCACGCTTCGTGATCACGTCGTGATGTTCCGGGAAGGCGTACTCCAGCGAAGCATCGACTTCGAGCGGCATACCCAATCGCAGCCGGTTATAGATCACCGAGGCGATGAGCGGCCGCTCCTCGTCGACCTTGCCTTCCCGCTCCACCAGCGAGGCGATCGCGACGACCTCGGGGACCGTACGCCCGAGCGACTTCGCGCGCGCCTCGGCATCCCGCGGCAGCTCGCTGCGGAACTGATCGACCATGATCTTCGCGGCACCCGCCGGATCGGTGTCGACCGGGATCAGGTAAGTGCTCGGGAAGAGGTACCCCTCCATCGAGGGCGTCCGCGTCCCGTCCAACGCGATCCCCTCGTGCAGGAAGAGCCGGTCGTAGGCCGCCGCGTCGCCGAGGCCCCGAGCTTGGATCTCCTGGGCGATCTGCTTGGCGGTGAACCCCTCGGGGATCGTCAGCCAGAGCGCCGTCTGCTCCCCGCGGACGAGCCGCTGCAGGATCTCGTCGCTCGTTTGGTGCGCGGGAAACGTATACTCGCCGGCCTTGACGTCGGCGTCGACGTGGCGCAGGCGCGCGAGGATGCGAAATGCGATCGGATGCGCGAGGACGCGGCGCTCCTTCAGCGTGGCGACGACGCCGCTGAAGCTCGTGCCGCGCGGAATGATGACGCGCGTCGCGCTCGCCGGGAGCGCATTGTCGACGTAGACGGCGTCGCGGAACCACGTCGAGGCGGCGAAGACGATCACCCCGACCCCGACGATCACCGCGAGGCCGACCCCCACCAGCGCGCGGCGCGCGCGGCTCACCGCGGCCTGCGGGCCAACCATGTCTCGAGGATTCCCACCGCGGCGAGCTGATCGACGACTTTCTTGCGTTTGGCGCGCGAGACGTCGGCGGCGATCAGCGCGCGCTGCGCCGCCGCGGTCGTCAGCCGCTCGTCGACCCGCTCGATCGTCCCGCCGTATGCGCGCGCCAGGTGCGCGACGAACGCATCGATCTTCTCGCTCGCGAGCGCGCGCTGGCCGCCCAAGGTGAGCGGATCACCGACGACGATCGTGCCCGCACCCCGCTCCTTCGCGATCGCGACGATCGCCGCGACGTCGTCACGCACGTTCGTGCGCTCCAGCGTGCTGTGCGGAAACGCAAAGGTGCCTTCGCCGACCGCGATGCCGATGCGCCGCTCGCCGACGTCCAAACCGAGTACCGTCTCCATCACGTCAGCTCGTGAACCAGCGCACGCGCCTTGGGGCGGCGGCCTAGATGCCAGGTGACCAAGTCGTCCACGCCGCGCGCGACCTTCGGCGTCGCGAGCAGTACGGCGCCGGCGCCGCGCTCGGCGCCCAGCGCGCGGAAGTTCGCCACGTCCTCGGCGCTGAACGCGTGCGCGTCGCCGCGGGCACCGTAGCAGCGCTCGCAGCCCAGCCCCCCGGCATCCAGATCGAGCCACGCGCCGTGGCGGTCGAAATCGCCGCCGCAGCGCACGCAGGCGTCGGAGGCCGGCGCGAGCCCCAGCGCGTCGAGCAGCCGCAGCTGGAAGCGCGGCAGCAGCGTCGCCGGAGCGGTGCTCGCCGCGACGGCGGCGACCGCACCGGCGAGCAGTGCGTAGATCTCCGGGAGCGGCAGCTCGGGCTCGCAGAACAGGTCGACGGTCTCCGCGAGCAGCGACGCGGTCGCGAAGGCGTCCGGACGGACCAGACCGTTCCAGTACGAGCGGATCGTGCGTACCTCGGTGAGCACCTCGAGCGAGCGTCCGCGATGGAGCGCGACGCGCACCTCGGCGAGCGGTTCGAGCCGTCCGCCGATCGCGCTCTTCGCGCGCCGCGCGCCCTTGGCGATCGCGTCGAGCTTCCCGCGCTCGCGCGTCAGCAGCGTGTACACGCGATCGGCCTCGCCGAGCACGCGCGCGCGCAGCACGATCGCATCGCTGCTGGCGGAACGTTCGCTCAGCGGGTCGCCTCGTGGAGCTGCGCGGGCCCGAACGCCGCGGGGAGCAGCTCGGCCAACGGGACGCTCGTGAGCACGCCGCGATCGTCGAAGACGACGCGCAACTCGGGCGCGAACTCCCAGAGCACCTGGCGGCACGCGCCGCAGGGCATCGTCGTCATCCCGTCCGGGCCGGTCACCGCGACGGCGTCGAACGCGCGCGCGCCCGCCGCGACGGCGGCGAAGACCGCGTTGCGCTCGGCGCACATCGAGAGCCCGTACGAGGCGTTCTCCACGTTGGCGCCCGTCCAGACGCGGCCGTCGCGTCCGAGCAGGGCGGCACCGACGGAGAAGTTCGAGTACGGGGCGTAGGCGCCGGCGCGGGCGGCGACCGCGGCGGCGAGCAGCGTCTTGTCGTCAGTCACGTACGACTGCGGTTTCTTCCTCGGGGGTGGGCTCCGCCTGGGTGTCGGTCAGCACGCGCACCGTGAGGATGCGGCGGCCGCGCGTACGGTCGACGCGTAGCCGCACGCCCTTCCCTGCGTCGATCTCCTCGCCTTCCCGAGGGAGCCGTCCGAACAGGCCCACCGTGAAGCCGCCGATCGTCTCGAACTCCTCGTGCGGCAGGTCGATCCCGAGCGCGGCGTTGACGTCCTCGATGTTCGTCCCGGCCTCGACGATCGACTCGTGCTCGCCGACGCGCACGATCGATTCTTCCTCGCCCTCGTCGTGCTCGTCGCGGATCTCGCCGACGATCTCCTCGAGCAGGTCTTCCATCGTCACGAGCCCGGCCGTCCCGCCGTACTCGTCGAGCACGATCGCGAGCGAGTACTTGCCGCGCTGCATCTCGCGCAGCAGCTCGGCGACGCGCTTGTTCTCCGGGACGTGGGTCACCGGGCGCATCAGCCCGCGCAGCGAGGTCGTCGCGAGCGTCCCGTTCGAGAGCGCGATCAGCAGTTCGCGGTCGTGGACGACGCCGATGATGTTGTCGACCGTCTCGTCGTAGACCGGGAGCTTCGAGTAGCCCTCGGCGATCACGAGGTCGAGCGCGCGCCGCGGCGAGGAGGTCACGCTCACCGTCACCATGTCGGTGCGCGGCGTCATCACTTCGCGCACGATCGTGTCGCCGAACTCGATGATCGAGTGGATCAGCTCGCGCTCCTGCTCCTCGAGGACGTTCTGCTCGACGCCGACGTTGACCAGCGTCTTGATGTCCTCTTCGGTGACGTAGGGACCGCCGTGCGGCTGCCCGCCGAAGAGGCGCACGAGGTGGTTCGTGATCCACAGGAACGCCGCGGTGATCGGCGTGAGGACGCGCGTCGTGAGATCGAGGAACGGCGCCAAGCGCAGCGCCGTCCGGTCGCCGGAGCTGACGGCGACCGTCTTCGGCAGGATCTCGCCCAACAGCAAGATCACGATCGTCATGACGATCGTGGACCAGATCGCGGCGTGCGGGATGCCCGCGACGATGAAGAGGTACGTTGCCACCGAGTCGGCGGCGAGCAGGACGACGGTGCTTCCGATCAGGACGGAGGTCAGCGTTCGGTTGCGGTCCTCGACCAGACGCTGGAGCCGCGTGCTCCCCCGGACCTTCTTCTCGACGAGCGCGCGGGCGCGAATACGGTTGACGGAGACGATCGCCGCCTCCGAGGCCGCGAAGAACGCGGCGCCCCCCACGAGCAGGATGAGGGCGATGATCTCGGGCCAGTGCGGCGTCATCGTCGAGGCGCCGTTGGGCGTCTACTGCCCGAGGGTAGAGGGTCGGTACTCAAGCGGTCGCCATTATATCACACCGCGGCGAGCCGATCAGGGGGCGTGCAGGACCGAGACCAGAACGAGCGCACCGATCGCGACCGCGGCGAGCGCGGCGATCAGGACGGCGGCCGCAGCGACGTCCTTGGCGCGTCCGGCGAGCGGGTGGTCGTCCGGCGAGACCAGATCGACGACGGACTCGATCGCGGCGTTGACCAGTTCGGCGACGAGCACCAGCGCGATCGCGAACACGACCAGGCCCCAGGCCAGCGGCCGCAGACGCAGCAGCGCACCGCCCACGAGGACCGCCGCCGCCACCGCGACGTGGATGCGCAGGTTCGGCTCCCCGCGCCACGCCGCGCGCAGGCCCGCGAAGGCGTAGCCGAACGCCGCCGCGAGGCCGTGACGACGGGCTTTACCCGAGATCGGCGAGGGTGAGATCATGCGCCCCTTTCCAGGTCGCGCGATACGCCGCGCGCGCCGCGGTATCGTCCTTCCCCTGTGCCTTCAGCGCCTCGGCCAGCCCCCACTCCAGCCGCGGATCGTTGGGGAAGCGCGTCAGTTCGGCGGTGAAGACGGACGCCGCGTCGGCGGGTCTGCCCGCTGCGAGCAGCGCGGCGCCGTAGCCCTCGCCGATCGGAACGTACCAGTCGTCCTTCGGATCGCCGGGGAATGCCGTCTTCGTCGCATCGTACGCGCGCTGATAGGCCGCGAGCGCGCCGGGGAGATCGCCGGCCTTGCGCGCGAGCGCGGCGTCGACCAGCGCCGTGCGCGGCGCGGCGTCGTCGCCGCGGATCTGCGCGCGTTCGGCTTGCGCGCGCGCTGCGTCGCCGGAACGCGCCGCGGCGATCGCGCGCACGAAGTGCGCGTCGGGGCCAGCGATCGCGAGCGCGCCGCCGTCGTCGTGGAGGCGCAGCAAGAGGTGTGCTCGCGAGTACGCGTCCTCGTTCTGCGCGAACGCGCGCGCGTCGTCGTTCCGGCCCAGCGTCGAGAGACCGTAGAGGACGAAGTCGACGTCGTGATCGTGGTAGCGCTTCATGTACTGCTGCCCGGGGCCGTCGCCGAGCGCGAACCAGGCACGATCGTTCGCGACGGCGCGTTCGTTATCGCTGACGGCGCGCGCGTAGTCGCCGACGCGCACCCAGACGTGCGCCGCCATGTGCGGGAGATGCGACTCGCCGGGAGGGTAGCCGTACGACGAGAGCGCCTGCGCGTCGGGGATCGCGTCCTTCGCGCGATCGGCCTCCTCGAGCAGGTGGATGCGCAGATGGTGCGCGCCGATGTTCTGCGGGTCGAGGACCAGCGCGCGGTCGAGGTCGGCGAGGATCTCGCGCGCCTTCGGGATCAGCCCGTCGTTCGCGTCCGTGAACGTCGGGGTCGCTTCGAAGATCGCGAACGCCGCGACCGTGAGCAGGTTCGCATCGTCGCGATGCCCGTTCGTGTACGCGCTCAGCGCGTTCGCGTAGCGATCGAGCTTCTGGCGTTCCGTTCCGGGCGCGAAGCGTTGTCCGATCGCGTCGAGCAGCACGCGTTCTTCCGCCGAGGCGCCGCGCAGGTGCGCGCGGCCTTGCGCGACCGCGGCGGCGCCGCGCACCTCGCCCTCGGGTGAGCTGACGACGTTGATGTCGATCGTATCGGCTTCGGCGAGCCCCCAGTACGCGAGCGCGAGGTTCGGATCGCGCGCGATCGCGGCGCCGAACGCGACGCGCGCCTCGCCGGTGTCGAACGCGTAGAGCATCGAGACGCCGCGGTCGATCAGCTCCTGCGTCTTCTCGTCCGCCGTCTGCACCGGCCAGTGCGCGCGCGCTTGCGGACCGGCCGGCTGCGTCGCCGTCGGAATCGGCACGGGGCCCGGCGTCGGACTCGCGGCGAGCGCGAGCGGGAAGGCGAGAATGGCGGCGAGACGGCGGTGCATCAGGACGTGGATTCGAGATACGGCCACGGCATCCCGATCGCCGCGGCGAGACGCCGCTCTTCCGCCTCCATCACCGCGCGCTCGCCCGGTTCCATGTGATCGTGACCGGCCAGGTGCAGGACGCTGTGGATCAGCAGGCGCTGCACCTCGCGCTCGAGCGGCGCGTCGTAGTCGGCGGCCTGCCGCTGCGCGACGTCGACGCTCACGACGATGTCGCCGAGCATCCGCTCCGCTTCGTCATCGTCGCGCGCGAACGGCCGCGTCGCACCGCTGCGGTCGAACGCCTCGGGCGGATGGAGCGGGAAGCTGAGCACGTCGGTCGTCGCGTCCTTCCCGCGATGGTCGCGGTTGAGCACGCGCATCGCCGGATCGCGCACGAACGTCAGCGAGACGCTCGACCCTTCCTCGCCGATCTCGGCGAGCAGCCGTTCGAGGACGCGCACCAGCACGCGGGTCCGCAAGCCGGAACCGCGCGTCTGGTTCTCGAGATAGATCACGGTTGCGTGCGCTCCGCGCCCGCAACGAGGACCGAGCGCGCTCCCGCGCGCCTGACGCAGCCCGCGCGATACCGGCGAGTTCCCATGCCGACCGCCACGTTAGGAATCGCGTTCTCTCGCGAGCCGGTCGTACGCGGCGACGATGCGGCCGACGAGCGGGTGGCGCACGACGTCGGTCTCGTCGAGCCGCACGATCCCGACGTCGTCCATTCCGGTGAAGAGCCGTTCGACGTCGTGGATCCCGCTGCGCAGTCCGCGCGGCAGGTCGATCTGCGTGTCGTCGCCCGTAACGATCATCTTCGAGCCTGCGCCGAGACGCGTGAGAAACATCTTGAGCTGCTCGTGCGTCGCGTTCTGCGCCTCGTCGAGGATCACGAACGCGTCGGAGAGCGTGCGGCCGCGCATGTACGCGAGCGGCGCGACCTCGATCGTCCCGCGCTCGAGATACTTCTGCGTCGTCCCCTCCTCGAGCAGCTCTTGCAGCGCGTCGTAGAGCGGGCGCAGATACGGATCGACCTTGTCCTTGAAGTCGCCGGGGAGAAAGCCGAGCTTTTCGCCCGCCTCGACCGCCGGACGGGAGAGGACGATCCGCGAGATCTCGCGCGCCTTGAGGGCGCGCACCGCCATCACGATCGCCAGGAACGTCTTCCCCGTCCCGGCCGGACCGATGGCGAAGCTGAGCGTGTTGGCGTCGATCGCCGCGACCAGCGCGCGCTGGCCGGCGGTCTTCGGCCGGATCTCCTTGCCGCGCGCCGTCGAGACGAGGGTCGGCGGGATCCCGAGCTGGCCGTTGGCGCGGGCGGCCAGCGCGACGTCGTCGGGGGTGACTTGCGCTCCGCCGCGCGCCGCCGCGAGCATCGCGGCGAGCACGCTTTCGGCCTGGCGGACCGCGTCGCGGGTGCCGCTCAGGTGCACGCGATCGCCGTCGAGCCGTAACACGACGGGGATCAGGGCTTCCAGGGCGTTGAGGTTTTGGTCACGGTGTCCGCAGAAGCGGATCGGTTCGGACAGGCCGGTGAGGTCGAACGTCGCCTCGCTGGTGATCGACGGCATCTGCTCCTTACAACGCAGCGAGGTCGGGCCGGGTTGTCACCGCAGGGCAACCGGGGGGCCGAGGATCTCGGCCGCGATGATCGCCTCCCGTACCGAGGCCCGGTCGCCGAACGGGAGGGAGAGCCGCCGCTCGGCGACGGGCGCCGCCGGCATCCCTACCGGGAGCGGCGGGGCGGCCGGGAACGGCGGCGAGGCCTGCGCCGGCGGCGGGGCAGGCGGGGGAGCAGCAGCCCTCCGCACCGGCGGCAGGGGCCGGAACGGGGCGCTCCCCGGAGCGCTGCCGGGCGGAGCGGCGGCGCGGCTGAGCGCTTTGATCCCTTGCCACACCCAGCCCAGGACGATGAGCAGGATGATCAGGCCGGGACCGAAGTGGTCCATCAGGTCGTTTGCGGGACCGGCCCGCTCGCCGCCGACGTCGAGCCGCCGTCGCCGCCGACGCTCTGGCCGATCGCGCCGCGCATCTCGGTGTCGGCCTTCACGTTGTTGAGCTTGTAGTAGTCCATCACGCCGAGGTGGCCCTCGCGGAACGCTTCGGCGATCGCCTGCGGAATCTGCGCTTCGGCCTCGACGACCTTCGCGCGCATCCGCTGCGTCTCGGCCTTCTGCTCCTGTTCGGCCGCCATCGCCGCGTACTGCCGCTCCGAGGCCTTCGCCTGCGCGATCCGGCGGTCGGCCTCGGCCTGCGAGGTCTGCAGGTCGGCGCCGATGTTCTTCCCGACGTCGACGTCGGCGATGTCGATCGAGACGATCTCGAACGCCGTCCCCGCGTCGAGCCCCTTGTTCAGCACGGCCTTCGAGATGCGGTCCGGGTACTCGAGGACTTCCTTGTGATCGACGGCCGCACCGACCGCGCTGACGACACCCTCGCCGACACGCGCGACGATCGTCGGCTCGCCGGCGCCGCCGACGTAGCGGTCGAGATTCGAGCGTACGGTGATCCGCGCTTTGACGTTGAGCTGGATCCCGTTCTGCGCGACGCCCTGAAAGATGGGCGTCTCGATCACCTTGGGATTCACCGAGGTCTGCAGCGCCTCGAGGACGTTGCGGCCGGCGAGGTCGATCGCGGCGGCGCGCTGCCATTCCAGCGGGATCTGCGCGCGCTGCGCGGCGATCATGGCGAGCGTCACGTTCTCGACGTTCCCGCCGGCCAGGATGTGCGATTGCAGCTGATCGACGGTCAGCGGGATCCCCGCCTTGCGCCCGCGCACGAGGTTCGCGACGATCGCGCCCGCCGGCACGCCGATGATCCGCATCCGAATCAGCGAGCCGATCGAGAGCGGCACCCCCGCAGCGATCGTGCGGATCCACAGACCCAACGGGAAATAGTACAAGAAAAGCACGATCGCGATGATGACGACGATCGCGACGATGACGCCCAAGAACCCAACAGCGAGCATGGCGTACTCCTTTACGTTTGGGGGCGTACGAAAATTCGCGCGCCTTCGACGCGGGTTACGCGTACCGGTGTGCCCGCCGGGACGAAATCCCCTTCCGTGAGGACGTCGACGCGGGTGTTGCCGAAGGCTGCGACGCCGGCGGGGCGCAGGTACGAGACCGTGGTGCCGCTCGCGCCGAGCAATGCGTGGTAGTCGGGCGCGGCGACGTAGTCGGGGCCTTGCGCGCCGGCGAACGTCAGCCGTTTGACGAAGGCGTTCTCGGGGAGGACGCGCTGCAGCAGCGCGAAGGCGAGCGCGCTGAGCACGATCGCGGTCGCGAGCGCCTGGAACGCTCCGGCGAAGAACGGCAAGCCGAACGCGAGTAGCACGGCGGCGACGAGCGCGACGACGCCGACGATCCCGGCGAGGCCGTGCCCGGGCAGGACGTGCAGCTCGACGAGGATCAACAGGATCCCCACCAGCGCGAGGCCGATGACCAGGCCGTTCGAGAACCCGGCGTAGACGTGCGTGCCGAAGAACAGCGCGAGCGCGCCGGCGCCGACCGCTCCCGCGAGGCCGTGCAGCGTCTGCAGCTCGATGAGTAGCCCCAGGAACCCGATCGAGAGCAGGAGGCCGCTCACCTCGGGATTGGTCGCGAAGCGCGCGATCGACTCGGCGAACGAGTACTCCGCGACGCTGCGCGGCGCGCCGCTCAACCCGAAACGGTCCACCGCGGCGTTCAGCGACGGGACCGTCGCCTCGGAGATTCCGGCGCTGCGCGCCTGTTCGGCGGTCAACGTGAGGATCGCGCCGGGCGCCTTGAGCGCGGGGACGTCGACCCGCGCGTCGACCATCGCCGCGGCGAGCTGCGGGGCGTGATGATAACGCGCCGCCGTCGCCTCGAACTCCGAGCGCAGCGCCGAGACCGTCTTGACGGTCTTCGGGATCGGCTCCGCCGCCCCGATCGACGCGGTCGGCGCCATCTCGATACGCGAGGCGCTCAGCGCGATGAGCGCGCCGGCGGACCAGGCGCGCGTGACGTACGCATCGACCGGCACCGGGGAGTCGAGCAACGCGTCGCGGATCTCCGTCGCCGCCGAGACCAGGCCGCCGAAGGTGTTCACGTCGAGCACGATCGCCCGCGCTCCCGAGGCCTTCGCGTCGTCGACGGCGCGGGTGACCAGATGCGCCATCCCTTCGTCGACCGTCCCGTGGATCGGGATGACGACGATCTCGCCGCGCGGAGCCCCGGCGGCCGGAAGCCCGATTCCGGCTACCCCGACGACCAAGCACAGCAGCGTGACGAGGCGGCGAAGGGTCACACCTGCTCGTACCGCTCCCGTTGCAGGGAAGTTACGTCCGCGCGAGCTCCTCGCCGGCGATCTGGCGCACGAGGTTGCCATCGGCGACGCCCTTGAGCTGCGGCATGACCACCTTCATCAGGGCCCCTTGATTGCGGCCGTCGGCAGGGAGCCCGGACAGCGCGGCGCGGACGACCTCACGAATCTCCTCGGCCGACTTCTGCGCGGGCAGATACTTCTGGAGAATGTCCCGCTCGCGGGTCTCCTTCTCGGCCAGCTCGGCACGGCCGGCCTTCTCGAACTCGGCGATCGAGTCGTTCCGCTGCTTGACCAGCCGCTGAACGACCGCCAGCTGATCGTCCTCCGACAGATCACTGCCGGCCTCGATGCGGCGGTAGTTGAAGGCCGACACGACGCTGCGCAGCGTGTCGAGACGCACCTGATCACGCGCCTTCATCGCCTCCTTGAGGTCGGCGGTGATCTGGTCTTTGATGCTCATGTTCCCCCTTGGCTACTTGCCCGCGGGCGCGCCCACCTGGGACGTGCGCGGAAACGACGACGGCGTCCGCGCGATTGCACGGACGCCGTCGGAGAAGGTTTGGCTGCTGCTCGGCTCAGCTACGGCGCTTGCGCGCGGCTGCGCTCTTCTTCTTGCGGCGGACGCTGGGCTTCTCGTAGTGCTCGTGCTTCCGCGCCTCGGCCAGGACGCCGGCCTTCTGCGTCGCCTTCTTGAAGCGGCGCAATGCGCTCTCGATCGTCTCGCCAGGCGCGACTCGAATCTCCATCTACGTGAACACCTCCTTCCGCAACGGCAACCACGCCGTCTCGTAACCCGTCTGTGAGCGGGCCCGAACCGGTACGATACCACAGGAGCGCCGGGTCGTCAAAGTCTTCGGCCAGCGCCGCTCGCAGGAACATCCTCTCGTCACGGCCGCTCGGCCAATCGTCGGCAGGTCCGGCGAGGGCCCACACGCGAGCTTTCGCCATGTGCTCCGACACGCACCGCCTGCGCTTCGCTCGTTGACCTACCGCAAACTCCCAGCGACGCTCGTCGCGATCTTCGCCTACGCGATCATGTCGGGGTTCTTCACGCAAGGCGGGGTCATCTTGGCCCCCGCCGCCGCCGCGTTCGGCGTGCGCGTGACCGACGCCGCGGCGCTCTTCTCGTACCTGCTGGCCGGGAATCTCGTCGCGTTCCTCCTCTGCCTGGTGCTCTTCGACGTGCTTTCGATTCGGCGCGTTTTGGTGCTCGCGTACGGCGCGGTCTTCGCCGGCGTCGCGATCTTCGCGACGACGCACGCGTTCGCGATCGCCTGCGCCGCGATCGCGCTGATCGGCTTCGGGGGCGGCGTCGGTCTCTCGGCCGGCGCCGTCACGATCTCGAAGACCTACGCCGAGAACCGTCGCGCCGTCGCGTTCCTGTGTACCGACTGCGCGTTCAGCGTCGCCGGCTTCATCTTCCCCGCGATCGCGGCCGGCGCGATCGCGCGCGCGATGCCGTGGCAGAGCGGCTACGTCGTCGTCGCCGGCGTCGCGGCGCTCGTCCTGCTCGCGGCGTTCGGGATTCGGTTTCCGCAGACCGGGCGCGCGGCGGCGCGCGCGGCCGAACGCGCGACGCGGCCCGACGCCGCGACGATCGTGCGCGTCGTGCTCTTCGGCGGCGCGCTCTGCCTGTATCTGTGTGGGCAGAGCACGTTCACGCTCTGGGCGCCGAACTATCTCCAGACCGTCCTTGCCGTCCCGGCGCTCGACGCGAACGCGATCATCGGCAAGTTCTGGGGCCCGTCGATCTTCGGCTTGATCATCGCCGCAGTCGTCGTCTCGCGCATCCCCGCGCGTCTCGTGCTGGTGATCGCAGGGTGCGCCGCCGCGGGCTGCACGCTCGTCCTCGCCTCGACCGGGAGCGCGCCGACGTTCTTCGCGGCGACGGCAGCGTTCGGGTTCTGCTCGACCTGCTTGTACAAGCTGATGATCTCGCTCGGCACCGAACAGGTCGCGGCCGCGCCGCCGCAGCTCGTCACGTTCCTGCTCTTCGCGGGCGCGCTCGGCGGGACGATCGGTCCCGCGCTGAGCGGCCGCGTCGTGCACGCCCTCGGGCTGCACGCCGCGCCGGCGATGGCCTTCGTCTGCTACGCCGCGACCCTCGTCCTCGTCGTCGCCGCGCTCGTGCTGGAACGCACGGTGCGCCCCGAAGTCCCCGTCAACGCCCTGTCCTCGTAGGAGAGAACGACCCGTCCATGCCCCCATCCCCGCCGACCCTCATCCTGGGCGCGATGCCCTCCGAGATCCGCACGATCCAAGCCCAGCTCAAGAACCGCCGTTCCGGCACACTGGCGTGCTTCCCGTACGACACGGGGACGCTGCGCGGGCGCAAGGTCGTCGTCGCGGTGACCGGCGTCGGCGTCACGAACGGCGCGATGGTCTCCGCGCTCTTCATCAACGAGTTCGCACCGAGCGAGCTGATCGTCTCGGGGACCGGCTCGCGCTTCAACCCGCGGATCCGCACCGGCGACACCGTGATCTCGACCAAGACGATCCACCACGCCGCGGGAAGCTTGACGAACAAAGGGATGGTCTACCGCAACGTGCGCGGGCCGCTTCCGGGGACGATGACGTCCTGGTTCTACAAGCCCGACTCCGACCTGCTGAAGCTGGCGAAGGCATCGATCCGCTCGTACGATCCCGAGCCCGTCGTCGTCGACGGCGACCGCTATCAGCCGACCGTGCTCACCGGCGTCGTGACCGCGAGCGACCTGTTCGGCGTCTCCGACGCGAAGATCGCCGACATGAAGGCGAAGCTCGATCCCGACATCATGGAGATGGAGAGCGCCGCGATCGCGCAGGTCTGCCACCAGCTCGACGTCCCGCACATCGTCTTCCGCGCCGGGAGCAATCGCACGCAGTCGAACCCGGGCAACGACTATCGCCGGCTCGGCCAGATCGCGGCGGCCGCCGCGGCGCGCTGGACGATCCACTTCACCGGCTGCCTCGCGGAGCGCGGATGACCGGCGCGCGCCTGCCGAACATCGACCTGCACCGGCATCTCGACGGCAACGTCCGGCTCCAGACGATCCTCGACCTCGCGCGGGAGCACGGCGTCGCGCTCCCCGGGACGACGCTCGAGACGCTGCGCCCGCACGTTCAGGTCGACGGCGTCATGCCGGATCTGGTCTCGTGGCTCGACAAACTGCGCTGGATGACGGCCGTCCTCGCCGACGTCGACGCGTGCCGGCGGATCGCACGCGAGAACGTCGAGGATGCGCAGCGCGACGGGCTCGACTACGTCGAGCTGCGCTTCAGCCCGTACTTCATGGCGCAGCCGCACGGCCTCGATCCGGCGGCGGTCGTCGAAGCGGTCGTCGCGGGGATCGAGGAAGGCCGCACGCGCACCGGGATCGGCGTCAACCTGATCGGGATCCTCAGCCGCACGTACGGGCCCGAGGCATGCGCAATCGAGCTCGACGCGCTGCTCACCCAACAGGACCGGATCGTCGCGCTCGATCTCGCGGGTGACGAGCTGGGCTGGCCGGCGGAACTCTTCGCGACGCACTTTCGCCGCGCACGCGACGCGGGCTGGTCGATCACCGTGCACGCGGGTGAGGCGGGCGACGCGCAGAGCATCTGGTCCGCGATCCGCGCGCTCGGTGCGACGCGGATCGGGCACGGCACCCACGCGATCGACGACCCGGCGCTGATGGACTATCTCGCCGAGCACCGCATCGGGCTCGAGGTGAACCTGACGAGCAACGTGCAGACCAACACGGTCGCGAGCTACCGCGAGCACCCGATGAAACGCTTCCTCGCACACGGGATCCCGGCGACGCTCAACACCGACGACCCGGTCGTCAGCGGGATCGACTGGCCCCACGAGATCCGCGTCGCGGCACCGGCCGCGGGTCTCACGGAAGACGAGATCCGTCAGGCGCAGCGCAACGCCGTCGACGTCGCGTTCCTCTCCCCGAGCGAAAAGGACGCTCTCCTCGCCCCCTAACGTCATACTCCAACTCGTCGAAGCATGGAACGAGACGCGCGCCGCGCAGACGGCGCGGCTCGATGCGGCGCGAGCGTTTAGCCCTCGCTTTGCGTGGTAAACGCAGCCGAGGCCGCTCCGGGACGGCAAGCGTACCTTTCGCAACATCATCGTTGACAATGTGCCGCACGACCAACTCCGATCGCGCCGACCACGCAACGTTCGGTGCGCTCCTCAGACGACTTCGGGCCCGCGTCGATCCGGCCGCCGATGCGCTCGGGCCGTACGCGCGTTTTCCACGCCGTCGCGGCAGGCCGGTAACGCAGGAAGAGGTCGCGGAGGCCATCGGGGTCAGCCGCGTGTGGTACGCGATGCTCGAATCCAGTGCGACGACGCGGGCCTCGCCGCCCCTGCTCGACCGCCTGGCGATCGCCCTCATGGCGACGCCCGAAGAGCGCGTTCTGCTCTTCCGGTTGGCACTTCCCGAGATTGTCGAGCCGGCGTGCGTATCGGCTGAGTCCGCGAGCGTCATGGAGACGTTCGCGGTGATCCGCCCCGCGGCAAAGCGCCTGTGGGGCGCGACCTCGGAGACCGAAGCCTTCACGATCGCGAGCGAACAGCTTGCAGTCTGGTTCCGCGATGCGGCACTGACCCATTGCATGCGCCGCGTCGAGGCAGGACGCTGGGAGTGGTCGTACGTGCCCGGTCGCGGCGTCGGCCCTCGCGTCCTGGGAGTCGTTCGCGAGATCGAGGGACCGATGACGTCCGGACAGATCGACGACTTCCATCTCTATCCGCGACTCGTGCAGCCCGGGACGGTCGGGACGCCTGAGACGTACGATCCGGCTCTTCTCCGAGTGCGTCTCGACGCGTTTAGCCGCCGCAACCTCGACGTGACGGATTTTCTCCACGCGAGGGTTCACGCACGAAGCGGCGCGGTCGGCAGCATGAACGTCGTCCACAAGGCTCATCACACCTATTCCGAAGCGGATCGCGCCGTCATCGGAACCCTGGCGGAACTGACGTCCTTAGCCCTCTCCTAGTTTGGACGGCACCGGCGGCCGGACGTCGGTCGCTCAGCCGGGCGGCCAGCTCAGCTTGCGTCCCGCAAGCACGTGCGCGTGGAGGTGATGAACCGATTGGCCCGCGTCCTCGCCCTCGTTGATGACGACGCGGTAGCCGCCGGGGCCGAATCTCGCGCCGAGCTCGGCGGCGGCGGCGAGGAGCCGCGCGGCGCCTTGGTCGGTCGTGTTCCGCGCGAACTCGCTCAGGTGCTGCGCGTGGGTCGTCGGGACGACGAGGACGTGCGTCGGCGCCTGCGGGTTCAGATCGCGGAACGCGACGACGTGCTCGTCGCGGAGCACCTCGTTCGCGGGGATCTCCTTGCGCACGATCTTGCAAAAGATGCAATCCGGAACGGTGCTCATGAGCTGGCGGGTCCCTTGATCAAGTTGAAGTGATATGAGGTGTTCGGGCTCGGCACGAAGCCCTTGATCGACGACTTGAGGACGACCGGGACGGTCGTGTGCACGAGCGAGATCGCGGGGACTTGGTCGTGAACCATCGCGTTCGCCTGCCGGTAGATCGCGCCGCGCTCCGCGTCGCCGACCGTGCTCTGCCCGGCGAGCATCAGCGCGTGGAACGCCGGATCGCGCCAGAACGAGTAGTTCTGCGCCGTCCCGTCCTTGTGCGCCGAGTCCTGGTCGAGCAGCGGATACAAGAAGTTGTCCGGATCGCCGTTGTCGCCCGTCCAGCCGATCAGGCACATGTCGTGTTCGCCGTGCTTGATCCGGTCGAGGAAGACGCCCCACTCGTAGGGCTGCAGCGTGACCGTGATCCCGACGTCGCGGAGGTTCGCCTGGATCGTCTCGGCGACGCGCTGCGGCTCGGGGAGGTACGGGCGCGGCGCGGTCGAGTAGCTCAGCGTCGTCGAGAAGCCGTGCGGGAAGCCGGCTGCTGCGAGCAGCGCCTTCGCTTTCGCGACGTCGTGCGGGTAGGCGTGCACGGCGTTGTTCTCGCCGAGCATCCCCGGCGGCGTCCAGTTGTCGGCGACGACCGCGCCCGTCGAGTACAGGCTCTTCGCCATCGTGGCGACGTCGATCGCGTAGGCGATCGCGCGGCGCACGCGTACGTCGCCGAACGGCTTCTTCTCCACGTCCATCGCGAGGTAGCTGACGTTGTTCGGCGGCTGCTCGGCGACCGCGATCCCCGGCTGCGCGGCGAGCGACTTCGTGTCGTCGGGACGCGGGTCGGTCAGGATGTCGACCTCCCCCTTCTGGATCGAGAGCACGCTGGTCGCCGGATCGGGGATGTCGGTGATGACGATGCGGTCGTAGCCGGGCTTGGGTCCGTGCCAGCGCGGGTTCGCGAGCAGCGTGATGTGGTCGTCGCGCACCCATTCGGCGACCATGTAGGGCCCGCTCCCCACCGGCCGCAGCTCGAACGCTTTCGGATCGCTCGCGATCGCGCGCGGCGAGCCGATCGCGAACGCCTGCTCGGCGAGATCGCGCAGGAACGGTCCGACCGGCTTGGTCAGACGCACCACCACACGGCTGGGTGTCGGCGCCTCGACGTCGGCGATCACGCCGGGGAAGTTGCCGAACGTGTCGGCGTAGTAGGCGTACGAGAACGCGCCGTGCGCGGGATCCGAGACCAGCCGCCAGCGGTCGAGGTTGAACTTCACCGCCTTCGCATCGACCGGCGTGCCGTCGCTGAACTCCAGCCCCCGCCGCAGGTCGAACGTCCAGGTCTTGCCGTCGGGGCTGACCGACCAGCGTTCCGCGATGTCGCCCTCCACGTCGAACGAGCCCGGCTTGAAGGCGACGATGTTCTGCATCACCTCGTTCGTCGTGTTGAGCGAGAGGCCGTCGACCGCGTGCGAGGGATCGAGGACGACCGCGTCCTTCACGCGCGCCACCACGAGCGCGTCGCCGCCCTCGTCGCTCGCGCCGCCCCCGCCGCCGGCCCCGCAGGCGCAGAGGACGCCGGCGAGGACGAACGCCGCCAGCACAGCGCTGCGGCGAGGCCTCGGATGCACGATGGTGGTTCCTTTCAGTGGCTGCGGATCGTGAACGAGAACGAGCGCGTCTGCTGGTTCCCGGCGTTGTCGGCGACGGTGATCGTGACGGAGACGGGACCGTCGTTCATCGCGACGCTCGGCATGTACGTGATGAAGCTGTCGGTGCGCGTCGACGAAGCGGTGACGTCGAGGCCATTGACCTCGATCTTCGCGCTCGAGGGGTTGATCCCGACGTCGGTCGGCGCGCGGAACGTGGCGTAGATCGAGGGGCGATTGTTGTTGACCGTCTGGCCGTTGGTCGGCGCGATGTCGACGATCTGCGGCGGCGTCGTCGTCACGGCGACGAGCTGCGAGGCTTCCGCGCGCGGCGCGTCGACACCGCCGACGTTGAGGTGACCGTAGATCGTCGTGTGCCCGAAGCTCACCCCGCTCGGCACCATGTACTGTGCGCTGTACGTCCCCGGCTGCGTCTCGCGCATCGCGACGCCCGTCACGTAACTCCCGATGTCGAAGGTCGCCTTCCCGCCCGGCGTCCCGTGCAGCGTCACCGTGAACGCATCGCCGGCGCGCAGCGGACCCCGCGCGTTGACCGAGACGTCGGCGATCTGCGCGGTACCGGAGGGGGTCGGTGTCGAGGGCTCCTCGCGGGAGACGATGATCTGCCGCTTCTCGCCGGTGTCGGGGTTGAGCCGGATCGTCGCGCTGTCGCCGACCTTGAGATCGCCCAGGACGGCGGGACGGCCGTTCAACGTGATGACCGTCGACTTGTCCGGCTGCACGACGTACCCGTTCTGCAGCACGAACGCGGAGCTCGAGACCGCGGCGATCGCGCCGGCGCGCGAGGCGTAGCGCGCGACGACCTCGTCGACGCGTCCGTCCGGCCGCAGGAGAATCCCGACGGCGTCGCCGGGGTGCACGTCGGCGAGCGATGCGGGGGTCTCGGTTCGCGTCACGACGTCCTGCACGACGATCTTCGCATCGGAGGTGATCGCGATCGTGCGCTCCGAGCCCGAGCGCGTCACGGTGACCGATTCCGGCGCGGAGTTCAAGTCGACCGCGCTGATCGTTCCGACGACCTGCGTCGTCCCGCCCGCGACGTGCTGCTCGAGCCCCGGCGTGCGGCCCACGATGAGCGAAGCGACCTCGACGCGCTCCGCGCGCGGATCGTACGAAACCTGCGCGCCGAGCGAGTCGGCGACGAACCGCAGCGGGACGAACGTCGCGCCGTCGATCTCGATCGCCGCGGTGTCCATCACGATCGTACGTGTGTCGACGGTCGCGCGGTTCGAGCCGACGGTGAGCACGATCTGCTTCGAAGGCGCCGAGGCGGTGAGCTGCATCCCCTGCCGCGTGACCCCGATCCCGAGCGCGCTGTAGATCCGCACGACGGGGACGAGCAGGCGGCCGGCGACGACGCGCGGCGCCGGATTCGGCGCGAGCTCCTCGCCGTTGACGACGATCGCGATCACCCGCACCGGGACCTCGTCGCGCTTCGGCGGCGGCTTCGGCGAGGACTTCGGCGTCGGCGGCGCGGCGAACGCCGGGATCGACCAAGCCAGCACGAGCGCGCCGCAGAGCGATGCGAACGCGCGAGCGAACCGAATCAGGAGCATAGCACCTCACGGAACACCGCGGCCGTCCCGGCCGCGAACCGATCCCAGGTATACGCCCGCAGCGCCGCGGCGCCCTCGGCGGCGCGCTCCAGGGCGGAACTCGGATCGCGCGCGAGCGCGGCGAGGAGCGCACGCAGCGCGGTCGCGTCGCCGGGCGCGAAGGTCGCCGCGTACGGCGCCACGACCGCCGGCACCGCACTGGTCGTCGCGATCACCGGCGTTCCACCCGCCGCGGCCTCCAGCAGCGGGATCCCGAACCCTTCCGCGAGCGAGGGCTGCACGTAGGCGAGCGCGCCGCGGTAACGGCGAGCGAGCGTGGCCTCGTCGAGATCGCCGAGGAACGCGATCGCGCCGCGGGCACGGCGGTAACGCGCCCGCACGTTCGGTTCGTCGGGCCCCGTGAGGACCAAATCGAGCGCGAGATCCTCGGGGAGGTCGCGCCAGGCGGCGTAGAGCGTGTCGAGTCCCTTGTGCGGGCGATGGTTGCCCGCATAGAAGAGATACGGAAACTCGGCCGGCCAGGGTTCCGCCGTGAGGATCGCGTCGTCGTAGCCGAGCGCGACGATGCGGATCCTCCGCCGGTCCGTTCCCAAGAGCGAGACGCAGTCGTCGGCGACGCGCGCGTCGCTGACCAGCAGCCGCGCGGCCCCGCGATAGAGCGGCGCCGCGACGAAACGCCAGTACGCGGCCGTGACCCGGCTGAACAGCTCGGGGTGGCGCAGATGGATCAAGTCGTGCACCATCGCGGTGTACGGCCGCGGGATCAGCGGCGCGTTCTCCAGATACGGCAGGTGCACGAGCTGCGCGCGCGCGGCGCGCAGCGCGAAGGGCAGGGCCGCGAGCGGCGCGTCGACCGTGATGAGATCGACGTCGGGTGCGACGCGCGGCAAGCGCTCGCGCAGCGCGCGCGCGTACTCGCGCATCCCGACGGAGGCGCGCGGGGTGGCATGATCGGCGAGGGCGACGCGGATCACGCGAGCAGCTCGCGGTAGACGTCGGCGGTCGCGCGCGCCGTGCGTTCCCACGTAAGTCCTGCGGTCGCTTCGCGGCCGCGCTCGGCGCGCTCGCGCAGCGCGGGGTCGCGGTCGAGGGCGCGCTCCGCCAGCGCGCGCAGCGCGGCGACGTCGCCGGCCGCGAAGCGCTCGACGTGCGCCCGCAGCACCCCCGGCACCGCCGGTTCGGCCGCGATCACCGGCGTCCCGACGCGTAGCGCCTCGAGGAGCGGCAAGCCGAACCCCTCACGCAACGCCGCGTGGACGTACGCCGCGGCGCCGCGATGGAACCCCCACAGCTCCGCCGCGTCGCGCTCGCCGAGGAAGACCAGCTCGCCCTGCCCGCGCCGCGCGCTCGCGAGCGCCGGCTCCGGCGGTCCGGTCATCACGAGGTCGACCGCGTAGCGTTCGGGGAGCGTCTCCCACGCGCGTACGAGCGTCCCCAGATCCTTGTGCGGGCGATGGTTTCCGGCGTAGAACAGGTACGGCCGCGCGCGAACGACGGGCGCCGGAAGCGGCGCCGGCGCGTCGACGCCGAGCGGGACGACGCGCACGCGCTCCGGCGCGACGCCGACGTAGCGCCGCAGCAGCGCGACGGTCGCGTCGTCGTCGGTGATGACGGCGCGCGCGCCGCGCAGCACCGGCCCGACCAGATACCGCCAGTATGGACCGACTTTACGCTTGCCGTAGTCGGGATATTCCAGGTCGATGAGATCGTGGATCGTCACGACGTACGGCGCGGGAACGATGCGCGGCACGTAGAGCGTCGGGAAGTGGACGAGCCGCGGACGCAGCCGTGCGATCGCGAGCGGGAGCCCGAGCTGCTCGGCCAGGTCGAAGTTGTCGCCGCCGCCGATCGTCGCGATCCGCAGCTCCGGTGCGACGCGCGGGAGATGGGTTCGCAGCGCCCGCACGTACTGCAGCATCCCGGCGGAGGTGTGCGAGGTCTCCCGCACATCGAGCGCGACGTCGGGCCTCACGCGCGCCGCAGCGCCCCCAGCCGCACGACGACGCGATAGCGTGCGCTCTCCCACGCGACGAACAGGCCGCGCCAGCCGTCACGCCAGCCGCCGTACTTCACGATCGACCAGACCACCCTTACCGGGAACAGCACGAGCTCGCGCGCGAGCGCGAGGCGCGAAGGCGCGAGCGACGCGGCTTCGATGCGCGTGTAGCGCAGGAACTTGGCGCGGTAGGACGCGAGCGTCGGATACGAGTCGTGCACGATCGTCCCGGCCAGCACGGCGGTCGGACCGTCGACGATCCAGCGCTCGTGCAAGTCGGCGCCCCCGCCGACCGAGTGTGCTTCCAGACGCGCGCGATCGGTTCGAAAGAGGCGCACGAGCACCTCGCTCGACCAGCCGGCGGTCCGCACCGCCGCGCCGCACAGCTTCGTCGTCCGGCGCATCAGGTAGCCTGCGACGTCGTCCGGCGCGGCGACGATCGCGTCGCGCAAGGTCGGATCGAGCCGCTCGTCGGCGTCCAGCATCAGCGTCCACGGTGTCCGCACGCGCGCGAGCGCATGGCGGCGCGCGGCGACGAAGCCTTCCCACGTTCGGGTCTCGACCCGCGCGCCGTGCGCGCGCGAGAGCGCCGCCGTCTCGTCCTGCGACTCCGCGTCGAGGACGAAGACCTGGACGCCGGCGGGCAGCGCGGCGAAGTAGTCCGGCAGCCGCCGCGCCTCGTCGCGCGCGAGGAGGACGACGGTGATCGCGCTCGGGCTCAGCGGTGCACGAGCGCGCCGTCGCCGCCGGACGCACGCGAGCGCGCGCGCGCGAGCGCGGCGCCGATCCACTCGCGATAGAGCGGCGAAGGCCGGTTCGGCCTGCTCTTGTACTCCGGGTGCGCCTGGGTCCCGACGAACCACGGGTGGACGTTCTGCGGGAGCTCGATCACCTCGACCAGCGAGGTGCGTCCGAGCGGATGGTGCCCCGAGAACCGCATCCGGTGCTCTTCGAACAGGTCCTTGTAGCGGTTGTTGAACTCGTAGCGGTGACGGTGGCGCTCGCTGATCTGCGTCGCGCCGTACGCCTGCGCCGCGAGCGATTCGGATTCGAGCGTGCAGTCGTAGGCGCCCAGGCGCATCGTCCCGCCCTTGAGGTCGAGGTTGCGTTGCTCGGGGATGAAGTCGATGATCGGATCGGGCGTCGCCTCGTCGACCTCGGTGGTCATCGCCTCGGGCAGACCGCAGACGTTGCGCGCGAACTCCACGCACGCGAGCTGCATCCCGAAGCAGATCCCCAGGAACGGGATCTGCTTCTCGCGGACGTGCTGGATCGCCAGCAGCTTGCCCTTGACCCCGCGCGCGCCGAAGCCGGGTGCGACCAGGACGCCGTCGACGTCGTCGAGCGCGCCCAGGCCTTCTTCTTCGATCCGCTCGGAGTCGACGCGCACGACGTCGACCGCGACGTCGTGATGGATCCCGGCGTGCGCGATCGCCTCGGTGATCGAGATGTAGGCGTCCTTGAGCTCGACGTACTTTCCGACGAGCGCGACCTTGATGCGCCCGCGGGGGTTCTGCATCCGCTCGGCGATCGCGCTCCAGTCCTCGAGCTGCGGCCTCTGCGGCGTGAGACGCAGCTTGCGCACCGCGATGTCGGCCAGCCCCTCGGCCTCGAGGTTGAGCGGGACCTGGTAGATCGTCGGCGCGTCGCCGTTCTGCACCACGCTCGCCGCGTCGACGTCGCAGAACAGCGCGATCTTCTCCTTCAGCTCGATCGGAATCGGCCGCGAGGAGCCCGTGCGCAGGACGATCGCGTCGGGCGAGATCCCGATCGCGCGCAGCTCGCGGACCGAGTGCTGCGTCGGCTTCGTCTTGAGCTCGTCCGCGGCGCCCAGGTGCGGGAGGAGCGTGAGGTGGACGAACATCACGTTCTCGTCGCCGACGACGTGCCGCACTTGACGGATCGCCTCGAGGAACGGGAGCGATTCGATGTCGCCGACGGTCCCGCCGACCTCGACGATGCAGACCTCGGCGCCGCTGGTCTCCGCGACGCGCGTGACGTGCGCTTTGATCTCGTTGGTGATGTGCGGGATCACCTGGACCGTCGCACCGAGATAGTCGCCGCGCCGCTCCTTCTCGATCACCGACTTGTAGACCTGACCGGTCGTGACGTTGTTGTCGCGCGTGAGCGACTCGTCGATGAACCGTTCGTAGTGGCCGAGATCGAGATCGGTCTCGGCGCCGTCTTCGGTGACGAAGACCTCCCCGTGCTGATACGGGTTCATCGTCCCGGCGTCGACGTTGATGTACGGGTCGAGCTTTTGGATCGACACCGAGATTCCCCGACTCTTCAGCAGCCTCCCTAGTGAGGCGGCCGTGATCCCCTTCCCGAGCGAACTGACGACCCCGCCGGTGAAGAAGATGAACTTGGCCATGGGGGATGCTGCGCTTCGCCAAGGTGCGCCCCGGGACCCGCCAAGCCCGGTAACTCCGTGGGCGAGCAGCCGCTGGCGGCGAGAAGGATGTGACGGCGTCCGCAACCAGGGTCTCGCTTGCCGTATTTACGGGAGAGCAGCCAGGAAGGCAGCCGACTCAGTGTTCGACCCCGGAAGGAATCCCAGCGAAATGTCCACTCTCGCGCGCTCCATCGATCCACGGTCGTGGTCGATCGGGACGCGGATCGTCGCGGCGGGTGCGACGGCGTTCGCCGTCATCGTCGCGGTCGTCCTGACGATCGTAAACGTCTCCGTGACGCACGGCGTCGCCGCGGAGCTGAGCGCCAAGGTGGCGACGAGCGAGGCGCTGCTCGAATACCTGACCTCGGAGCAGGGCGCGCCGCACGTCGCCGGCGGAAAGCTGCAGTTCGGATCGTGGGTCGTCAACGGCGACCTCGACTTCGCCGACCGTTTCCGCAGGCTCTCGGGCTGCGAGGTCTCGATCTTCCAAGTCGTCGACGGCACCCCGGTCCGCGTCACGACGACGATCCTCGACAATACCGGCAAGCGCATCGTCGGCACGCCGTTGATCGGCCCCGCGCGTGCGCATTTCGACCGCGGCGAGGACACGCCGGTCGGGATCTTCCCCGTCGGGACGACCCACCAGTACACGCAATACCACATCGTGCGCGACACCGCCGGGACACCGGTCGCGGTGTTCACGACCGCCATCAGCGTCGCGACGATGGACGCGATGGTGCATCGGACGACGACGACGGTCCTGATCGCCGCGCTGGTCGTCATGGCGTTCGCGCTCGCGGCGTTCTTCTTCCTCGCCCGCTCGATCAGCACGGGTCTGGCGCGCGTGACGAACGCGATCAACGTCGTCGCACGCGAGGATTTCGGCGCGCTGAGCGCGGCCTTCGAGGACCTCGGCGGCGGCGACCTGCGGGCTCGCTTCCGCGTCTCCTCGAAGGCCCTCGCGGTCCACGGCGCCGATGAGGTCGCGCGATTGGGGACGAGCTACAACACGCTCGTCGGGACGCTCGGCAACATCGCGGAGGCGTTCCAGACGACGACCGACGACCTGAGTCTGGTGATGAGCGGCGTCGCCGAGACCGCGCGCGAGCTGCTCGCGACGAGCGCGCAGGTTGCGCTCGCGACGGGCGAGTCGAAGGGCGCGGTCGACGAGATCGCCACGGCGATCGGCGGCGTCGCGCAGGGCGCGCGGCTTCAGGTCGAGGACTTGCAGCGCACCCGCGCCGCCGCCGAGGAGCTTGCGCTCGCGGCCGGTGCGATCGCCGACGGCGCGGCCGATCAGGCCGTCTCCGTCACCGCGATCGGCGGCGGCGTCG
This sequence comes from Candidatus Limnocylindria bacterium, assembly GCA_035493875.1. GTDB lineage: Bacteria > Vulcanimicrobiota > Vulcanimicrobiia > Vulcanimicrobiales > Vulcanimicrobiaceae > Vulcanimicrobium. The sequence goes on from DATJHK010000072.1 coordinate 27,530, forward strand.
GCGATCTCGATGCGCAGATCGTCGCGCTCGCCGCGCTCGGCGAGTCGCTGGTGCGCGCCGCGAAGGCCGCGTCCGACGAAGTCGCGAGCGGCGGCGGCGCGGTGCGTGAGACGGCGAGCGCGCTCATGCAGCTCGAGGCGCAGTCGCGCAGTGCCGAGGCGGCGATGGCCTCGCTCGAGAACCGCTCCACCGCGGTCGGGCAGATCGTCGCGACGATCGACGAAATCGCCGACCAGACGAACCTGCTCGCGCTGAACGCGGCGATCGAAGCCGCGCGCGCCGGCGAGCACGGCCGCGGCTTCGCGGTCGTCGCCGACGAGGTCCGCAAGCTCGCCGAACGCGCCTCGGGATCGACGCGCGAGATCGGTGCGATCCTCGAGGAGATCCGCCGCGAGACGGTTGCGGCCGCCGAGACGATGCGCTCGTCCGCCGCGACGATGGATGAGGGGCTCGCGCGTTCCGGCCGAGCGACGCACGCGCTCGAGGAGATCGACCGCACCCTCGAAGTCGCCGCGACCAGCGCCCGGGAGATGGCGGCGGCGGTGCGGCGGATGCGCGACGCGAGCGCGAGCGTCGCGGCGAACATGAGCAGCGTCTCCTCGGTCGTCGAGGAGACCGCGGCCTCGGCGCAGCAGATGCGCGCGACGACGACCAACGTCGGCGAGCTGATCGCCCCGGTCGCCGACGCCGCGCAGACGCAGTCGAACTCGGCCGACATCGTCTCGGCCGCCGCCGCCGAGCTCGCCACGCAGGTGAGCGAGATGAGCGCGATGGCCGCGAACGTGCGGGTGAACGCCGAGGAGATGAGCAAGCTGGTCGGCGGCTTCACGCTGACCGTCCGCGCGACCGCGGGACACGCGCTCAGCCTACGCTGAACGCAAGTCTGCGATTTTCGGACAACGGCGATCGGCGAGACGGCGTACGCTTTCGATCACCATGAACATCCCCCGCTTCATCGTTTCGCTGATCGGTGCGTTCGCCTTCGCAGCCGCGAACGTGCCGGCGAGCGCGCAAGTCCGCCCGACGAGCAACGTGACGGGGAACTGGAGCGTCAGCGCATCCGGCCCCCACTTCCGCAGCGGAACGTACCAATTCACGCAGGCGAACGAGACGGTGATCGGCACGAACGCAGCCGGCGGGCAGATGCACGGGACCGTCAGCGGGGACCAGGAGATCGACGGGAAGTGGCGTGGACCGACGGGCGAGACGGGTTGGTTCAGGTTGCAGTTCACCCAGGACGGGAAGTCGTTCAGCGGCGAGTATGGCTACAAGGGGCGAAAGTCCGAGGGCATGCTCATCGGCCGCAAGTCGCCCTAGCCGTTGAACCGCGCTGCGCGGCGGCGCGCTTGAGCGGTAGCGCGTCAGTCGATCCGCTTGCGGAAACGCAAGACGGCGACGGCGAAGACCGCCAAGCCGAAGCACGTCAGGAGCGCGATCTGCGGCCAGAGGTACTCCCAGCCGATCCCCTTGATGATGATCCCGCGCACGATCGTCTGATAGTACGTCAGCGGGACGAGATACGAGGCCCACTGCAGGGCCGTCGGCATCCCGGCGACGGGGAAGATAAATCCCGAGAGCAGCATGCTGGGCAGCAGGAAGAACTGGATCATCTGGATCGCCTGAATGTACGTCTTGGCGATCGTCGAGATCAGCGTCCCTAGGCCGAGCGTCGTGAAAAAGAACACCAGCGTCGTCGCGTACAGCAGCACGACGCTGCCGACAACCCCGACCTTGAACCAGAGGACCGCGAACAGCAGGATCATCGTGAGGTTGACGTAGCCGATCGTGATCAGCGGGATCATCTTCCCGAGCATCAGCTCGTCCGAGCGGATCGGGCTGACGACGAGCTGCTCGAGCGTTCCCAGCTCGCGCTCGCGCACGATCGTGCTCATGCTCAGGAACGTCATCGTGAACATCAGCATCAGCGCGAGCACGCCGGGAACGATGAAGACCTCCTGCCGCAGTCCGGGATTGTACCAGGCCCGCGCGCGCACGTCGACGCCGATCTGCGGTACGGTTTGACCCGAGAGCCGAATCTGGCGCACGACGAGCTGCTGCGTGACGCTGTTCCCGACCGCCTGCGCGACGGAGAGCGCCGTGCGCGCCGCCGTCGCATCGGAGGCGTCGACCGCGACCATCACCTGCGCTGACTCGCGGTGCTGCACGATGCGCGCGTAGTCGGCCGGGATGACGACCCCGGCGAGCGCGCGGCCGTCCTCGATCGCGCGCACGACGTCGCCCATGCTCCGCGCGACGAAGCGGAACGTGAAGTATCCGGAGTTGTCGAGCGCCTGCAGCAGCCGGCGGCTCTCCGCCGTGCGCGAGAGGTCCCAGACGACCGTCGGCTGGTGCCGCACGTCGCTGGAGAGATACCCGTAGAGCACGACCTGGATCAGCGGCAGGAGCATCGTTGCGGCGACCGTGCGCCGGTCGCGGATAAACTGACGGTACTCCTTGACCGCGATCGTCCAGACCCGCCGCCAGTTCACGGCGCCCTCATCAGCGCGGCGAAGACGTCTTCGAGCGACGGGGTCACGACGCACAGCTCCTCGACCGGAAAGCCGCGCGCGCGCAGCCCTGCGCGCAGGCGCTCGACGTCGGCGCCGCGTTCGAGCGTGACGTGCAGCGCCGCGCCGGAGAGCGACGCGCTGCGCACCGACGGGTCGTTCTCGAGCGCGTCGAGCATCGGGACGGCGTCGGGAGTGAGGATCTCGACCGTCGCGCCGAGCTGCGGCGCACGCTTGAGCTCCGTCGGACTGCCGCGCGCGACGATGCGGCCGCCGTAGATGAGCGCGAGCCGATTGCAGTGCTCGGCCTCGTCGAGGTAGTGGGTCGTCACCATCACCGTCGTCCCGGCCTCCGCGAAGCCGACGATGAGATCCCAGAACTCACGGCGCGTGACGGGATCGACCCCGGAGGTCGGCTCGTCGAGAAAGAGCATCTGCGGTCGATGCAGCAGCGCGCACGCGAGCGCGAGCCGTTTGCGGTACCCGCCCGGCAGCGCGCCGGCCAGGTCGGCGCGGCGCGCGGTCAAGCCGATCCGATCCATCCATTCCGTGACGGCGGCGGCGCGCTCCGCGCGCGTCAGGTCGAACAGCCCCGCCGTGAAGCGCAGGTGCTCCTCGACCGTGAGATCGTCCCACAGACTCGCGCCTTGCGCCATGTAGCCGATCCGCAACTTGACCGATTCGGGATCGCGCGCCACGTCGTAGCCGAGGACCTCGACCCTCCCGGAGGTCGGCGCGAGGATCCCGCACAGCATCCGGATCGTCGTCGACTTCCCCGAGCCGTTCGGGCCGAGAAATCCCCAAATCTCACCGGCGTGGATCTCGAACGAGATCCCGTCGACCGCGACGAAATCGCCGAAGCGGCGGGTCAGCGCCTCGGCGCGCACGCTCACCGACCGGTTCACGCCGCGAGCCTCGCCACGAACGCGTCCTCGAGCGAGGGCGGGATCGCGCGCAGTGCGACGTCGGCGATCGCGGCGCCGGCGAGGCGGGCGCGCAGCTCGGGGATCGCCTCCTGCGCGGAGTCGACGAGCGCGTGGAGCGTCTCGCCGAAGATCTCCACGCTGCGCACCAGCGGAAAGTCGCGCAGCGCGCGCCGCGCCGTCCCGCGCTCGGCGCACACGATCTCGACGACCTCGCCGCGCAGATTGGCCTTCAGTTCCGCCGGCGTTCCGGAGGTCAGGACCGCGCCCTGCGTCATGAACGCGACACGATGCGCGCGCTCGGCCTCGTCCATGTAGGTCGTGCTCACGAAGAGCGTCGTTCCGCCGCGATTGATCCCGTAGAGGATCCGCCAGAACTCACGCCGCGAGATCGGATCGACGCCGGCGGTCGGCTCGTCGAGCAGGATCGTCGCCGGGCTGTGGATCAGCGCGCAGGCCAGCGCGAGCTTCTGCTTCATCCCGCCGGAGAGCTCCGCCGCCAGACGCGCGCCGAACGGCGCGAGCGCGAACTCCTCGAGCAACTCCTGCGCGCGCACGGCGAACCGCGCGGCCGGGACGCCGAAGATGTCGCCGTAGAAGCGCAGGTTCTCGCGTACGGACAGGTCGGGGTAGAGGCTGAAGCGCTGCGGCATGTAGCCGATCGCCGCCTGCACGCGCTGCGGCTCGCGCACGACATCGACGCCGTCGACCCGCAGCGCTCCCTCGTCGGGCCGCAGCGCGCCGCACAGGAGGCGGATCAACGTCGTCTTCCCCGCGCCGTCCGGACCGACGAGCGCGAAGATCTCGCCGCGCGCGACCTCGAGCGAGAGCCCGTCGACCGCAACCGTCGTGCCGAAGCGCCGCCGCACCCGCGTCATCACGAGCGCAGCTTCCGGCTCAGACATGAATGACGGCGTCGACAGGGAGACCCGGCTTGAGCGTGCCGGTCGTATCGGTGAACTGGATCTTGACGCGAAAGACCAGGTACTCGATCCGCGCCTCTTTCGTCTGCACGTTCTCGGGGGTGAACTCCGCGCCGGTCGCGATCTCGGTCACCGTGCCGGTGTAGGTGCGGCCGCGCACCCCGTCGACCGTCACGTCGGCGCGCGCCCCCGTCTTGACGTGCGGCAGATCGGGCTCGCCGACGTAGACGTTGACGTACGGGTGAAGCAGATCACCGATCGTCAGCACGGTCGCGCCCGGCTGCACGAGATCACCGACCTCGACGGCGTGCGAGACGACCAGGCCGTCGTACGGAGCGACCAGCAGCGTCTCGCGGACGTGCTCTTGCGCCTGTCCCAGCGCCGCCTGCGCCTGCGCGAGTGCGCCCCGTGCGGCGATGAGCTGGGCATGTCGCTCGTTCACCAGCTTGCGCTCGTCCTGCGCCGAGCGAAGCGTTGCGAGCGACTGTGTGCGCTGCGACTGCGAGACCGTCACGTCGAGCGCCCGCACGGCAACGTTGCGCGCATTCGCTCGCGCAAGCGCGAGCCCGTCCTCGGCGGCGCGCAGCTGCGCGGCGGACGTGTTGTAGGAGTTCGTCGCCTCGTCGAGCGTTTGGCGCGCCTGGTCGCCCGTCCCGTAGAGGGTCTGCGCCCGATGCAGCACGATCGCCGAGTGCTCGTACACCGAGCGCGCCGAGAGCACTTGCGCCTGCGCCTGGTCGATCGAAAGCAGCGCAGCACGCCGTTCGATCGCCAGATTCTCGCCGGCCTGGCCGACGTGCGAGCCCGCGATCCCGACGCCGGCCGTCGCCTGCGCGAGCGTCGTTTCGTAGCTGTCGCGCTGCAGCGCGTACGCGGCCTGTGCCGCGTCGACTTGCGCACGCGCCGCCGCGACGTTGGCGCGGGCCTGGTCGAGCGCGAGCCCGGTGTCGATGCGGTCGAGGACAGCGAGGACCTGGCCCTTCCGCACGGACTCCCCGTCGTGGACACGCAAGTCGATCAGCCGTCCCTGCACTTTCGGGGCGAGGTCGCTCTGCGTCGCCTCGATCATCCCGGACGCGGTGATCCCCGCCGGGACGGAGCGCGCGACGATCAGCTTCGTCACGAGCGCCGCCGCCGCGGCGAGCGCTACGACGAGCGCCGCAAGCGCCAGCGCCCGCAGTACAGGGGAGCGGGCCTTCCAACCCTTACCTGCTTTGACCTCATCCACCGTGGGCACCTCAGCGGTGAGGCTAGTCGAAGGACGAGAGGTTCTCGTGAACGCGTTGTGAAGCGCGCGCCCAGCCGAAGGTCAGGCCGGCGGGATTACCGCGACGACGAAGCGTTCCAGGTTGGCGTAATCGCGGATCGTCTCGACGCCCGCGAACGGCAGCGCGGTGCGCACGAGCGTCTCCAGCGCCGCCGCGTTGGCCGGACCCGCCTCGAGGATCGCGATTCCGCGCGGGGCGACCAGGACCGGAAGCTCCGGCACCAGGCGGCGGTAGAGATCGAGCCCGTCGGCGCCGCCGTCGAGCGCGAGGCGCGGCTCGAACGAGACGGGGTCGGGCGCCGGGGCGATGTCGGCGGTCGGGACGTACGGCAAGTTCGCGACGACGCAGTCGAACGGCGCGAAACGCTGCAGCGGCTCGGCCAGGTCGCCGCGCAGAAACGTGACGTGCTGGAAGACGTTGTTGCGTGCGGCGTTGCGGCGCGCGACCGAGAGCGCGTCCGGCGAGACGTCGGTCCCGTAGACGCCTAGCTCGGGCAACTCGCAGGCCAGCGAAACGGCGATCGCGCCGCTCCCCGTCCCGACGTCGGCGGCGCTCCCCGCCTCGCGTCCGATCGCCTTGAGATGGCGCACCGCCCATTCGACGGCGATCTCGGTCTCGGGGCGCGGCACGAGCACGCGCCGGTCGACGCCGAACATCCGCCCGTAGAAGCCCGCCTCGCCGGTGACGTACGGGAGCGGGACGCCGCGCTCGCGCTCCGCGACGAACGCCGCGAACCGCGTCGTGACCTCGGCCGAGAGCTCGCGCTCGCGGTGCGCGATCATCTCCTGGCGCGTCACGCCGCCGGCGTGCGCGAGCAGGAACGCCGCATCGAGGCGCCCTGTCCCGCCGACCGGTTCGAGTCGGATCGCCGCGTCGCGCAGCGCTTCGCCGATCGTCACGCCGCGGATCCTGAGCCTGTCGAAGGGTCGCCGGCGAGCAGTCGCGCCTTCTCGTCCTTCTGCAGCTCGACGATCAGCTTCTCCATGTCGCCGTCGAGGATCGCTTTGATGTTCTGGAAGTTCTGGTTGATGCGGTGGTCGGTGATCCGGTCCTGCGGGTAGTTGTAGGTGCGGATCTTCTCGCTGCGATCGCCGGTGCCGACCTGGCTGCGGCGCAGCGCGCCTTCGGCTTCCTCGCGCTCGCGGCGCTGGTTCGCGGCGAGCTGCGCGCGCAACATGTCCATCGCGCGCGCACGGTTCTGCAGCTGCGAGCGCTCCTCGCTGCACGAGACGACGATCCCCGACGGCTTGTGCGTGATGCGGATCGCCGACTCGGTCTTGTTGACGTGCTGACCGCCGGCGCCCGAGGCCTTGTAGGTGTCGATCTCCAGATCGCTCGCGCGGATCTCGATCTCGCCGTCGTCCTCGACCTCGGGGATCACCGCGACGGTCGCCGTGGAGGTGTGGATGCGGCCGGCCGCCTCGGTGGCGGGGACGCGCTGCACGCGATGGACACCGGACTCGTACTTGAACCAGCGGTACGGCTCGCCGCCCTTGACCGCGACGACCACTTCCTTGTAGCCGCCGGCCTCGTTCTCGCTCTCGCTGAGCAGCTCGACGCGCATCTTGCGCCCTTCCGCGAAGCGCGTGTACATGCGCTGCAGATCGCCCGCGAAGATCCCCGCCTCGTCGCCGCCGGCGCCGGCGCGGATCTCGATGAAGATGTCCTTGTCGTCGTTCGGGTCGCGCGGGAGCATCAGCTCCTGGAGCTGCGCTTCGAGCACGATGCGCCGTTCGCGCAGCGCCGGCGCTTCTTCTTCGGCGAGCGCGGAAAGCTCCGGATCGCTCTTGTCGGAGCGGAGCGCGTCGTTCTCGGCGATGTCGCGGAGGAGCGCCTTGAAGGCGCGGAACGTCACGACCGTTTCCTCGATCGCGGAACGCTCCTTCATCAGCGCGGTGAAGCGCGTTTGATCAAAGCCGCCGCTCGTGTCGGCGAGGGCGGCCTCGATCTCGTCGAAGCGTTTCGAGAGGGTCTCGAGGCGGTCGGTGTACTGCATCAGGATGAAAAGAAGCGAGCCGCAATACGGCTCGCTTCCTGGTTCCGTCGGGGCGTAGCTAAACGGAGGCCGGAGCGGCTTCCTGCGCGGGCGCCTCGGCCGCCTGCTTGCGCTGGCGGCGCGTCGCGGCTTCGGCCTTCTTCTTCTCGGCCATCGCCACGCGCTGGTTGAACTTGTCGACGCGACCGGCGGTGTCGAGGAACTTCTGCTGCCCGGTCCACAGGGGATGGCAGGTGGAGCAAACCTCGACCCCGATCGACGGCGAGGTCGATCCGGTCGTGAACTGAGCACCGCACGCGCACGTAACCTTCGCGTCCGGATACCATTTGGGGTGACCCTGGGTCTTCACAGCCTTACTATTCTATCAGAGGGTGCAAGAGGGGGAGGGTGGCGCTTAGACGCCGACCACCTGCTTGATCAAGTGCCGGGCAAACGGCACGCCGATCCCGGTGACCTGGTCGTAGCCCTTCCCCGCGTTGAACCCCGGATCGGGGCTCGGGACCGGGCTCGGACACGCCCCTACCTGACTCGGGTTCGTCAGACACGGCACCACGCCGTTGTTTCCGAACGTCACGTCGTAGAACGTCGTCCCGTACGCTGCGGTGTTGTTGTAGATTCCGTAGAAGAGCGGCGCCGGGTTCCCCAGACGGTAGGTCCCGTTCGGACCGTGGCAGCTCGTCGTCTGCTTGCAGGCCTGAAGCACGAGCGCCCACATCGCCGCCATCTCCGGTGCCGCGACGCTCGTGCCGCCCCACGCGCCCGAGAGCGCGTAGCCGAAGTTCGCATTCGCGATTGTCGCGACGCCGGTCCAGTCGTCCGCCTCGAGCGAGGCGTCGGGCTGGTTACGCATCGTCCCGAGGATACCCGACCCGGTCTGCCAGGACGGTGCCGGAACGTAGGCCGAGACGCCGCCGCCGGAACCGCCTGCTCCTTTGCCCGTCTGTTCACCCCAGCCGGTCAACGGCCCGAGGAACCGCCCTGCGTTGTCGAGCGGGGTCGTCACGCCGCCGACGCTGACGACATCGGGCGAGCTCGCCGGCCACGAGACGCACTGATCATTGGCTTCGTTGGGGACGAGCGGCCGCGCGCAGCCCTGCGCGCCGGCGTCGCCGGAGCTGACGAAAACCGCGACGCCCTCGGCCGCCAGCGCCGCGTACTCCGAGACGCCGAAGGACTGCGTCGAGTACTGACCGTTGCCGTCCTCGAAGTACCCGGTCGCGGACTGCTCCGCCTGACCGTAGCTCAAGGAGAGGATGTCGGGGCCGTTGTTGCTCCCCGTATTGTCGGCGATTGCCTGTTCGACCTCGTCGTCAGTCTCCGTGATGCCGAGATACGCATACCCGTATCCCGTCGTCGGGTCGGGCGCGCACGTCGAGACGGTCGGACTGCCGCACTCGTCCGGGACGTACGCGAGGTAGAAGTACGTGTTCGCATCCTTCGCCAGCAGCGCTTGCTCCGTATCGATCTGCGCTTCGCCGTCCTCCGGGTTGCATGTCGGGAGCGTGCCGTTGCACGGTCCCGTCACGGGCGGGATGGTCGAGGTCGGCGAGCCGGCCCCGATCGGCTGTGCGAGCGCCGCGGCGGACGACGTCACGGGAACCTGGACGAACTGACCGCTGCCGGTCCAGCTGAAGATCTGCTTGTAGAGCGCGAGATCGGCGGGATCGACCGGTCCGGTCCCGATGATCCCGAGCTTGATCCCGGCCCCGGTGAAGCCGGCGGCGTACGCGCCCGTGTAGTCAAAGGCTGCAGCGATCTGCTGCGGCGTGTAGCCGCCGGTGAAATTGTTGCCTTGACCTTGCGACGCCGGGATGGGAACCATCGCCCGGTATTTCGCGTTCGCGCCGAGCGGCTGGACGAGACTGACGGCGACGACAGGGACGGTTGCCGGGAGATGCGGGGTTGAGAGCGGTCCGATCACCGAACCCTTCGCCGTGCTGTACACGCCGAAGGACGTGCCGAACGCACGTTCCACGTCCGCCTGCTTGCCGGAGACGGAGAGTGCGAGGCGCTGCGGCCACCCGCCGACGGAGAGGTTATACGAGCGGAAGTACGCCGCAGCCGCCTGATAGTCGGCGGCGGTCGCGCCGTACCGCGCGCCGATATCGCTCGCGGCGAGGAACTGACGGTAGAGCCCGGAGTGCGGATCGCTCACCGAGCGCGCATAGCTCTCCAGACCGGCGGCGTTCTGCATTCGCACCAGCGCTTGGAAGTGCACCGTCGGAAGCTGCGCGGGCTTCTGCGCCGTTGCACCCTTGAGCAGCGACGCCCCGAAGGCGAGCGCGGCGTTCGAGGCGACCGCGGCCGGCTGCCCGCTGGCCGGCTGCGCCACGGGCACCGGCGTCGCGTGGCCGCCGCCACCGCACGCGGAGAGGGAGACCGCGAGCACCAGCGCGCTCGCCACAATCGCACGACGGAACATCAGCGCGCACCTTTCGCGGACTGCAGGAGGGATGCGCGGCGCTGCGCCTCGCGGAAACGCGCCTGCTGCACCACGTGGTCGAAGCGCGCTCGCAGCGCGCCCAGGACGGTGACGGGCGGCGCGCTCACGGCGCTCGCCGCACGCCGCACCGACGCAATGGTAGTCGCGTTCTGGAGGCTGAGCGTCTCCTGGACGGTCGTCGCTTCGAACGGCGTCGCTCCCGTCGGTCGTTTCTGAATGTAGGCCCCTTCTTGGCCGCTGTAGTCGTAGTACGTGCTCACCGTGTCGCTGAGCACGACGCAGACCGTTCCCGCGCCGGCGACGTCATACGTCTTGGTCGTCCGCGTCTCGGTCTGGCCGAGCGCGATGTCCAGACTCTGGAGCTGTTCCGAGACGAGCGTCGCTGTCGCGTTCGTTCCGTACTTCGTGCAGCTCGCGTCGAGCTGCGCACCCGTCGTGATCGTCGTCGTGTCGCTGGCCAGCGGCGGCACGGACGTGCCGTACCAGGCATAGGCCTGCGCGGTTCCGGTCTGCGTCTTCGTGCCGCTCGAGCTGACGCTGGAGATCGTGATCGGCAGATATGCTGGCGAACCTGCCACCGGTGCGGTGAAGTCGTACTCCACCGTTCCGTTGTTGTAGACCAGCGCGCTCCCCGTGCCGTCGACGTGGTCGAAATACTGCTCGGGGAATCCGTTGCTCCAGGTGACCTGCGTGTAGGAGCCGTCGGCGTTCTGCTGCCGCGTCGTCGTAGGCTGGTTCGGATTCCCGCTGCTGTCGTACCCCGGATTTCCCGGGTCGTTCTCCGTGTACGTCAGCTGCGCGTCGTTGTTGAAGGTTCCGGCGCCCTCCGGGACCTTCGTGAGCTCACCGTTGTTCGGGCCGTAGTCGGTCTCGTAGGTCACGCCGTTCGAATCGTTCGCGACGCTCTTGGTAACGCGCACGACGTAACCGCTCGCCGCCGTTTGATAGGCCAGGCTCGTGACCGTATTGACTGTGACCGTCGAGAGCGCCGAGGCGTCCTGCTCATTGGTGGTGAGCGTGTAGGTCGTCCCGTCGGTCGTACCGCTGGAGGTGATCGTCTGGGTGACCTGGTCGGTCTGCGTCGAGGTCACCGGCGCCGTGCTTCCCGGCAGCAGGTTGTCGCTCAGCGTCTGCGTCAACGTGCCGCTGAAGGTGAACGTATCGCCGTTCCCGGCCGGACGCGGTGAACCGCCGACCTTGATCGCCGCCTTTCCGCTGGCGTTTCCATGACCGCTCGCCGTGTCGGTGACGATCACGTTCCCCGACGCGTCGCTCGCGCCGGCCGTGAACACGCCGGTCGTGGCGACGATCGTGCCGAGTGCGGGTGTGTCCAGTGCGAACGCCGGCGTCCCGGTGAGGATCGGAAACCCGTTTCCGTCCGTCTCGCTCACACCGATCGTCGCGCTGCTCGCGACCGGGATCGCCGCCGGCACGGTCGGAGCGATCACCGGCGTCGGCGGCGCCGCCGCGCTGCCCTGCGCGATCGAATAGAAGGCGTAATTCGTATTCGCCGCCAGCGACGCTCCGGGGTAGGTCGTCGCCGCGTTGTCGTCCTCGGTCGCGGTGCCGTTCGTGACCGTCGTCGTGTCGACGTCGGCGAAGCCGTTCGTGCCGTAGCCCGCGAGCCGCACGACCGAACCGGTCGCCGCCGAGACTTCCGTGACCGAGATCTTCAGCGGCTTGACCGGAGCGACGGTCGCGTTCAGCGTGACCTCGGCGATCGCGCTGGACCCGGTCGGCAGCGAGCGAACTTGCCGCTGCGCGGACTGCACCGCGCGCGGCACCGAGCCGGCGGCATAGAGCGTGATCGACACGCTCGACGCCGTCGGGAAGGCGCCCGCGGGCGCGGTGACGGTCGCGGTCTGACCGTTCAGGGTCACCGAGACGGACCCGCCGGTAGCCGCGATCGACTGCGTCTGCGTGAGCTGCGTGGGCGGAGGTGGGGGACCGGAGCTCGAGCCCCCTCCTCCTCCGCCGCAACCGGCAAGCACGACGAGAGCGTATAAACTAAGAACGCGACCGCTTCTCAACGACCGTCCTCCAAGCGAGTAATCCGGGCACGCGACGCCGGCGCGGCTCTAAGGAGACGCGCTAGACGGTCGGTCGCACTGTATTGCCCATTACGAAGCCGAACGCCTGCTTGCCGTACTCGCCTAGACGCAACGAACCAGGACGGCCGTACGTTCAGACCGTGATCCCGTGCTCGCGTTTCGGCGCGGGCCGTGCCTCCGTCGCGCTGCGGCAGAGGCCTGCCGTCCCTCGCTCAAAAATTAGGGCGATCACCAGCTCATCTCTGTCTTCCCTCACCGAGGAATCCCGTTGAACTTTCGTCAGCTCGCGCTTGTCGGAGTCGCCGCACTGGCGCTCGGCGGGACCACCGCCGTGGCCCAGGTCGGCCAGCAAGGCCAGATCGCCCAGGCTCAGATGACTCCTCCGCCGCCTCCGGTCCCCGGGGGCACGGCGACGGCGGCCCCGGTCCCGGCCGCACCGGCAACCCCGGTGGTGACGATGCCGCCGCAGCCGACGGGCACGCCGAGCACGGCTCCCAACGAGGGCCAGGGTCCTGGAGGCCGTCGCGGCGGCCGACACGGTGGGGGCAGCCCGCGCAGCGAGGCGAGCCCGAGCGCCTCGGACACCCCCGAGCCGCCGCAGTTCCAGACGATGACCGGCGTGTGGGAGGTCCAGCTCCAGCCGCTGGACCGCTCCGGGAAGACGATCTACTCGCACCTCTACGTCACGCAGGCGGGTGATCAGCTCACCGGCTACTGGGTCCGCAACGACCGGCAGCGCCTGGACTTCACCGGGACCTTTGACGGGCGGCTCTTCAAGCTCGCGTTCACGCCGGCCGCACCGACCCCGGCTCCCACGGTGCACAAGGGCAAGGGCCACGGTAAGGTCGACCCCGCCCCGAGCCCGACGGCCACCGGCGCGTTCGCGCCCGCGACGACCGCGACGGCTCCGGCGCAGATCACCTTCACCATGTCCGGCTACGCCGAGAACTTCGGCGACATGGTCGGCCTGTTGACCTCGAACATGCCGAACGATCAGGGGACCCCGTTCACGGCGTCGCACCGCAAGAAAGAACGGCAAGCGATCGGCGTGCAGTGAGCGACCGCAGCTTCGGATTCCGCACGCGCGCGCTGCACGCCGGGACCCCGCCCGACGGCGAGACCGGCGCGCGCGCGCTTCCGCTCCACCTCTCGACCAGCTTCGTCTTCGACTCGACCGAGCACGCCGCGGAGCTGTTCGCGCTGCGGACGTACGGCAACATCTACAGCCGGATCGGGAACCCGACCGTCGCGGCGTTCGAAGAGAAGCTGGCGAGTCTCGAGGGAGGTCTCGGCGCCGTCGCGACCGCGAGCGGTCTGGCCGCGCAGCTCTGCGCAGTGCTGGCGCTCGCGCAGAACGGCGATCACCTCGTCGCGACCGCGAACCTCTACGGCGGGACGATCACGCAGTTCTCCGTCACGCTGCGGCGGATGGGGATCGAGACGACGTTCGTCCCCGCCGGTGATCTCGACGCGCTCCGGGGGGCGCTGCGCGAGAACACGCGCGCGGTCTTCACCGAGACGATCGGGAACCCGAGCGGCAACGTCGCCGACCTCGCCGCGATCGCGGAGATCGCGCACGCGGCCGGCGTCCCGCTGGTCGTCGACAACACCTTTGCCACGCCGTATCTCTGCCGGCCGATCGAGCACGGCGCCGACGTCGTCGTCCACTCGGCGACGAAGTTCATCGGCGGGCACGGCACGGTGCTCGGCGGCGCGATCGTCGAGTCCGGCCGCTTCCCGTGGGGCGCCGGCAAGCACGATCTGCTCGCCACGCCGAGCCCCGGCTATCACGGGCTGAACTTCGTCGAGACGTTCGGCGAGTACGCGTTTCTCACGCGCGCGCGCGCCGAGGTCCTGCGCGACGTCGGCGCCGCGATCTCGCCGATGAACGCGTGGCTGCTCGTGCAAGGACTGGAAACCCTCGCGCTGCGGATGCCGCAGCACGTCGCGAACGCGCGCGCGGTCGCGACGTTCCTGCGTGGCCGCGACGAGGTCGCGTGGGTCTCGTACGGCGATCTGCCCGACAGCCCCGAGCGCACGCTCGCGCAGCGCTATCTCCCGCTAGGCGCGGGCGCGGTCTTCACCTTCGGGCTGCGCGGCGGCCGTGAGGCGGGACGCGCGTTCATCGAGTCGCTCGAACTGTGGAGCCATCTCGCCAACGTCGGCGATGCGAAGAGCCTGGTCATCCATCCCGCCTCGACGACGCATCAGCAACTCTCCGACGAGGAGTTGACCGCCGCCGGGATCGGGCCGGACATGATCCGGCTCTCCGTCGGTCTGGAAGACGCCGAGGACCTGATCTGGGATTTGGAACGCGGCCTCGCGGCGGCGAAGCGCGTCGCGGAGGTGGCGAAGTGATCCTCGAGACCGCGGCCGAGCGCCGGGCGCTCCTCGACCGCTCGCACACGATCGCGATGGTCGGCGCCTCGCCCAACCCGACGCGGCCGAGCTACTTCGTCTTCTCCTACCTGCGCACGCGCGGCCGGGTCGAGATCGCACCGATCAACCCCACGATCACCGAGATCGACGGCGTGCGCGCGTATCCGTCGCTCGCGGCGTACGCCGCCGAACGCGGCGCGCCCGACATCGTCGACGTCTTCCGCCGTCCGCAAGAGGCGCCGCAGGTCGCGCGCGAAGCCGTCGCGATCGGCGCGAAAGCGATCTGGTTCCAGTACGGCGTCGTCAACGAGGAGGCGATCCGGATCGCCGACGAGGCCGGGCTCGACGTCGTCGTCGACCGCTGCATCAAAGTCGAAACGGCGCGCTTCGACGGCAACCTCGCGCTGGGCGGGATCAACACCGGGCTGCTCACCGCCAAACGCCGCGCGCGTTGAGCGTGCAGGCCACCGCCGCGGCGCTCGACGCCCGCATCCTCGCGGCGATCGACGCCTACGCCCTCGACGAGGCGGCGTTTCTCGCCCTCGCGCGCGAGCTGCTCGTGTACCAGCTCGCGCACAACGCGCCGTACGCCGCGTTCGCGCGCAGCCTCGGGATCGACGCGAAGCAACTCCCGGAGCGGATCGACACGATCCCGGCCGTCCCCGCCGCGGCGTTCAAGGAAGCGCGTCTGGCGACGTTTCCGCCCGGCGAGACGGCGGTGTGGTTCGAGACGAGCGGCACCAGCATCGGCCGCGGCGGGCGTCACGAGCTGCCGACGACGCGGATCTACGAGGCGGCGCTGCTCGCCTCGATCGACCGGATGCTGCTCGGCGACGGCGCGCGGCTGCGGTATCTGCAG
This sequence comes from Candidatus Limnocylindria bacterium, assembly GCA_035493875.1. GTDB lineage: Bacteria > Vulcanimicrobiota > Vulcanimicrobiia > Vulcanimicrobiales > Vulcanimicrobiaceae > Vulcanimicrobium. The sequence continues at coordinate 42,879 of DATJHK010000072.1, forward strand.
CTCGTCCCGGATCCGCGCGAGCGGCCGCACAGCTCGCTGGGCTTCATGATGGACGTCGTCGCGCGCGAGCGCGGCGACGGCGCGACGGGGTGGTATCTGCACGACGACGCGCTCGACGTCGAACGGTTCGTGCGCGACGTCGAGCGTGCCCATGCCGACGGCATCGCGGTGTGTCTGGCGACGACGGCGTTCGCGCTCGTCGCGCTGCTCGACGCGCTCGCCGAGCGCGGCCGTGCGCTCGTGCTTCCGCCGGGCTCGCGGATCATGGAGACCGGCGGCTTCAAAGGCCGCAGCCGCGTCGTCGAGCGCAGCGAGCTGTATCGCGAGACGAACAAGCGGCTCGGCGTCCCGATCCCGGCGATCGTCGCCGAATACGGGATGACCGAGCTCTCCTCGCAGTACTACGATGCGCCGTGGACGCGCGACCGCATCGAGCCGCGCGTCAAGGTCGCGCCGCCCTGGCTGCGCCCGGTCGTCGTCGACGGTGAGGGACGGCCGGTCCCGCCGGGCGTCGTCGGCGCGATCCGGCACGTCGATCTCGCGAACCGCGGCTCGGTAATCGCGATCGAAACCGAAGACCTCGGGGCGATCGTCCCTTCGACAAGCTCAGGACAGGTTGGCCTCGTCCTGCTCGGGCGCGAGCAGGGCGCCGAGCTGCGAGGCTGCTCGCTCGACGCCGAGACGCTGCTCGCGCGCCCTTCGACAAGCTCAGGATGACATATGCGCCCACAGCGCACCCCGCCCCCCCGTCATGCTGAGCTTGTCGAAGCATGGACCAGCGAGGATCTTGCCCGTGCTGATGCTTCGACAAGCTCAGCATGACGCGGCGGCGGCCCCTCCTGAGACGGGGGTCGCGTGAGCGCCACGTTGCGCGACCTTTCGGCGCGGCGGATCATCGGTTTGGTCGCCGATGCGGCGGAACGGTGGTCCGACGCCGACTTTCCGCCGCGCGTGCGCGCGACGGCGGCGATCGCCGAACGCCTGGGCTACAGCGTTCCCGTCGTCGAGTACGCGCTCGACCGGATCTTCTTCGGGATCACGCGCACCGCGCTCGAAGCGTCAATCGTCTCCGAACTGGGATCGGTCGAGGCGCTCGACGGCGTCGTGCCGCGCGCCGACGCGCCGGCGGCCTGGGCGCGCGGCGTCGAGCGCGTCGCGATCGTCTCGAGCGACACGACGATCGGCGTCGCGCTCGTCCCCGCGCTGTTCGCGCTCTGCGCAAAGTGCACGGTCGTCGTGAAGGACCGCGCCGACGCGCTCGTCGCGAGCTTCCTCGCCTCGCTTGCCGACGAGCACCCCGCGTTCGCCGCCGCCGCGCAGGCACGTGCGTGGAGCGGCGGCGACGACCCCGAGGAAGCGGCGCTCCTCGCCGGCGCCGACGTCGTCGTCGCGTTCGGGCGCGACGAGGCCCTGCGCGCGATCCGCGCGGCCTGCGGGACCGAGACGCGCTTCGTCCCGTTCGGCCACCGCGCCAGCATCGGCCGGCTCACGCGCACCGAAGCCGCGGCGCTCGACGCGCCGCTCGCCGAGAGCATCGTGCGCGACGCGCTGCTCTACGACGGCGAAGGCTGTCTCTCGCTGCACGCGCTCTTCGTCGACGCCGACGGTCCGACGCTCACACGCGTCGGCGAGCTGCTCGCGGCGGCGGCAGAACGCGTCGCGGTCGAGTTCCCTCCCTCGCGGTCGAGCGCGGCGCGCGACGCCGCGGTCGCGAGCTATCGCAATCTGGCGGCGTTTCGCGCGGCGAGCGGACGCGGCGCCGTCCAGCGCGGCGGCGGCGCGACGATCGTGGTCGACGCGCCCGCCGGCGACCCGCCGCCGTTCCTGCCGCGCGTCCTGCCGGTGATCGCGCGCGCTGACGACGACGCGGTCGCGGCGTACGTGCGCGAGCACCGCCTCCCGGTCCAAGCGCTCGGCGTCGCGCGCGCCGACGAGGCTGCGGTGGCGCTCGGGCGGCGCATCGGCGCGGTCCGCGTCGCGCCGCTCGGGACGCTGCAAGCGCCGCCGCTCGGCGGGCATCACGGCGGTGCGCCGCGTATCGCAGAGTTCGTGCGCTGGATCGACCAAGAATGACCGACCGCTTCGAATCGCTCGTCACCGCGATCCCCGGGCCGCGTTCGCGCGACCTGGCGGCACGCCTCGCGCGCTACGAGGCGCCCGGGGTGACGTACTTGGGCACCGACTATCCGGTGTTCTGGGAGCGCGCCGAGGGCGCGCTGATCGTCGACGTCGACGGGAACCGCTATCTCGATCTGACCTCCGCGTTCGGCGTCGCGGCGACCGGTCATACGAACCCCGCCGTCGCCGGCGCGATCGCCGAACAGGCGGGACGGCTGATCCACGGGATGGGCGACGTCCATCCGACGCAGGTGCGCACCGAACTGCTCGAGACGCTCGCCGAGCTCGCGCCCGGAAACCTGCAGAAAACGTACCTCGCCACCTCCGGCGCCGAAGCCGTCGAGTTCGCGCTCAAGACCGCGCTGCTCGCGACCGGGAAGTCGCGCTTCCTCGCCTACCACGGCGCGTATCACGGGCTGTCGCTCGGCGCGCTCGAGGTCGCGGGGATCGACAAGTTTCGCACGCCGTTCGCCGCGCTCGTCCCGGCGCGCACGACGTTCCTCCCCTATCCGGACGCCGAGACGACCGTGACGCAGGCGATCTCCGCGGTGCGCACGGCGCTCGCGCACGATCCCGAGATCGGCGCGGTGATCCTCGAGCCGATCCAAGGCCGCGGCGGCGTCATCGTGCCGCCCTACGGATTTCTGCTCGCGCTCCGCGCGCTCTGCGATGAGTTCGGGCTGCTCCTGATCCTCGACGAGATCTACACCGGCTTCGGACGCACCGGGACGCTGTTCGCGTGTCAGCACGAGGAGGTCGTCCCCGATCTCCTGTGCGTCGGCAAGGCGCTCGCCGGAGGCGTCCCGCTCGCGGCGACGATCGGCACCGCACGCGTGATGGACGCCTGGCCGGTCAGCGCCGGCGAGGCGATCCACACCTCGACGTTCCTGGGCAGTCCGATTGCCTGCGCGGCCGCGCTCGCCAACCTCGATCAGCTCGCACGGCTCGGTCTGGTCGATCGCGTGCGCGAGAAGGCGCCCTGGCTGCGGGAGCGGCTGCGCGCCCTCGCGCGTCATCCGCGCGTCCGCGATGTGCGCGGGCGCGGCTTCCTGTGGGCCGTCGAGTTCAGCGACGGCGCGTTCGCCAACCGCGTCGTCGTACAGGCGCTCGCGCGTGGTCTGATCCTGCTCCAGTCCGGGCCGATCGGGACCTCGATCACGCTCGCACCGCCGCTGACGATCGAGGACGAGCAACTCTCGCGCGCCCTCGACCTGTTCGAACAGACGTTGCACGCTTGCGAGGAGGCCGGATGAGTTCGTTACGGGTCGGGATCGTCGGATCGGGGTTCGGAGGGACGGTGCACGCGCCGGCCTACACGCTGCACCCGCGCTTCGAGCCGGTCGCGATCGCCTCGCCTTCGAGCGCGCAGCGCGTCGCGCAGGAGCGCAAGATCCCGTACGCCTTCGACTCGGTCGAGGCGATGCTGGCCGGGGTCGAGCTGGACGTCGTCTCGGTCGCCTCGCCGCCGTTCGACCATCACCGCTCCGTGATGGCCGCGCTCGCCGCGGGCAAGCACGTGCTGTGCGAGAAGCCGCTCGCGCTCAACCTGCGCGAAGCCCAGGAGATGGTCGCCGCGGCCGAACGCGCCGGGACGGTGTGCGCGCTGGCGTTCGAGTTCCGCTACGTCCCCGCGGTGGTCGCGCTGCGCGAGCTGATCGAGAACAACCACGTCGGCGCACTGCGCGAGATCGAGGTCGCGCGCCTGAGCGAAGAGCTGCTCGAGCGCAACACGCAGCGCCGCCGCGGCTGGTGGTTCGACCGCACGCGCGGCGGCGGGATCGCCAACTCCGTGATGCCGCACTTCTTCGACCTGGCGAATCACCTCGCCGGCCGCGCGCCCAAAGCGACGCACGGCTTCCTGCGCACCGCGAACCCGCGCCGCACCGACGCCGAAGGTCCGTTCGAAAGCACGGTCGCCGACGGCGCGTTCGCGTACGTCGACTACGGCGACGGTCTGGTCGCGCGCGCGAGCTACGACGCGACGACGGTCGTCAGCTCGACGACCGTCGGGGTCCACGGCGAGACGCGCAGCGCGGTCGCGAACGGGCCGTGGCTGACCGGGATGAACCTCTTCACCCTCGCCGAGGACGAACAGGACGAGCTGGAGCTGGTGACGTCCCCGCACGCCAAGCACAGCGTCGTCCATCCGCAGGTCCCGCTCTTCCTTGCGCTGCTCGACAGCTACGCCGCCGCGATCGACCTGGGAACGCCGGGCGTTCCGACGTTCGCGGACGGATTGGCCGTGCAGCGATCGCTCGAGGCGATCGGCTACACCGCCTGATCAGTGCGACGCGGCGACGGCTTTCGCGACGTCGAGTCTTCCGGCGCCCTGCCGGGACGTGGGGAAGTTCGGGATCACGTCTGAGCTGGAGCTCAGGATCGACGCGACGTTCGCCGGGGTGAGCGAGCGCGCGCCGCCGTGGACCGCCATCATCAGCGCGATCGCGCCGGCGACCTGCGGCGTGGCCTGCGAGGTGCCGTTGAACAGCGCGGCACAGACGCCGGCCTGGTTCGAGCACGCGTTCGCCGAGACACCGGCGGTCGTCGTGTCGTAGCCGGTGATCCAGTGCAGCGGGTCCGAATCGTTGACGTTGCCGTTCGCGTCGCCGCCCGGCGCGACGAGCGTCGGCCCCGAGTTGGAATACGACGCGACGGTGTCGGCTTTGATCGCGGAGTAGCTCGCGCCGACGTTGTCGTCGCTCACTGCCGACGCGCCCACCGCGATCACGCCCGCATACGCGGCCGGGAAGTCCGGCTGTTGTCCGTCGCTCCCCGGATACTCGTTGCCGTTCGCGGCGACGACCGTGACACCCGCGGCGATCGCCGCTTCGACGGCGGCTTGTTCGGTCGCGTCGGCTCCGCTGCTCTGCGGCGCGCCCAAGCTGATGTTGATGACCGACGCACCGTTCTTCACCGCGTCGGCGATCGCGCGGGCCTCGTCGGCGGTATTCGCTGACGGACACGGGTTCGTCGACGTGTCGTTCTGGAACACCTTATAGGCTTGGAGCTGCGTGTTGTAGCCGACGCCGGCGAAACCGTAGCGGTTGTTCGCCTGCGCGACGGCGAGGCCGGCGACGTTCGTGCCGTGCCCGTCGGTGTCCTGAACCGTCCCGGGACCGGTCTTGACCGTCTGCACGTTGGTCGTCGGATCGGTGATCACGCTCTCGCGCACGGTGAGCTTCCCGCTCAAGTCGGTGTTCGTCTCGTCGACGCCCGTGTCGATGACGGCGACGGCGATCCCGGTCGATCCCTGGGTCGTCTGCCACGCCGTCGGGTTCACGGCGGTGCGATAGAGATACCACTGGTCGACGTCGTCGGAGAACGTGTCGTTCACCGCGTCGTTCGCGGGAAGCGCCGTCGGATTGGGGTACGACGAGGGACGGCGGTAGTGCACCGGATCGACCGAGACGACGTCGGCGCTCTGCCGCAGCGCGGCCGCCGCACTCGTCGCGCTGGTCCCCGACGGGAGCGTGAGCACGCGATGCCCGTTCGCTCCGATGACGCCGAGATCGACCGTCTTGACCGCGTTCACCACGCGGTCGATGCTCTGCGCCGCGCGCGAAGCAGCGGACGGGCGATAGGTGACCGCGATCTGATTCGGTACGACCCAGGACGCGCTCGCGTACGCCGGCGCGAGACGCCCCGCACCGCGCCGCAGCACGCTCGTGCAGGTGGATGATCCCGACGCGATCGGGGTCGGCGCGATGGTCGTTTGCGGGACGGCATGGCTTCCGCCGCTTCCGCCGCAGGAGGCGAGCGAAATGGCGGCGATGAGCGCGGCCGGCGAGCGCGCGAAAAGACGTCTAGAGTTCGGCATGAGCTCTTCCGGGGAAGCAGGCGACGACGCGCGGGAACACGTGCATATGCTCCCGCGTCTCCCATGACTTACCCCGAGAGAGGTGCCGACGCCATGCCGAGCGCCTTCTCGATCGCTCTAGGGCAGCGTGAAGCCCCCCGAAACCGGTTGCAGGCGGATCGTGCCGATCTGGCACGCCGTCGTCGTGGTGCACGTCGCGCTCGACGCGCCGAAGGAGTCCCCCGCGTCGACGATCCCGTTGCCGTTCGCGTCGTACCAGACGCCGACTTTGTAGCTCGACGCGTCGCCCGGACGGACGTCGGCGATGCGGAACGTCCCTGTGCTCGAGATCGGCACGCCGATCGGATAGTCGTAGTCGAGGATCGTCGGCCGGTTCGAACCGCTGTTGTCGTACGCGAAGGCGATCGCCTGAGTCGCCGAATGCGTCGTCGCCTGCGGCCCGGTCGCGATCGCGCCGGTGTCGCCGACGAGCGAGGCGACCGCGCGGTACACGTTCAGGCGGCCGTGGCCCTGATTCGGATCGTTGATGTTGTCCGCCGTGTCCTCGAGGATCTGCGCCACCTGCGCCGGCTGCAGCGCGTGGTGACCGCCGGCGGCGGCGATCAGCAGCGCGGCGGCGGCGCTGACCTGCGGCGTCGCCTGCGAGGTGCCGTTGAAGAGCGCCGTGCAGTTCTCGGGCGCCGTCGGCAGCGACCCTTGACCGTACGTGCACGCCTGGCCGCCGGTCGACGGCGACGCGGCGGTCGAGTAGTAGTTCCAGATCCAGTGCAGCAGGTCGGGGTTCCCCGAGGAGGGATCGTTCAGCGCGTCGCCGCCGGGCGCCACGAGCGCCAAGCCGACGCCGCTCTGCGAGTACGGCGCGACCGATTCCGTCGAGGTCGAGTACGTCCCGGTGTTGTTGTCGTTGAGCTGCGAGGCACCGACCGCGATCACGCCCGCGTACGCCGCGGGATAGTCGAGGTTGTTATGCTGCAGGCCGTCTCCGCCGTCTTGTCCGTCGCGGTTGTTGCCGGCCGCCGCGACGACCGTCGTTCCGGCGCTGATCGCGGCTTCGACGGCCTCGTATTCACCCTCGTCGTATCCGCCGTTCCAGTTGGTCGCGGTTCCGCTGTCGCTGAAGCTCTCTTCGCCGCCGAGGCTGAGGTTGATGACGTCGGCGTTGTGCGCCACCGCGTCGCCGATCGCGATCGCCTCGTCGGATCCGAGCGCACCTTCACCGCTGGGGTCGTTGGGGGCGCTGAAGATGCGGATCGCGATCAGCTTCGCGTTGTAGCCGCCGCCCGCGAAGTTGATGTTGGTGCTGTTGATGCCGAACGCCGTCCCGTTGCCGACGGCGGCGTCGGCGATCCCGGCGACGTTCGTGCCGTGGCCGTCCTCGTCGATCTCGGTGCTGGTCTTCACGCCGTTGAGGACTTGCTCGGAGAAGACGACGTTCTGCGAGAGGTCCGTGTTCGTGAGATCGACGCCCGTGTCGATCACCGCAATCGTTGCCGAGCTGCCTTGCGTGTACGACCACGCGTACGGGAACCCGTCCGTGTAGAGATACCACTGGTTCGGAATGGTGAAGGTCGGATCGTTGGGGAGCGTCTCGGTGCGCGAGAGCGCGTAGCGCTTGCGCACCGGGAACACCGCGGCGACGCCCGCCTGCGACTGCAGCTGCTGCGCGTAGGCCTGCGCGGTCATCCCCGAAGGAACCGCGACGACCGCGAGCGGATCGCTGTTGGTGGTCGGCAGCTCCGTCCCGGTCGTGCCGAGCGCGCGCACGGCGTCGGCGACGCTGCGTCCCGCGCTGCGCAGCGAGGCGGCATTGAAGCGCACGTAGACGCGATCGCTCGCGTTCACCGCCGTCGCGGCCTTGAACGGAAGACGGCGAAGCTGCGAGGTGGCGTGCGACACCGCCGTCGTCGCGAGCGTGGACTGCGCGGTGCGCACGATGGCCTGCAGCTGCGATGCGTCGACCGTGCCGGTCGAGTCCTCATTGCGGTTGTAGTAGACCTGGTGCGGACCGTCGTGGATCTGCTGCACGGCGACGTTGAACGTTCCCGCCGCCGAGTTCGAGGCGAACTGGTACTGCAGGTTCGTCGAGGAGTCCGGGAGCGGATCATTGGCCGGCGTGGTCAGCGTGACGTCGACGCCCGCGTCCTGATTGGTCGGATCGACGCGTTTGACTTGGATCCCGGTCGGATCGGAGCTGAGCGCGTACACGCTCGGGCAGCCCCATGAGGCCGAGCCGGCCGGGCACTGTCCGCCGCCGTGGCCGCCGCCCGCCGATGCGAAGCCGAGCACGCCCGGCGAGTACGTCGACGAGGGTCCCGGCGTCGGGCCGGAGCCGCCTCCGCCCGGGATCGTCGAGCCGCTGTGACCGCCGCCGCCGCATCCGGCGAGCGTCACGGCCGCGACCAGGGCAAGGCAAAACGAAACCGACCGGAGATTCATGTGCATCGCTTCCTGCGGGGCAACCGGATGACCGAACGCGAGATCACGCGACGAGTCGATCGCTCGACTGCCGCCGACCGCACGTTCTGGAATGTCGGCTGAAGTCCCGGGAAACGTGAGCGCTCTCATCGCGCTCACATGAAAGGGTGCGCTTAGACCGGTGCCGGTTCCGCGTCCACGTCGCGCTCGAGGTGGCGCCAGAGCATCCCGAGCGCCGCGATGGTGGCGCGCTCGCGAATCTCGGTGCGATTCCCTGGGAACGTCGCGCGCCGTGTCTCGACCTCGCCGTTCGCGGCGAGCGCGAACCACACCAGGCCCACCGGCTTCTCCGGCGTCCCGCCCTCGGGGCCGGCGATCCCGGTCGTCGCGATCGCGACGTCAGTCCCCAGGCGCGCGCACGCGCCGCGCGCCATCTCCGCCGCCGTCTCTTCGCTCACCGCGCCGAAGCGGCTGAGCGTCCCCTCGTCCACTTGCAGGAGCGAGCGTTTCAGCGCGTTGTCGTAGGCAACGATCCCGCCGCGGAAAACGGCGGACGCGCCCGCGACGCTGACGATCCAGTCGGCGACCTGACCGCCGGTGCACGACTCGGCGGTTCCCAGCGTCAGCCCGCGCCGCTTCAGCTCGGCGACGATCGCGCCCGGAAGCGTCGTTTCGTCCTCGCCGAAATAGCCGCTCCCGATGCGCCGGCGCAGCTCGGCGGCGACCGGCGCGATCAGCGCCTCGGCCTCCTGCGCGCTCGTCGCCTTCGCCATCACCTTCACGTCGACGCGACCGCCGTGCGCGAGCATCGCGATCTTGGGATTCTCGAGCGTGCGGAAGAGGTCTTCGACGCGGCGGTCGAGATCCGACTCGCCGATCCCGACCGTGTGCAGCGTGCGCGTGTAGATCGCCTCGCGCAGGTCGAAGCGCGCGACGAGCCACGGGACGAGCTTCTCGACGTGCATCGCGCGCATCTCGCGCGGCACCCCCGGCATGCAGGCGACGAACTTGCCGTCGTCGCGCAGCGCGACGAACCCCGGCGCGGTGCCGTGCGGATTCTCCAGCACGACGCAGCCCTCGGGAAGGTACGCTTGGCGGCGGTTGTTCTCGCTCATCGGCCGCCCGAACTGGCGGAAGCGCGCCTCCATCGCGTGCAGCGAGGGCTCGTGCAGGACGAGCGGCTTGCCGACGACGCGCGCGACCGCGTCCTTCGTGAGATCGTCGACGGTCGGTCCGAGGCCGCCCGTCGTGATCGCGCCGTCGGCGCGCGCGAGCACGCCCTCGAGCATCGCCGTCAGCCGTTCGGCGTTGTCGCCGACGGAGTGCTTGGCGAAGACGTCGACGCCGTGATCGGCCAAGACTTGCGCGACGAACGCGCTGTTGGTGTCGATCAGGTGCCCGAGCAGGATCTCGGTCCCGATCGTCACGATTTCGACCGACGCCATCAGCGCTGCGCCTCCTCGTCCTCGAACCAGCGAGGGTACGTGGTGCGAATCTCGAGCGCGAAACCGTCGGCCGCCTCGATCATCGCGCTGCGGCGCGCCGCGCCGTCGCAGGCGAGCACGCTGCGGTTGTGCAGCTTGCGCTCGGCGAGCGCGTCGACGAAGCGGCGGAACTTCGCGTCGAAAACCCCCTGCAGCGCCTCCTTGAGCGCCTTGCCGACGCGCGGTGCGACCCCACCGGTCGAGATGCCGACCTGCACGCGCCCGGCCTTCGCGATCGCCTGCATCGCGACGAAACCGTACAGCGGCTGGTCGATGCAGCACAGGAGGAACTTGTGACGGTCGGCCAGCGCGCGCAGGCGCGCCGAGAGCGCCTCGTCCTGCGGCGTCGAGATGACGAAGAACGCATCGGTGACATCCTCGTCGCGCAGCTTCGCCGCGTCCTGGATCCAGCGCACCTCGGCGTCGACCTCGCGCAGCGCGTCGACCTTCTCCACGGCCTCGCGATCGTCGGGCGGACCGATCACGACGCACGTGCGGCCGACCAGGTTCAAGCTGACCGGATAGAAGCCGTGCGGTGGAAGCGGGTCGTTGCTGGTCATACCATGGTCAACCGCAACCCACCACGGAGGGCTGCGGTCGCGCGCTCCCGCTTCGGCGGCCTCAAGCGAGCATGCGATAGCCTTTTTCGTTCATCTGCCAGGCGGTGAAGGCACGCTCGAGGACCGCCGAGGCCATCGCGTAGCGGCCCGACCCGACGATGAGCTGTTCGGCGCGCGCTGCGCCGTCGGAGAGGCCGCCGTTGACGACGCGCGCCATCTCGCGGTGGAAGACGGTATGCACCCGCGCCGCGCGACTGTATTGCACCGTTACGCCGGCGACGACCCCGAAGGCTTCATGGTCAAGGACGAGATCGTGCGCTACATCAAGCGGTTCGCGGCGTCGTTCGACCCGCCGCTGTACGAGGGCGTCGAGGTCACGGCGCTGCGCGCCGTCGCCGGCGGAAGCGGCTTCCGGCTCAGCACGTCCCAGGGCGAGCTGACGGCGGATCAGGTCGTCGTCGCGATCGGCGGCTACCATACCGTGTCGCTGCCGCGCATCGCGGAGCGCCTGCCGGCGGTGCAACTGCACTCCTCGACGTATCGCAACCCGCACTCGCTCCCCGAGGGCGCCGTGCTGGTCGTCGGCAGCGGTCAATCGGGTGCGCAGATCGCCGAAGACCTCCATCTGGCCGGACGGCGCGTGCACCTGTGCGTCGGGAGCGCGCCGCGGACGGCGCGCCGCTATCGCGGCCGCGACGTCGTCGCCTGGCTCGACGATCTGGGCTACTACGATCTGGCGGTCGAGGACCACCCGCTGCGTGAAGGCGTGCGCGACAACGTGAACCACTACGTCACCGGCCGCGACGGCGGGCGCGACATCGATCTGCGGAAGTTCGCACGCGAAGGGATGCGGCTGCATGGCCGGCTCACCGCGATCGAGGGGAGCACCCTGCGCTTCGCCGCCGACCTCGAGGCGAATCTCGATCGCGCCGACGCGGTCGCCGAGAGCATCAAGACGACGATCGACCGGTTCATCGAACAGCGCGGGATCGACGCACCGGCCGAAGCGCGCTACGCGCCGGTTTGGAAGCCCGGTGAGCCCGAACGCGAGCTCGATCTGCGCAGCGCGGGGATCGGCGCCGTCGTCTGGTGCGTCGGATTTCGCTCGAACTATCGCTGGATCGAGCTACCGATCTTCGACGGGAAGGGCTACCCGTGCCATCACCGCGGCGTCACGAGCGTCCCCGGGATCACGTTCCTGGGTCTCCCGTGGCAGCACACCTGGGGCTCCGGACGCTTCTCCGGCGTCGCGCGGGACGCCGCGTACCTCGCCGAGCACATCGCCGCGCGTGCCGGGGACGATCGTGGAGCATGCTTCGAGGGGCTCATGCTTCGACAGGCTCAGCATGACACGGTGACTCAGTAGTCGACGGGGCGCAGGTAGAACTCGTTGATCGCGGTCGCCGAGACGAGCGCGGTCGTCGGAAGATGCCGTTTCCAGTGCGTCGAATCGACGCGCCGCCGAACGAGGCGAACCTCGGCGGGATCGAAGCCGCGTTCGACGATCGCCTCGTCGCGATAGCCGAACAGGATCAGGTTCAGGATGCGATCGGCCTTGGCGTACGTGATCCCGAGGTCGCTCTCGTCGGTCTGATTCGCCTCGAGATCGGCGCTCGGCGGCTTGTCGATCACCTCGGTCGGCACGCCGAGATGACGCGCGAGCGCCCACACCTGCGTCTTGAAGAGGTCTCCGATCGGGTTGAGCGGCGGCGTGTCGTCGGCGTGCCAGGTGAAGTAGCCCATCAGCCGCTCCGTCTTGTTCCCCGTTCCGATCGGCAGTGCGTTGTGCCGCGCCGACTGGTCGAACAGGACGAGCATCCGCATCCGCGCCATGACGTTGCCCATCCGGCGCGGATCGGCGTCCGGCGCGTGACGCAGATAGCCGTCGACCGCGTCGGTGATCTCGATCGTCTCGCCGTGGATCCCGAGCGCGTCGATCACGCGCTGCGCGTCGGTCAGCGAAGCCGGGCTCGACGCGCGGTACGGCATGCGGATCGCGTAGACGTTCTCCGGTCCGAGCGCGCGCGCGCAGAGATAGGCGACCAGCGCGCTGTCGATCCCGCCGGAGAGGCCGATTACCGCACGCCCGATCCCACGCCGCAGGATCAGCTCGTCGCGCAAAAAGGCGACGAGCCACCGTGCCGTCAGCTCGGGGTCGATCTCCAGCGACGGTTCGTCGCTGCGCGCGTCGATGATCGGCAGGCTCATGACGGTGGTATTCCCTTGCTCGCGGGGCGGCGTTCCTCGAGCCGGTGCGTCACCGGGATCTCCTCGTCGAGCCAGAGATCGGAGAGCACCGCCGAAAGATCGCCCAGAAGTGGGAGCGTCGAACGCGCGAGATCGACCTCGTCGCGGTGCAGCGTTACGCGTGCGATGCACGGTTCGAGCGGCGGGAGGGCGACGAGCAGCTCGCCGCGCGGCGAGTACGCGCAGGACGACCCCGACATCCCCTTCCCGCCCTCGAACCCCGTCAGCCCGGCGTAGAGCACGTAGACGCCGTGCTCGGCGGCGGTCGCGGCGAGGATCGACTTCCAGCGCGTCGTGCTCTCCAGCTCGCCGTCCCCGCTCAGACCGCGGCCCGGCGACGCGCTCGGCACGATCAGCAGCTGCGCGCCCTTGAGCGCGGCGACGGTCGGCATCAGCGCGTGCCAAGCGTCCTCGCAGATGAGGATCGCCGCGCGCCCGAACGGCGTCTCGAACGTCGAGAGACGGCGTCCGCGCGTGAGGAACCGCTCCTCGTCGAAGACGCCGTACGTCGGCAGGAACATCTTGCGATGGACGTGCACGATCCGCGGCCCGTCAGGCTCCCCGCAGCGCACGTAGATCGCGCTGTTGTGGAACGTCCCGGCGACGTTCTCGTAGAAGCCGCAGACGACGTCGACGGGGCCGCTCGCGCCGGCGGCGCGCCAGCGTTCGTCGAGCTCACCGGCGATGGTCCGCGCGTCGCGCGCCAGCTCGTAGACCGCGCCCTCGAGGAAATAGCCGGTCAGCGCGGCCTCCGGAAAGACGATCAAGTCCGGCGACTCGGGGGCGAGCTGCGCGAACACCTCGCCGATCATCGCGAGATTCGCCGCGACGTCGCCCTTGCGCGGCTTGAACTGCACGAGCCGCACCTGCATGGTGCCGGGGTCGCGTCGGTGCTTCACTTCGCGACGGCGAGTGCGGGCGCCGCGCCGATGCGTTCCGCCAGCTCCTCCGCGGGATAGGTCAGGATCTCCACCAGCGTCGGGTGGAGATGCGGGATGCGCGCGTACTGCTCGACCGTCGCACCGAACGCCATCGCGACGATCAGCGGCTCGATCAGGTCGGAGGCTTCGGGCCCGACGATCGCGGCGCCGAGGATCGTCCCGTCGGACGGCGAGGCGAGCATCTTCACGAAGCCCTTCGTCCGGCCCAACGCGACCGCTTTGCCGTGGTCGTTGAACGGATAGCTCGCGCTCAGGTACGGGATGCCGGAGGCTTGCAGTTCGCGCTCCGTCTCGCCGACGATCGCGACCTGCGGATCGGTGAAGACCGTGTGCGTCTTGGTCAGCCGGTAATCGGCCCGCTCGCGCGCGCCGGTCGCGGCGTTCCGTCCGGCGATCTCGCCCTGCTGGATCGCGACGTGGACGAGCGCGTGGATCCCGGTGACGTCGCCGACCGCGAAGATGTCCGGATTCGACGTGCGCAGCGTCTCGTCGACGGTGATCCCGGTCATCTCGTGATAGGCGACGCCGGCCTTCTCCAGGCCCATGCCGTCGACGTTCGGGATGCGGCCGAGCGCGTAGAAGATCTGCTCGGCGGCGACCGTGTGCTCGGCGCCGTCGCGCAGGAAGTGGACGACCTTCATCCCGTCCTCGCGGACCGAGACGTGGCGCACCGCGGCCCTCGTCTCGATGCGAACCCCCTCTTCGCGCAGGTACTCGGTGAGCGCCTCGCCGACGTCGTGGTCCTCGCCCGAGAGGAGATGCGGCGCGCGCAGCACGAGCGTCGTCTCGACGCCGACGCGGTGGAAGAATTGCCCGAGCTCGGCCGCGACGTATCCGCCGCCGAGCACGATGAGGCTCTCGGGAGGCGCCTCCAGGTCCAGCGCCTCGTCGCTGTCGATGTAACCGGCTTCCGCCAGTCCGGGGACGGCCGCGGGCGCGATCCGGCTCCCCGTCGCGATGACGAAGCGCGGCGCGTAGAGCACCTCGTCGCCGACGCGCAGACTGGTCGGCGACTCGAACGTCGCGTCGCCCGAGAAGACGGGGTACGTCTCGATCCCCGCCTTGCGGTAATCGGCCCATCCGCCGACCAGCTCGCGCTTGCGGGCCGCGAGCGCGCGGTAGTCGACCTTCGGAACGCCCGCTTCGACGGCGAGCTGACCGGCCTCGCGGATCGCCTGCATCAGGTCGCCGGTGGCGATCAGCGTCTTCGAGGGCATACATCCGCGCAGGATGCAAAGACCGCCGAGCGGCCCCCGGTCCACGAAGGCGACGTTCGCGCCCAAGTCGCGGGCCGTGCGGGCCGCGGCATAGCCGCCGCTCCCGGCTCCGATGACGATCAGATCAAAACGCTGTGGAATGATTGGCTCCCTGGGAGGCGTCCCCGACCCGTTGGACACGTCCGACGGCTCGGACGGTTCCGGAGCGATTCCCCGGCGATTCGCAGCAATCCATGCAGGCGACCAGAGCAGGTGGCGGGGAACGGACCCGTCCGTGGATCTCGCCGTCTGGGCACAGGCCCGCTCGAAACCCTCGGCGTTTGCCGCCGCCGTCGGCTGGCCGGCGATCGTCGCGGTCGGTGTCGCGGGTCTGAGCGTCGGGTTCTCCCTCTGGTACGCGCTCGCGCTGCGCGGACCGCACGGTGCGGCGTTCCTCGACGTCACCTTCCCCGGCGCCCTCGCGCTGGGGCTGCTCGGCGTGTACGGCCTGTGGCTCGCCTACGGCCGCTACTTCTCCCGCCGCACGCACATCAACGAGGTCGTCGCGCTGCGGTACGACGCCGTCTCGTGGTCGGCACTCGTCCTGCTCTGGGGCGTGCTCCTCTCGCCGAGCGGCTCGCACGGGACCGACGCGGTGGTCCCGATCGCCGTCCTCGTCTTCATCGTCGCGAAGATCGCGATCGCGGCGCGGTTCAACCGCACGGTTCGCGACGTCGCGCTGACCTTCGTCGTGACCCGGCTCCCGCTCGTCGCGATCGCGGAGATCGCCTCGGTCGTGATCGGCCAGCGCCCCGGGGTCCACTACGCCGCATCGACGAACCCGCTGCTCGCCGTGTGGGGCCGCTGGGACGCCGAGCACTACCTCACGATCGCGACCGAGGGCTACTCGGGGGTCGAGCCGGCGTTCTTCCCGCTCTATCCGTTCTTGATCCGCCTCGTCGCGATGCTCACCGGCTCGCATCTCGTCGCGGGGCTCCTCATCTCGAACGCCGCGAGCTTTCTCGGTCTGCTCTACCTCTACAAGCTGATCGAGCACGAGTACAACCGCCACGTCGCGCTGCGCTCGACGTTCTACATCGCGATCTTCCCGACGGCGATCTTCTTCTCGGCGGTGTACAGCGAGTCGCTCTTCCTGTTCCTGACGGTCGCCTCGTTCTACTACATGCGCGAGCGGCGCTGGATCACGGCCGGCGTGTTCGGCTTCTTCGCGGCGCTCACGCGCTCCGAAGGGATCCTTCTCGCGGCCCCGTTCATCATCGAATGGTTCGTCGCCGCGCGCGAGGGGAAGGGCGAGTTCTTCCGCTACTGGATCGCCAACCTCGTTCGGCCCCTCGTCGGGCTCGCGCTCGTCCCGCTGGGCCTCGCGGTCTACATGGGATACCTGTGGGCCCTGCGCGGCGATCCGCTGCTCTTCTCGCACGTCCAGGCGCACTGGGGCCGCGAGCTGGCTTGGCCGTGGGTCAGCGTGATCAATGCCTTCCACAAGATCGCGCACTCGCACGCGCAGCAGACCGTCTCGACCCAGACGCAGGAGCTGGCCTTCACGCTTCTGATGGTCGCGATGCTGATCGTCGGCTTCCGCCGCCTGCGCTTCTCGTACAGCGTCTACATGGCGCTCTCGATCCTGGTGCCGATGTCGACGGCGAGCTTGATGAGCATGCCGCGCTTCGCGCTGGTGCTCTTCCCGATGTTCGCCCTGTTCGGTCTGTGGGGCGCACGGCCGGCGTTCAACAACGCCTACGTCGCTTTCTCCCTTCCGCTGCTTGGATTGTTTACCGTGCTCTTCGCCGAATGGTATTGGGTCGCGTGAGCGCGCCCGCCACGCAACTCCTCGCGCACCGCGGGGTCCGCCAGTTCGTCAAGTTCGGGATCGTCGGAGCCTCGGGCTTCCTCGTCAACCTGATCGTCTTCACCGGCCTGCAGCGGGTCGTCCCCAACCATGCCGGCGCCCTGCAGTACTACACGATCTACTCGATCGGCTTTCTCTCCGGCGGCGTCTCGAACTATTTCCTCAATCGCGCCTGGACGTTCCGCTCGAACGGGCATGCCGGCAAGGAAGGCGCGCAGTTCCTGAGCGTCTCCGTCGTCGCGCTACTCGTCGGCCTCGCCGTCGGCGCGGCCGTCGCGCCGGTGCTCGGCCACGGGCACAAGACCTGGTTCCTCTCGACGTGCGCGGGGATCGTCGTCAACTTCTTCGTCAACAAGTATTGGACGTTTCGGTCGGTTCGGTGAGCCCGCTGCGCCGCTTCTGGGTCGCGGCGCTCTGCGTCGCGCTCGTCGGCTTGGTGCTCCGCCTCAAGGGGATCCACACCCCCATCTTCGATCACCCCGGCTGGCGCCAGGGCGACACCGCGGCGATCGCGCGCAACTTCGCGACGCTGCACTACAACCCGCTCTTCCCGCAGACCGACTACGACGGGCCGCCGCCCAACTACGTCGAGCTCGAGCTGCAGATCGTCCCGTTCCTCGCCGCGACGCTCTACAAGCTCTTCGGCGTGCACGAGATCTTCGGCCGTCTGCTCTCGATCGCGTTCGGCGTCGCGACGATCCCCGTCATCGCGTATTTCGGCCGCTACCTGTTCCGCTCGGCGCTCGCCGGTCTGGTCGCTGCGGCGTGCTACGCGATCCTGCCCGGCGCGTGGTACTACAGCCACACCTTCATGCCGGACACGGCGATGGTCTTCTTCACGACGTGCGCGCTCTACGCGTGCGCTCGCTGGATCATCGACGAGAAGGCCGGCTGGCGCGGCTTCTGGGCCGCCGCGCTACTGCTGATGGCGGCGTTTCTCGCCAAACCCGTCGCGGTGACGGCCGCGATCCCCGTCGCCGCCGCGGCGATCGCGCGCCTCGGCTGGCGCGGCGCGCTCACGCGCCCGCAGCTCTGGGCGCTCGCCGCGGTCGCGTTCGTCCCGCTCGCCGCCTACGACCGCTTCGTCTCGGCGCACGCCGAATGGCATTGGGCCAGTGGGATCACGACGCTGCACGTCGTCCCGAGCCTCAAAGCCGCGCTCACGTCGCCGCACGCGTTCCTCGCGAAGGCGACGGCGTTCCGGCATGCGATCGCGATGTTGGCGACGACGATGCTCGGCCCGGTCGCGTTCGCGCTCGCGATCGTCGGCCTGATCGTGCCGCTGCGCTCGCGCAGCGACGCGCTGATCTGGGGCTGGCTCGCCGGCGGCTTGGTCTACGCCTACGTCGTCGTCACGGTCGAGCGCGTCGACTACTACCTGTACCTTCTGCTCCCGCTCGGCGCGTTGCTGGTCGGCCACCTCGCCGACGCCGCGGCGCGTCGGGCCGCCGAGCTCGCGCCGCAGCAGCGCGTGACGCTGGCGGGCCTGGGCGCGCTGCTCTGGGTCGTCGCGCTCGCCGTCGGCTACCACGAGATCGCGCCGTACTACCGCTGGAGCCGCGTCAACTACGTGCGCGCCAAGCAGCTCGACGCCACGCTCGCGCCGGGAACGCTCGTCGTGATGGGGCACTACGATCCCTCGATCCTCTACACGATCAACCGCAAGGGCTGGGAAGAGGACCCCAAACTGTGGACGCCGTTCGACGAGCAGAGCGCGATCCGCAAAGGAGCCCGCTACTTCATCTCGATCGAGCACAAGCGCCTGAAGTCGACGAACCTGGAGCTGTATTGTTGGCTCTCGCGCTTTCCGGTGCTCGATCCGGCGGCAGCCTGGCCGGTCTACCAAACCGATCCGGCGAAGGTGCTGCCGGGCGCCGAGGAGCGCTGGCGCGCGTTCCGCAAACGCGAGATGGCGGGAGCGTACGCCGACTGGCGGCGCGACTGGAAGACGGAGGCTGACCCATGTCGGTGATGACCGTCGGCGACATCGACCGCGACATCGACACCCTGCGCGCGCATGCGCAGGATTGGGCGCGCCTCGGCATCGCCGGTAAGATCCGTCACCTGCGCCTTCTGCGCGCGCGGACCCTCGAAGCGGCCGCCGAATGGGTCGCCCTCGCCGCGCAGGCGAAGGGGATCGCCGGGACGCCGCTTGTCGGCGAGGAGTGGCTTTCCGGCCCCTATCCGTTCCTCACCACGATCGACCGGCTGGGCACGACGCTCGGCGAGCTCGCGCGCGACGGCGCGCCGGCGCTCCCGGAGGCGGCGATCCGCACCCGCGCCGACGGCCAGGTCGTGGTCGACGTGTTCCCGCTGCAGCGTTCCGAGGCGTTTCTCATGAACGGGCTGCACGCCGAGATGTGGATGGAGCCCGAGATCACGCGCGCGACCGTGCGCGAGCGGACCGGTGCGGCATACAAGCGCACCGATCCGTCCGGGAGCGTCACGCTCGTGCTCGGCGCGGGAAACGTCAGCAGCATCGCGCCGCTCGACGCGCTCACCGTGCTCTTCGCGCGCGGCGGCGTCACGGTCGTCAAACTGAACCCCGTCAGCACCTACCTCGCGCCGATCCTCACGCGCATCTTCGGCGCGCTGATCGACGAAGGGTACGTGCGCATCGTCGAGGGGGGCGCCGATCTCGGCACCTATCTGACGACGCACCCGGGGATCGACGCGATCCACCTCACCGGGTCCGAGCGCACGTACCGCACGATCGCCGCCGCCGCGCCGCGCACGCCGATCACGTGCGAGCTGGGCAACGTGACCCCGGTGATCGTCGTCCCCGGTCCGTGGACCGCACCCGACCTCGCGTTCCAAGCCGCGCACGTCGCAACGCAGAAGCTGCAGAACGCCGGTGCGAACTGCATCGCCGCGCAACTCTTGGTGACGCCGTCGGCGTGGGACCATGCGCCCGACGTCCTCGCGCGCGTGCGCGACGCGCTGCGCAACGCGCCGCCGCGACCCGCGTACTATCCCGGGACGCGTGAGCGCGTCGAAGGCGTCTTGGCCTCGCACGCGCGCGCCGAACGGCTGGGCGACGGCGGCGACGGGGTCCCTCGCGTCTTCGTCCCCGACCTCGACCCGAACGATCCCGAGGAGCCGCTCTTCCGCGAGGAAGTCTTCGGACCGGTGCTGGCGCAGACCGCGCTCCCCGGCGAGGACGCGGCGACGTTCCTGCGCAACGCGGTCGCGTTCTGCAACGCCGTTCCGCGCGGGACGCTCGGCGTGAGCATCCTGATCCACCCGCGCACGATCGCCGCGCTCGGCCCGCTCTTCGACGACGCCGTCGCCGCGCTGCGCTACGGCTCCGTCGCGATCAACGCGTGGCCCGGGATCGGCTTCGCGCTCGCCGGCGGCGGCTGGGGCGCGTATCCGGGAGGCACCGGCGCCGATCCGGGGAGCGGAACGGGGATCGTGCACAACGCGCTGCTCTTCGACCACCCCCAGAAGACCGTGCTCCGCGCGCCGTTCGCACCGTTCCCGCGCTCGCTCGGCGACGGCGAACGCACGCTGCTTCCGACGCCGCCCTGGTTCGTGACGCACCGCCGCGCCGACAAGGTCGGCCGCCGCCTGTTCGACTTCACCGCGCACCCGTCCGGGCTGCGCATGACCGCCACCGCGATCGCCGCGATGCGCGCCTGACCGCGCACTCCGTCAGGCTACGCGCGGAGAAGCGAGTCCCCTCATGTCACGCTGAGCTTGTCGAAGCACGGGCCACGATCGTGGCGGGCGGATGCTTCGACAAGCTCAGCATGACAATGGGAGTGCCACGATCGCGGCGGGCGGATGCTTCGACAAGCTCAGCATGACAACGGGAGGGCCACGATCATGGCGGGCGGATGCTTCGACAAGCTCAGCATGACAATGGGAGCATGCGAAGCGATCTCGGCGCGCGACATGTACCGCCCTACGACATCGCGCGCGCACCGCGCTCAGGCGGTGCGGACGATCGGGCGGCGCAGCCAGATGACCAGGAAGAGCAGCATGCAGAGCGTGCCGGCGAGACTGAACGCGCCGCGCAAGCCGGCGGATGCGGCGAGCGCGCCGACGACGAGCGAACCGAGCGGGATGAACCCGAAGACGATCATCGTGTAGACGGAGATCGCGCGCCCGCGCAGCTCGTCGGGGGAGAGCATCTGCAGCAGCGTCTGCGTCGCTCCCAGAAACGTGAGCGTGCCGAAGCCGATGACGAACAGGAGCGGGAGCGAGAACGCGAGCGTCGGGACGAGGCCCAGCAGCGCGACCCCGCCGGACATCACCAGGCCCGCGCTCAGCCAGATGCGCGCGCGGCGACGGCGCGCGCCGAAGTACGCGGTCGCGACCGAGCCGCAGAGCCCGCCGACGCCCGAAGCGGCGACGGCCCAGCCCAAGCCGCGCGCGTCCGCGTGCAAGAGATTGATCGCGAACGCGGGGATCAGATGGCTGTACGGCCGCACGAGCAGCGCCGTCACGAAGAACGCGAGGACGATCCAGCGCAGCACGGGATGGTCGCGCAGGAACGCGATCCCACAGCGAATCGAGACGAGCAAGGACTCGCGGCGCGCCTCGCGCGGCGGCGAACGGCGCATCAATCCGATCGCGACCATCACCACGCACGTCGCCAACGCGTTGACGAAGAACGCGAGCGCGAGACCGTCGTGCTCTATCAGCTGGGCGGCGAGAAGCGGGCCCGCGATCGCCGGTGCGTTGAGCGCGACCGAGTTGAGCCCGATCGCGTTCCCCATCGTCGGACGGTCGACCAAGAGCGGGAGCCAGCTCTGTCGCGTCGGGGAGTCGAACGCCTGCGCGGCGGCGTTGACCGCCTGCAGCGCGATCAGCCACCCGATCGAGAGCGCGTGCGACGCGGCGAGGCACGCGAGCGCGAGCGCTTCGAGCACGAGCACGACGTTCGCGGCGATCAGCACGCGACGGCGCGAGACCGTGTCGGCGACGACGCCCGCGATCGGCGAGAGCAGCAGGACGGGGACGGCGCGCGCCGCGCCGAGCACGCCCAGTTCGAGCGCCGCGCGATGCGGCGAGCCGGCGGCGTGCGAGATGAAGTAGCCCATCGCCGTGAACTGCATCCAGGTACCGAGGTTGGAGACCGTCAGGCCGCCCCACAACAGCCGAAAATCGCGAAACCGGAACGCGGCGAAGAGCGACGCGGCCTGCGGCGTGGGTACAACCGGATGCACTAGATAACAACGAACATTCTGAATTTAGCCTCGCCTAATTGTAGGGGAGGCGCGTCGCACACGCTGCGACATCGATCGGCGCACCGTGAAGGAGCACGTCCCATGAACACCGTGAGCGATCAGCAGATCGCGCGGCGCCGCATCCTCTTCGGCCCGCTGCGTGAGGCGTTGGAACGCGTCGCGCCGCCGGGTCCGATCGCGCTGCTCGGTTCGCGGCGCTCGCTCGAGTCGATCGCCGGCGACGCGTTCGGCGACACCCCGGTTCACCGCTACGACGGTGCGTGCGAGCACAACCCGCGCACCGTCGTCGACGAGGCCGGCGCGCTGGTCGACCGCCATGCCTGTGCGAGCATCGTCGCGATCGGCAGCTCGAGCGCGATCGATCTGGGCAAGGCGGTCGCGGACGGACGCGTCGTCACGCTCGTCCTGGTCCCCACCGCGCTCGGCGGCGCGGAGATGTCGCGCGGCTACGGCGTGCTCGAAGGTGATCGGAAGGCCGGCGGGCGCCTGCGGGAACCGGCCGGGACCGTGATCTACGACCCCGCACTCCTTGCGACGCTTCCGCCCCGCGAGCTCGGATCGATCGGGATCAACGCCTGGGCGCACACGATCGAGGCACGCTATGCGCGCACCGAGCACGCTCTGGGCGGCGCGGCGGCGCTGGCCGCGGGGCGCGAGCTGCCGCCGCTGCTCCTGCGAGCGGCGGAGCGCCGCGACGCACCGCTGCACCGCGCGCTCTTCGAAGCTGCGCACCTGGCGGGTTTCGCGCTCGACACGCGCTCGATGGGCCTGCACCACGCCGTCTGCCACGTCATCGGCGGGCTCACCCGGATCCCCCACGGGATCGTCAACGCGATCGTCCTCCCGCACGCGCTGCGCGCCAACGCGAAGCTCGCGCCGGACGCCGTCGCCGCGGTCGCCGCGGCGTTCGGGATCGCGGACCTCGCCGCACGTGCCGAGGCGATCGCCGCGGCCTACGAGCTGCCGAGCAGCTTCGCGGAACTCGGCGTGCCGGAGGACCTGCCGACGCGGGCGCTGCCTCGCGTCATGCAACAGCCGCTCCTGGAGAACAACCCCGTGCGGCCGGACGAACGGACGGTCACCGAGCTGCTCGCCCGCGCCTACGGCGTCGGCTGAGGCACCGCCGGCGCGTTCAGGGGAGCGGCAGCAGCGAGGCCGGCGGCGCGAGACCGTCGCTCTCGTGCTCAGGGACACCGGACTCGACCAGCTGCCGGTACTGCTGCAGGCGGCTCGTCAGCCGTGCGACCTCCTCGCCGAGCGCGTAGCTCTGGCGGATCGCGGTCGAGAGATCGGCGGTGTCGTACGTGTAGTCGAACCGCCGGAGCGAGAGCGCGATCTGATTCGTCTGCGCACGCAGCTGGGTGTACGAGCGCAGGATCCCTGCGCCGGTAACCTTGTAGCTCGGGTAGTTCGAAACGACGATGTCGCGCTTGATCTCGGCCTGCTCGATCTGGCCGCGCAGGCTCTCGACGCGGTCGTCGTGCGCCGAGTAGTGCGACGCGACCGCGAGCGCGTCGATCGCGTCCTCGAACTTCGAGTCGGCGAACAAGGTCTGCGCGAGGCGGATCTGCACGTCGATCAGCCCGTCACGCGCGTGCGCGTTCGACGGATCGATCTTGAGGGCGAGCTGATAGGCGATCGAGGCGTCCGGGTAGTTGCGGTGCTGCAGCGCGACGTCGCCCTGGTGATTGCGCGTGCGGACGATCCACTGCGCAACGTTCGAGGCGCAGCCCGTCGTGCTCAGCGGCAACAGCACGCCGGCGAGGAGGAAGACGCAGAGTCGAACAGTTCGCATCATCATTCCATCAGTGCTTGGCGGAAACCCAGAAGTTCGCGAAGGCGGCGATGTACTCCGCAGCGGGAAAGAGGATGAGCTGCGCAAGCAGCGTGCCGAGAAAGGCCGTGACGACGAGCCAAAAGATCATCGCTAGGACGTCCTTACGCGGACGTTCGTCACGAACCGTCTTGTCGACGATGAGCGCGGTCGTCGGATCGACGAAGAGCGAGAAGGCGATCGTGCCGACGCCGTTGACGAGTCCCGAGAGGCCCGTCGCCGTCGTGCGCGCGTGCAGATCGAGCACGCTCGCGTAGTACGCCGCGATCACCCCGACGGCGTAGACGGCGAACAGCACGGTATTGAAGATCAACAGATTGCGCGGAACGACCTTGATGGGCACGTCGGCGAGCGTGAAGCGACGCGGCCGCAGTTCGCGCACCAACGCCCCGAGCACGCGCGGATCGGTCAGGCGCAGCAACGCTCGAGGGATCGAGTGAAAGCGCTCGAATGCGCCGATCCCGCGCACGAACATGCGAAAGAACATCGGCAGCAGGAACGCGCCGAGCAAGATTCCGGCCGATCCGCCCGCGACGATGATCCTCGCCTGCAGATCGAAGCGATGCAGCACGTCCGGCGAGACAGCGCTTTGATTCGCCGCGAGCGCCGTGTTCGCGGCGTGGTCGGCGAGCGCGCCGAGCGCGGGCGTCTGGAACAGCGAGGCCAAGCGGCTTGCGGTCACGAGTAGGCTGAAGAGCGAGATCGCGGTCGCGATCCGCCCGGTCGTCACGCCCGCATACCGTGCCGCGTAGGCCCCGATCTGGATCGCCTGGGTAATGAAGTTCAGCCCCGCGGCGATGAGGACGTTCGCGACGAAGACGTCGCTCACGCCGCCTCCGCGCCCGGCAGCGTGACGTCTGCGGGACGGACGGGGCCCAGCACGCACAAGCCGCGCTGCGTCGGGACGAACAGCTCGCGTGCGAGCGCGTCGACCGCGGCGCAGTCGACGGCGTCGAACGCGGCTTCCACCTCTTCCGTCGAGATCTGACGGCCGTGCACCAGCTCGTTGCGCGCCAGCCGCGACATGCGGTTGAACGTGCTCTCG
>DATJHK010000073.1:0-92666 GCA_035493875.1 Candidatus Limnocylindria bacterium
CAGATGACGCAGTACGTCGCGGTCGGGACCGACCTCACCCAGATCAGCGAGGCGGTGATCCCCGGGAGCATCGACCCGACCAGTCCCGGATTGCTCTCCGACTTGGTCGCGATGGTGCTGCCGAACGCGCAAGGCGTCCAAACAACAGCAGCCGATCCCGCGTTTCGACACTCGCGTCCTACCTCGCGCCGGAGAACGTCGTTATCGTGCGGATCTGGAACGGCGCGGGTGACGGCGCGTTCCCGTTCGCGACGGGGCCGTCCGTGATCGGCCAAAGCGCGCCGCAGCTCTCGCTCGTACCGGCCGCGGGCTCCTCCGCTCCGCCGGTCGTCGCCGACGCCACGCTTTCGGCCACGACGGTTTTCCCGGCGACGCCGGCCGGGCAGTGGGTGACCTTCCGGTGCGGATTCTCCCTCACGCAGCCGACGAGCGGCAGCTACGTCTGGGAGCTGAACGCATTTCCGCTCGCGCCGTTCTACGACTCATGCATCGCGGCGTCGACGGGGTTCTATCATCCCTTCAGCGGATCGCCCCCGCAATTCGTCCTTCAGTCGGACGGCACGGGCACGACGCCTTCGACCGCGCTCTGCACCGCCCACGCCCCGTTCGAGGCGTCCCCCCGCCCAACCCCAAGGACCTTGTGAAATGCTCCGCGGCAACCAGATCGAACGCTGCCATTCGGCATCTTTGGACACGGCCGGAGCACGACACACTGGTCGGACTAGTCCGTTTGAACGAAGCCGGCTTCGCCCTCTACCGCCTGCGACCGCCGATCGACTCTCGCTTCGCGTCGTCGCCGAGCGCCGGAGTAAACGGGAGCACGCGGCCGCCGCGCGTCGGCCGTGCCTGCGTCGGCACGATCCCGAGCAGCGGCGCGGTCTTGCCTAGCAACCGCTTCACCTCATCGTCGGCGCGATCGGTCTTCCGGCCCAGCCGCACGGCGAGGAGCAATCCGTTCGCCGCGTGCGCGAGCTGGAGCGCGATGCTCGAGTGCGGCAACGGGGCCGCGTCGATCACCGTCACGGCGTACGCGGCTCGCATCTCGTCGAGCACGCTTTGCAGACTCGCCTCGCCCAGCGGCCCCTCATCGGCGGGCCGGATCAACGAGGAAACCGTGAGGCGCGGGATCTCGTCGTGGGCGACGAGTTCGACGAGGCGGCGCCCGGGACGCGGCTGCGCTGTCGCGAGTTCGCGCGCGACGCCGGGGTTCGGCGTGTTCGCGTCGACCAGGAGCGTGCGCTTTCCGGCTTCGGCGAACGCACGCGCGAGACCGCACGCCACGTACGTCGTACCGTCATGGCGCTTTGCCGCACTGACGACCAAGACCGCCGGAGACGCCGCCTGCGCCTCCACGCGAACGCGCAAAATGCGGAATGTTTCCTCGAGGGGATGCATGCGGTAGTCTCCTACCGTGCCCGGTCGTCCGCCAAACCAAGACCCATGCTCCACCCGACCATCCCGCCGTGCGTGCCGTCCCCCTTGTGGCCAACGACACGGGGTGCCACGAAGAACCGGCGACCAGTACGCATAACATCGGAGCCGTGCACGCAAACAATTCGGTCATCGACGAGCTCCTGCAGAACGCCCGCGCCCACGAGGCGGATTTCCCGGGGCCTCACTCGGTCATCCCGGAACGGCATCTCGCGATCGTCGCGTGCATGGACTCGCGGCTCGACATGTTTCGCATCTTCGGTCTGCGCTCGGGCGAAGCCCACGTGATCCGCAATGCAGGGGGGATCGTCACCGAAGACGTGCTGCGCTCGCTCGTCCTCTCGCAGCGCTTCCTGCAGACGCGCGAGATCGTGCTCCTGCACCACACCAACTGCGGCCTGCAGCAGCGCACCGAAGAGCAGTTCCGCGAGGAGATCGCGCGGGAGGTCGGCCAGGAGCCGCCCTATGCGTTCGGAGCGTTCACGCATCCCGAGGACTCCGTGCGCCGCTCGATCGCGCGGATCAAGGAGCATCCCTTCCTTCCGCACCGTGAGAGCGTGCGCGGGTTCGTCTACGACGTCGACTCGGGGGCGACGCGCGAGGTCGTCTAACGCCGAGGCGCTGATCGAGCGAGCGGGCACGACGCGCTTCGCCTCGCTCAGGTCGTGGAACGAACCTTACGCCGAGCGACGACGGCAAGGGGGAGTGGTGCAGCAAGTCAAGTATGCGATCGTCGGCGGCGGGGTCGCCGCCGCCACGGCGGTCGACGCGATTCGCCGGCACGATACGAACGGGACCATCGCGGTCTTCACGCGCGAGTGGGCGCCGCCGTACCAGCGCCCGCCGCTCTCCAAGGAGTATCTGCAAGGGAAAGCCGCGCTGGATACGGTGCTCATGCAGCCCGCGGCGTGGTACGCGCAGCATGACGTCGCACTCCATCCCGGGATCGCGATCGAACGAATCGATCCCGACGCGCACACGCTCGCGTTCGCGGATCAGACCGTGCGTTACGAACGACTCCTCCTGGCGACGGGCGCGATCCCGCGCCGTCTGGCAGTGCCCGGTGCCGACCGCGAAGGTGCCTTCGTGCTGCGCACCTACGGTGACGCCGAGCAGCTGCGCGCGGTGCGCGCCGCGGCGCAGCGCGTCGTCGTCGTCGGAAGCGGCTTCATCGGGATGGAGGTCGCGGCGTCGCTGCGCTCCGGCGGCTGCGAGGTGACCGTCGCGACGATGGACGCCGCACTCTACGAGCGCTTCGGCGCCGACCTCTCGTCGTACGCGTTGGACCTCTTCCACCGACACGGCGTCGAGACGCATTTCCGGTCCGGCGTCACGGCGATCGAAGGCGAGACGCGCGTCACCGGCGTGACGCTCAAGGACGGCAAACGCATCGCGTGTCAGGCGGTGATCGTCGGTATCGGCGTCACGCCCGACGGCGACCTCGCGCAGCAGGCCGGCTTGCACGTCGACGACGGCATCGTCGTCGACGATCGCCTGCGCACCTCACACGCCGACGTCTTCGCGGCCGGCGACGTCGCCCGCTTCCCCGGCCTGGGCGGCGCGCCGACGCGCGTCGAGCACTTCGATCACGCGTTCTCCTCGGGGACCTGTGCGGGTACGAACATGGCCGGCGTCGACACGCCGTACCGTTACGTGCCGTTCTTCTGGAGCGACGTCTTCGAGCTCGGCTTCGAGTTCGTCGGCGACCGCTCCGATGAGGCGAAGCTCGTCACCGGCGATCGCGCGAGCGGCTCGTTCGTGATCGAGTACGTCGCAGACGGGAAGCTCCGCGGCGCGCTGCTCGCCTCGCGGACCGCGGAAGAGCGCGACGCCTATCGGAGCAGGCTCGACTCCCTGTACCCCTGATTCGTGGGCCGCTCGGCCTGATCAGCGCCGAGCCGGCGCATGGTTTCTGGAGCCGGCTCTCGTAACGGGGAGCCTGAGATGGCTGCTTCGATCGCTTCCGTAACGCGCCGCCGCGGCGTGCGCCAATTCATCAAGTTCGGGATCGTCGGGTGCTCGGGGCTGGCCGTCAACTTCGTCGTCGCGCACCTGCTGGAGACGACGGCGTCGTTCTCCGGCTTCACCGACTTCGCGCTCGGCTTTCTCGCGGGCGGCGCCTCGAACTACGTGCTCAACCGCATCTGGACGTTTCGCTCGCAGCGCAACCCCGTCGTCGAGGGCCTGCAGTTCCTCGCCGTCTCCGGGGTCGCCCTCATCCTCGGCAGGGCGATCTTCGCCTTAGCCGCGTACGAAGGCTACCGGCATTTCACGACGACGTGGCTCGCCGCGACGCTCGCCGGCACCGCGGTGAACTTTTTCCTCAACAAGTACTGGACGTTCAAGCACACGGCTTGAGCGCTCAGACGTAGTCGAAGAGGGCCATGAAGCCGAAGTCCATGTGCAGCTGCTGGTGGCAGTGGAACAGGGTGAGGCCCGGGTCGTTCGCGACGAAGTCCAGCTCGAGCTCCTGATAGCCGCCGAGCATCACGACGTCCTTGATCACGCCGAGCGTCCGCTGCCCCGCGATGCGCGTCAGCTCGAAGAGGTGACGATGCAGGTGGATCGGGTGGAGATCGTCGCTCGCGTTGCGCAGGTGCAAGCGATAGCGCCGCCCTTCGCGCAGATGGAACATCGGCTTCATCGTGTCCATCGAGCGCGGCATCGCCTCCAGCGAGGCGCCGCCGGCGTACGGCTGACCGTTGATCGTCCACACGTTGAAGCCGTGGAACGCGGCATTGCGCTTCGCGAACGTCATCGTGATCGTCTCGTCCGGCTCGCGCGCGGCCATCCCGCGCGCGCCGAAGCGCGCGTAGTCCCAGCGTGTGTCGGGCGGCTTCGTCCAGCGCGGCGCGCCGCTCCGCCCCGCGTACTCGACGACGATCCCCATTCCGTGCGCGCGGTCGCCGTCGTCGGTGTCGCCGAGCACCCACACGCCGGGCTTGCGCATCTCGACGATCGCGTCGACGCGCTCGGCCGTGCCGATCCACAGGACCGGAACGGTCGCGGGCGTCGGCACCCGGTTGCCGTCCAAGCCGACGACGGTGAACGCATGTCCCGGCAGCGCCAGGCTGCGAAGCTCCGTCGCGCTCGCGTTGAGGATATGGAACAGAACGCGTTCGCCTTCACGCACGCGAATCGGCTCGCCGTGCCCGAGCATCCGGCCGTTGATCGTGAAGAGGCGGTATCCGACCTCGTAGCCTTTCGGCATTCCGGCGGCGAGTGAGCGCCGCATCGCGGCCTCGCCGCGCCGCTCCAGCTCCGGCACGTTCCGTCCGGTAAGGATGTCCTGCGCCATGTCGCCGCCGTGGCTGAACGACGGCACGAACTCCTTGAGGACGAGGAACACCTCGCGGTCGTAGCGCCCCGCGTCCTCCGGCGGTTCGACGTACGCCGGCCCGACGAGACCCGTGTACTGCCCCTTGCCGAGATCGCTGCCCGCCCGCACGTGCGTGTGATAGAACCGAAAACCCGTGGGTCCCGGCACGAAGCGGATCCGCCGCCGCCCATGCGCGGGGATGTACGGCGTGCGCTCCTCCGCCGCGCCGTCGACCGACGGGGGAACGAGCTGACCGTGCCAATGGAGCTGCTCGGCGACGCCGGTCTCGTTCATCAGATCGATCGTGACGGGACGTCCCGCGCGCAACCGCAACAGGGGCCCCGGAAAGCGGCCGTCGTACGTGGTGGTCCGCACGATGTGTCCCGGCGCGAGCTCCACGTCGGCTTGCGCGATTCGCAGCGTGTAATCGGCCCTGCCCGCGAGCGCGTCGGCACTCGGCTGCGCCAGCGCCGCCCCCGTGAGACGTAAAAACTCCGCACGCTCCATGGGACTCGTATTCCCCACACGCCTCCTCGACTCACCGAGACAGGCCGACCGCGCGTTACGCCGCTCTTCGCGCGGGGAAACTCATCCGTCGTCCGCGCGCGCAAGAGGTCGCGAAAACTTCCTCCTCAAACGGCGTAGCGGCATACAGGATTCACGCGAGGATCATTCTTGCCTTCTTCGTCGCGACGTCGGGTTTGGATCTACGTGCTGCTCATGGCGCTCGGCACGATCAATTACATCGACCGCATCAACCTCTCCGTGGCGGCCGCTCCGATCGCCAAGGCGTTCCACCTCTCGCCTGTCGCGCTGGGCTTTCTGTTCTCGTCCTTCAGCTGGACGTACATCATCTTCGTCGTCCCCGCGGGGCTGCTCGTCGACCGCCTCGGGACGCGCGTCGTCGCCGCGGGGGCGATCATCCTGTGGTCGGCCTCGTCGATGCTCAGCGGCGCCGCCGCCAGCTTCTCGATGCTCGTGCTGACGCGGCTGGGTCTGGGGACCGGCGAGTCCGCGATGTATCCGACGGGCTTGCGCGTCGTGCGCGAGTGGGCGCCCTTCCCTGAACGCGGCCTTGCGACCGCGACGTTCAACTCGGGCTCGTATGCGGGCCCCGCGTTCGGCGCCGTCCTCGTCGCCTGGCTCGTCACCGTGCTCGGCTGGCGCGGCTCGTTCGTCGTCACCGGCCTGCTCGGCTTCGCGTGGGCGGCAGCGTGGCTGATCTTCTTCCGCCAGCCCGAGAAGGCGCCGTGGCTGACGCCGGCCGAGCGCGCGAAGATCCTCGCCGAACGCGACGTCGACGATGCGTCACGCGTCCCCGAGAGCGCCGGGCTGCGCACGATCGGCGAGCTGCTTCGTTCGCCGAGCATGTGGGGCGTTGCGCTCACGCAAGGCTGCGGGGTCTACACGCAATACCTGTTCCTGACCTGGCTCCCGAACTATCTACAGACGCAGCGGCACCTCACGATCGTCAAGAGCGGTCTGTTCACGGCCCTGCCCTATGCGATCGCCGTCGTGCTCGCGATCATGCTGGGCCGCGCGAGCGATCGCGCGCTGAGCAAGACCTCCGCGAAGACCGGCGGCCGTCGAAACTTCGTGATCTGCGCCTTGCTCGTCTCGTCGGTCGTGCTGCTCGCGCCGTACGTCGGCTCCATCTGGCTGCTCGCGGCGCTCTTGACCGTCTCCCTGACCTGCGTGTGCACCGCGAGCGCGACGAACTTCGCGCTCACGAACGATCTCCTGCGCACGCCGTCGGCCGCGGGGACGACGTTCTCGCTCGTCATCCTGGGCGGCAACATCTTCGGCCTGCTCGCTCCGATCGTCACCGGCTACGTCATCGCGGCGACCGGCAGCTTCACCGGGGCGTTCCTCGTCGCGGGCCTCTTGCTCGTCGCCGGCGCGACCATCTCGTTCACGCTCACACGCAAACCGATCACGGCAGGCGATCCCGCCGTCGTGACGAGAAGGGCTCTGGCATGACGCAAACCGCAGCGGAGACGCTTCGCACCGTCGACTACCGCCTCGACGTGCTCATCACGGGCTATCCGGGGCGCACCACGCACCACGGCGGCCTGGGCTGGAGCACGGTCGCGCTGCTCTCGAACGCCGACCGTCGTATCTTGATCGACGTCTCATCGTTCGGCGCGCGCCCGCGCCTGATGGAGCAGCTGCGCGCGACGAAGTTCACGCCCGACGACATCACCGACATCCTGCTCACGCACTCGCACTGGGACCACTCGATCAACTACACGCTGTTCCCGAACGCGAACATCGTGATCTCCGAGAAGGAGCTCGCCTGGGCCGCCGCGCAGGCCCCCGGCCAGGGCAACGTGCCGGAGCTCTACATCCGCGACCTCGTCGCGTCGCCCCGCGTGCGCCGCGTCAACGACGGCGACGAAGTCGCACCGGGCGTCGTCGCGCACGCCGTCACCGGCCACACGCCGGGCCACATGGTCTACGTCGCGACGATGAACGAGTACGACATCATCTTCACGGGCGACTCGGCCAAGAACCGCGCCGAGCTGCTCTCGCGCACCGTCGACATGACCGTCGACCCCGCCAGCAGCGTCCGTTCGCTCGAGAAGATCTGGGGGCTCTGGAAGAAGCGTCCGGAGAGCATCATCGTCCCCGGCCACGACGTGATGATGCGTCTGCGCGACGGCGAACCGTACTATCTCGCCAAGCGCGAAGCCGCGATCAAATCTTGGCTCGGCACCGACCTGATCGACCGCAAGGAATACGACCTAGCCTAAACCACCCCCGAAACGAAACGGGATCGGAGCACGGTCACGTGTGTCATGCTGAGCCCGTCGAAGCATGACCCTGCCGGAGCGCCGGTCCCGTTCTCGATCCTGGATCTCTCGCCGATCGTCGCCGGCGGCGATGCGTCGCTCGCCTTCCGCAACACGCGCGATCTCGCGCAACACGCCGAGCGCTGGGGCTACCACCGCTACTGGCTCGCGGAGCACCACAACATGCCGGGGATCGCGAGCGCCGCGACCTCGATCGTGATCGCGCACGTCGCCGGCGGCACCTCAACGATCCGCGTGGGCTCGGGCGGCGTGATGCTCCCCAACCACGCGCCGCTCGTGATCGCCGAGCAGTTCGGGACGCTGGCCTCGCTCTTCCCCGGCCGCATCGATCTGGGCCTCGGGCGCGCGCCGGGTACCGACCAGCGCACGGCGCGCGCGCTGCGCCGCGACTACGACGGCGGCGAGTCGTTCCCGCAGGACGTCATGGAGCTGCAATCCTACTTCCGGCCCGCCGAGCCGAACCAGGCGGTGCGCGCCGTGCCGGGCGCCGGGCTCGACGTCCCGCTCTGGCTCTTGGGCTCGAGCCTCTTCAGCGCGCAGCTCGCGGCGCTCCTCGGCCTGCCGTTCGCCTTCGCCTCGCACTTCGCGCCCGCCGCGATGATGGCCGCGCTTGACGTCTACCGCGCGACGTTCCGCCCGTCGGAAGCGCTGGAACGTCCCTACGCGATGGTGTGCCTAAACGTCTTCGCCGCCGACACCGACGCCGAGGCGCGGCGCCTGATGACCTCGCTGCAGCAGCAGTTCGTCAACCTGCGCCGCGGCACGCCGACCGTCCTCGAGCCGCCCGTCGACGACCCCGAGTCACGCTGGTCTCCGATGGAGCGCGCCGGCGTCGACGAAGCGCTCGCGTGCACCGTCGTCGGCAACCCCGACACCGTCCGCGACGGGATCGCGGCCTTCATCGCCCGCACCGGTTGCGACGAGCTGATGCTGACCTCGCACGTCTACGACCACGCCGCGCGCCTGCGCTCCTTCGAAATCGCCGCCGACGTCATGCTGAGCTCGTCGAAGGACGGGTCCCGTCAATACCACCCATCAGCCAGCGCGACCAGCCCATAAACCGTCTTCTCTCTCTCGTCCCGCGTCACGTCTCCGCCGACGACGCTCTCCACCGCGCCGCGTAACGCCGCCTCGAACGCCTCACGCCGCCGGCGCTTCGCCGCGATCAGCATCTCGATCTGCGGCGGCGCCAGCCGCGCGACGACTCCCTGATTCACCTGTGCGCGCAGCGTATCGACCTGCCCACGCGCCGTGTCGGCCATCGTCGCGACCCGCGTCGCATCGGCGTGCGAAAGCCCATCGGTCGGCGGTAGATACGCATCGAGAGGATCGAACGCCCCGTAGACGCGGCCATGCCGGCGATACGCCTCGCCGATCGCCTCCCGAGCCCGCTCCCGCACGCCGGCGACCTGCTCCCGAAACGACCGCATCGCCGCGACGATCGCGGCCGCCTCGGAAGGCACGGCCGTCTCGATCGCCCGCCGATACATGACGTCGGCATCGTCCAGCGCCGCGACCGCCGCAACGAACGCGGCGCGAAACGCCGGCTCACGCTCTTCCAGCCGCAGCCGCGAACTTGCCGTGATTGCAAGGGCGAGCGCGAGAGTCGGGGCCGTCTTCTCCATCCCCGACCGGTTCGTGGCCCGGCCGCCGGCATCAGCCCGCCGAGACCTACGATACAACCGAGGGGTTCCCGTCCCTACTCGCGTACCGGCGAGGATGCAGATCGTCCTCCGCCTTCTGACGACCGCGACGGCGCTCGCCGTCGTCAGCGCTCCGGCGCTCGCCGCGCCGCCCGTCTACACACCCGCGGACGATGCCCAGCTCGTCGGCCTCTCCGCGCCGGCGTTCTCTCCCGACGGGCGGACGATCGCGCTCGTGCGCACCGTCCAGGACGTCGCGCACGACAAGAGCGTCGCGAGCCTCGCCCTCGTCGACGTCGCGACCGGCACCGTGACGCAGCCGGCGAAGAAACGCACCGGCGTCGCGCAACCGGCCTATGCCGCCGACGGCACGCGCCTCGCGTTCCTGGCCGAAGACCAACAGCACCACCGGCAGATCGACGTGCTGAACCTGCGAACCGGCGCCGTGAAACAGCTCACGACGACGGCCGAAGGCGTGCAGCAGTTCGCCTGGCGGCCCGACGGCACCGCGCTCGCCTACGTCACCGCCGATCCCGCGCCGAAGGCGCTCGCGCAGCACCACGACTTCTTCGAGATCACTGACGACGACTATCTGACGCGCAGCGACGATCCGCCCTCGCACCTTTGGCTGGTGGGGGCTGAGGGCGGGCGCCCGCAGCGCCTGACGTCGGGCACGTGGAGCGTCTCCACGTCGTATCCGCCTTCGCCGCCGGCTTCGCCGCTCTCGTGGTCCCCCGACGGCACGCATCTGCTCTTCGGCCGCGTCCCCAACACCCACGACGGCGACGCATACCGCAGCGAGACCGCGGTGCTCGACCTGCGCACGCACGCCGTCACCGCGCTGACCGGCCGTCACGAATTCGAGTCGTTCGCGGCCTTCGCACCCGACGGCGCGCACATCGCCTACCTCGCCAATCGCGACGACGATCCGAACAACGAGAACGGCGTCTACGTCACGACGCTCCGTCATGCTGAGCACGGCGAAGCAGGCCGTGGGACGCTGCTGCGCGCGTTCGACCACAACACGTTCCGCGTGCAGTGGCTGAACCCGACGACGATGCTCGTCGGTGCGCACGACGGCACGCGCAACGCGCTCTGGCTGCTGCGCACCGACGGGCGGTCGACGCGAATCGGCACCGACGCGGTCGCGCCCAATCAAGGCTTCTGGCTCGAAGCCGCGGTCGCGAAGCAGGGCGCGCTGGCCTACGTCGGCACGACGACCACGCACCCCGCCGAGCTCTACTACCAAGCGCGTCCGGCCGCGGCGCCGCGCCGCCTCACGCACGTCAACGACCTCGCCGTTGCGCACGCGCTCGGCGCGATGGTCGCGCTGACCTGGACGACCCCGAACGGGATGGAGCACGACGGCA
The DNA here is from genome assembly GCA_035493875.1 of Candidatus Limnocylindria bacterium. Taxonomy (GTDB): domain Bacteria; phylum Vulcanimicrobiota; class Vulcanimicrobiia; order Vulcanimicrobiales; family Vulcanimicrobiaceae; genus Vulcanimicrobium. Next base: position 10,577 of record DATJHK010000073.1, read on the forward strand.
CACTGACCTATCCCGCGCACTACGTCTCCGGGAAAAAATACCCGCTCGTCCTGGTCGTCCACGGCGGCCCCACCTTCGCCTCGACGCTCACCTGGGACAGCCTCGCGCAGTCGCTCGCAGGCCGCGGGATGTTCGTCTTCCAGCCGAACTACCGCGGCAGCGACAACGAGGGCAACGCCTACCAACGCGCGATCTACATGGACGCCGGCGACGGCCCCGACCACGACGTGATGGCCGGGCTCGCCGCAGTCGAGAAGCTCGGCGTCGTCGACGAGAACAAGATCGTCGTGAGCGGCTGGAGCTACGGCGGTTTCATGACGTCCTGGCTGATGACGCACGAGCACGTCTGGAAGGCCGCGTTCAGCGGCGCCGCCGTCAACGACTGGGTCGACATGTACGATCTGGGCGACGGCAATGTGCAGATCGGCTTCACGTTCAAAGGGTCACCGCACGTCGGCAACAACCTCGCCGATTATCGCGCGCAGTCGCCGATCACGTATGCGACGCAAGTCACCTGCCCGGTGCTGATCGTGAGCGACATCGGCGACGCGCGCGTTCCGGTCACGCAGTCGTTCCGCATGTATCGCACGCTCAAGGACAACGGCAAACGCGTGCGCTTCATCGGGATCCCCGTCAACGGACACAACCCCGGCGACATCGTCCGCCGCATCGACCGCGAACGACTCTGGGCCGACTGGGCCGCAAACGCCGTGCGCTAAGGAAAGCCTTCGAGGGCCCGGGAAAACCGGGCCCTCTTCTTCATACCGGGACGTTGTCGATCGCGAGTATCTCGACGCCGGCCTGCGCGAAGTTCTTCAGGTCGGCGACGACGGCTTGGCCCTGCGAGGACTTGAGGGCGGCGTTGAGCGCGTCCATCGACGGGAACGTCAACACCGCTACGAGATAATACGGGTCCTTGTCGGTCAACGGACGGCTGATGGTGTACGTTTGCAGTCCCGGCAACGTCTTCGCGAGCGGCGCGTGATGGTTTGCGTAATACGCGTCGAACGCGGCCTTGTCGGCCGGCTTCTTGTAGAGCGCGATCACCGACGCGCTCTGCGCCGCCGCGGCAGCGGGCTTCGGCTGCGTCTGCGCCTCCGCCGCGGGAGCGATCCCGCTCAACGCCGCGAACGACGCCGCCGCGCTCACGGAAATCGCCGAACGCCGACTGAGTATCCTCATCGTTGCCTCCTAGCTCGGAGCTGTCAGGCAGCGAGCCTTGACGCCGACGCCCGTTGACCACCTGCCGAGCGAGCGGGCGGCGGACGCCGGCCGACTCGTGGGAGGGGTTAGCCTCGCGGCTGTGGTGGGCAATACCTCTTTTGGTCGCTGCCTAGCCGAGCGTCAAGTCCGGCCCGGCGGCGCGACCTCTTCTGCGCGGACGATGTTACCGGGTCGCCGTCCGCGGCGCTCCTGGAGACGATGCAAGACCTGACCGATGGAGAACATGGTGTTTTGCCCCTGCGGGCATGACCTCGGGAAACATGATGCCGCCGGATGCGCCGGCGATGCGAAAAAGCGCTGCGACTGCGAACGAGATCGCTTCGCCGCGCTGGATGCCGCGATCGACGGCGTACGAACGGTCGCGTACAACGGACACCCGGCGCCGATACGGGCGAGCCCACGCGCAGGAGATCGGTGACGGCTTCGCCGCTCGGCTGGGTCGCGGCGGCCGCGCGCGCAAGAAGCCGTGTGTGACCCGCAGCGAGGAGTTCAGCGCCGAAGAGCGCGAGGCGATCTACCGCGTGATCGCCAGCCGGCGCGACGTGCGCAGGGACTTTCGTGCCGACGAGGTCCCCGACGACGTGCTGCTGCGCGTCCTCGATGCGGCACACCGCGCGCCGTCGGTCGGCCTCTCGCAGCCCTGGCGCTTCATCGTCGTGCGGGATCCGTCCACGCGCGACGCGGTCCACGCCGCGTTCACCGCGGCGAACGAACGCGCTGCCGAGCGCTATGCCGGCGAACAAGCTGCCGCATACCGTGCGCTGCGCCTCGAGGGCATCCGCAGCGCCCCGGTCAACCTCTGCGTCGTCTGCGACGATCGCCCCGCGCGCGGCCACGGCCTGGGTCGTCAGACGATGCCGGAGATGGTCCGGTACTCGACGGTCTGCGCCGTGCAGAACCTCTGGCTCGCCGCGCGCGCCGAGGGCTTGGGCGTCGGCTGGGTGAGCATCATCGAACCCGACGCGCTGCGCGCCATCCTGGCGATCCCCGCGGAGATCGCGGTCGTCGCCTACCTATGCATCGGCTACGTCGACCGCTTCGCCGCCGAGCCCGATCTCGTCACGGCCGGCTGGGAATCCGCGCTGCCGCTCGCGGACGTCGTCGACCGCGAGCGCTACGGGGCCGGCTGACCCCGCGCGGCGAACGCACCAGCCCACACCCGCCAAGGAGCGATCCGATGGACGAAGACGCCTTCAACATCTCGGTCCGCAAGTACCTCAAAGTCGTCGGCGTGACATCGCAGCGCGAGATCGAAAAAGCGGTCCGCGACGCCGTCGCTGCCGGGACGATCTCCGACACCGACACCCTGAACGCGAAGATGACGCTGGATATCGGCCCGATCGCCCTCCATTACGTCATCGACGGCAAAATCGACTTGCGCTAGACGCTCGCGTGGCGTTCGCTGTCGAGCATCCGCATCTGCGGCTCCGCATAGCGCGCGCCGACGACGGCACCCGCCGGGACGGCGCGCTCGATCCGCGCCAACTCCTCGGCGTCGAGCCGCAGCGCGGTTGCGGCGAGCGCCTCATTCAGCCGCTCCCGCGTGCGCGCACCGATCAGCGGCACGACGTCGGCGCCGCGGGAGAGCACCCACCCGATCGCGAGCTGCGCGACCGTCGCGCCCTGCGCCGCGGCGACCGCACGCAGCGCCTCCACCAGCGCGAGATTCCGCTCTACGTTCGTCTCGGTGAAGCGCGGGCTGTGCGAGCGGAAGTCGCCGCGCACGACGGGCCGGTCCTTCGCCCAATGCCCGCTCAACAAGCCGCGCGAGAGCACGCCGTACGCGGTGATCCCGACGCCGAGCTCGCGCGCCGTCGGCAGGATCTCGGCTTCGATCGCGCGTGAGAACAACGAGTACTCGATCTGCAGGTCGACGATCGGATGAACGGCGTGCGCGCGGCGCAAGGTCTGCGCGCCGATCTCGGAGAGCCCGATGTGGCGCACGTACCCGGCCTGCACCAGCTCGGCGATCGCCCCGACCGTCTCCTCGATCGGGACCGCCGGATCGAGCCGCGCGGGGCGATAGACGTCGACGTAGTCGGTGCCGAGCCGGCGCAGCGTGTATGCAAGGAAGTTTTTCACCGCCGCCGGACGCGCGTCATACCCCGACCAGGTGCCGTCGGGACCGCGCAGCGCACCGAACTTGACGCTGATCCGCACGTCCTCGCGCCGCCGCCCGCGCAGTCCGTCGCGCACGAGCAGCTCGTTGTGCCCCATCCCGTAGAAGTCGCCGGTGTCGAGCAGCGTCACACCCGCATCGAGCGCCGCCGCGATCGTCGCGAGGCTCTCGGCGTCGTCCGCCGGTCCGTAGAAGTCCGACATTCCCATGCAGCCCAGACCGAGCTCGGAGACGACGGGACCGGTACCAAGGCTACGCATGCGCATCCGGATGACTATGCGTCGCGCGCCGACGGACTGTCAAATGCCGCCGGCCGGACAGAACAACCACCGCTTCTGCAACGAGGAGTACGCGACCTGACCGAGCTCGCCCGCTTTGCGCACGAACGGCCGCCCAGCGTCTTCCCCTCGCTCGCGTTGTGTTGTTAAGTGTCACTTGGCAGACACCGAAACGTCGATCGCCTAGGATAGCGGTGCGATGACCGTCTTCAACTCCCTGAGCGACGCGATCCGCGCCGGCTTCCAGGTCGAGGATCGCGCACCGAACGGCTATGTCGTGCGGATCCGCACGCACAACGGCTGGGCCCGCGCGATCGTCGTGGTCCGTCCCGGACTCTAACCAACCATGCACTGGACCTTCGACGCGCGCGACGCGCGCGCTGCGTACGACCTGCGGACGCGGCTGCTCGCATACCTGCGCACGAAAGGCCACCACGACGCCGACTACGCGAGCGCAGAGCTCGTCGTCGGCGAGCTCGTCGGGAACGTCGTCCGCCACGCTCCCGGCGTCGCCGAGGTCGCGATCGAGTGGCATGAGGAGACCCCCGTCCTCCATGTCCTCGATCACGGCCCCGGCTATGAAGGCGCGGCTGCCCTGCCCTCCGCGACGAGCGAGACGGGACGAGGACTCTTCCTCGTCTCCGCGCTGACGCGCGAGTTCAGCCTCACCCGCCGCCCGAAGCGTGGCTCCCACGCCCGCGCCGTCCTCCCGATCCCGCGCCGCACGACCGAGTCGGACGCGGCATAGCGCCGCGCCGGCCACGGGATTGCCCAAAGCCCGCCCGTGACCGACACGGGTGGGCTTTTTTTTGCGCATAGCATTGACATACTTCGATACAGCACCTAGCATCGATATATGTCAATGCAGCGCTGCTGCCCGCCTCCCGCCGTCGATCGGAGCGATCGCGCCGCGGAGGCCGCCCTCTTCAAGGCTCTCGCCGACCCGCATCGCCTCGCGATGCTCGCGACGCTGGCGCGCGCCGAGGACGAGGTCTGCGTCTGCGATTTCACCGGAGCGCTTCCGCTCGAACAGCCGACCGTCTCGCACCATCTCAAGATCCTGCGCGATGCCGGCCTCGTGACGTGGGAGCGCCGCGGCACCTGGGTCTATTACCGCCTCGCCGCCGACGCGCGCAGCCGCGTCGACGCCGCGATTCGCTCCGTCATCCCGCAGGAGATCCTCGCATGAAGATGCACCTCAACCTCGCCACACGCGACCTCGGTTCCAGCGTCACGTTCTACTCGACGTTGCTGGGCGCGCCGCCCGCGAAGCGGCTCGACGACTACGCGCTGTTCATCACCGAGGAGCCCGGACTGGAGCTCGCGCTCGACCTCGACGCAAACGCGCAGGCCGGGCGCGGCGAGCATTTTGGGATCGTCGTCGATTCGACCGACGCCGTGGATGCGCAGGTCGCGCGCCTCCAGAGCGCCGGGTACGCGGTCGACGTCGAGCGCGAAGAGACGTGCTGCTACGCGAATCAGACCAAGGTCTGGGCGACGGACCCGGAAGGGCGCCGCTGGGAGACGTACTTCGTCCACGAAGACACCGAGGCGCGCGACGACGACCGGACGTGCTGCGCCTGACTGCGCGTCCCTCCTTCTCGTTCGCCGGGCCGCACGACGAACGCCTGAGCCGTACTCGTGACGTGCGCGACGCGATTCGGGGATGCGTCGACGCATGGGCCGACTCCGTGCTAAGGTCGGCGTAGTGCCTGCCCCCTCACCCACGACCGTCATCGTCTTCGCCGCGACCCTCGTGCTCGGTTGGCTCGTCCCGCTCGCCCTGAGCTATGCCATCCGCCCGCTCGCCGACCTCACGCGCGGCAGCCGTCCCGCCGGCCGGCGGCCCGAGCGCAGCTATTTCATCGTGAAGTACGGCGTATTCGCCGCCGCGATCGTCGCGTACGGCGCGCTGGTGTGGTGGCTCACGAGCTTCCCGGGCGTCGTCGCCTGGCCGTCATGGGGCGCGTTCGCGTACAGCGCGCTCGGGGCGCTCAGCGCGATCTCCGACGCCGACCGCCAGGCGTGGGCGGTGCTGCGCCGACGCGCGCGCCGGCTCCGCCGCCAGACCCCTTAACGCGCAAAAAACCGGCTCAGCCGGAGGTCTCGAGCACGGCGTCGCGTGTCCACCAGTTGCGCACGCCCTCGGCGGTCGTGATCGCGCGGTACACCTCTTCCAGCGATGTCTGGATGTTGATCTGATGCATGATGTCGGCCATAGGTCTCCTCCGGTTCGTGAATCGGTCGAACGTACTGCCTCGATGACGAACGGGGTCACCGCAAAACGACACCGCCGACGCGCCTTCCCGAACGGTTTGCTCGTCTCCGGCGACCGCGTCTACTTCGGCGAGAACACGCTCTTCGGCCGCGCCTTCACCGGCTGAGCCGCGAGGTTCAGCAGGTGCGCGAGCGCGCCGTGGCGCGGCGCGTTGCGCGGGTAGACCAGGCCGACCTCACGCGTCGTCGGCACCGCCTCGGCGAGCGGGACGCGCGCGACGCGCGGGTGCGAGTGCTCGCTCATGCTCCTGGGCACGATCGAGACGCCGAGGCCCGCACCGACGGCGCCTTCCAGCGTATACATGTCCCCGACCTCGACGGTGATCTTCGGCGCGAAGCCGGCACGCGCACACGCCTGCACGAGATCGTAGCGACTTCCGGCCCCTTCGGGAAGCGCCACGAAAGGACGGTCGCGCAGCGTCGCCAACTCGACCGAGTCCGCGCGCGCAAGCGGATCGCCGGCGGCGATCGCGAGGAGCACCGGCTCGGTGAAGAGCGGGATCACCGCGAGATCGGGCTCGTTGGGGCACGGCGCCACGAACGCGGCATCGATCTCGCCGGCGAGCAGCGCGGCGATGAGCGCGTGCGTCGGGCCGTGGCGCAGCTGCACGCGCGTCCCCGGCTCGCGTTCGAGGACGCGCGCCACGTATCGCGGGACGACGGAGAGCCCGAGCGAGAACATGTGGCCGATCCGCAGCGTCATCTGCTTGCGGCCCGACGCCGCGAGCGTCGCCTCCACCGCGTCGGCGCGCGAGCGCAGCACGCGCGACGCGTGCTCGGCCAGGACGCGGCCGGCGTGCAGCAAGCGGATGCGACGCCCGTCACGTTCGACGAGCGGCACGCCGAGCTGGACCTCGAGCACGCGTACAGCGCGCTGGATCGAGGGTACACTCGTCCCCAGTGCCTCGGCTGCTTGACCCATGTGCTCGGTGTGCGAGAACTCGAGGAAGATCTCGAGATCCCGCAGGCCGACGTCGTGCGTGCGCATCCTGGACTCCATCGTTACAGATTCTGAAACGATTTGAGCGCACCACGGCCCTGGTTCCTGTGCCGCGCAGGCGATATTCTCTGCCGGAACGTCGCCCCAGAATAACTTTCGTCCGACTCGCCCGCCTCGAGGAGCAACCCGCATGAAGACCTATCGCATCGCCGCCATCCCCGCCGACGGGATCGGAACCGAGGTGATCTCCGCCGGCTTGCGCGTGCTCGAATCGCTGCAGAAGGTCGACGGCGGCTTCAAGCTCGACGTGACGTCGTTCCCATGGGGCTCCGACTACTATCTCCAGCACGGCGTGATGATGCCCGAGGACGGCGTCGAGACGCTCAAGAGCTTCGACGCGATCTACTTCGGCGCGGTCGGCAGCCAGCAGGTCCCCGACCACATCACGCTCTGGGGTCTGCGTCTGCCGATCTGCCAGGGCCTCGACCAGTACGCGAACGTCCGCCCGACGCGCGTTCTTCCGGGCGTGAAGAGCCCGCTGCGCGACCTCGGCGAGCACGAGCTCGACTGGGTGATCGTGCGCGAGAACACCGAGGGCGAATACGCCGGGATGGGCGGCCGCACGCACCGCGGACAACCCATCGAGGTCGGCACCGAGGTCGCCGTCTTCACCCGCACCGGCGTCGAGCGCGTGATCCGCTTCGCTTTCGAGCTGGCCGCCTCGCGCCCGCGCAAGCTGCTCACCGTCGTGACCAAATCGAACGCGCAGCGCCACGGGATGGTGCTCTGGGACGAGGTCGCCGAAGCGGTCTCCAAGGACTTCCCGCAGGTCAAGATGGAGCGTGAGCTCGTCGACGCGATGTCCGCGCGTATGGTGAAGAACCCCGGCTCGATCGACACGGTCGTCGCGACGAACCTGCATGCCGACATCCTGAGCGACCTCGCCGCCGCGCTCGCCGGCAGCATGGGGATCGCGCCGACGGCGAACCTCGATCCCTCGCGCCGCTACCCCTCGATGTTCGAGCCGATCCACGGCTCGGCGTTCGACATCACCGGCAAGGGGATCGCGAACCCCGTCGGTTCGCTCTGGAGCGCGGTGATGATGCTCGAGCATCTCGGCGAATCCGCTGCCGCCGCGCGCTTGATGAAGGCGGTCGAAACGGTCACCGGCGACGGGATCGTCACGCCGGACCTGGGCGGCAACGCGACGACCGAAGACGTGACCAAGGCCGTGATCGCGGCGCTGGCGCCCGCGACCGCGAAGGTCGCGGGGTAACGCCCCCTATGGCGTCGATCGACGAACGGGCGCTGATCCGCAAGATTTGCTTGCGGATCGTCCCGTTCGCGATGGTCCTCTACTTCGTCAACTTCGTCGACCGCGTCAACGTCGGCTTCGCCGCGCTCGACATGAACAAGAGCCTGCACTTCTCGCCCGCCGTCTTCGGCTGGGGAGCAGGAATCTTCTTCATCGGGTACTTCATCTTCGAGGTCCCGAGCAACGTCTTCATGGAGAAGATCGGCGCGCGCGTCTGGCTCTCGCGCATCATGGTCACCTGGGGGATCGTCGCAACGCTGATGGCGCTGGTGACGAACGTACCCACGTTCTACGGCGCGCGCTTCCTGCTCGGGATCGCCGAGGCGGGCTTCTTCCCGGGCGTCGTCTTCTACCTGAGCACGTGGTTCCCGAACCGCTATCGCGGCCAGATGATGGCGTTCTTCCTGCTCGCGACCCCGCTCTCGAGCATCATCGGCGGCCCCGTCTCCGGCGCGATCCTCGCGCACGGTTCGTTCTTCGGCCTCGCTCCGTGGCAGGCGCTGTTCGTCCTCGAAGGCGTCCCGGCGATCGCACTCGGCGTGCTGAGCATGTTCGTGCTCTCCGATCGCCCGTCCAGCGCGCGCTGGCTGAACGACGCGGAGCGCGACTGGCTCGCCAACGAGCTGGCGCACGAGCATCACAGCCACCTCTCGGGGCTGTGGGAGGCGCTGCGCGACTCGCGCGTGCTGCTCCTCGCTCTCGTCGAGGTCGGGCTCACGATCGGGATGTACGGGATCACGCTCTGGCTCCCGCAGATCCTCAAGAGCTACGGGATCTCCTCGATGCAGGTCGGCATGCTCAGCGCGGTGCCGTACCTCGTCACGATCGTCGGGATGCTGGCGTGGGGCCTGGTCTCCGACCGCGTCGGGCGTCGTCCGCTCCAGGTCGCCGCGTCGTGCATCCTCTCGGCGCTGGGTCTCTGGCTCGCGATCGCGACGCCGTCGCTCGGGATCGCAGTCGCCGGTCTCTCGCTCTGCTCGCTCGGGATGATGACGGCGCGCCCGCCGTTCTGGGCGCTGCCCTCGACGTTCCTCGTCGGCACCGGCGCCGCCGCGGGGATTGCGCTCGTCAACGCGATCGGCAACCTGGGCGGCTTCGTCGGCCCGTACGCGATCGGGGCGCTCACCGAATCGACCGGCACGTTCCATGCCGGTCTGCTGGCGATCGCGGGCGCGCTCGTCGTGACCGCGGTGCTCGCGCTCTATGTCGGCAACATGCTCGCCGGCCGCGCGGGCCGTCCGATCGGCGTGATCTCTGGAGAGGTCGACGTGACGAGCGAACCCGCTGGCGCAACGGCAGCTTCGCGCTAGGCTGACTCGCCCAGCGCGAGATACGCGCCGATCACGTCCCGGTCGCCGTAGCCGGCTTGCAGCGCACGATCCCACTGCGCCGCGAGCGACTCGACGACCGGGAGCTTCGCCTTCGCGTGCGCAGCCGCATCGAGCGCGAGATGGACGTCCTTGGTCGCGAGACCGAGAGCGAACTCGGCGTCGAACGTGTTCTGCTGGATCTTCTGCAGCTTCGTGAGCGCCCAGGGCGCGTTGAGCTGCGTACTCGAGAGGCACGCGGCGAAATCTTCGAGCGGGAGATCGAGGGATTGCGCGAGCGTCGCCGTCTCCGCCATCCCCTCACCGAGCACGGCAAGCCAGGTGTTCATGACCAGCTTCATCTGCGAGCCGGCACCGACGCGCTCCCAGCGCATCGTCTTCTGACCGAGCACGTCGAACACCGGCGCGAGCACGTCGAGCGCCGTGGCGGGCCCGGAGGCCAGGATCAGCAATTTGCCGTTCTCCGCCGGCGTCTTCGATCCGGAGACCGGCGCGTCGACGAAGACGACGTCGGCGCGCTTCTCGCCGGCGAGCTTGTACGCGCGCTGCGTCCCCTCGACGCCGATCGTGCTCATCTGCAGCCAGATCGCGTCCTGCTTCATCGCCGCGAGCGCGCGCGGCATCGTTTCCTCGATCGACGCGATCGTCGGCACCATCGTCAGGACGACGTCCGCCTGAGCGACCGCATCTTCGACACGCTCTGCGACCGCGGCGCCCGCCTCGGCGAGCTTCGCAGCCGCGGCATGATTGAGATCCCACACGCTCACCTGCATCCCCGCCGCGAGCAACCGCCGCGCGAAGATCCCGCCCATCGTTCCCGTTCCAAGAACCGCGATCGTCTTTCCCTGTGCCATACGCCGCTTTACGAACCGTCCTCGCGATCGGCGGATGCGCGATACAGTGCACCTCTCGCGTCGTAGGACGCGCCTATTTGCCTGCCTGAGACGTGAGGCCGTACGCTGCGGCGATGGAACAGCTTCGCCGCGTGCTCGCAGCGGTAGATCCCTCGTGGTTCAGCAGCGTCATGGGCACGGGCGCGCTGGGGCTTGCGATCGTGGCCTCGCCGTACCCGGTCCCCGGGGCGAACGTCGCCGGACCGGCGATCTGGTCGCTCGCGGCGATCGTCTTCGCGATCCTGTTTCCGCTGCTCACGCTACGCGTGCTCCTCGCGCCCGGCGACTTCGTCGCGCAGCTGCGCGACCCGGCGACGGCGCAGCTGTGGGGGCTTCCGCCGATGGCCGCGTTTGCGATCGTCGTCGGACTCGTGCGGATCGCGGCGCCCCACGGCGGCGGAACTGTGGCGATCGTCGCGGCGCAGGCGCTCTGGATCTTCGGCGTCGCCGGGAGCCTCTTCAGCGCGTTCATCGTTCCGTATCTCATGGTCACCGAACACGATCTGCGGCCAGACGGCGTGCTCGGAACGTGGGTGCTCCCCGTCGTGCCGCCCGTCGTCGCGGCCGTCCCCGCGGCACTGCTATTACCGACGTTTCCGGCGCCGCTGCGGCCGAGCATCCTCGTCGTAGCGTACGCGTTGCTGAGTGTCGGTTTCGCGCTGACCGCGCTCAAGATCGCGGTCTACTACGCGCGGCTGCTCTTCCACAAGATCCCGACCGGCGGGCTCACGCCCGGGATGTGGCTCGTCGTCGGTCCGCTCGGGCAATCGATCGCCGGCGCCTACGCGCTCGGCACGGGCGCCGCCGGGATCTGGCCGGAGTTCGGCAACGGCTTCGTCGTCGCGGCCGTCGTGTACGGTATGTTCGTGTGGGGTTTCGCGAGCTATTGGCTCGCGCTCGCGCTCGTCGCCACGGTCCGCGCGGTACGCGCAGGGATGCCGTTCTCGCAGCGCTGGTGGGCCTTCACGTTCGCGACCGGGATGCTGACGGCGGGGACCGACGCGCTCTTCACGGCGACCCACGCCGCTCTGTTCTCGCTAGTCGCCGCCGTCCAGCTCGCGCTGCTCGCCATCGTGTGGACGCTCGTCGCGACGCTGACGGTCCGCATCGCCGCACGCCCCCTCACCCTGCGCTTGTCGAGAACCCTTTGCGCGCAACGCGCTTCGACACGCTCAGGGTGACGGAGGGTATCGTTTGGGTCAGGCCCGTAGTGCCGCCAACACCGCGTCCGGTGTGAACGGGACGCGGCGCAAGCGTTTGCCGGTCTGTGCGAAGATCGCGTTCGCGATCGCGGGCGCCATCACGGTCGTCGCCGCCTCGCCCGCGCCACGTATCTTTTCGTGCGGGCGATCGATCGCCGTGATCGAGACTTCCGGGATCTCGCGGAAGCGTAGGATCGGATACGATGCCCAGTCGACGCTCGCGACGCGCGAGCCGTCGAACCGCACCGCCTCGTGCAGCGCGCGGCTCGTCGCCTGGATCACGTTGCCCTCGATCTGGTTGCGCAGCCCGTCGGGGTTGACGATCAGGCCGCAGTCGTGCCCGATCCAGACCTGATTGACGCGCACGACACCGGTCTCGCGGTCAACGCTCACGTCGACCACGGCGGCGACGAGGGCTTCGGTGTTCTCGTAGTGCACGAACGCGACGCCGCGACCGGGCTTGTACTGCGGTGCGACCACGTCGAGGACGGCGAGCGCGCGAGGGTCCGTGAGATGCCGGCGTCGGAAGGCGATCGGATCGACGCTCGCCGCGTGCGCCAGCTCGTCGACGAACGACTCGTTGGCGAACGAGTTCTGCGTTCCGCCCAGCCCGCGCATCGACGACTGCCGGATCACGGCGCGCTCCTGATAGAGCATGCTGACGTGCTGTGCGGGGAGCGTGTAGTTCGTCAGCGCGCTGCGGTCGCCGCCGTTGTAGTACACCGGCGCGGCCGGCGCGCCGGTGAGCTGACCGGGCAGCGTGTTGGCGGGATGGCCGTCGGGACGCGTGCTGTGCGTCGGAGTCCAGATGTGTCCTTCCCACGCCGCGATCATCCCGTGCTCGTCGAGCGCGCCCTTCATCTCGTGCACGGTCGCGGGTCCCTTCGGATCCCAGCCGGTCTCGTCGGCGCGCATGTACTGCAGGCGCACCGGCTTGCCGATCTCGTGCGCGATCAGCGCCGCGGCCGTCGACGCGTCGTCGGCACCGTTGTGCCCGTAGCAGCCGGCGCCCTCGGCGTAGACGACCTGCACCTTCTCGGCCTGCAACTCCAAGAACGCCGCAATCGCGTCGCGCAGGGGGTAGACGCCTTGCACCGGCGACCAGACGGTCACGCCGCCGTCACGGACCTCGGCGAGCGCGCACGAGGGCCCGATCGAGCCGTGCGACTGATACGGCCATTCGTACCGAGCCGCGATCGTCCGTTTCGCGCTCGCGAACACCGCGTCGACGTCGCCGGTGTTGGCCAGCTCGCGCGACTTGCCCGGGATCTGCTGCACCGTCTCCCAGAGCCGCTCCGGTGCCGGAAGGGCGGTCCCCTCGCTCCACGTGGTCTTCAGCTCGCGCGCGGCGCGAACCGCATGCCATTCCTTCTGGGCGACGACCGCGAGGAAGTTGCCCTTGCGCACGACGCGGACCGGCTCCGGGATGCCGCGCAGCGAGCCCGCATCGTAGCTCGCGAGCTGCGCGCCCAGGCGCGGCGGGAGCACGACGCGCGCGTGGAGCATCCCCGGAACGCGCACGTTCTGCACGAACGTGAACGTGCCGCTCACCTTCGCGGGGATGTCGACGCGTGGGAGCGACGTGCCGACGACGCGATAGGTGCTAGGGTCGCGCATCTGCGGGTGCGCCGCGATCGGCTCGCCGAACGCGTGCCCCCCGATCAGCTCGGCGTACGTCGCTCGGCGCGACGGCTCGGCGGTGACGAAGCACGCGCCCTCGCGCGTCTCCAGGGCGGCGGCGTCGATCTTGAAGTGATCGGCCGCGAGGCCGAGCAGCGTCGCGCGCGCGGTCGCGGCGGCTCGGCGGATCGGGACGGCGCCGAGCGAAAGGCTCGTGCTTCCCGAGGTGTAGCCTTGGTTCGGCACGTGCGTCGTGGCGACGTCGACCAGGCGGATCTGCGCGAGCGGGACGTCCAGTTCGTCGGCGACGAGCTGCAGCATCGCGGTCGCGATCCCCGTCCCCAGCTCGACCTTGCCGAACGCGACGGAAACCGCACCGTCGGGCTCGATCGCGAGCCACTGGTCGACGTTCGGATAGGACGGTGTCTTGCGGCGCGTCGCCGGCCCGTTGGGCGCGGCCGCTTCTTGTGCGAGCGCCGGCACGGTGCCGGGAAAGCTGAAGGCGACGACGAGTGCGCCGGCGCGGCGCAGGAACGTCGCGCGATCGACGGCGGCGCTCACGCGGTCACCCCCGCGGCGCGTTTCACGGCGCGCAGAATGCGCAGGTGGGTCCCGCAGCGGCAGAGGTTCCCGTTCAGCGCGGTGCGGATCTCCTCGTCCGAAGGATGCGGGTTCGCGGCGAGCAGCGCGTGCGCGCTCATGATCATCCCGCTGATGCAATAGCCGCACTGCGCCGCCTGCTCCGCGACGAACGCGGCCTGCACGGGATCCGGACGCTGCTCGTCGCCGAGCCCCTCGACGGTCACGACCGGCTGCGCGCCGACGCTCGACACCGGCGTCACGCACGAACGAATCGCCCGTCCGTTCAGCACCACCGTGCAAGCGCCGCACTGCGCGAGCCCGCACCCGAACTTCGGTCCGGTCAGCCCCAGCTCGTCGCGAAGCGCGTAGAGCAGCGGGGTCTCCGGTTCGACGGCGACGGTGTGGCGACGTCCGTTCACGTCGAGCGTCATGGGCACAGCGGGCAAAGCGTTCCTCCGATCCTTTGCGGTTCTCTTCCCTCCTCTCTCGGTCGTTCGCCTGCGCGTATTGAGGGGCGCGACCCGAAGATCGCGCCCCTCGTCCGACGCGCCGCTACGGCGCGGCGGGCGTCGTCATGAAATAGAGCTGTACCTTCACGCCGTTGGTCCCGCTCCCCGAGGTCGTGTACGGCTGCGCGGCCGTCCAGGGACCACCCGAGATGTTGCCGGTGCACGACGCATTGCTCGTGCGGCACGCGAACCGCAGCGTCGTGTTGCTCCCCTGGATCGGGACCAGGTCGTTGTTCGTCGTGTTCCACTCGTTCCAGAGGGAGTACGTGAAGTCGATCGACTGCTGCGAGGCGGGGACGTAGGTAAGCTGCAGCCACGGCACCGCCGTGCGCGGGCGGTGGTACTGCGAGGCGTCGCGGTAGGGATAGTTGCCGTTTCCGACGTTGAGCCCCGCCCAGGTTCCGAAATAGGAATCGGTCCCGGTGAATGCCGAGTTGGCGTACACGCTCAGCGTGCGCATCGCGAAGATCGTCCCGGTCGTCGGATAGCTCGCGAACGCGGGCATCGGGGCGGTCGTCGACGTGTAGAGGTTCTTGCTCAACGCCGCGTACATCTGCGAGCTCTTGAACGTGCGCACGTAGACCGAGTCGTGCGCCGCGGTCCATTGCGCCGCGAACTTCGCAAACGCCGCCGCATAGCCGCTGCGGTTCCCATTCCAATGCCCGTCGAGCTCGGCGGTGTTCACCGGGTTCTGGATCCACTCCGAGATATAGATCGAGGCTTCCTGATCGTATGCGAGATCCTTCGCATCGGACGCGCTGGGATTGTAGGCCAAGACCTTCCTCTGGAAGTCGGAGCCGACCCAGCCGAGCACGTTCTTCGTCCACTCGTACGAGGCGGCCAAGGCGTACACGTACGCGCGATCGTAGTTGGGCCGCACGACCGAATCGTGGTTCATCCCCCACGTGTAGCCGCCGTGCGGGACGTGGCTGCCCTGCGGGATCTTCAGGCAGTTGTCGTACCAGCCGGTGTAGAGTCCGCTCGGCGGCGTCGAGCTTTCGAACCACGTGCGGGTCTTGTAGGGGCCGCCGCTCGCGCCGTTGCGCTCGACCCAGTTCGAGTGCGTGTAGAAGTCCTGCACGACGTGAAGCGAGATCCCGAGCACCACGTAGAATTCGACGACGTCGTTGTCGGTCTCGGCGCGCTTCGCCGCCGCTTTGGTATTGGCGGTGAAGGTTGCCCAATAGTTCGTGATGTCGCCGTTCGAGAAGACGTCATCGAAGTGCAGCTTCTCGAGCTGGCACTGGGCGTCCTTACCGATCGTCGGCGTCGACGTATAGTAGTCGGTCAGCCAATTCTCGACCTGGACCGCGTTCGCCGCGTTGCGGTTGAAGCCGGAGCGCATCAGGGCGTCGACGGTGAGACTGGCGTGCGGCCCCGTGTCGAACGCGGCGGCCGGAAGAGATGAAATGACGAACACGGCGGCGCTCAGGAGCGTCGCGAAAAGCGATCTTCGCATGATCTGCCCACACCTTCACGGGAGAACAATAAGGGCGTACCCTACTCGTCTTTCAACGAGCGAGGGGACGCCCACTCCTTTCCCCCTGGAGGCGAGGCCTGGCCCGGGTCAGCCTTTGACCCCGTGAACGCTCCCGTTGATGAGGATGCGATCGGCATGACGCGCGCCGAGCGCCTTTTGATCGTAGTACACCGTCACCGGCGTTCCCGGCTTGAGCGCGGACATCTGCTGCGTCGTCTTCCCGTCGCGCGAGAAGACTTGATTGAAGTGGGGCACGAGCACGAAGCCGATCACCTGTCCCGACTTCTGCTCCTTGATCTTGATGTTGTCCGTCGAGACGTGTTCCACGGTGCCGATCATGACCTGGGTTTGCGCGGCCTGCGCGAGTTGCGGTGCGAGCGGCGCGCTCGCCGCGAACGCGGCGGCCAAAGCGATGGTTCGAATCATGATGGTGTACATTGTTCCCAAGGCGACCCCCATCACAACCCGCGCACAGCGCTTCCTTGGCCTTTCCATTCTCAGGCAAGCGCCTCGAGCACGACTCAATTGCGCTATTGACTGGGAGAGCGTGGGGACGAGGCGCAGAGCGAGCTGGGCGCGTTCGTCAAACGGTGTCGCGCACGAATCGACGCGGAGGCGAAGTCGCTCGGTCCGCACTTGCGGATGCCGTTCCGCATCGGGAAGGCGGTCACGCAAGAGGAGGTCGCCGAAGCCGTCGGCATAAGCAGACTCTGGTACTGCACGCTCGAGTCGGGCCGATTGGTTCGCGCAAGCGCGCCCCTCCTCGCCCGCGTCGCCGATGTGCTGATGCTGGACTCCGCCGAACGCGCTTCGCTATTCCGACTCGGCGTGCCGGAGCTCCGCTCCTCGACGCTCCAGCAGCGGTCGCGCGACGTGCTCGATGCGTTCAGATCGCTCCGATCGCTCACGCGGCAACTCTGGACCGCGAGCTCGGAGGTGGAAGCGCTGACGATCGTTCGTGAGTTCGGTGCGACCCATTTCACCTCGGATCTCATGGTGAGCACCGTGCGGGCCGAGCCGAGCGGATGGGAGGATCTTACCGCGCTTGGCGCCGCCGACACGTGTCATCGTCTGAACGTCGTCCACACCTTTCTGCGTGAGACCTGCGCGCCGCCGGTCATCGAAGAACTGAACTTTTCCACCGCTCTCGCACAGCCCGGCGACGTGCTGGTCCTCTCGGAACAACCACCGCCCAGTCGTGCGCTCTCGCGTCAATTCGGCAAAGCGGTCAATGCCGTCGGCTGGCCCGCGGTCGATTTTCTCCTCGCGAACGTACGATCGCGAAGCGGCTTCGTCGCCCACGTCGCGGTGGTCCACACGGGACATCATGCGTATTCGGAAGCCGACCGCGCGCAGCTGAGCACGATCGCCGAGCTCACGTCGCTCGCCCTCTCGGACCCGTCTCCGGCCTAGCGCGGCCGTGGCGGTTTCGGGGTAGAAGGGGGGCGTGACAAGCTTGCGCGTCTTCGCCTTCTCGCTGATCGCCGCGTTGGCGCTCGTCCCGCTCGTGGGCGGGGGGCGCGGCGTCGCGCAACCGGCGCAGCCGCAGCAACCCCAACGCCCGCAGGGGCCGCAGACGCCGGTCCCGGCGCAGCCCTCGGGGCTCGCGAGCGCGGACCCGACGGCGAGCGCACAAGCGCTTCCCACCTTGCCGCCGTACCCGGGAGCGGCCCCCACGCCGACCGCGACAAGCTCGGCGAATCGATCGCCACGCTCAGACGGGTCGAGCATCCGCCTCGCGCAGCGCGCGCAGCCGCCGCGCGCTGCGCCCGGGATCGTCGGGCGGCAGCGCGCGCGGCGGCAGCAGCGCGAGAGCGTCGCGCCGCGCTTCCAGCACCTCCCGCAGGTACGTCAGCGCAGCGCCGGCCGACGGCGTCCCGTCGTCGAGCTGCCAGAGCGGGTCGATCGACGTGCGTAGGTAGTACCACGCCTCGTCGACGAGGTGCGAGACCTCGCTCTCCGGCGTCTGGGCGAGCATCGCGTCCGCGAGCGCGAGGATGAGCGCCGCCTCGTTCTCGCCCTCGGAGAGGAGCCCCATCACGTAGACGATCTCGCGCTTGTTGTGCAGATCTTCGACAATCCGCCGTACCTCGTACTGCGGGTTCTCGGGGACGTAGGCGCGGATCAGCTCGGCGTAGAGGCGCTCGAGCTGCACACACCCCTCACGCAGCGTGTGCGCGAGGCTCATCCGAGCGCGACCGAGAGCATGCTCATCGCGCCGTGCGCGCCCTCGGTGATCACGCGGACCGGATCGTCGTCGCGCTGCTGCGCGACGACGTAGAGGAGCGGAAGGTAATGATCCGGCGTGGGGATCGCGAGCCGCGCGTCGGAGCCCTGCCGGTGATAGTCGATCAGCGCGTCGTGATCGCATGCGATGATCCAGTCGCGCACGCAGCGCTCGAAGCGCGCCGGCCAGCTCTCCTCGCCCGCCTCGCCGCGGAAGAGCTCGAGGTTGTGCACGACGTTCCCGCTCCCGATCACGAGGATCCCCTCGTCGCGCAGCGGCGCGAGTCGCGCCCCGAGCGCGTAGTGGAACGCCGGCGGCTGGCGGCGATCGATGCTCAGCTGCACGACGGGCACGCACGCCTGCGGGAAGGCGTGCACGAGCACCGACCAGGCGCCGTGGTCGAAGCCCCAACTCGTGTCCGCCTCGACCGGGAACGGCGCGACGAGCGCGCGCACGCGCTCGACGAGCGCATCGCTTCCCGGCGCGCCGTAGTCGACCGCGAACAGCTCCGGCGGAGCCCACGCGCCGAAATCGTGGACGGTGCGCGGCGACGCGCCCGCGGTCAGCTTCGTGCCGGCGACGTACCAGTGCGCGGAGACGACGAGGATCGCGCGCGGCGGGGGAAGCTCCGTCCCGAAGCGTGCCCACGCTCGGGTGTGCTCGTTGTCGCGTAGGGCGTTCAGCGGCGTTCCATGCCCGAAGAACGCGACCGGCATCCTCATTCGCGCCCACTTCGTCGCCCGTGCGCATCTTCTTCGCGCTTGGAGGATGCCGTCGGCCGGGCGGGCTAACGCTCGGGGATGAGCTCACGGCGCGACTTCCTCGCCGCCGCGGCGAGCAGTCCGGCGGCGTTCGTCGACATCGGTCCGATCCTGGCGTCCCCGCGCCGGCACCGGCAAGTCTTCGGCTTCGCGCAGGTGCGGGACGGCGCGGGCCTGGGGCAGATGCGCAACTCGCTCAACGCCTACGAGTACGCGCGCCGCGAGGGTCCGGGGACGCTCCACGCGGTCGCCGTCCTGTACGGCAGCGCCGTGGCGCTCGCGCTCGACGACGCCGTCTGGAGCACGCATCACGTCGCCGACGCGCTGCGCCTGCGCGGCGACGCCGTGCAGCGCGAGGGCGCGCGCGAGGGGAACCCGTTCGCGCACACGCGCTCCGACGCGCGGATCGACGATCCAGCCGATCCGCGAAGCCTCGCGCAGGACGCCTCGATCGCCGCGCTGGGACGGCGCGGCGCGAGCTTCTTCGTCTGCCTCAACGCGCTGACCGGGTTCGCCGGAGCGCTCGTCGCCGGCGGCTTCGCCCCCGGCCCGGTCGACCACGTCCTCGCGGCGCTGCGCGCACACCTCCTTCCGGGAAGCGTCGTCGTCCCCGCCGGCGTCGCCGCGATCAACGACGCCCAGGAGGCGCGCTACACCTACGTCGCGGTCTGACGACCGCGACATAGCTCGCCGGCGGATGCGAGCGCAAGGGACGGAGCGCCGCGCGAGCGCCGAACGGGTACGGTGCCGCGTACGATGGTTCCGTTGCTCGCCGTGGTCGGCACGCTGATCGTCCGTTTGCACGCGCAGAACGGCTCGGAGGAGACCGGGAGCGCCGTCTTCACGCCGCTCGGCGAGCGCACCCGCGTCGCGATCACCGTCACCGGCGAACCGCCGGAGGCGATCCAGCCGGCGAACCTGCATCTCGGAAGCTGCAACGACATCGAGACGATCCGCCACCCGCTGCACGACGTCCGCGCCGGACGCTCCGCGACGCTCCTCGACGTCCCCATCGCCGCGCTGACGACCGGCAGGCTCATCGTCGATCTGCAAGGCTCGCCGCAGAGCCTCTACGCGGCGAAGGACGCGCGCAGCGTGAGCTGCGGCGCGATCCCGCGCCGCGGCTAGCCGTCAGCGCAGGGCCGCGCCTCGGCGCTCGGGGATGCACACCGCGGTCGCAACGATGTCGAGCACGTACAGCACGGCGAGGAGCGCGATCGCCGCCGAGAGCGAGTAGCGCGTCCCGATCACCGCGAACACGACGGGGCCGAAGCCGCCGACCGCGCGTCCCAGATTGAAGAGCAGGTTCTGCGCGGTCGCGCGGGCGCGAGTCGGGTACAGCTCGGCGATCAGCGCACCGTAGCCGCCCATCATCCCGTTGACGAAAAAGCCCATCACCGCGCCGCCGGCCAAGAGCGGGAGCGGCGCGCGCAAGGTGCTGTAGACGACGACCGCGATGGCCGCGCCGGCCTGGAACGCCCAGAACACGGGCCGCCGGCCGACGCGGTCGGCCAAGATGCCGAACACGAAGATCCCCACCGACATCCCGGCGATCGTCACGACCGTCCAGATCCCGGTCCTCGCGAAGCCGAGGTGGAGCTGTCCGCCCAGATACGTCGGCAGCCAGATCATCAGGCCGAAATAGCCGAAGTTCTGCACCGACGTGAGGACCAGCACGCCGATGCTCGTGCGCAGCGCGCCGCCGGACCACAGCTCGCGAAGCGCTCCCGCGTGCACGCGCTCCGCACGAAACGGCGCGGGCTCGCGAAGCCGGAGCCGCAGCGTGAAGGCGGCGAGCGCGGGGAGGGCGCCGAGCGCGAAGAGCCCGCGCCAGCCCAGCACGGGGAGCAGGACGCCCGCGGCAGCCGCGGCGAGGACGACGCCGGCCTGCCAGCCGAGCGCGACGTACGAGGTCGCCCGCGCGCGCCGGCTCGGCGGCGACGCTTCGGCGACGAGCGTCATCCCGATCCCGTACTCCCCGCCCAGGCCGAGCCCCGCGACGAACCGGAGGGCGGCCAATACCGCGTAGCTCGGGGCCAACGCGCTCGCGCCCGTGCAGAGCGCGAAGAGCACGATCGACCACGTCAGCACGCGCACGCGCCCGTGGCGGTCGCTCACGATCCCGAAGACGATCCCGCCGGCGAGCGCACCGATCAGCGTGAGCGTCGCCAGCGCTCCGGCTTGCCCGCCGGTCAGCCCGAAAGTCGCGACGATCGAGGGAAGCGCGAAGCCCAGGATGAGCAGGTCGAAGCCGTCCATCGCGTAGCCGACCGCCGACGCCCAGACCGCCCGCTTCGCATAGCGATCAAGGCCAGGTGGGACGGGGCTCGGCGCCTCGCGCGGGGGCTCCTCAACCAAAAGCTCCATAACCCGACGAGGATACCGCCCCGCGCACCACAATTGCATAGCCATCGATCGAACCGACGCCCGGTGTCATGCTGAGCTTGTCGAAGCATGGCGCGCATGACGACCACGCCACGGACGCTCCTTCGTACCCTCGGCCTGGTCGCGGCCGCCTCGATCATCGTGACCAACATGATCGGCCAGGGCGTGTACCTCAAAGCGCGCGTGATGATCTGCGAGGTCGCGACGACACCCGCGATGATCGCCGCCTGGGTCGTCGCCGGCGCGCTGGCGCTCTGCGGCGCGCTCGCGCTCGCGGAGCTGGGCGCGGCGATCCCGGAATCGGGCGGGATCTACGCCTTCCTACGCCGCGCCTACGGCGAGGCCGCGGCGTTCGCGTTCGGCTGGATGACGCTCTTCATCGGCGCGCCGGCCGCGATCGGCGCGCTGGGCAGCGGCGCGGCGATCTTCTTCGACCGCCTCTCCGGCGGCGCGCTCGACGGCCACGCCCTCGGGATCGCCGGAACGCAGTGGTTCGCGCTCGCGCTCATCGCGGTCGTGACGCTGATCAACTGCGCCCCGGCCGCGCTCAACGGCGGCGTCGCGACGGGGTTCGCACTGCTGAAGATCGCGACGATCGTCGGGATCGCCGCGGCCGGGCTTCTGCTCGGGCATCGCGAGGTCGCGCAAGCCGCCGCCGCCGGGCCGGCCTGCACCGGGGTCGCGGCGGCGACGAGGGGCGGCGCGGCCGGCTTCGCCGCGGCGCTCATCGCCGCGCTCTACGCCTACAACGGCTGGCACGCGGTGACGCTCGTCGCCGGCGAGGTCCGCGCGCCGCAGCGGACGATCCCGCGCGCGCTCGGGATCGGCGTCGGCCTCGTCGCGGTGCTCTACGTGTTCGCGAACGTCGCGTTCGCCCGCGTCCTGGGCCCCGCCGCGATCGCGGCGCTCC
The DNA here is from genome assembly GCA_035493875.1 of Candidatus Limnocylindria bacterium. Classification (GTDB taxonomy): domain Bacteria; phylum Vulcanimicrobiota; class Vulcanimicrobiia; order Vulcanimicrobiales; family Vulcanimicrobiaceae; genus Vulcanimicrobium. The sequence continues at coordinate 32,627 of DATJHK010000073.1, forward strand.
CGGCCTCCGCCTCCGTCGGCGTCGCAACCGTCGAGGCGCTGTTCGGCCCGGCGTGGGGCGCCGTCTCCTCGCTCCTGCTCTTCCTCTCCGCCGCGGCGACGCTGCACGTCGTCGTGCTCAGCTACGCGCGCGTCACCCACGCGCTCGCCGCCGACGGCGCGCTCTTCGCCCCGCTCGCGCGCCTCTCGCGGCACGGCGTCCCCGTTCGCGCGGTGCTCGCGACGAGCGCGATCGCCGCACTGCTCGTGCTCGTCGCGAACTTCGACGCGCTCAGCGATTACTACGTCTTCAACCTGTGGGTCTTCTTCGTCGCCGCCGTCGTCGCGTTATTCGTCCTGCGCCGCCGCGAGCCGGCGCTCGCGCGGTCCTATCGCGTCACGGGTTACCCGTTCGTGCCGGCGCTCTTCGTGTTGGTCGCGCTCTGGGTGCTCGTCCAGACCCTGGTCGCGAGCCCGCGCAACTCGCTCGTCGGTCTCGCGATCGTCGCCCTCGCGTTCCCCGTCTACGCCTGGCGCCGCCGGCGCGCTCAGCCCTGGGAAGCGCGCAAGGCGTCGAACGACTCGCTGACGAGCGAGACGTAGTTCCGGCCGAACGCGTCGATCCGCAGCTCGAAGGGATCGCCGCTCGCGAACGTCGCGTGCATCCGTCCGACCCCGTTCGGGACGGCGGGGGTCAGCCAGAGCGTCATCGCGCGTAAGCCCCCGTTCTGGTGCGGCGAAAACGCCAGGGTGACGCGCCGCGCCGCGAAACGGCGTGCGTGCATCGCGACGTGGTCGTCGGCCGTCGCGACCACCTGCACAGGCCCGCGCGCATAGAGGTTGTCCTCGTCGAGCAGCCAGAGCCGGTCGGCGCGTGACGCTTCGACCAGCATGAACGTCGTCCCGGACTTCATCACGTAGCGCGTGACGTCGTGCGGCTCGAGCAGATCGCCGTAGCGCCCGTCGCGCAGATACCCTTTGCGGATCGTGTTCGGGTTGCAGGTCGTCTCGTCGCTCCCGATCTGTGTCTCGATGAACGCGAGCGGACCCTGCGAGGTGCGCTCGATCCCGTAGCCGACCTTCTTCAGATACGGAACGCCCGCGCCCAGGACATACTGCACCCAGGTGTGCTCGCGTGGCGGCGCGAGGCCGCCGAGGAGCGCGTCGAGCGTCACGCTTTGCGCGCGCAGCGCCGCGAACACCGGCACCGGAACCGACGCCGCTCCGAACACGCTCGCCAGGACGCCCGCGCCGAACGTCGCGCGGTTCACGAGGCGATCTCCGTCAGGTTCCGTTCCAACTGCGCGGGCGTGATCTCGCCGCGCACGACGGCGCGCACGACGCCGTGCCGGTCGATAAACACCGATTCGGGCAGCGCGGCCGCACCGTACGAAACTGCCATCTGACCACGGTCGAGCGCGACGGGGAAACCCACCTTCATCTCTTGCGCGAAACGCCGCGCGACCCCGCTGGTCTCCTGCGCGTCGACGCCCAGGAACGTGACGCGGTCGCCGAACCGGTCGTGCGCACTGACGATCCGCGGCAGCTCGGTGCGGCACGGCGGACACCAGCTCGCGAAGACGTTGATGTAGAGCGGCTTCCCGCGAAACTGCTGTAGCGTCAGGGGGCCGCCCTCGAGATCGGCGAGCCGGAAGGCCGGCGCCTGTTTGCCGACGGTCGCGACGCCGCCGGCGCTCGCCGGGACGGCGGCGCACAGGGCGATCAGGAGCGCGATCGCGGCACGCATCGCGGCAGGACTTTGCCGGGTCCCGAAGCGACCTCCTTGTGACGATGAGCGGGATCCACGACCTGGGCGGACTGCGCGGCTTCGGCACGCTCGCGATCGAGGACGACGAACCGCCGTTCCACCACGAATGGGAGGCGCGCGTCTTTGCGCTCAACCGCTTCTTCTTGCGCGGCGGGAAGTACACGCTCGACGAGTTCCGCGCCGCCGTCGAGCGGATGCCGCCGGCGGCGTACCTCGCCGCGTCGTACTACGAGCGCTGGCTCGACGCGATCGAGACGCTGGTCGCCGAGAAGGGGATCCTCGATGTTCGCCCGCGGTGACCGCGTGCGGACCCGGGTCATGAGCCCGCCGGGCCACACGCGCCTCCCGCTCTACCTGCGCGGGCGCGCGGGGCGGATCGAGCAGGTCCTGGGCGCGCTCCCGTTCGCCGACGCGAGGGCGCGCGGCGAACGGGACGCGACGCAACCCGCCTACACCGTCCGCTTCGCGAGCGCCGACCTCTGGGGCGCCGACGCCGATCCGCGCGGCAACGTCTGCGCCGACCTGTTCGAGTCGTATCTGGAGCCCCTCTCATGAGCCACGTGCACGAGACCTCCGCGACCGCCGCCAACCGCGTCAAGTCGCTCGTCGCGCGGCTCGAAGCCGCGCGCGTCCTGACCGAGCGCGAGCTCGACGAGGCCGTCGAGAACTTCCTGGTCCACGCGCAGCCGGCGAACGGCGCGCGGATCGTCGCGCGCGCCTGGTGCGACGCGGCGTTCCGCGAGCGCCTCCTCACCGACGCGAACGCCGCGCTCGACGAGCTCGGGATCGACCTCTCGCACTGGGCCCCCGTCACGCTGCGCGTCGTCGCGAACGAACCGGGACGCCACAACCTGATCGTCTGCACGCTCTGCTCGTGCTATCCGCTCGCGCTCCTGGGCCCCTCGCCGAGCTGGTACAAGAGCGACGCGTACCGTGCGCGCGCCGTGCGCGACCCGCGCAGCGTCCTGTCGGAGTTCGGCACGCACCTCCCGCCCGACACGACGATCACCGTCTGGGACAGCACGGCCGAGCTGCGCTATCTCGTCCTGCCGATGCGCCCACTGGGGACGGAGGACGCGACCGAAGCGGAACTGCAGGCGCTGGTGACGCGCAACGGGATGATCGGCACCGCGCTCGTGTAGCGAGACGAAAGCTCCCTACGGAGAAGCATGCCGTGGAAGCCGAAAACAGCCGATCCGCGAGTTCCGCACCCGACGTCGGCAGCGCCGTCTCCAGAGAAGTGGGTTACGGCTCATCGGGCCGGCCGCGCCAACGCGCGTGGCCCTTTCTCTGGCCCTTTGTCGGATCGGCGATACTCAATGTCTTCGCATGGTCAGCATTCCTTGCTTACCTGTCAATGCAGATCCACGCTCCGGGCGAAACGCGCGAGTTGGTTCTCTCGTCGTCGCCGATCCGCATCGAGCATCGTCCCCAGAGGAAGCCGAAGGTTCGTGCGCGTGGAACAGCCTCTGTCGCGTCTTCGCAGTCGCCCGCGGTGAAGCTCCCTGCGGGATGGGATAAGCAAGACTTCGGCTACGTCGATTTGAACGACGTGACGGTATACCTCGACTGGACGAAACAGAGCAAGAACTTCGTCTCTCACGTGCTCGCCACGACGTTGAAAGACTCGGACGGTGACATCAAAGTCGCATCGCTACAAGCTGCGGTACGAGAGCGTCTCGAGGGACTTCGCGCCGGCGCCGCTACCGTCAACGTCAGTGAACCGGCGCGCATCTGCCATGGAAAACGTCCAGGGTGGTTCTTCTCCTATACAAAACTCTGGGATGACCCGCCGCTCCATTTCGATGAAAGCCTCTTCATCGCGAACGGCGCAGTGCACCTCGTCGTCTATATGCGTGCGGCAGATCAGCCGGAAGATCAGCGAACGCGTAAGGCGTTGATGAACTTGTGTAAAGAACCGTGATCGCTCGGTGGAGCGATCACGGTTCGGCTCACGCTAAGCGTAGAGCCGCGCGAGCCCGCGCGCCGCTGCGGCGAGGCGCTCGCGCAGCGCCTCGGGTTCGAGCGCCTCGACTTCGGGGCCGAGCGCGAGCAAGCCGCGTGCCGCGTCGTCGATCGACTCGATCGGGATCGTCACGCGCAGCCAGCCGTCGCCGTCGGGCGCCGATTCGGTGCGCGCGACGGCCTCGGCGACCGCCGCGCTCATCCGCCGCAGCGCGCGCAGCCCGTGCGGCGAGACGCGCACGACGGCGGTCTCACGGTAGAGCCGCTCGGCGAACGTGCGCAGCGAGGCCTCCCAATAGCCCGCCAGATCGAACTCCGCCGGACGCGCGAACGTCTCGTCGAGGACGCGCAGCTCGACGATGCTCGAGAGCCGGAAGGTCCGCGGTTCTCCGCCGCTGCGCGCGACGACGTACCACACCCCCGCTTTGAGCACGAAGCCGAGCGGCTCGATGACGCGCTCGGCGACGTGCGCCCAGCTGTCGTACCGCACAAATAGCCGGTGCTCGCCCCAGACCGCCTCCGCGACGGCCGGGACGTGCGCAGAGGGCGCGGGCGCGGCCTGGAACCAGCCGACCGGATCGAGGTGGAAGCGCGCGCGCAGACGCTGGGCGTCGGCCTGCCACGCCGCGGGGAGCGCCGCGAGCAGCTTGAGCTGCGCCGCCGCCATCACGTCGCCCAGGCCGAGCTCTGCGGCCGGTCCCGGCAGGCCGGCGAGGAACAGCGCCTGGGCCTCCGGGACCGTCAGACCGGTGAGCCGCGTCCGCCAGCCGTCCTGGAGCCGGAACCCCCCGGATCGTCCGCGCTCGGCGTAGACGGGGACCCCGGCCGCGCTCAACTCGTCGACGTCCCGGTAGACCGTTGCGACCGAGACGTCGACCTCGGCGGCGAGCGCCTGCGCGCTCATCCGGCCGCGCGCCTGCAGCAGCATCAGGATCGAAAGCAGCCGGCCGGCCCGCATGAGTCCAGTCTATCAGAAATCCTCGCATGCCGTGCGAGCTTTCCGAACGTACGATTCTCGCATGCTGATCCACCCCGCCGCGCCGGTCGGCGACGTCCACGACTTCGACTTCCTAGCAGGGACCTGGAACGTCCTGAACCGGCGCCTCAAGCGGCGCTGGTGCGGGAGCGACGACTGGGACGTCTTCCCCGGAACGCACCGTTTCGAGAAGCATCTGGACGGGATCGCGAACGTCGACGAGCTGCGCTGCCCCGAACGCGGCTTTTCCGGGATGTCGATCCGTGCGTTCGACCGCGCGCAGCACCGCTGGGCGATCTCCTGGATCAGCAGCGAGCAGGGCGTGATGTTTCCGCCGGTCTACGGCGGGTTCAGCGGCGTGCGCGGCGAGTTCTACGGCACCGACATCGACGAGGGCGTCCCGGTCGAAGTGCGGTTCGTCTGGACGCGGCGGGATCCGGACAACGTGCGCTGGGAGCAAGCGTTCTCGCGCGACGGCCGCACGTGGGAGACGAACTGGATCATGGAGTTCACGCGGGAGCCGACGTCGTGATCTGACGGTGGATCGCCGCCCAGTCGTCCAGATCGTTCAGCGCGACCGCGCGCGTGAGCGAAAGATCGGTCACCCCCGCGTCGCGCCTGCGTTCGTTCGCGATCTCCGCCGGCATCTCGCCGGTCATGATCGCGCGATTGTGCGCCGCGATCGACTCCGCATCGAGCTTCGTCGCATGCTCGCGAACCCACGCCTCCAGCTCGAGGTACGTCGGCTTCTCCTGCTCGATGTAGGCGACGAACGCGTCGCGGTCGATCCCGAGATTCGTGCAGAGCCGCTCATCGAAGCCGCCGACGCCGTGCCGATACCCGGCCGGCAGCCGTCCCGCGGCGTGGAGCGAGATCTTCAGCCACAGCCGCGGCAGGTGCAGAATCCCGAGCGGACCGGCGCAGCTCGAGCTGATCGTGGGAACGACGAGGTGATCCATCGCGAGCCGCTTCGCAGCGGGAAACGAACAATCTTCCACCACTGCGGCGCGCTCGCGGCAACTTCGACGCACGGCGCATCCGAGCACAGTTCCCCCGTGTCTGTTCCCATCGGACTCAACGCCTCAGCCTCAAAGGAACGATGGGAATGCAATCACACGGCTACGCCGCGCCGCGGGCGAACGCACCGCTCGCGCCGTTCACCTTCACGCGGCGCGACCCCGGTCCGACCGACGTCTTGATCGAGGTCGCCTATTGCGGCGTCTGCCACTCCGACCTGCACCAGGTGCGCGACGAGTGGGGCGGCGCCATCTTCCCGATCGTCCCGGGCCATGAGGTCGTCGGCCGCGTCACGGCCGTCGGCGACGCGGTGACGAAGTTCGCCGTCGGCGATCTCGCCGGCGTCGGCTGCATGGTCGACTCGTGCCGCACCTGCGCCGCGTGCCGCGACGGCGAGGAGCAGTTCTGCGAAGGGCCCGCCGTCTTCACGTACAGCTCGCTGCAGAAGGACGGCACGCCGACCTACGGCGGCTACTCGAACAACATCGTCGTCGACGAGGCCTTCACGCTGAAGATCTCGCCGAAGCTCGATCTCGCCGCCGCCGCCCCGCTCCTCTGCGCGGGGATCACGACCTACTCGCCGCTGCGCCGCTGGAAGGTCGGCCCGGGACAGAAGGTCGGCGTGGTCGGCCTGGGGGGCCTCGGGCACATGGCGCTCAAGTTCGCGCGCGCCTTCGGCGCCCACGTCGTCCAGTTCACGACCTCGCTCGCCAAGAAGGACGACGCGCTGCGTCTGGGCGCGCACGAAGTCGTCGTCACGACCGATCCCGAGGCGATCGCCGCGCACGCCGGCACGTTCGACTTCATCCTCGACACCGTCTCGGCTCGGCACGATCTCGACCTGTTCCTCGGCCTGCTCAAGCGGGGCGGGACGATGACGCTCGTCGGCGTCCCCGAGGAGCCGCCGACGCTCGCCGCCGGCTCGCTGATCTTCAAACGCGCCTCGCTCGCCGGATCGCTGATCGGCGGTATCGCGGAGACGCAGGAGATGCTCGACTATTGCGCCGAGCACGGCATCACCTCGGACATCGAGATCATCCCGATGACGGCGATCAACGACGCCTACGAGCGGATGCTCAAGAGCGACGTCAAGTACCGCTTCGTCCTCGACCTCGCGACGCTGCCGAAGGGCTGATTCGGCCGTTTACCAGCCCCGATAGCTGCGGTAGGTCAGCTCACGCTCGACGCTGTCGGTGAACTTGTCGCCGTACGCGCGGACGTAGACTCGTTGGAACCGGCGCTCGGCGCTCCGCGCGCCGGCTTCCCGGGCGGCCTCGACGAGACCTGACCAGAGATCGCGCAGCCACGCGAACGGCGCGCTCGTCATGGTGTTTCGCATGACCAGACTCTAGCGCGCGCCGCCGCGGCGCGCAGCCGAGATAGTCGCTATCGGTCGCGACGATAGCGACGGGCGCTCGGCGGGACACCGCACGCGATCCGTGAAACATCTTTCCGTCGCGTCGCGTCCCCGCACGGACTTCGGCGACGTGCACTCGCTCGAATGGTGGCGGCATGCAACACCGCGTTTCCGGCGTGCTGGCTGCGATCTCCAGTATCGACCCGACGACCGTCGGAACGTTCGCCGTCGTTGCGGCGGCGACGCGCTATGCCTTCGGCTCGATCGCGCTCTTGATGATCCCGCTCCTCGGCGTGACGCTCGTGGGCGCGACATGGGTAGGCAGCTCCTACGGCTGCGGCTTGCAAGGCGCGATTCGCCGCGAGTTCGGAACCGTCACCTCGTTGATCTTCTTCACGGCCGTCGTCGCGACGGCGTTCGCGACGTTGGTCGCCGATCTCGATGCGTCCGCGGCCGCTCTCGCCAGGCTCGCGCACCTACGGTGCGACATGCGCTGGCTCATCGCTCCACTCGCCGGCGCGATGCTGCTCCTCATTCGCTCTCACGCCAAGGCGCCGTGCGAACGCGTTCTCGCGGGCCTCGTGGGAGCGTTCTTCGGATACTGCGTGAGCGCGTGCTTCGCGCATCCCGATTGGCGGGCCGTCGCGAGCGCCGCGCTGCAGCCGGTGCAAACCGTGCGGTCGGACCCGATCGACGCGATCGCGGTCGTCGGGACGGTCTTGACCAGCTATGTCTACGTGTGGCAGAGCATCGTCGCCGCGCGCGACGCGGCGCAGGCGAAGCAGCCGCGCCAGACCCATGTCGAGGCACTCCTCGGCTCCGTGTGCGCGGGCGCGGCGGGCTTCTTCATCATCGTGGCGTGCGGCGCTTCGCTCTCCCCGAGCATGGCCGCGGTGCTCACGTCGGCCGATTCGGCTCCCGCGCTGCTCTCCGACTCCGGACCGTTCGCCGCTGCGTTCTTCGCCTCCGCGCTGCTCGCTTCGGGGATCCTCGCGATGATCGTCCTCACCTCGACGACGACATCGTGCATCCTCGAGGCGTTCGCACCGATTCGCACCACCGCCCGCGACGTCCGGGCCCATTCGCACGGCGTCGAAGCGATCGTGCTGGCCTGCGCGACGGCCGCGGCGATGACGGGGATCGAGCCGATGCGTCTGCTCTACGGCAGCTCGCTCGCGGCGGGGCTCAGCGCTCCGGTGACGATCGTCGCCTTCGCCGCGATCATGTTCCGCTGCGGCCGTCGCGTCCGCGTTCCGTCGCCAAGCTAACCGACCATAGCGTTTGGCGTGGACGCTCCGCACGTGCCAGGTCGTCAGCCCGGCGACGTCCGCTCCGGCGAATAGGGAGCAGGGCGCAAACTCGCGGGCCTGGGCCGATGCCGGGCCAGGGCACGGACGGCTGCCCGTGTAGAGCACGCCCGATCGGGAGACCAGGTGGCATGCGCGCACTCAGCCTCGCCGCCGCGATCGTCGCCGTGTACGCCGTCGAGCTCCTCGCGCTCGAAGTCCGCATCCACACCGGCCACGCGTCGGCGCTCGAACCCGGGCTGCCGCTGGTGACGATCGGGAAGCCGTTCTTCGCGATCGGCGCGGCGACGAATGCGCTCGTCGCGATGTGCGCGCTCGCACAAGCGGCGCTGCTCTATCTGCTCGCAACCGTGAAGACGCACGATACGCGCCTGCTGCGCTTCGCGATCCCGCTCGGCGTCGCGGCGATGCTGGCCCTCTCGCTGCGCACGACCTTCACCAACTCCGATGTCTACTACTACGTGTACTACGGCAAGAGCGCCACGCTCGCCGACGCCTACACGCCGCGCGCCGAGATCCCACCGCTTCCGGCGGGCTTCACGGGGCTGAACCACGTGCTGACCGCTCCGGTCGTCGCCTCCGTCTACGGCCCGGCGTGGCAGCAGTTCGACCGCGCGCTCGTCGGGCCGACGCGCTCGCTGCCGCAAGCCGTCGCGACCGTGCGTCTCGCCTCCGCCGCGGCGCTCGCGCTCACGCTCCTCCTCGTCGCCGCGTTACGGCTCCCCGCGACGCTCACGGCCGCCGTCGCGCTGAATCCCGCGCTCTACTACGCATACGCCGTCCAGTCGCACAACGACGTCTACGCGGTGCTCGCGACGGTCGCCGGGCTCGCGCTGCTGCGTCTGCGCAGCCCGGCGCTCGCCGCGCTCTGCGGCGCGCTCGCCGGCGCGGCGAAGCTCAGCGTCGTGCTGGTCGCGCTCGCCGCGCTTTCGGTCGCGCGCACGCTGCGCGCGCGCTTGGCGATCGCGGCGGCGATCCTCGCCGGGTGCCTGGCGCTCTCGTGGTTCGCGGGCGGGAGCGGGTACTTCCACGCGATGCAGTCGGTCGGCACCACGATGGCGGGGAAGCAGACCTCGGCGCTCCAGCACGAAATGCGCCTCACCGTCCAGCTCTGCGCGATCACGCTCGCGCTCGCGGCCGTCGTGCTCGCGCTCGTCGCGCGCCGCCGTTACGCGGCCGCGAGCCTGATCTTTCCGGGCGTCAGCGGGATCGTGCAGCCCTGGTACTTTCCCTGGGGCTTGGCGTACGCGCTCGGCAGCGAGCGCGGTACCGTCGCGTTCTGCACGGCGCTGCCGGTCTTGGCCTTCGCGACGGACGCGGGCTTCACCGACACCTTCGGGGTGCACGCGACCTCGCTGATCGTCGGCGTCCTCGTCCTCGCGCTCGCCCGGGAGCTCGGCGGGCCGGCGCTGCGCCGGCTGCCGCGTTTGGGGCTCGTTTCCTGACGCGGGCGGGGGAAACGGCGTACATCCGATCCCCCCTTCAGGTGCACCATGACGGGGGCGAGGGACTCGACGAGCAGCGTTGAGTCGGGCGCGCGACGCGCGTTCGGCCATCTAGGGGAACCGTGCGAGCGCGAGCATAACCTCGCCGGGTATCGTGAAGAGCTCGCGTTCCATCCGCGGCGTCCTCGTCGCGTTCGCCCTCGCCGTACCGCTGCTTCCCGCGGCGGTCCGCGCCGATACCGAGAGCACCGCGCTCTCGCCGTTGACCTACCGCGCCATCGGCCCCGCGATCTCCGGCGGCCGCACCAGCGCCGTCGCCGGAAGCGACCGCGATCCCGCGCTCTACTACGCGGGCGGCGCCGGCGGCGGCGTCTTCAAGAGCACCGACGGCGGCGTCTCGTGGCAGCCCGTCTTCGACCGCGAGATGGTCGCGCCGATCGGCGCGATCGCCGTCTCGCGCCGTGATGCGAACGACGTGTGGGTCGGCACCGGCGAGGCAAACCCGCGCAACACCGTCGAGGAAGGCGCCGGGATCTGGCACTCGACCGACGGCGGGAAGACCTGGCGGCACGCCGGGCTCGACGACGCCGGCTCGATCTCGAGCATCTCGATCGACCCGCGCGATCCGCACACCGTCGTCGTCGGCGTGCTCGGGCACATCTTCCGCGACGGCACGATGCGCGGCGTCTACGTCACCCACGACGGCGGCAACCGCTGGACGCGTGCGCTCTACGTCGGGCCGTCGAGCGGCGTCTCCGATCTCACGCGCGTCCCCGACCATCCCGCGACGCTGTTCGCGGGGCTTTGGCAATTCCGCCGCACCCCCTGGTCGATGAGCAGCGGCGGCCCCGCCGGCGGGCTCTATCGCTCCGACGACGGCGGAACGACGTGGCGCAAGCTGACCGGCGCGGGCCTGCCGACCGGCCTCACCGGACGGATCGGCGTCGCGGCCGCGAAAGGCGGCCGCGTCTACGCGATCGTGCAGTCAAAGCAAGGCGACGTCTGGCGCTCGGACGACGGCGGCCGCACGTGGCGCGTGATGCCGCACAGCGCGATGATCGGCGCGCGCTCCTTCTACTTCTCGCACCTCTTCGTCGACCCGTCGAACGCGAACCGCGTCGTCAACGTCTCGCTGATCCTCTCGCTGAGCACCGACGGCGCGCGCACGTTCAAACCGATCGCGACCAACGCGGGCTGGGATTATCACGCCACGTGGTGGTCGGCCGACGGCCGTCGCCTGATCGTCGGCAGCGACGAGGGCGTCGTCCTCTCCGCCGACCGCGGCCGTCACTGGTCGCAGCCGTACGCGCTGCCGTTCGCGCAGCCGTACCACATCGGCTTCGACGACGGCGTCCCCTCGTATCGCGTCTGCATCGGCTTGCAGGACGACAACTCGTGGTGCGGACCGTCGAGCAGCGAGACGGGCCTAGGCGTGCTGAACCGCGACTGGTATCAGGTCGGTCCCGGCGACGGGATGTGGGCCCGCTTCGACCCGCGCGATCCGAATCTGATCTGGACGACCTCGACGAACAGCGATCCGGGACAGGTCTATCTCTACGACGCGCGCACGAAACAGGTGCGCGAGGTCTCGCCCGACGCGCGCCAGGTCGAGAACGCCGCGGCCGCGCTCGACCACCGCTTCAACTGGGACACGCCGATCGCGTTCGCCGCCGACGGCAGCGCGCTCGTCGGCGGCGAACGCGTCTTTGCCAGCAGCGATCACGGGATGCATTGGACGGCGATCAGCCCCGATCTGACGCGCAACGAGAAGTCGCATCAACGCGTCTCCGGCGGTCCGATCTCGGAGGACGCCTCGGGCGCGGAGATCGCCGACACGATCCTGCAGATCGCGCCCTCGCAACGCGACCCCGGCGTGATCTGGGTCGGGACCGACGACGGCCTCGTGCAGCTCACCCGCGACGGCGGCAAGACCTGGAAGAACGTCACGCCGCCGGCGATGCCGGCGTGGGGCCGCGTCTACACCGTCGAACCCGGTCACGCGGCGGCCGGTACGGCGTACGTCGCCGTCGACGCGCACATGACGGGCGACGAGCGGCCGTACGTTTTCGTCACCGACGACTACGGCGCGAGCTGGAAGGCGGTCGGGAACGGGCTGCCGCCGAACGTGTTCGTGCGCAGCATCCGCGAAGACCCGCTCGAGGGTGCGTTGCTCTACGCGGGGACGCAGCGCGGAGTCTTCCTCTCGTTCGACCGCGGAGGCACGTGGCACTCGCTGCGGCTGAACATGCCGGCGACCGCGATCTACGATCTGCAGATCGATCCGCGCACGAGCGATCTGCTCGTCGCCTCGCACGGGCGCGGCGTGTGGATCCTCGACGACGTCGGACCGCTGCGCGCGTGGACCGCGGCGCGCGCGACGACCGTGACGCTCTTCGCGCCGCGCGACGCGTATCGCATGTGGCACACGGCGCCCGTCAACGCGTTCCAGGACGGCAGCCTCCCCACCGGCGACTTCGTCGGCAAGGATCGTCCCAGCGGCGCGATCCTCACCTACTATCTGGCGCGCCCCGCGCACAAGGTCGCGCTCGAGATCGTCGACGCGAACGGTCGCGTCGTCCGGCACCTGAGCGGCGCGGCGTTCACGCACCACGCCGGGATGAACCGCGCCGCGTGGGACCTGGCGGAGGATGGCCCGACGCGCTGGACCGGGACGTTCGAGCAGAACCGCGGCCCGAAGGAAGGCGCCGAAGTCGTCCCGGGCACATACACCGTCCGCCTGGTCGCCGATGGGGCGACGCAAGAGCGTCCTCTGCTCGTCAAGGCCGATCCGCGCGACACCGCGAGCGCCGAGGATGCCCGCGTGCGGCACGATTTCCTGGAAGAGCTCTACCGCGATCTCGGCCGCGTCGACGCGATGCTCAACGCGCTCGACGCGCAACGCAAGCACGCAGCGCCGGCGCAAGCCGCGACGATCGCAGGGTTCGAGCACCGCCTCACGCTCGACCAGCAGAACATCGAAGATCTCAAGACGCCGCCGCGCTTGCGCGAGCGCCTCCTCGATCTGATCGGCCGGGTAGGCTCGACGTCGTTTCAAACCCCGACCGCCGCGCAGCAGGCCGAAGCGGCGACGCTCCGCGCGGAATTCAATTCCCTGAGCGCGGCGTACACAGCGATGAAATAGCCGAGCGCGCCTTCTTCTCAACGGGCGACAACGCACGTTATCCAACTGTCGATGGGCGCCGGGCACGTGTGACACGTATCGTCATTCGAGCCGGGCCCCTCGCTCTTGGAAAGCCGATGAACACCAACGAACCCCGCCGCGGCGCCGTTTCCGCCGCGGTGACGCCGAGCACACGCTGGTGGCAGCTCGCCTTCGGAACCGTGTGCGCGATGGTCGCGTCGAACCCGCAATACATCTGGACGCTGCTGACGCATCCGCTCGTCACGAAGCTCGGCGTCTCACTCCCCGCGCTGCAGATCACGTTCTCGCTCGTTATCGTGCTGCAGACGTTCCTCGCCCCGCTCGAGGGCTACCTGATCGAACGCTTCGGCGCGCGCGTGCTGATGGCGCTGGGCGGCGCGCTGACGGGTCTGAGCTGGATCCTCACCAGCCGCGCCGACTCGCTGCTCGGCGTCTATCTCTCCTACGGCGTCGTCGGCGGTCTCGGCGTCGGGATCATCGTCGTCGGCGTGATCGGCCTCATGGCGCGCTGGTTCCCCGACCGGCGCGGCTTCGCGGTCGGCGTCGTCATGTTCGGGTTCGGGATGGGCGCGATGCTCACGACGTTCCCGATCACGAGCAGCCTGGAGGCATCCGGATATCAGCACACGCTGGTCGTCTTCGGCGCGATCCTCGCCGTCGCCGGATTGCTCTCGGGGCTCGGAATGCGCGTTCCGCCGCCGGGCTACATGGCCGATTGGCGCCCGCCGGCGGCCACCGGCGAGGCGCCCGACGTCCCGACGCGCGCGATGCTGCGCAACCCGATCTTCTGGCTGATGTTCGTCATGATGTCGATGATGTCGACCTCGGGGCTGATGGTCACCTCGCAGATCGCGACGTTCAGCCGCGACTTCGGAATCCTCGGCGTGACGGTGTTCGGCCTGGCCGCGCTCCCGCTCGCGCTGACGCTCGACCGCATCACGAACGGGATCACGCGCCCGCTCTTCGGCGCGCTCTCCGACCGGATCGGCCGCGAGAACACGATGTTCATCGCGTTCGCACTCGAAGCCGCGGCGATGACGGGCTGGCTCGCGCTGCGCAACGATCCGGTCGCGTTCGTCGTGCTCTCAGGCGTCGTGTTCCTGGGCTGGGGCGAGATCTTCTCGCTCTTCCCCTCGACGCTCACCGACACGTTCGGCGGAAAGCACGCGATCGTCAACTACGGCTTTCTCTCGTACGCGCAAGGGATCGGCTCGATCCTCGGCGGCCCCGTCGCCGCGCTGCTCCACGAGCGGACCGGAGGGTGGAGCTGGGTCTTCGGCACCGCGATCACGCTCGACGTGTGCGCCGCCGTCCTCGCGCTCGTCGCGCTCAAGCCGCTCCGCCGCGCGTGGTTCGCGCGCGCCTTGCAAACCCCCCAGGCGGACCTGCACCTGGTCGCGCTTAAAGAAACGGCGTGACGCAAAGCGAAGATTGGGATTTCGAAGGACATCGGGTTCGTATCCATCGCGCGGGGAGCGGCTCGCCGGTCCTGCTGATCCACGGGATCGGCCCGGGGACCTCGATCCCCGCGAACTTCGGCTCCGTGATCCCCGCGCTCGCAGAACGCCACGCGGTCTACGGGATGGACCTGATCGGCTTCGGCGGTTCGTCGGGGAAGGCCGCGGCGCCGTACTTCGACTTCGCGCTCTGGCGACGGCAGGCGGCGTTCGTCGCCGAGCGGATCGGTGCGCCCGCGCTGCGCGTGTGGGGCCAGTCGATGGGCGGCGCGCTCGCGCTCCGGCTCGCGGCCGACCACGCGGCGGTGACGAAGGTCGTCACGACCGGCGCCGGCGGCGGGCTGCACCGCCTGAACGCCTCGCTCGACCGCTTCTGGTCCCTGCCGGCGAGCCGCGAGGTGCTGCGGGAGGCGATGGTCGACTCCGTCTACGATCCCGCCGAGATCACCGACGCGCTCGTCGCCCAGCGCTACGAGATGCTGCAACAGGGCGAGGTCGGCCCCTATTTCGCACGGATGATGACCGGCGACAAGCAGGCGATGCTGGACTCGGCCTTCCTTGCGCCGGCCGTCCTAGGCTCGGTACGCGCCGACGCGCTCCTGATCCACGGACGCGAAGACCGCGCCGTCCCCTACGAGGAGACCACGGCGTACTACGCGCGCTTCGTGCCGCGCGCCGACCAGGTGCTGCTCGGGCACTGCGGGCACAATCCCGCCCGCGAACACGCTGCGAAGGTGACGGCCCTGGTTCTCGCGCACTTCGTCTGAGCCATGACGTTCGGAGTGCTTCCGCTCCTGTCGCTGGTCGCGTACGCCGCCGCACCCGGGCCGTGCGCGCTGCTCACGCGCGCCGACGTCGTGAAGGTGCTGCACTGGCCGGTCGGTGCCGGCCGGGAATCGAGCTATCGGCTTCCGCAGTCGACCGGCGAGCGCTGTACCTACGACGCCGCCGACGGGACCGTCATGGTCGTGCTGCCGGACGCGGGCTCGAGCTTTCTGCAGAACAACGATCTGGTCGACCCGTTCCGCAATGGCCTGGGGACGCGGGTCCCGGGGATCGGGGACTCCGCGCAGCTCTTCGACAACACGATCTATCTGAGCAAACACGGGACGAGCGTCTCCGTCGCCGTCGTCATGACGAACGGAACCGTCTCGAGCACGTCGTTGACGGCGCTCGCGAAGCTGATCGCCCGCCGCCTGCCGTAACGCACGACGAGGTCGCCGAAGGTGCCCTCCGGCACTCGACGGGCCGACCGATTGGCCGCGCAGCGGAGCCCCGGACGCGCTAGGATCATCCCGGAGGCATAGACGACATGGCGAACACGATGCAACCGGTCCCGGCGAATCCGTTGCCCTTCGGGCTCCTCTGCTACGGCGTCTCGGTGTTCATCCTCTCCGGATTCCTCTGGGGCTCGCTCGAACCGACCCCGGTGATCGGCTACGCGATCTTCACCGGCGGCATGGGGATGGTGCTCGCGGCACTCGCGGCGTACCGCGCCGGCAACACCTACGCGACGACGCTGCTCGGCGGCTACGGGACGTTCTGGGCCTCGACCGCGTTCTATCTCTGGTTCTTCGCCGCGCACTCCGCGAACATGACCGCCGACCTCGCGTGGATCGCGGTCGCCTGGGGGATCTTCACCGCCTACATGCTCGTCGCGTCGCTGCGCACGAACCTCCAAGCGGTGCAGCTGCTGCTCGGCCTCCTGCTCGTCCTGTTCATCTTCCTGTGGATCGCGATGACGTTCCACACCGGTGCCTGGACGCTGAAGATCGCCGCGATCGCCGGCGTGCTCTCCGCGCTCGACGCGTGGCTGGAGTCGTTCCGCGAGATCATGGGGACGCTGCCGCCGGTCACGCGCCCCGCGCCTGCGGGCCGCACGACCGCTCAGCCGACCTAAGAGCGGATCTCGCGGCCGACGTCACACCGCGGACGCGCTCGGCTCGTGCTCCAGCACGGGAGCGGGCGCGTCCGGTTCGGCGCTGATCGGGTCGCGCGTCATCGTGAACGAGAAGATCGCCCCGGCGACGAGCAGCACGCCCGCGATCACGAACGCCCAGGTGAAGCTGCCGGTGATCTGCACGACGAAGCCGGTGACGATCGGCGCGAACAGCGCGAAGACGTTCCCGCCCAGGACGAGGATCGAGAACGCCTTCGCCGCCGCGCCCGGCGTCCGCAGCAGGTCGCTCATCAAGGTAAAGTTCATCCCGAGGCCCGTCGCGACGAACGTGATCGCGATCGTCAGCAGCACCTCGACCTGCCACATCGCGTCGACGAACGGCGTGAGCAGGACGAACGACGAGAGCAGCATGCTCACGATCACGTACGTGCGCCGCGCACCGCTGCGCGCCGACGTGCCGGTCATGAGCCGGTCGCTCAGGCGACTGAGCAGCAGCGTGAGCACGACGGCGATACTGTACGGCAGCGCCGTGTACCAGCCACTGCTCATCACCTCGAGGTGCTTCGCGGTCTGCAGATAGTTCGGCAGCCACGTCAGGAACAGGTACTGCGAGTAGACGCCGCAGCCTTGCGTGAGCGCGACGCCCCACATGCTCCGGCAGCGCAGCAGCGCGCGCAGACTCCCCTTCCCGCCGTCCTGCGCCGGCGCCGCTTCTTCGCCGTCGCGCTCGCTCAGGATCGTGCGGCGCTCCTGGGGTGTGAGCCAGCGCGCCTTTTGCGGCTGCTGGTAGAACGCGAGCCAGAAGGCGACCCAGACGAACCCCAAGAGCGCGGTCAGCACGAACGAACCGCGCCAGCCGACCAGCGTGATGAGCCAGGCGACGAAGACCGCGCCGAAGGCGGGACCGGCGTACGAGCCGGCGTTCAACGCGGCCGTCGCGACGCCGCGCTCGCGGAACGGCGCCCACTCGCGCACGGCGCGTAGCCCCGTCGGGAAGCTCGCCGCCTCGCCGATTCCCAGGCCCAGCCGGGTGAGGACCAGCGTGCTGAAGTTCGATGCAGCGCCGGTGAGCATCGAGGACGCGGACCACACGATGATGCTCGCGGCGGTCGTCAGGCGCGTCCCCCACGCATCGGCGAGCACGCCCAGCGGCACCAGGCACAGCAGATACGTCCAGCTGAATGACGAGAACAACAGGCCGAGCGCGCCGGGCGAGAGATGATACGCCGCCGCGATCGATTTCGACGCGACCGAAAGATTGATCCGGTCGACGTAGTTGATCGCGGTCAGGACGAAGAGCAGCACGTAGATCCAGACGCGTCGATTCGTTCTCGTAGGCAAAAGGGCGCCCCTCAGGAAGAAAGTTTCGACACGTACATTCCCGTCCGAACACGAACGACGCCTTGTGGACTTCTGTCGCGCGACTTCTGTCGCACTTGCAAGGCTGAGAAATCGCTGCGAGAAACGGGTACGCTGGTCCGGAAGGAGACGACTCACGAATGAAACGGTGGATCGACGCGATCCCGGGCGGGATGATGCTCGTTCCGCTCCTCTTGGGAGCGCTGCTGCGCACACTCTTCCCGCACATCTTCGGCGACGCGAACGTCGTCTTCAAAACCAGCTTCACCGGCGGGCTCCTCACGAGCTCGGTGGGGTTCCTTGCCGCGTTCTACGTCTGCCTGGGCTCGACGATCGATCTGCGCCAGACCGGCTACATCGTGCGCAAGGGCGTCGCGCTGTGGTTCGGCAAGATCGCGACCGCCGCTGTGATCGGCATCGCGATCCGTTTTGCCGCGAGCGGCCATCAGAACGACGTCGTCTTCGGCCTCTCGTCGGTCGCGATCATCGCCGCATTCTGCGACACCAACGGCGGTCTGTACATGGCGCTGATGGGACAGATGGGCCGGCGCATCGAGGATGCCGCGGCCTACTCGATCATGTCGCTCGAGTCGGGCCCCTTCTTCACGATGCTGATCCTCGGCGCGACGGGCTTGGCCAACTTCCCGCTGCTCGCGTTCGTCCTCGCGCTGCTTCCGCTGCTGATCGGGGTCGTGCTGGGTAACGTCGATCCGGCCTGGCGCGCGTTCCTGCGCCCGGGCGTGTCGCTGATGATCCCGTTCTTCGCGCTCGCGCTCGGCACCGGGATCGACCTGACGAAGATCGCGAGCGCGGGCTTCGCGGGGATCGTGCTCGGCGTCGCCGTCGTCGTCGTGACCGGGATCGTGCTGATCGTGCTCGACCGGCTGACCGGCGGCACGGGTCTGGCCGGGATCGCCGCCGCGTCGACCGCCGGCAACGCCGCCGCCGTCCCGGCCGCGATCGCCGCGATCCACACGTTCTACCAGCCGATCGCGGCGCAGGCCACCGTGCAGGTGTCGGCCGCCGTGATCGTCACCGCGATCCTCACGCCGATCGTCACCGCCTGGTACGCGCAGCGCACGGCGAAACCATCGGGGACGCCCGCGGAATCTCTCGCGGCATGACGACGATCCTGGTCGCCGACGATCTCACCGGCGCGAGCGACGCGGGCGTGCAGTTCGCCAAGCGCGGCTTGCGCACGACGGTCTGGCTCGATCACCAGCGCTACGAGGAGGTCGACGCCGACGTCGTCGTGGTCGACATGGACTCGCGCGCGTGCGACGCCGCCTCGGCGTACGCGCGGATGCGCGACTACCTCGCCGCGCTCGGCCCGCTCACCCCGCGCCGCATTCTCAAGAAGATGGACTCGACGCTGCGCGGCAACGCCGGCCCCGAGCTGCGCGCGCTGCTCGAAGCGCTCCCCGACGCGTTCGCGATCGTGTGTCCGGCGTATCCGAAGAACGGCCGCACCGCGCGCGAAGGGATCCTGAGCGTCAACGGCACGCGCGTCGACCGCACCGACTTCGCGCGCGATCTCTTCTCGCCGGTCGCCGACGCACGTATCGCGGCGCACCTCGAGAATCCGAGCATCGCGCTCGATCTCGCCACCGTCCGCGCCGGCTCCGCCGCGCTGAACGCCGCGATCGACGAGGCGCGCGCGCGCGGGATTCGCGTCGCCGTCGCCGACGCCGAGACCGACGGCGATCTGCGGGCGCTCACCGCGCTCGACGGCCTGCGCGAGGACCTGCTCTGGGTCGGCTCCGCCGGCGTCCTCGAGATGCTCGAACGCGGCGTCGCGAGCGATGCTCCTCCGCAGCGCGCCGTCCCACCGGCGAACGGTCCGGTGACGTTCCTGATCGGGAGCCTGAGCGCGATGACGCAGCGCCAGCTCGACGACTACGCCGCGCACGGGACGGGACCACTGCGCCGGCTCGACCCGCTCGCGCTGCTGCGCGGCGACGCGCACGCACCGCTCCCGGCCGCCTCCGACGACGTCGTCGTCGCGCTCGACGGCGACCGCACGCGCGTGCAGGCCGCGCTGGCCTACGGGGAAACGCGCGGCTGGGACGTCGCCGAGACGAGCCGCCGCCTGCGCGCGGCGTTCCTCGAGACGACCCGTCCGCTGCTGCGCGAGCGGTTGCACGCGACCGTCGTGCTGAGCGGAGGCGACATCGCGCGCGCGTTCTGCGAGGCGTACGGCGTGCGCGGGATGGAGATCCTCGCCGAGACGACCCCCGGGATCCCCGTCTCGCGCGCGATCGGCGCCGAACTCTTCCTCGTCACGAAAGCGGGAGGCTTCGGCCACCCCGAAACCTACCGTGAGATCCTCGCAACCCTTCACCCGCAGGTAACCGTATGAGCACCCCCACGATCGGCATCACGATGGGCGACGCGGCCGGCGTCGGCCCCGAGATCATCGCCAAGACCCTCGCCGACCCCGCCTGGTATGAGCAGTGCCGCCCGATCGTCATCGGCGACGCGTCGATCATGCAGCGCGCGGTCGACCTCGTCGGCTCGAAGCAGAAGGTCCGCGCCCTCGCGAGCATCGAGGGGTGGGAACCCGACGCGAGCTCGCTGGACGTCCTCGACCTGCACCTGCTCTCCCCGGGCGACGTGCCGTTCGGCAAGCTCTCCGCGAAGGCCGGCGACGCCGCGTTCCGCTACATCGAGCGCGCCAACGAGCTCGCGATGAGCGGGAAGCTCGACGCTATCTGCACCGCTCCGCTCAACAAGGAAGCGCTGCACAAGGGCGGCCACATCTTCCCAGGTCACACCGAGATCCTCGCCGAGCTCTCCGGCACCAAAGAGTTCGCGATGATGCTGACCGCGCCGCAGCTGCGCGTCATCCATATCACCACGCACATCGGGCTGATCGACGCGATCAAGCGCATCACGCCGGAGCGCGTCTACACCGTGATCAAGCTGGCGCACCAGACGCTCTCGCGCGCCGGGATCGAACGGCCGCGGATCGGCGTCTGCGGGATCAACCCGCACGCCGGCGAGCACGGCCTGTTCGGCTACGGCGAGGAAGAGAAGCAGGTGCAGCCCGGAGTCGAGCGCGCGCAGGCGGAGGGGATCAACGTCGAGGGCCCGCTTCCGGCCGACACGCTCTTCTTCCGCGCGGGACGCGGTGATTTCGACATCGTCGTCGCGATGTATCACGATCAGGGTCACGGCCCGATCAAGGTTCTCGGCCTCGAAGCGGGCGTCAACATCACGGTCGGCCTGCCGTACATCCGCACCAGCGTCGACCATGGGACCGCGTTCGACATCGCCGGCACCGCGAAGGCCGACGAGCGCTCCTTGGGCGAGGCGCTCAAAGACGCGATCGAGCTCGCGCCCAAGCCGTCGGCGGCGAGGTCGTAACGACGCTTCGCCAGTTCGCGCGCACGGCGACCTCGGTCGCCTGCGCGCTCGTCGCTCTCTCCGCCCCGGCACTCGCCAAGAACGCCCCCGCCGCCCCGGCACCGACTCCGACACCGACGCCCCCGCCTTCCGCCACGCTGAAGGCCGCGCGAACACCGCGCCGCGTCGGCCATCTTCCGATCATCGACGTCGTCCCGATCTTCACGCAGCCGGGGTCGTTCGACACCGCCGCGCAGACGAAGGGCTACGACCCGTTCGATGTCGGCGGCACGGTCGAGGTCCCGATCACGGACAAGCTCTCCTTCTCCTTCGACCGCACCGTCGGAGGAACGTTCAATCAAGCTTCCGAGGGGGTCATCGAGAGCGGCAGCCCGGTCTATCCGCTCGACTACCGTGACGTGCAGTTGACCGAGCGCGCCGATTTCCGGCTCAAGAACCTCGTGTTCGAAGGCGGTCTCTCGTTCCGCCATCGGATGCAGGGCACCGGTGTGAGCACGGGCTCGTTTCCCGGTACGATCAGTTCGACCGAGGCGCACTTCGGATACCTCGGCGCGACCTACACCACGCCGCCGATCCGCGCCCTCGGCGGCAGCCGCTTCATCGCCGGGATCACGGGTTTCGAGCAGCCGGTCGACCACCACGTCGCGGTGCTGAACCCGACGACCAATCTCGTCGACTACGTCGACGAGAATCCGAATCAGAACCGGTACTTCGAGAGCCAGCAGCAGGTCGGCGTCGTCATCCCGGTCGATCCGAAGAACGGGTTCAGCGTCACCGTCCGCGATCTCTGGGGCGGTGCCAACTACTACGAGAACCAGCCGGCGCCGTGGCGCTGGGACTCCGACGTCGTCTTGCAGGCGACGAAGAAGTTCAGCAGTCTCTTCTCCCTCTCGATGCGCGTGCAGGATCAGCACTACGCGATTCAGGGCTTCCCGTATCCGGCGCCCAACGCAAATCACGTCGAGGCGATCGACGTGCTCGGCGACGTCCACGTCGACCTGAATCGCCTCGTTCACCACACGTAGCAGCGCAGCGCTTGCGCCGCTCGCACGAGCGGCGCAGCGTCGAATCGCCCAGAACGGCGCAAGCATTCATTCGCCATTGAGAGTAGCGCCGGTCCCTTTCGTTTTGTTGCGGCGCAAGGGATGAGCGCGCGGTATCGGTCACTGACATATGCAGTGCCCGCTCTCAAATCAGCATTCCGTCCCTCGCTGCGCTGTTGCGCCGCGATCGCTTGTGCCATGCTCGGTCTGAGCACGGCAGCGCAAGCACAAAGCGTCCCCGCAGCGACGCCGACCCCGCCGCCGAAAGCGAAACACGAGCGCAAGCTCCAGCAGAGCGCGGCGTTCTCACATCTGCCGGTCCTCGACGTCGTCCCGATCTTCACGCAGCCGGCGCCGTTCGACACGGCCGCGCAGACGAAGGGCTACGACCCCGTCGACGTCGGCGGCAGCGTCCAGATCCCGCTCGCGCCGAAGCTCTCGTACTCGTTCGACCGCATCGTCGAGAGCATCTTCAACCAAGCCAGCCAACGCGTCCTGATCGACGGCGTCCCGACCTATCCGGCGCTCTCGCGCGACGCAATCCTGGTCAACCGCCTCGACTATCAGCTCTCACCCGAGCTCACGCTCGAAGGCGGCAGCTCGTTCCGCCACCGTGAACAGGCCGCATCCGGGGTGAGCGGCGCGCCGTTTCCGGCCACGGTCAGCTCGAGCGAGGCGCACTACGCCTACCTGAGCGCTACCTACACGACGGTCCCGATCCACGCACTCGGCGGAAGCCGCTTCTTGTTCAGCATCATGGGTGAGCGCCAGCCTGTCGACCACAACGTCGCCGTGCTCAGCGGCGGCACCGTCCACTACATCGACGAAAACCCGCACCAGAACGCGTACTACGAATCGACGCAGCAAGTCGGCGTGATCGTTCCGGTCGACCCGCGGCACGGCTTCACCTTCAGCGCGCGCGAAGCGTGGGGCGCGATCAACTTCTACGAGAACGCACCGTTCCCGTGGCGCTGGTCGTCCTCGGCGACGCTTGCGATCACCAAGAAGTTCAACAACTTCTTCTCGCTGACGATGCGCCAGCAGAACGCCGTCTACGCGATCCAAGGCTCGCCGTTCCCGACCCCCAACGCGCTGCACTCGGAAACGATCGACGTGCTCGGCGACTTCCACTTCGACTTGAACGCGCTCGCCCGCCGCAAGTAGCACGATTCACGGAATCGGTGCCGGATCGGCACCGAAGAGGCTACCGCCGGGATGTAGCCTCAGGTCCCGTCCACGTGAAGAAGCCGCCCTCGGGCACTTTACCGCAGCGTGCGCTCCCACCAGTCGAGCATCTTCGTCTCCAGGTGGCGCGTCGCGGCGATCCCGCGCACTCCGTGCCGCGCTCCCGGGTATACGAAGTAGTCGACCTGCTTGCCGGCGCGTACGAACGCGTTCAGCAGCGTGATCGTGTTCATCAGGTGAACGTTGTCGTCGGAGCTGCCCTGCAGGAGCAGCAGTTGGGAGTGCAGCGCGCCCGCCGCCGGGAGCACCGAGGTGCTTTGATACGCGGCCGCCTCGGCTCGCGGCGTCCCCATGTAGCGCTCGGTGTAGGCCGAGTCGTAGAAACGCCAGTCGACGACCGGCGCCCCGGCGATCCCGCTGCGGAAGACGCCGGGCGCGTGCGTGAGCGTGAACGCGGTCAGGTAGCCGCCGTAGCTCCAGCCGAAGAGCCCCAGGCGCGTTGGGTCGACGTACGGCTGCTGCTTGAGCCACGCGACGCCCGCGAGCTGCCCGGCCATCGCGATCGTCCCCATGCTCTCGGAGAACATCCGCGCGTCGGCGCTGCGATCGGAACGCGAGGCCGGACCGTCGACGGTGAAGACGAGAAACCCGTGCTCGGCGAGCAGATGATCGTAGAGCCCCGGCCAGCGATCGTCCGAAGGTAGTCCGTCGGCGATCGGGAGCGGTCCGCCGTACGCGTTGACGATCACCGGGTAGCGATGCGTCGGGTCGAAGTTCGGCGGTTCGATCAGGTACGCGTCGAGCGGGCCCCAGCGCGAGGGGATCTGGAAGACGCGCGTCGTCCCGAGGTCGTAGCGCGCGAGCGGCGGCGTGCGGAAGAGCGTCGCGGCGACCGCGCCGTCGCGCAGGCTGCGCCGCGTGATCCGCGGCGGGGTCGTGAGCGAGGAGAACGCGTCGATGAACGCCGCGCCGTGCTCCGGCAGCGTCGCCGCGTGCGTCCCGACCTCCGGCGTCAGGTTCGTCTCCCGCCCTCCCGCCAGCGGGATGCGCAGGAGCGCGCGGTCGCGGCGCGCCGGATAGCGCGCGTCAACGTAGACGCAACCGGCCGCCTCGTCGACGCGCGCGATCGCCGCGACGGGATACGCGCCGCTCAGCCGGCGCGCCGCGCCGGTCGCCGCGTCGACCAGATCGAGTCCTTGCACGCCCGTGCGTTCGGAGAGCCACACGAAGCGCCGTCCGTCGCGCAGGAAGATCGGCTCCGGTTGCGCTTCGACGAAGTGCGGGTCGGAATACGCGACGAGCGTGCGCGCCGCGCCGCCGTCGCGCGGGAATCGCAGCAGGCGCAGATGCCGCTGCGGCCGGTCGATGATCTCGTCGACGACGGCGCGCCCGTCCGGCGTCCAGACCGGCGTGAGCAGATAGTCTGCGCGCGGCGCGCCGTCGTAGAGCGTGCGCACGCGTCCCGAACGCAGCTCGACGACGTGCAGCGCGACGCCGGGATTCTTCTCGCCCGCCAGAGGATAGCGCTGGTGCTCGACGGTGTTGTCGGTCGGAAGGTACTGCTGGATCGGGAAATCGGTCACGCCCGTCTCGTCGAACGAGAGGAACGCGATCGCGTCGCCGCCGGGCGCCCACGTGTAGGCGTGCGAGACGTCGAGCTCCTCGCTCGAAAGCCAGTCCGGATCCCCGTTGAGGCGCGTCGCCGAACCGCTGCGCGTCAGGCGCGTCGCATGCCGCGAAGCGACCTCGACGACGTAGAGGTCGTCGTCGTGCACGTAGGCCAGGCGCGTCCCGTCCGGCGACCAGCGCGGATCGTCGGCACCGTGCGCGAGCACCGTCTCGCCGTGGCCGTCGGCGGACGCGACCTCGAGGTTCTCACCGTCGAGGAACGCGATTCGGCGCGCATCGGGCGACCAGACGATCTGCCCGATCTCGCGCGAGCGCGAGCCGCGCTCCGACGAACGCGCGGCGAGCAGGATGCGGTCCGCACCGGTCGCGACGACGTGCACGTGCAGCACCGGCGGATCGCTTTCGCGCGCGCCCGGAAGCGTGTAGACGTAGCGTGAACCGTCGGGCGCCCAGGTGAAGCCGGAGGGCGCGACGCCCGAGACGGGCGCGTGCGCGACGATCGCGTCGACGGAGAGCTGCTCCCCTGCGACGGCTGCGCAAGGAAGCGAACACGCCGCGGCGAGAACCGCGGCGGTCGAAGGACGAAGGAAGCGAGAGAGCACGAGCAGCGGTTCGGCGATCGCTCGGACGTCCCCGCCGTCAGGCGGCCAGCATCAGCGTGTCATGCGGAACCGGTCGAAGCATGCGGCGCACGTAGCACTTGAGCGTGCTGTAGCTGCCGGCGAAGCCGAACCGCCGCACGAGATCCGCATGCACGGCGCGCAGGGACCAGCCTTCGTCGAGCGCCGCCGCGATGCGCGCCTGGTGCGGCTCGCAGATCGACACGGGTGCGCGCGCCGCGTCGAGATCGGCGACCTCGCCGCCGAGCAGCCCGGCGCGACGGCCGTACGCGGCGATCGTCTCCCGGCGGTGGCCGGTCTCGTGCTCGATCCGCCGCAGCGTCTTCCCTTCCCGCAGGAGCGCGAGAACCCGTTCCCGCTGCGCGTCGGTCAACGTGTTCATGGTACGGGAATCGGCGCCCGCGGCTCCCCCGACCTGCCGCCGCGTGGCCGCTTTTCGCTGCCCGGCCGCTTTCGGATGCCCGTTCGGCCGTGCGCCGGCGAGCTCGGCTATACTGCGCGCATCATGAGCCTGATCCCGATCGTCGTCGAGCAAACCGCGCACGGAGAACGCTCGTACGACATCTACTCCCGCTTGCTACAGGAACGCATCGTCTTCGTGACCGGCGCGGTCGACGACGCGATGGCGAACCTGATCATCGCGCAGCTCCTGTTCCTCGAGCGCGAGGATCCCGAGCGCGACATCGACATGTACATCAACAGCCCCGGCGGCAGCGTGAGCGCGGGGCTTGCGATCTACGACACGATGCAGCTCGTCAAACCCGCGGTCGCGACGATCTGTGCCGGCTTCGCGGCCTCGATCGCCTCCGTGCTGCTGACCGGCGGCGCGCCGCGCAAGCGCATGGCCCTGCCGTACAGCAAGATCCTCATCCACCAGCCCTGGATCGGACAGATCGGCGGCCAGGCGACCGAGATCGAGATCCACGCGCGCGAGCTGATCGCGACGCGCCGCATCCTGGCCGAGATCTACGAGCGCACGACGCGCAAGCCCGCCGACGTGATCCTGCGCGACCTCGAACGGGACTTCTACCTGACGCCGCAGGAGGCGAAGGACTACGGCATCATCGACACGGTACTCGACGGCACGAACCGAAACGGAGAGCAATCGACCGCCGCGGAGTAGCGCCAGGGGATGACGGGGCGCACACCGCAGTGACCTCGCAGCATGCGAATCGCCCGCCTCGTGCTCCTGTTCGCCCTCAGCCTGAGCGTCACGGCCCAAGCACCCCGTCCCGCGGTGCCGAGCCCGTCGGCCCACGCAGACGACGGCGTGCTCAAAGCGACCCTGCGCAACGGTCTGCGCGTCGTCATCGTACGGACCACGCTCGCGCCGGTCGTCTCGACCGACCTGACCTACCTGGTCGGCTCGCGTGACGATCCCGCGGGATTCCCCGGGATGGCACACGCGCAAGAGCACATGATGTTCCGCGGGACGACGCAGCTCTCGACGGCGCAGCTCGGAACGATCGCGACCGCGCTCGGCGGCAGCTTCAACGCGCAGACCACCGACACGCTCACGCAGTACCAGTTCACGGTCCCGGCCGCCGACTTCGATGCCGTGCTGCGCATCGAGTCCGACCGCATGCACGACCTGCGCGACGCGCAGTCCGAATGGCAGAACGAACGCGGCGCGATCGAGCAGGAAGTGCTGCGCGACGAGAACGCGCCCGGAAGCCGCTTCTTCAACGAAGCGCAGATGGCCGCGTACGCCGGTACGCCGTACGGTCACGCCGGCGTCGGTACGAAGGCGGCGTTCGACCGTCTCACGGGCCCGCAGATCAAGGCTTTCTACGACCGCTGGTACGCACCGAACAACGCTGTGCTCGTCGTCGCCGGCGACGTGGATCCGGCGCGTGCGCTCGAGCAGATCCGCGCACGCTTCGAATCGATCCCTTCGCACCCGATCCCGCCGCACGCCGCGGCGCACTTCAAGCCGCTGGGGCAAATCGTCTTCGACCAGGCCTCGCGGCTGGTCTATCCGCTCGCGGCGGTCGGTTTCCGCCTCCCGGGGGTCGATAGCCCCGACTTCGTCACCTCGTTCGTGCTGCAGGGGATCCTCGACTCGCCGCGCGGCCCGATCCATGCGCTGGTCGACGACGGCGAAGCGCTCGACGCCGAGTGGGACTCGCAGCCGTACATCCCCGAGGCGCAGCTCGGCTTCGCGAGCGCCGCGCTCCGTCCGGGCGCCGATCCGGTCCCCGTCCAGCGACGGCTCGAGCGCATTCTCGCCGACTACGCGGAGCACGGCATCCCGCCCGAGCTCTTCGCCTCGACGAAGCGCCGTCTGATCGCCGGCCAGGAGGAGAGCCGCAACTCGACCTCGGCGCTCGCGAGCGATTGGGCGACGACGATCGCACTCGACCAGCAACCCTCGATCGCCGCCGAACAACGGCTGATCGGCGCGGTGACGCTCGCCGACGTGAACCGCGTCGCCAGACGCTATCTCGACGCGCGGCACGCGATCATCGGCGGCCTCACGCCCTCGGCCGACGCCTCGGAGTCCGCGCCGCCGACGGCGCCGACGCAGAGCAGCGAAAAGCCGCTGGCGGTGCAGTCGGCGCAGACGAAGCTGCCGCCCTGGGGCGAGGAGCTGGTCCGCCACGTCACCGCGCCGCCCGCCCCGCCGGCGCCGACCCGCATGACGCTCGCAAACGGGATCACGCTGATCGTGCAGCCCGAGACGATCTCCGACTCGGTGTTCCTGTACGGCAACGTGCAGGCGAACGCGGCGCTCGAGGAACCGCCGGGCCAGGAGGGGATCTCGAGCGTCCTCGAGGCGATGTTCGACTACGGGACGCGCACGCAGGACCGCACGACGTACCTGCGCACGCTCGACGACGCGAACGTCGACGAGAGCGGCGGCGCGAGCTTCGGCCTCGAAGCGCCGCGCGCGTCGTTCGCGCACGGCGTCTCGCTGCTCGCGCAGAACGAGCTCGACCCGCGCTTCGACGAAACGACCTTCGAACTGGCGCAGCGCCGCACCGCTGACGCGCTCGCGACCTCGCTGAACAGCACCGCGACCGTCGTGTCGCGCCGCGCCGCGCAGTATCTGCTCCCGCCGAACGATCCCGAGCTGCGCCAGCCGACGCTGACGGATCTGCAGTCGCTCACGCTCGACGACGTGCGCGCGTACTACGCGAAGACGATGCGCCCCGACCGCACGACGATGGTCGTCGTCGGCAACATCACGCCGGACGCGGCGCGGGCCGCGGTCGAGCGCGCATTCGGCGGCTGGCACGCGAGCGGCGACGCGCCGCCGGTGAAGCTCCCCCCGCTTCCGCCGAACCGGCCGGGGACGGTCAGCCTCACGATCCCGAGCGGTCAAGATTCGGTACAGGACTCGCAGATCGTCTCGCTCGCGCAGGCGGCGCCGCAGTCCTATCCGCTGCTGCTGGGAACGGCGATCCTCGGCGGCGGCTCGCTCAACCCGGATCAAAGCCGGCTCTTCCGCGACCTGCGACAAGACGCCGGCCTGGTCTACACCGTCGACGCGCGGCTCGCACCGCGCCGCCAGCGCTATCAGTTTTCGGTCGAATATGCGTGCCTTCCGGCAAACACGTCACGGATCGCGGCGCTGATCGACGACGAGATCGGACGGATGCAGACGACCCCGGTCGGCGACTTCGAGCTCGCGCTCGCGAAGGCGTCGATCGTCCGCCAAGGGATCGTCGGCGGCGCGTCGACCGGCGCGATCGGCGGAGCCCTCCTCGACGAAGCGACGAACGGCCTGCCGTTCGATCAGCCGCAGCGCGACGCGCGCGCCTTCCTCGCCGTCGACGCGCAGGCGATCCGCCAGAGCTTCGCCGACTACCTTCGCCCGCACGATTTCGTGCACATCGTGCAAGGCCCGTAGTCTCACGTCATGCGGAGCTTCTCGAAGGACACGTTCCGCGGGCGGAGCGCGATCAGCACGACGGCGAACGCGATCTGCACCAGGGCACGGCCGATCAAGTACGAGGTCGGGTAGAAGGCGCCGACGTGCAAGGCGGTGACGGCGTAGACGTTCACCGCCGCGGCGGCGATCAGCACGAATGTGAGCGTGTCGATCACCGCGACGTACCGGAGCGGATCGCGCGCCGCCGCGCAGAGCAGGTACCCGAGGGCGATCGCGACGATCCCGATCGCCTTCAGCAAGAGGACGACGTAGCCGCCGCCCATCGCCAGATTGAGCTGGGCCCCCGCGAGCGTGACGACCCATCCGGACGCGAAGAGAAGGATGACGCCCGCGACCGTCTCGATCGCGGAGAGGACCCAGAGCAGGATCCGCAGCGCGCGATACGGCGTCTCGGGCGTCATCGATCGCGATATCAGAGCGGCGTGTGGAAGTCCAGTTTGAGGATGCCGAACGCCAACCGCAGGTTATCCGGAGGTGGGACGCGCGCGACGCAGCGGCAGCTCTGCAGGTTCAGGTTCGTATAGCTGATCGTGACGTTCTTCGAGATCACCTTCGAGATACCCCAGACGAACCCGCGATACTCTTCCGGAACCGCCGAGTCACGATAGAGCACCGGCAGGTTCGTCCAGTTGATGAACGGCGTGAACGTGCTCGAGGGCAAAATCGGGAGCTTCATCGTCATCGAGTACGGAAAGAGCGTCTGGCTGCCGATGTACGATCCGAGCCCGCCGAGAGCGACGGTCGCGGGGTCGTTCGGGACGCCGGGGCGCGGGACGTACTTCGCTGCGGCGGCCGCGGTGAAGAGCGGCCCGATCTTCGTCGTGGGGCCGAAGTCGTAGACGAAGCCGAGCGTGTACCCCATCTCGTCGATCGAGCTGGGATTGGAGAAGTTCAACCCGTTCACCGGCGAGGGGCAGTACTTCTGGTTCAAGCACAGGCCCGTGGCGTCGGTGCGTTGATGGTTGAAGTACGTGCCTTGCACCGCGAGGCCTTTGGCGACGGTGGCGGTCAGCGCGATCGAGTCGGTGTAGTCGTTCAGCGTGCCGCTGACGAACGACGTGCTCGGGGCCAGGGTGAGGATGCGCCCGAGCCCATAGGCGACGTTCCCGTGCGCGTACGAGAGATGGACGTTGTTCCCGAGCTTGAAGTCGATCCCGTAGTCGACACGCACGGTGTCGGGGACTGGGTGATCGGTCGTGTAGCCGAGCGCCGTGGTTGTTCCGGGCGGCGGCGGCGCGTTGAGGTCGGCGTTCGTTCCGAAGAGGTAGACCGGCGCGACGTTGACTGTGATCTTGTTGGCGAAGTTGTCCGCGCTCGCCGGAAGCACGGATGCGAGGATGACGAGCAAGGACAGCGCGGCGCCCGAGAGCGCCGAGAGCCGGAAACGTGTCATTGAGGCCCCCCGAGAAGTACCGTCCCTTCGATTCGGACGACGGCACGCTTGCCTAGAGATCGGAAGCCCGGGCGCGTTCGTGCGAGAAGGCGTGGGTCGAGATTCCGCATCCTTCGGCAATGGAGAGAATTGTTGTTCGACGAATTGTACAAGAGGAAGGAAGCTTTACTGTAGAAGCTGACGTATGCTTCTCCGCTTTACTCCCAAGCGAGTGAGGTCGCGCGGATGGTGCCGAGGGTATTCCGGGCGGTTGCCGCCGGGCTGATGCTCGTCGCGACCGTCACCACATCTGCGGCAAGCGGGCCGTCGGCCGTCGAAGCGGCGGCCCGCGTTCGGGAGGATGCACGCCTGCTCGCGGCGCTTCGCGCCGACCCGGCGCTGCGGCCCTGCAAGTGCCTGCTCGCCGCCGCGTGGCTCGACGAGACCTACCTGCGGATCACGGTCGACCCGAAACGCTGGCGCCTGCTCTCCGCCGCCGAGCGCACGAGCTTCGGCGAACACGCGCTTCACGACGTGCGAGCCGTCTATCTGGCCGAATGGGGAACGCAGTACTTCTACGACCAGGTCTTCATCGTCGATCCCGGCGGCCGGCAGCTCTTCGCCTACGCGCCTTGAACCGGGAGCTGGAACGGCAGCACGTCCGGTGTGACGCTGACCTCGGTCGTCATGCGAACCCGCCGGCCCTCCGCCGTAGGATACTCCAGTTCGACGAACGAGGCGATCCAACCGTGCCGCGGTGAGCCCGCCATGCCGACGTACGTGCCGTTACCCTGATCGCGCAACGGCGTGCCTTTGAAGGCCTTGCCGATCGAGGCGAAGCGAAAATCGCGGGCCTCCCCGTTCGCAGCATGCCAAAACGTGACGCGGCTCGGAGGCGCCTCGCTCCGCACCACGATCGCGCCGTCCGCGTCGAGCCCCCACGAGAAGCGCGGCAGCTTCGCATCATCGATGACCGCACGGCAGAATGCGAGCACGTCGTCCGCCGCCGCCGCGTCTTGGCCCTTGAGCGAATGGTCGGTGTTCGGCACGTAGCGCAGATACTTCTCGCCGGGGAGCGCGCCGAAATAGTATCGCGAGGAGTCGGGGACGAAGAACTCGTCGCCTGCCGAGTTCACGATGAACTTCGGCATCGTGAGCCGCTCGCGATACGCATACGGATCCTCGATCCGCATCAGCGCTTCCATCCGCGGCGTTCCGATCCAGCGCATGATCCCCAGCTCCTGGTAGGCGCGCAGCGCCGGCGGCCAGGAACCGTAGACGCGGTACGCGTGCTCCGCCGATTCCTCGACGTTGAGCGTGTCGACGACGACCGGAACGACCGCTACGACGCGCCGGTCCGCGGCGGCGGTCGTCCACGCCGTCCATCCGCGCTTCGATGCGCCTCCGACGATGAAGCGGTCGACGGCGACCCCCGGGACGTCGGCGCAGAACGCGCTGATCGTGTCCATCGCACGCACCGCACTCTTGGTCATCGGGAGCCGCAGCGGCCACAGCTCGTCGTCGGTGCGCAAGAACTTGTCCCAGGTGTATGCGATGAGCTCGTCCTCGCCGCGCTCCTTCTCCTCGCCGGCGAACCGCAGCGGCTGGTTCGGGACCATCCGCAGCTCGGCGACGACCCCCTGAATCTGCCGCGCGAGGCGCACGAGGAACGAGCTGACGTGCCGCGGAGGATCGTCGCCGTTCGAGCCGCCGCTGATGACCAGCGCCGCGACGCGCGTCGTCACCAGCGGCGGAACGACGATCGTCAGCCAATGGTGCCACTCGGTCCGATCGACTTCACCGGCGCTGCGCCAACGCTGGGAGATCATCTCGAGCACGTAGGCCGTATGTCCCTCGCCCAGCGGCGTGCTCACGAGCCGGAAGCGATATGCGGGATCGTGCGCCGCGACGTACCGGTCGAGCGCTCCCTGCTCGCCGGCGAGAAGCGGCGCCGTGAGCAAGGTCCCGGCGCCGATCGCGCCGAGCGAACCGATCAGAAACTGCGAGCGCGTCAATCGCACGCCGAGGGTCGACATGCAAAGGCCCCCTGTTCGATAGTCCCGCCGCCTACAACCGTAAGCCGTTCGGCACGGGCCTGTCATCAGTCGAAGCGGCGTTCAACATGCCGCTGAGCAGAGCAATCATGGGCCGAAGGGTTCGGCGCGCGTGCCACGGATCAAGGGAAGGTGCCCTCGGAACGACGCTCTTTGCTCGTCACGCTCATCGTCTCGTGCGCGTTGTTCATGGAGCTGCTCGACGGCACGGTCATCGCGACGGCGCTGCCGCAGATCGCGCGCTCGTTCGGCGAGAACGCCGCCGACATCGGCGTCGGTATCTCGGCCTATCTGGTGACGCTCGCGGTCTTCATCCCGATCAGCGGCTGGACCGCCGACCGCATCGGCTCTCGCACGGTGTTCGCTGCCGCGATCGTCGTCTTCACGCTGGCCTCCGCGCTCTGCGGCATGTCCGGGACGCTGCCTGAGTTCACGCTGGCGCGGATCCTGCAAGGGATCGGCGGCGCGATGATGGTCCCCGTCGGCCGTTTGGTCGTCTTTCGCAGCACCGAGAAGCGTGATCTGATCCGCGCGAACGCGCTGCTCACCACGCCCGGGCTCGTCGCGCTCGTCGTCGGTCCGGCGCTGGGCGGGCTGATCACCACGTATGCGTCCTGGCGGTGGATCTTCTTCCTCAACCTCCCGCTGGGGATCGCCGGGCTCGCGCTCGTACTGCTCTTCATGGAGGACGGGCGGGTCGAGCTTGCGCCGCGGTTCGATCCGGCGGGCTTCGTCCTCTCCGGCGTGGGCCTGGGCCTGTTGATGTTCGGGCTCGATCTGGTCGGGCGCGGCGATCCGAACGCGCTGCGCAGCGCC
The DNA here is from genome assembly GCA_035493875.1 of Candidatus Limnocylindria bacterium. Taxonomy (GTDB): domain Bacteria; phylum Vulcanimicrobiota; class Vulcanimicrobiia; order Vulcanimicrobiales; family Vulcanimicrobiaceae; genus Vulcanimicrobium. The sequence continues at coordinate 66,299 of DATJHK010000073.1, forward strand.
GTGCTGATCGTGAGCGGGATCGCCGTGGCTGCGCTCAGCGTGCGGCACGCGAGGCGCGTCAAGCATCCGCTGCTGGACTTCTCGCTGCTGCGCATCCCGACGTTCGCGAGCTCGGTATGGGGCGGGACGTGCGTGCGCCTCGTCATCGGCACGACGCCGTTCCTGTGGGGGCTGCTCTTCCAGGTCGGGTTCGCGATGAGCGCGCTCGGCGCCGGGCTGCTCCTGCTGACGTGCGCGATCGGCGACGTGGGGTCGCGGCCGTTCACGACGCGCGCCGTGCGCCGCTTCGGTTTTCGCGCCGTGCTCACGCGCGACGCGCTGCTCCTTGCCGCGGGGATCCTCGGCTGCGCGTTCCTTTCGCCGCGCACGCCGCTCGTCGCGACCGTCGCGCTGCTGCTGTTCATCGGCGTGGTGCGGTCGCTCGCATTCACTGCGATCAACACGTTGGCGTACGCCGACGTGCCTTCGGAGCGGATGAGCGCGGCGACCTCGCTCGCCAGCACGCTGCAGCAGCTCTCGTTCGGGATCAGCGTCGCGTTCGCCGCGATCGTGCTGCACGTCGCCGCGCGCATCCACCACGAACAGGGCGGCGTCTACGGAATCGCCGACTTCCGGATCGCCTTCTGCGCCGTCGCGGTCATCGGCCTTGCGGCCGCGTACAACTTCGCGAAGCTCGCCCCGGATGCCGGGCACGTCGTGAGCGGCCATCACGGCCGCGGCGGGCGCTACGCCAAGTAGCTGCGCCCGTTGCCGCCATCGGCCGGCGGCTCCGCCTCACGATCGAGGACGCGCAGCACGCTCCCCGTCGAGCTTCCCGCGCCCGGATCGGCGGGCGCCGCTTCGACGCAGCGCGCCTTCCCCGCGCGCTTTGCCGCGTACATCGCCAGATCGACCTCGGCGAAGATCGACTCCAGATCGTGCCCCGCGCGCAGCCGCGTGATCCCGACGCTCGCCGTCACGCGTGGTGCGCCGGGGATCCGCGCCGCCGCCGCGGCGACACGGCGGATCAGCGCCGTCCCGAGCGCGCTCGCCGGCGTGCCTTCCTCCGCGAGCAGGACCGCGAACTCGTCGCCGCCGAGCCGCGCGACGACGCCGCCGGGAGGGAGCGCGTCGCGGATCGCCTCGGCGACCGCGATCAGCAGCTCGTCGCCGCGCTGGTGCCCGAGCGTGTCGTTCACCGCCTTGAAGCCGTCGAGGTCGAGCATCAGCAGCGTCCCGGGCTCCGCGGCCGCGAGCCGTTCGGCGAGGATCCGATGCAAACTCAGCCGGTTCCGGGCACCGGTCAGCGGATCGCATTCGGCGAGCGCGCGCAGCTGCGCCTCGCGGCGGTGACGCGCGGTGACGTCGACGAGGTGCAGCATCGCCGCGCCGCTGGCGCCGCGCATCGCGACCCCGCTGATCTCGCACCAGCGTTCCGCCTCGCCGGCGAGCTGGACCTCGGCGCTGAACGTGCGCTGTGCGCCGCTCGCGAGATCGCGCAGCGACGCTGCGAGCGCGGCGCGGTCGCGAGCGTCGTGTAGGAGTTCCAACAGCGAGCTCTCCTCGCCCGCCAACTGCCGAAAGGCCGGATTCGCGCGTACGATCGTTCCGTCGGCGTCGACCGCGCACATCGCGATCGGACTCGCCTCGAACATGATCCGCACCGTGTGGCCCGTGTGCGATTCTCCCACTCCCCTAAGGTATCGACCGAAAGCCGTGCAACCCGCTCGCTTACCTTGCGCTCATTGACAGGCGCGTGATTTGGGATTACTTTCGTTTGACGTCACGCGTCTTGCCCTCGCAGGTGATCGCTATGTCGGTTGAGCTTCCCACTAAACCAGAGGTCATCGCGGAGCGCTTGGCGGCGCTCGAAGATCCGTTCCTTGCAGACCGGCTCTTGCGCGAGCACCCGGAACTGTATCCGAGCGAACCGCCGCGCACCGAGCGGCAAGTTCTGGCCTGGGCGACGCGTCGCTTCGGCACCGTCGCACTCGCGGTCACCGCCGCGGTTTCGATCGTCGCCGGGTACGTCCTCGCGCCGCTCGCGACGCAGCGTCATGCGCCTGCGCACGCCACGGTCTCGGCGCCGGTCGTCGCCGCACCGAAGCACGTCGCCGCACCGCCGCACCACGCCGCACCGGCACATCACGCCGCACCGGCGCACGCCGCGCCCGTTGCCGCAGCGGTAGCGCCGCATCCCGCTCCCGCCGCGCCGGCTGCCCGGCATGTCGTCGTCGCTCCCGCGCACGTGGCGCAGACCGTCGCCGCGCCCGCCGCCGTCGCGCACCACGCACGCGCGCACGTCGCCGTGGCGGCCGTCGTGACCGCACCGCGGACGATGCCCGCACCGGTATCGGCACCCGCGCATCACGCCGCACCGGCCGCGCGCACCGCGCCGCTCCCGCAGCAGCAGCCGCGCACGGAACCGGCCGCCGCGACCTCACCCGCCACCGCATCGGAGCCCGCGACCGCGGCGGCGACCTCGACCGCGACGGCGACCTCGACCGCGACGACGACCGCGGTGACGACCACGACGCCGGTCGATGTTTCGCGCTACGACGCCGCGCCGATGCCGGACGGCACGAAGACCGCCCCGGGCGGCGGCACCGGACACTGGACCGAAGCCGCGGCAGCCGGAGCGCCGGGGCCGGCCAGCCCGGTCGACCCGTGCACGCCGCGGGGCGGCCGCATGGGCTCGATCATGGGCTCGCTCAACGCGTTCCCGCACTAACCTCCGTTCGGCGGCGATCCGCGCCGCACGCACCGAAACCCCAGGTGGCTCATCCCCGTGTCGACCATCTGCGGCATCCGCGCCGACGGGCGGAAGCGCAGGCAGTAGGTGGGCGAGCACAGGTGTGAGCCACCCTTGAGGACCTTACGCGGGACGCGAATCGCCGGTTCGTCGGGATCGTAACTGGCCTCGACGGAGCCGCCGTACCAATCCTCCGTCCACTCCCAGACGTTTCCGGCCATGTCGTAGAGGCCGTAGCCGTTGGGCGGAAACGAGCCGACCGGGGCGGTGCGCTCTTGCCCCGCGGGCTTCGTGCTGCGCCAGGGGAAATCGCCTTGCCAGGTGTTCGCCATGACGACGCCGCCGGGTTCCATCTCGTCGCCCCAGGCGAAGATCTTCCCCGCGAGCCCGCCGCGTGCCGCGTATTCCCACTCGGCCTCGGTCGGCAGCGCCTTCCCCGCCCAGCGCGCGTACGCGACGGCGTCGTCGTACGCGATGTGCACCACGGGATGGTCGCCGCGGTCTTCGATCGTGCTCTGCGGGCCGAGCGGATGGCGCCACTGCGCGCCCTGCACGTACACCCACCACAGCCGTGAGTCCTCGAGCTCGACGGGTCCCTCCGTCAGCCGGAAGACCATCGATCCGGCCGGGTACGTGTCGATCGGCGCGCCGGAGACGACGCCCAGATCGATCGGCCGTTCGGCGACGGTCTCGTATCCGGTTTCGGCGACGAAGCGCGCGAACGCGGCGTTCGTCACCTGGTAGCGATCGATCCAGAAGCCCTCGACGCCGACGCGGCGCACCGGCCGCTCCTCGGGATAGAACGACTCCGATCCCATGGAGAACTCGCCGCCCGCGATCCAGACCATCCCGTCGTCCATCGATGCCTCCTCTCGCGTGGTCTTGTTTCCCAAACGCAGCGTTTCGGCCCGGCGAGGAACGCCGCTCGCCGGCGCGGTAGGCGCGGCTCATGGCAACCTCGCCGGCCTCCACGTCCGACGCGTCGATCGCGGCGCGCCTCGATCGTCTCCCACCGAGCCGCTACGTTCGCGGCCTCGTCATGCGGATCTCACTCGGCGGGTTCTTCGAATTCTACGACCTGTTCATGACTGCGTACATCGCAGTCGGTTTCCTGCGTGCAAAGATCTTCGTTGCGTCGGCGCAAGGCTTCTTCGACGTGCGCGGGTTCGCGAGCTTCGTCGGGGCAGGGTTCGCCGGGATGTTCGTCGGCACGCTGCTGTTCAGCTGGATCTCCGACCGCTACGGGCGACGCGCGACGTTCACCCTCTCGCTCTTGTGGTACTCGCTCGCGACGCTCGTCATGGCCTGCATGAGCACGCCCGCCGCGATCGACGCGTGGCGCTTCCTTGCCGGGATCGGCGTGGGCGTTCAGCTGATCACGATCGATACCTACATCACGGAGATCACGCCCAAGGAGTCACGCGGCAGCGCGATCGCGCTGAGCCAGTTCGTCACGTTCTGGGCCGTCCCGTGCGTCGCGCTGATCGCGTACCTTCTCGTACCGCGAACGATCGCAGGGTTCGACGGCTGGCGCTTCGTCGCGCTGATCGGCGCCCTCGGCGCGGTCGCGGTCTGGCCGCTGCGCGCCGGCCTTCCCGAGTCGCCGCGCTGGCTCGAGACGCACGGCCGGCGCGACGAGGCGCTGCGCGGGCTGCGCGAGATGGAGGGACGCGTCGCCGCCGAGACCGGCCGGCCGCTCCCGCCGCCCGAGGAGCACCTCGCCGGCAAGGGTGAGACGACGCGCGGCGCGTGGTCGGAGATCTGGCAAGCGGCGTACCGCCAGCGCACCGTCATGCTGATCGTCTTCAACGTCTTTCAGACGATCGGATTCTACGGCTTCGCATCGTGGGTTCCGACGCTGCTGCTGAGCGAGGGGATCACCGAGACGCGCTCGCTCGCGTACGTGTTCATCATCGCGCTGGTGAACCCGCTGGGCGCGCTCATCGGCGTACGCTACGCCGACCGTCTGCAGCGCAAATGGCAGATCGTCGTCCTCGCGCTGATCATCGCGGTCTGCGGCCTGCTGTGGGCGCAGCAGCGCACCGCCGCCGGGATCGTCGTGCTCGGCGCGCTCATCACGCTCGCCAACAACTGGTTCTCGGTCGCGTACCACGCCTATCAGGCGGAGCTGTACCCGACGCGGATCCGCGCGCAGGCAGTCGGCTTCGTCTACAGCTGGAGCCGCTTCAGCTCGATCTTCGTCGGCTTCGTGATCGCGGCCGTCCTGCGGGCGTACGGGGTCGGCGGCGTCTTCGTCATCATCGCGATCGCGATGGCGATCGTCGCGGCGACGATCGCGCTGCTCGGCCCGCTCACGAACCGCGTACGGCTGGAGGCGCTTTCGCGCTAACGCGCGGTGCGCAGCAGCGCGCGGATCGCCTGCGGGCTGAACGGGCCGCTCTCCGCGACGACGCCGAACGGCGCGAGCGCGTCGTTCACCGCGTTGCCGAGCGCGCCGATCGCCCCCATCACGCCGCCCTCCGCCATCCCTTTGATCCCGGCGGGGGTGCGGCGGTTCGGCGTGTGCAGCGGGATGATCTCGACGTCCGGCAGCTCGCAGGCGGTCGCGATCAGGTAGTCGGCGAACGTCCCGCTCCGGTTCTGACCCGACTCGTCGTAGACCACGTGCTCCATCAGCGCACCGGAGAGCCCCATCGCGATCGCGCCGCGCTGCTGTCCCTCGACGACGACGGGATTGAGGACGGTCCCGCAGTCCTCGGCGACGACGTAGCGCTCGAACGCGATCGCGCCGGTCGCGACGTCGATCTCGATCTCGCAGACGTGCGTCGCGTTGGAGTACGTCATCGGCGGGGGATCGTACGTCTTCGAGAAATCGAGCCCCGGTGCGATCCCCGCCGGCAGCGCGGTCGGATCGAGATACGCGGTGCGCGCGACGTCGGCCAGCGTGATCCCCGTCGCGTGCCACGCGCCCGCCTCCTCGCGCTCGACGTTTCCGTCGACGAGCCGCAACGTGTCGGCGCCCGCGAGCCCGAGCAGCGCGGCGGCGATCGCGAGCACCTTCACCCGCGCGTCGAGCGCGCACAGGTAGAGCGTCCCGCCGCCGGCGGTGCCGCCGCGCCCGCCGCGGCTCCCCATCCCGTACGGCGCGACGTCGGTGTTGCCCAGATGCAGCCGCACGGCGCGCGGATCGACGCCTAGCCCCTCGGCGACCGCATTGCAGAGCGAGCTTTCGTAACCCTGGCCGGTGCTCATCAGCCCGACGGCCGCGTTGATTGCGCCGCTCGGCTCGATGCGGATCCACGCCGCCTCATGTCCCGAGCCCGGGATCCCCGCCGCCTTGTAGAAATGCGAGCCGTAGGTCGTCGATTCGACGACCGTGCAGACGCCCAAGCCCAGGTAGCGTCCTTCGGCACGCGCCGCGCGCTGCCGCGCGCGGAAGCCCGTCTCGTCGATCGCCGCGAGCGCCGCTTCGAGGGTCTGCGAGGGCGTGACGTCTTCGAGCACCTCGCCGGTCGGCATCACGTACGGAAGGTCGCCCGGACGCAGCATGTTGACGCGCCGCACGGCGATCGGATCGAGCTCGAGCGCGCGCGCGATCGCGTCCATCGTCCCCTCGATCACCCAGCTCGTGATCGCCATCGGCGCCCGCATCGGGCCCGCGCCGCACTTGTTGCTCAGCACCACCTTCACGTCGAAGGCGTAGTCGCGAACCTTGTACGGGCCGGTCAGGATCATCGCGACGACGCGCGCGACGTAGTTCGCCGGATAGAAGCAGTACGCGCCGAAGTCCTCGAGCAGCTCGAGCTCCAGCGCGAGCAGCCGCCCCGACGCGTCGACCGCCGCGCGGGTGCGGCAGCGCTGCTCGCGCGCCTGGCCCGCGGCGAGCAGGTTCTCCATCCGGTCCTCGCGCCAGCGCACCGGACGCTTCAGCTGCCGCGCGAGCGCGGCGACGGTCAGCTCCTCGCGCGAGAGCGCGAGCTTCTGCCCGAAGCTTCCCCCGACGTCGGCGCAAATCACCGTCACCTGCGACTCCGAGAGCCGCAGCCGCGCGGCGAGCTGCGTGCGCGTCGGGTGCGGGATCTGCGTCCCGCTGTGAAACGTCAGGTGCTTGCGGCCGGCGTCCCAGACGGCGACGCATCCGCGCGTCTCGATCGGTACGTGCGTCTGCCGCTGTTGCGAGAACGTCGCCTCGACGATGCGCGCCGCCTCGCCGGCCCGCGCACGCACGTCGCCGGCGGCAAACGTCTGGTGCGAGATCAGGTTCGTGCCGAGGCTCTCGTCCACGAGCGGCGCGTCCGGGAGCAGCGCCGCCTCCATGTCGACCACCGCGTCGAGGGGTTCGTAGTCGACCGCGACGAGCATCGCGGCGTCCTCGGCGCGGTAGCGGTCCGTCGCGACGACGCAGGCGACCGGATCCCCTTGGAAGCGCACCTTGTCGAGCGGGAGTGCGGTCATCTCGACCGGCAGCAGACCGTCGATCGGCGGCGCCATCCGCAGCGTCGTCGTCCACGCCGCGAGGTCGCGGCCCGTGACGACCGCGACGACGCCCGGGGCGCGGCGCGCTTCGTCGACGTCGATCGCGCGGATGCGCGCGTGCCCGTGCGGCGAGCGCACGAACGTCGCGTGCAGCGCACCCGGGATCTCCAGATCGTCCAGGAAGCGCGCCGTCCCCGTCAACAGGCGTTCGTCTTCCTTACGCGGCAGCGCGGTTCCGATGGCACGCCACGACGTGGTGCGCTCGCGCACAGGGGACTCGACCGTCATCCCGGTGATTGTAGCAGCCCGGAGGAAGGCCGCCGCCGCCTTCCGTACGACGAGCCCTACGCCGTGAAGCCCGCCGCCTTCGACTACCATGCTCCGCCCAGCATCCAAGAGACGCTCGCGATGCTCGCGACATTCGTCCGCGACGATCGCAACGTCAAGCTGCTCGCCGGCGGACAGAGCTTGATCCCGCTCATGAACATCCGCCTGGCCGAGCCGGAGATCGTGATCGACCTGAACGGCCTCGAGGCGGAGCTGAGCTACGTGCGGCTCGATGGCTCGACGCTGCGGATCGGCGCGCTCACCCGCCATCATCACGTCGCCGACGATCCGCTCGTCCTCGCACACGCTCCGTTGCTCGCCGAAGCGACGTCGCTGATCGGCCATGCGGCGATCCTCTCGCGCGGGACGATCGGCGGGAGCCTCGTCCACGCCGATCCCGCCGCAGAATTTCCGCTCGCCGCCGTCGCGCTCGGCGCGACGGTCACCCTGCGCAAGCTCGCCGGCGCGCGCACGCTCGACGCGCGGGACTTCTTCCTTGCGGCGCTGACCAGCGACGTCGAGCCCGACGAGATTCTCGTCGAGACGGTCTTCCCCGTGATGCCGCCGCGCTCGGGGCAGGCGATCGCGGAGTTCTCGCGCCGGCACGGCGACTTCGCCATCGTCGCGGCCGCGGCGCAGATCTCGCTCGCCTCCGACGGCACGCTCGCCGATGCGCGGCTCGCCGTCGGAGGCGCGACGCAGACGCCGCTCGCCTGCGCGGAGCTGCTCGACCCGCTGGTCGGCAGCGTGCCGAGCGACGGCGCGCTGCGCGGCGCGTTGAGCACCGTCGCGGCGCTCGTCGATCCCGACGCCGACATCCACGCGAACGCCGACGATCGCCGTGAGCTCGCGGTCGAGATGGCGCTGCGCGCGACGCGCCGCGCGTTGGAACGCGCCCGTGCGCGGCTGGCGGACTGACGTGCCGCGCATCACGCTCACCGTCAACGGCGGCGAGCACACCCTCGACGACGTCGAACCGCGACAGCTCCTCTCCGACGTCCTGCGCGAGCGGCTCGGCCTGGTCGGGACGCACGTCGGCTGCGAGCACGGCGTCTGCGGCGCCTGCACCGTCCTGATCGACGGCCGCCCGGTGCGCTCGTGCCTGATTTTCGCGGCGCAAGCGCCCGGCCGGGCGATCGAGACGGTCGAGTCGCTCGCGCCCGTCGACGGCGAGCTCTCACCGCTGCAGGCTGCAATGCACGAGAAGCACGGGCTCCAGTGCGGCTTCTGCACCCCCGGGATCCTGATGACGATGACCTGGTTCCTGCGCGAGCACCCGCATCCGACGCGCGCGCAGATCCGCGAGGCGCTCTCGGGCAACCTCTGCCGCTGCACCGGCTACACCGGGATCGTCGACGCCGTCGAAGCGGCCGCGCGCGACGTTAGGTCGGTTTGAACACCATCAGAACCACGATCGCGAGGACCAGCACGGCGAGGACGCCGGCGACGAGCTGACCGCGCGTCGCGAGCGCCGTGGCGCTCGACCCCGCGGGCCCTTCCGCATCGATCGCGGCGATCTGCGCCTTGAGCGTCGGCGAGTAAAGGCCGTACGCGAGCACGATCGCGATGACCCACAGCCCCATCGCCCACGAGACCCATCGCGTGCCGAAGCCGACGTGCCCGAGCGCGACCATCGCGGCGCCGGTCGGAAGCAGCAGGACGTACGCCGGGTTCGCGATGGCGTCGTCGATGAACTTGATCCGGCGCAGCGCGAGCGGCGCGAACGACGGGTTGCTCTGCGCCGCCGCGAACCACACCCCGTACGTCACGTTCGCGCCGATCGCGACCGCGACCAGCACGACGTGCACGAACTTGATCGTCAGGTAGAGCATCTCACCCGGGGACGTTCGCGCGCCGAGCGGCCGCTCCCCGGTTCACGCCCGGCGGTTCGCGATCCGCAGGAAGCGCGGCTCGTCCAGCTCCAGCAGCAGCTTCTGCGCGAGCATCTGATCCTCGAGGGGGACACCGCGCGCGGTCGCGTCGGAGCGGAGCTGAACGCAGTAGTCGATCCCGTCGGCTTCGCCGTGAACGTTGTAGCTCGAGGTCGACTTGATCCGGTAGCGCCGGCCGCGCGGCGTTTCGACGACGAAGCTGCGCCGGCGGTCGTACTCGGCGCGCTGCTCGTCGTCGAGGTGCTCACGCAGGAGCTCCCGTGCGCGCAACTGCGCGGCGGCACGTGCCGTCCGGCGGTCCTCGCCGGGCGGGATCGCCTCGAACGTGCCGAGCGGCGGGTCGGCGGCGCGTCGCGCCTCGCGCGGCGCGCACGCCGTCAGCGCGACGAACGCTGCCGACGCGCCGATCATCAACACCGCGACGATCGCCGGATCGGCACGTTGGTCGCGGACGATCGGCAAAAGCACGAGCAGGTAGACGGCGAAGGCGAGAACGCCGCCGCCGAGCGCTGCGCGAATGCCCTGGGTCCTCTAGCCCCCGACGTACTCGGGCGTGACCAGAATCTCGGTCGCCTGCGGCCGGAACTCGCGAATCATCTCGCCCGGTGTGCTCGAGAGGTCGTACGCGACGAAATTCTGGCGCATGAGCGCTTCGAAGCGCTCGCGTACCGCCTCGACCTCGTCGACCGTCTCCGGGTTCCAGCTCAGCTCGGTGTGTCCACGATGATCGAGGATCTTCAGCAGGTGCTGCATGCGGCGCCTCCGTTTTCGGCTCGGTATCACGATCATAGCAGTGAAATCGCCGGGGAGAACTGACGTGCTAGGGGCACTTCGATTCCGAGGGCGCTCGACCATGCCCTCGGCGTCACTTCTTCCCGGCTCCGTTTCCCCATTTCCCGTTTCCCGGCGTCGTCAGCGGTCGGGCCAGAAGGTCACCTCGTACAGGTACGATCCGGGGATCGGCTGGCATTCCTTGGTCGCGGCGGTGAACTTCGAGAGGCGCGCGACGCGCAGTGCCTCGTCGTCGAGCCGGGCGTCACCCGTCGAGCGCTCGATCGCGGCGCCGCGCACGTCGCCGGATTCCGCCACGTCGATGCGCACCGATGCGCTGGTCATCAGATCGACGATGTGCAGGTCGTCGGGGATCGTCGGCACCATCGCCGAGCGCAGCGACGCCGGGCGATCGCCCTCGCACGTCGGCGTCGCCTGCGCGATCTGCGCGGCACCCGCGCGCGAGCCGGTGTTCGCGATCCCGCCGAGCACGAGCGCGGCGGCGAGCAGGTTGATTCCCCAGCGGGTCATGGTCGATGCGTGTTCCATGTCGTCTCCCTCGTGTGCGTCACGCCGTTGCGTGACGCCGGTGTTGCATGGGAGCAGCATCGCAGCGCGACGGCGCACCGCCCACCGACACCCGCACGCCGTATCCGTACGTGTGCGCGCAGCGCGACGTCGTCCAGGTACCGCGATCGGCGGCGCGAACGTCCTGGAATGGCGCGGCTGAGCGAAAAGGGCGCCTCCTCGTTCGGAACGCTGCTGCGCGAGTACCGGCTTGCCGCACACCTTTCGCAGGAGCTACTCGCCGAGCGCGCGCGGATGAGCGTCGACGCGATCGGCGCGCTCGAGCGCGGCGTGCGCCACTCACCGCAACGGCAGACGCTCGCGCTGTTGGTCGAAGCGCTCGCCCTCGAGGGCGACGACCGCACGCGGCTCGAGCGCGCCGCGCAGCGCGAACCTTCGCCGCGCCGCCGCGCCCGCGTCGTCGCCGGCCACGTGCTCTCCGATCGCCCGGACGAGCTGATCGGCCGCGCGGACGATCTCGCCGCGCTCGCCGCATCGCTCGCGCAGCGCCGCGCGATCACGATCGTCGGGACGGGTGGGGTCGGAAAGACGCGCCTCGCGCGTTCGCTCGCCGTCGTGACGCGCGAACGGTTTGCCGACGGGATCTGGCTGGTCGAGCTCGGCCCGCTCGGCGCCGCGGCCTCCGTCGGTCAGGAGATCGCCTCGGTACTCGGCGTCGAGACGCACTCGACGCGCTCGCTCGACGAGCTGCTCGCCGCGGCGCTGCGCGACAAGCAGCTCCTGCTCGTGCTCGACGACTGCGAGCACGTGATCGACGACGTCGCCGACACGACGTGCATGCTGCTCGCCCGCTGCGCGCGTCTGACGGTACTCGCGACCAGCCGCGAAGCGCTGCGGATCGACGGCGAGTTCGTCTATCCGCTCCTCCCGCTCTCGGCGGCCGACGCGGCGCAGCTCTTCGCCGAGCGCGCGGCGGCGCGGGATCCGGCGTTTCGGCTCGACGCGGCGAACGCACCGCTCGTCGACGAGCTGTGTCGCCGCCTCGACGGCGTGCCGTTCGCGATCGAGCTGGCCGCGGCGAAGGTCCCGATGATGCCGCTCCGCGAGCTGGCGCGCCGCCTCGACGAACGCTTCGGCCTGCTCACCGACGGGAAGCGGAACGTCGCTCCGCGCCACCGCACGCTGCGCGCGCTGGTCGACTGGAGCTACGCGCTCCTCAGCGAGCCGGAGCGCGCGTTCCTGCGCCGTCTCGCGGTGTTCCCGGCGCAGTGGACGATCGACGGCTGCCGCGCGGTGTGCTGCGCCGCCCCGCTGCGCGCCTCCGACGCGCTGCCGCTCCTCTCGTCGCTGACGACCAAGTCGCTCGTCGTCGCCGAGCGGCGCGGCGAGGAAAGCGCGTTCCGGCTGCTCGACTCGACGCGTGCGTACGCGCGCGAGCGTCTCGCCGAAGACGGCGAGCTGCCCGCGCTGCGGCAGGCGCACGCGGAGTTCGTCCGCGAGCTGGCGCGGCGGGCGGAGCGCGACCTGCCGCGCACGCCGGAGGCGGCGTGGCTCGACGCGGTGGGGTGCGAGTTCGAGAACGTCCGCGCGGCGCTGCAATGGGCGCTGGACGAGGCGAACGCGCCGGCGCTCGGCGCGCAGATCGTCGCCGCGCTCGGCTTCTTCTGGCACTCACGCCGCTATCGCGACGGTGCGCATTGGCTCGCGCTCGCCGTCGCGCGCGCGGACCAGCTCGACCCCGCCTGCGCCGGGCACGTGCTGGCCGAATCGGTGCGCACCAACCCGTTCACCGAAGAGGCGTTCGCGCTCGCCTCGCGGGCGGTCGCGGCGTACCGCCGCTGCGGCGACGCACGCGGCTTGCTCTTGGCGCTGGAGTATCACGGACAAAGCCTGATCAACGCCGGCCGCTACGCCGACGCGGCCGAACCGCTCGGCGAGGCCCTCGCGCTCGCGCGCACGGCCGGCGAGCAGGACCGCGTCGGCCGGCTCTTCGCGCTGACCGGGTTCGCGCAGCTCTACGGCGGAGACGCTGCGGCGGCACGCGCCGCGTTCGACGCGGCGTACGCCGCCGCGACGCGCGCCGGCCGCGACCGCGACGTCGCGCTCAGCTTGCGCGGACGAGCCGAGCTGGAGCTCGCGCTCACGCAGCCGCGCGAGGCGCTCGAGGACGCGCTTCGGGCGCTCGATCTCTTCGAGGATCTCGGCGACGAGCGCGCCGGCGCGTGGCAGCGCTACCAGGTCGCCCATGCGTTGCTCCTCGACGGGCGCGCGGCCGAGGCGCTCTCGTACGCCGCGAGCGCGATCGAGACCCTGCACGACGCGCAGATCCCGCTGACCTACGTCGAGGCGCTCGACGTCGCCGCGGCGATCCTGGTGCGGCTCGGCGATCCCTGCGGCGCGGTCGTCGTGGGTGCGCTCGCGCGGCGGCGCCGCGCCGAGCTGGCGTCGTTCCGCATCAGCCCGCTCGTCGAGCGCCTGGCGCAGGACGCACGCGCCGTCGTCGAGCGAGAGCTCGCTCCGTCCGACCGCGCGCGCATGGAGGAGCTGGGGGAGCGGATCGACGACCGCGACGCGATCGCGATGCTCGCCCGAAGGTAGCGCCGTCCAACGCGCGAAGGCAGCGCCGCACGGGTGGCGCCGCAGCTTGGAAAGGAGCCGCTCGATGGGTTCGCTCGCCGATTACGTGCTGCGCATCTCGCAAGACCCGGCCGCGGCGTCGCGCTTTCGCGACGCGCCCGACGAAGCGCGCGAAGAGATGGTCCGTGCAGGTCTGAGCGAGGAGCAGCAAGAGGTGCTCCTGAGCAACGACGCGCGCCGGATCTCGCTCGCGATCGGCCGCGAGCTGTTCCGCGAGGAACGCGATCCGCCGCAGATCGTGTTCAACGCTGCGGTGATCCATCCGTTCGAGCCCGTGCGGCCCGAGGGGCCGGAAACCGAAGAGCTTCCCGCGGAGGAGCCGCCGCCCGACGAGATCGAGCCGCTTCCCCCCGAACCGCAGCCCGAGGCCGGGGTGGGGACGCGGGGTTGACCCGCGGCCGTCTCACCGTCGTCGGCTGCGGGATCTGCGCGCCGCTGCACGTGTCGGTCGAGGCCGCAGCCGCGATCGCGCACGCGCAGGACGTCTTCTGTCTCGCCGCCGATCCGCTCGTCCCGACGTGGCTTGCGACGCTGCACGCGAACGTCGTCTCCGTGCACGACCTCTACGCGATCGGAGTCGGTCGCGAAACGACGTACGAGGCAATCGTCGAGCGCGTTCTCGGACCCGTACGGCGCGGCCGCGCGGTCTGCTTCGTGCTCTACGGCCATCCGGGCATCTTCGCGTTCCCCGGACACGAAGCGCTCCGCCGCGCGCGCGCCGAAGGACACGAAGCGGCGATGCTCCCCGCCATCTCGGCCGAGGATTGCTTGTTCGCCGATCTGGGCGTCGATCCGTCGGCACACGGTATCCGCAGCTTCGAGGCGACCGATTTTCTCCTGCGTCCGCGGCTCCCCGATCCCGCGAGCGCGCTGCTGCTCTGGCAAATCGGGCTGATCGCGGAGCGCAGCGTGCAGGCGCGAGCCTCGGCCTGGAATCCCGCCGGGATCGCGCTCCTCACCGACGTGCTGCTCTGCGCGTATCCCGACGATCACGCGGTCGTCGTGTACGAAGCCTCGCCGTTCGCGATCTGCGGTCCGCGCATTGCACGCATCCCGCTCGCAGCGCTGCCGCTGGCGCCGATCGGACCGGCGTCCCTGCTCTACGTCCCCGCGTACGAGACCGCCGCGATCGATCCGATCATGGCGCGCGCACTGGGGCTCGAGGCGCGCGCCCGCTCGCCGCGTTCCGCGTCGACGACCGCGCCGAGCAGACAGAGCGCCGCGAGCCGCGCGTTCGCCGCGGCCCCGAAGCGCGCGACGAGCTGATCGGCGCGCGCCGCCCGCGCGAGCCGCTCGGCGATCGCGAACGTCAGGCGGTCGACGCGCACGCTCGCGCGACCTCGCAGATCCGGGGTCGCGAGCAGCAGCCACCACGGCTCGCCGCCGTCGCGCCTGCCGCGCACCGCCGCCGCGCAGCGCGCGAGCCGCAGGCTGCCCCGCCCGGGTTCCGCGAGTGCACGCCTACGCTCAGGCCGCAACGCGGCGTGCGCCGCGAGGAAGCGCACCTCGCTCGAGAACGGGTGCGCCGCGCCGAAGCGCTCCTCGACGAGGGCGCACAGCGCTTCGCCGGTCCGGAACTCCGCCGCGCGAAGCCGCGCGCCGAAACGCCGCGCGAGGGCCGCGAACGACGTCCCGTTGGCGAGCAGCGCATGCAGGATCGGACCGTCCAGCGCCCGCAGCGCGCGAACGCCTTCGACCACCTCGACGTCGTTCGCGCGTCCCGCGGATCCGTCGAAGTAGCGGTGGCAGACGAACAGCTCCGGCTCCGACGCGACGAGCGCTTCGTCGTGCGCGTCGAGCACGGGGAAGACCCAGTCGGTCACGTGTCCGTCGTAGCGCAGCGCGTCGCGATGCATCCTCAGCAGCGCGGTCCCCGGCTCGGGGGCGAGCAGGTGCAGTTGCACGTCGACCTCACGGTCCGAGCGCCGCAGCGTCTCGCCGATCAGCGCCAGCGTGGCATTCTGGTCGGCGCGCGTCTCCCCGGGATAGCCGGTGATGAACGACGCCGTTACCGCGATACCGAGCGCGGCGCTCGTCGCGAGCCGCGCGTCGTACGATCGGAGATCGAGGCGCTTGGCGGTGCGCTCCTGCATCCGCGGCGAACCGGTCTCCACGCCGAAGTAGATCCCGCGGCACCCCGCCTCGCGCATCGTTCGCAGCAAGTCGTCGTCGACGCAGTCGAGCCGCGCCGAGCAGCTCCAGCGGTAGCCGTACGGACGCACCTTGGCGCAGAAGGCGCGCACCTTCGGCGCGCTGACCGTGAAGAGGTCGTGCGCGAGCGCGAACTCGCGGATCCCGTACGCCGCCTCGAGGCGCCGCAGCTCGCCGGTCAGCTTCGCCGCCGACTTGAGCCGGTAGCGGCGTCCGAAGAAGCTCGCGGTCGAGCAGAACGTGCAGCCGAACGGACAACCGCGGCCGGCGTCGACGCGCAGCGCGCGCAGTCCGAGCTCCGCGACCGGATACGCGTCGTACGCGGGGAACGGCAGCGCGTCGAGATCGAGCACGAGCGGCGCGTCGGCGGTGCGGACCGTCGCGCCGCGCTCGCGGTACGTGATACCCGCGACGCCGGCGAGCGGGCGCGCGCCGCCGAGCGCCTCGACCAGTGCCGCGACGAAGCCCTCCGCCTCGTGCCGCGCCACGACGTCGAACTGCGGGAAGCGTTCGATCACCTCGCGGTCGAGGATCGTCGCGTGCGGGCCGCCGAGCACGATCGCGACGTCCGGCCGAAGCGCGCGCAGCTCACGCGCGATCGCCACCGTGCAGACCAAGTTGCAGCCGAGCGAGGTGAAGCCGACGATCTCCGGCTCGCCGCACGCGATCCGTTCCGCCGCCGCGCGCGCGAAGCGTGGACCGAGCGCGAGCGCGCCGTGCGCAAGGTCGATCTTCGGATCGTAGAGCGATGCGAGATGCCCGCGCTCGCGCAGGACCGCGATGAGCGAGATGAGGCCGAGGTGCGGCTGCAGGTCGACGGAGTACCCGGCGTCGGTCCGTCCCAACAGCACGTTGTCGACGAAGGTGATCCGCATCGGGGGAGGCCGAGCTTCGCCCCCCGCACGTCACGCGCCCTGGCGCGCGCTCAGCCGGCCGGTGCGCTCGCGAGCAGCTCGGCTTCGAGATCGGCGAGCTGCAGGCTGCCCGGCGCGATCCGTTCGACGGCCATGCGGTTCGCCAAGCGCTGCAACATCGCGTTGACCGGCGTCGGAACGCCGTGCAGGCGGCCCAGGAGCACGATCTCGCCGTTGAGGTAGTCGGCTTCGATGCTGCCGGTCCCCCGCACGAGGCTCTGCCACGACGAGCCGCCGCGGTGCTCGACGGTGCCGCCGGTGTGGATCGCCATGCGCCCCGCGCGCCGCGCGGCGTCCTCCTCGTCGGAAGCGAAGGCGATCCCCGCGGCGTCGAAGCACGCGACGGCCTCGGCCTTGGCACGCGCGAACAGCGCGCTCGCGCGCGCGGCGCGGCCGCACGCCGCCTCGAGCGCGTTGCCCAGGTTCATCAGCAGTTTCGTGTACTTCCAGCGCATCACGTCCGCGCGCGGTTCGCTGCTGAAATGCGCACCTTCCAGATCGCGCGCGATCTGCGCGTCGACCTCGTCGCTCCCCGAGGGATAGCGGCCGACGTCGAGGATCCCCGTCTGCGGAACGCCGTGCGCGAAAACGACGCCGGGCTCGAGGTACGTCGCCGGGAGCATGATGCACATCGCGTGGACGTTCGCGAACCGGCGCAGCGTCTGGGGCTCGTTCTCGACGCCGTTCTGCGCGCACACGACCGCGACGTGCTCGGGCGCGGCGGCGGCGAGGTCGTGCAGCGCGCTCGCGGTGTCTTGACTCTTCATCGTCAGGAAGACGACGTCGTCGTCGCGCCACGCGATCCGCGCCGGGTGCTCGGCGACCGGGATGCGCAGCGTCACTTCCCCCGCCGGGGTGCCGAACCGCAGGCCGTCGCGCTCCATCGCGCGCGCGTGCTCGCCGCGCGCGATCAGCACGACCTCGTGTCCGGCTTCGAACAATCGGGCCCCGATCGTCGCACCGATCGCACCCGCTCCGTACATGATGTACCGCATCGCGAACGATCATCGCACATCCGCGCATGCGGCGGAATCCCCGAGCGGCGCGGGGAACGGCGCAGGCGTGAGTCTGCTCGCCCTCGGCACGGTGCTGACCGTCCTCGTCGCACCCGATCCCGGCGCCACCGCGGCCGATGCCGTCGTTCACGCCGGCGCGACGCAGGCGCGCGTCGGCCGTGACGGCCGCGCGACGCTCGCGTTGTCGCCCGGGACGTACGAGGTCGTCGTCGAGAAACCCGGCTTCGCCCCCGCGCACGCACGCGCGGTCGTACGTGTCGGCGGGGCGACCGTGCATATCGCGCTCCATCTCGCGCCGACGGCGGCGCTGCGCACGATCGGGACGAGCACGGCGGCGGAGCGCGGCGCGTTCAACGGCGCGCCCGCGCCCGTCGTCGTCGTCCCGCGCGAGGCGTACCGCGATCAGAGCCAGCCCGGCAGCGACGACGTGCTCACGCAGAAGCCGGCGTTCGCGATCGACCGCGCCGGCCGCGGCCTGAGCGCCGCCGACGCTCCGCCGGTCCCGCTCGTGCGCGGCGGGACCCCGCTCGAGACGCAGACGCTGCTCGAAGGCGATCCGGTCGCGCTCGCCACGACGCGCACGGTTCCGCTCACCGCGCTGCCGAGCTACGTCACACAAGAGCTGGAGGTCGATCCCGGTGCCGCCGCGACGCTCCCGACGATCGACGGCGCGCTGAACGGCACGCTCAACCTGCGCTTCGCCGAGCCGACCCCGGTCTGGCGCGCGCTCCCCGAACAAGGCTTCGACAGCCGCGGCGGAAGCGTCAGCGACCTGACCGGCGGCGGCGCGAGCGGCGATCGCACCGTCGCGTTCGCGCTCGCCGCGACCGCGAACGGCGAGAACGGTGATGTCGCCGCGACGGACGTCACGCAGCGCGCGCTGATGGCGAAGGTCCGAGCCGCGCTCTCGCCGGCGAGCGGTCTGACGGTGACGAGCTACAGCGAAGGCGACGACGACGCGCTCGACGCGAACCGCTTCGCGTTCACCGGCGGCGAGTATCGCTGGAACGGCGCGCAGAGCACCGTTCTCGCACGCGCGTGGCAGGTGGATGCGCTGCGCGACGGCGTCGCCGCCGGCGACCCGCTCGAGACGCAGACCGCCGACACGCTCACCGGCGGCTCCCTCGAAGTCGACCGCACCGTCGGGACGAGCTTCTTCTCCCTGGGCGCGACGCAGACGTACGACAGCGGCAGCGCCGACGGCGTCGTCACCGTCGCGCCGGGTGCGCACGAGCGCGTCGCGACCGGCTTCGCGCGCGCGATGCTCCATCCCGGCGCGCGGTGGGACGCCCAGCTCTCCGGCTACCTCGTCGCCGTCGACGCCGCGGCCGGCGGCGCGCGCTTCGGAACGCACGGCTTCGCCGGCCGCGCGGGGCTCGCGTACCATCTGACCCGGACGCTGACGCTGCGCGCCTCGTCGGGGACGGGGATCGCGCCGCCCTCTCTCGTCGCGATCGCGGGATCGCACGATCCGCTCGGGCTCGAGACCGCGACGAGCGACGACCTCGGCCTCGAAGCGCACGTGATCGACGCGCACACGACGCTCTCCGCCGACCTGTTCGCAACGAACGGCGGCAATCGCCTCGTCGAGGTTGCGGGGCCGTATCCGTGGACCGACACCGGCGCGTTCAGCCGCCGCGGCGCCGAACTGTCGCTGGCGCGCTTCGTCCCGGCCGGGATGGGCTACCTCGTCCAGCTCTGGACCGCCGACGATTCCGCCGCGCTCGCGCAGTCGATCGGCGACGTCGCGGCCGGCAGCTCGCACGGCTACGGGGAGATCTCCTACCACTGGCGCAACGGCTCGCGCATCTCGTTCGGCGCGACGTACTACGGCGCCGACCTCGCGCTGGGGCAGCCCGCCGCCGTCCCGCTGAACTCGAATCTCGAGATCCAGCTCGGCACGCGCGGCAAGCTGCAGTTCGACGTCGAGAATCTCAACGACGTGCACTTCGCGATCCCGACGGCGGAGCTGCCGCTGCTCGCGCCGCGCAACGCCTTCGCGCCCGCGCCGCGGACGTTCCGCGTCGTCGTGCGCCGCTCGTTCGGACGCGCCGGCACCGACGGCTGACCGCGCGCCGGATCAACGCCCTCGCTGCGGCGAGGGCTCGCGCTGGGCTCCGCGCTGCTGGGAGAAGCGTTCGAGGTCGCGCGCGGCGACGATCTCGAACTTCCCGCGACCGAGGCTGACGGCGTGGCGTTCGCCGCGTTCGTCGAGCGGAAGCAGCGTCCCGCTGCGGCGCTCTCCCGCCCACGGCTCGACGTCGTGCGGCCCGTTCGGCTCGCTAAGCCCTGCGCGCCGCAGCTCGTTCTCGAACGTCGCGACGTTGTACGCTTTGACGGCGCTCTTGACGAGCTCGAAATCTGCGCCGCGCTCGGACGTCGAGGCCGTGTGCTCTGCGCGAACCGTGCGGACCGACGGCTCGCGCAGCACGTCCGGCTCCGGCTCCGTCTGCACCGCGACGTCGGCCGTCGGCCGTACCTGGACCCCGGCATCCGCGAGCGTGCGCTGCGGCTGCGCGGCGCGCGATGGTTCACGCTCGTGCGATCGTCCGCGGGCGCGGTCCGGCGCGTCGCGTTCGAGATCGACGTCCTGCGGCGAGGCGTTCGCGGCGTTGCGCGCTTGGATCTCCTTCTCGGCCCGGCGCCCGAGCGTTTCCCCGCCGGCCCATGCGGCGCCGGCCGCCACGCCGAGCCCCACGCCGGCCCACGGCGAGTGCCATCCGGTCGCCGCGGCGGCCAAGCTCATGACTGCGGCGCCGCCGTTCAGGTAGCGCGAGTACCTCTGTTTTTGTTCGGGGGTCGGCATGCGTGCCGTCTGAGACTAGCACGTTCGTGCAGACGAGCCGTAGCCGTCGAGCGGCTCATCCGTTCGGACGTCGTGCTCACGAACCCGGCTCGACGATGACACGCACGAAGTGCGACGCGTCGATGCGGCGCATCGCGTGCTCCACCTGCGCCGGCGTCGTCTCCAGCAACGCCGCCCAGAACCAGCGTTCGCCCGGCGTGCTCACGTACCCGTCTTTCGCACCGGCCAGCATGAACGCCGCGACGCCGCTGTAGCTGTCCAGCGGGAGGATGCGCTGCGCGAGCAGGAGCGCTTTCGCGCGCTGTAGCTCGACCGGCGCGAGTGGATGCGCCTGCAGGCGCTTGATGATCGCGACGACCGCGGCGTCGGCGTGCGCGACGTTCTTCGGATCGCTCGCGAACGAGACGCTGAACTCGGCGCCGCTGCGATCGACGTGGAAGTCGGAGTCGGCCGTGTAAACGTATCCACGATGCGTGCGCAGCTCCTGGAAGAGCATCGACCCCGTCCCCTCGCCCGAGAGGATCGTGTTGGCGAGCAGCAGCGGGACGTAGTCGGCATCGCCGCGCCGCATCGTGAATACCTGCTTGAGCGTCACCTCGGACTGTACGCTCGTCGACGACTTCACCGTCACGGTGCTCGCCGGCTTCGTTCGCTGCGCGAGGTGCGGGAACGCGAACGTCGGCGCCGGGCCGACCGCGCGCCATGCGCCGAAGTCGCTGACCAGCGCGGCGCGGACGCGCTCCGGCGCGACGTCGCCGACCACCGCAATGGTCGTCTCGTCCGGCCGGAACGCGAAGCGGTACCAGCGCGCGACGTCGGCGGGCGCGATCGCCGCGACGGTCTGATCGGTCACCTGGCGCCGCCGCGGATCGCCCGGCGGGTAGAGCGCGAGCCGCTCCGCGATCGCCGCCTTCGTCTTCGGCAGCGCGTCGCTCGCGCTCACGCCCTGCCGCAGCGCCGTCTTCACGACGGCGAACCCGCTCGACGGCAGCGCCGGATGGAGCAGACCGTCGGCCAGCAGCGCCATCCCGCGCTCGAAATCCTTGGCCTGCACGCGCAAGCTGAACGAGGTGCCGAGCTGCGCCGTCCCCGCGATCGCATCGAGCTGCGCCTCGTACGCCTTGCGGTCGTAGGTCGACGTTCCCCACGGCAGCAGCGCGTCGAGCAGCAGGCTCACACCGTCCTTGCCCTTGGGCTCGTACAGCTCGGGACTCGTGCGGATCACGCCGCTGACGACGACGGTGGGTGAGGCGGTCTCGCGCCGCGCCGAGAAGCGCAGACCGTTCGGGAGGCGCCCGGCGAGCGAGGCGGCGCGCTCGACGGGCGCGCGCAGCGGCGCATTCAACTCTTCTCGCGCCCAGGCGGGGAGCGGCTCGTGCACCCCCGGCGTGAACCCGACGTGCTCGCCCGCCGCGCTCGGATCGCTCTTCGAGACCGTGCTCGACGGCTTCGCGGCGACGACGATCGCGATCCGGTGCTCGGCGGTGAAGTAGGTGCGCAGCACGCGGTCGACGTCGTCGACGCCGACCTTCGCGATCGCGTCGTAGATCTCGGCGGGTGTGTGGTGCTCGGCGTTCGCGTCGGCCCACGCGAAACCCAAGCCGGAGATCGAGGACTGCGCGTAGGTCTGTTCGCTCAGCAGCCGCGTCTTCGCCGCGTCGACCAGATCGGCCGGCACGCCGTCGCGCCGGTAGTCGTCGAGCACCCCGGCGACCAGCGCCTGCGCCGCCTCGGGCGTGCTGCCTTGCGCGGGGATCGCAAGGAGAAAGGCGGCGCCGAGTTCCGGGAATGCGTTGGCCATGCTGAGCACGCCGAGCACCTTTCCCTCCGCGCCCAGGTCGGCGAAGGCATTCCGCCCGCTGTCGAACACCTGCGCGAGCACCTGCGCCGCCGCGTAGTCCGGGTCGTTCGAGCCCGGCAGCCGGTAGCCGAGCGCGGCGAACCCCATCGGGAAGTCGATCGTCGTGCTGATCGTCGCGCTGGTGAGCGGCGGGACCTCGATCGGCTTGCGCACCGCGGGCGTTCCGGGCGCGATCCCGTCGAACTCGCGGTGGATCTGCGCCAGCGTCCGTGCCGGATCGATGTCGCCGGCGACGATCAGGGTCGCGTTCCCGGGCCCGTACCAGGTTTTGTAGAACGCGCGGATCTCGGCGCTCGTCATCTTCTCGAAGCTCGGGATCGTTCCGCCGCCGGCCTGCGCGAACGGCGTGCCGGCGAAGAACGTCTCGCGCAGGCGCCGTCCGACCGCGTACGCCGGTGAGCTTTCCTGTGCTCGAATCTCCTGCTCGATCGCGCCGCGCTCCGTGGCCCAGTCCGCGGAGCGGATCAACGCGCGCGTCATGCGGTCCGCTTCGATGTGGAGCGCGACGTCGACGTACGCGGACGGAAGCTTGTAGTAGTACAGCGTGAACTCGTTGCTGGTGAGCGCGTTGTACTCCGCGCCCATCCGGGCCGCGATGTCGGCGAGCTGTCCTCCGGAGAGATCGTCGGTACCGCGGAAGAGCATGTGCTCCGTCGCGTGCGCGATCCCGGGCATCGTGTCGTCGTCCGAACCGACGCCGTACGCGATCAGCGTCGTCGCAACCGGCGCGAGCCCGTTCGGGAGCAGGATGACGCGCAGGCCGTTTCCGAGCGTCGCCCGCACCACCGTCCCGTCGCCCGCGGCGGGCGCGAGCGTCGGCTGCGCGCTCGCCGGAGCCGTCAGCGCCGCCGTCGGAACGGCGGTGGGCACGGCTTGCGCGCGCGCGAGAGACGGCACGGCGACGGCCGCGGCTAACAATGCGATGCTCAGGCGCTGCACGAGGACTCCCTTGCTCGGTGGAAAGACGCGCCTTCGAGAGCTCGCCCCGTCCTCCATCTCGCCGGGGCCTCGGTCTACGGCGTCACCCGAGGAGCTTCGAGGCCAGACAATCGCAGCCGACGAGCGGGACGTGCGTCGCCGACGCCGGCGCGCGGTGTCCCGAGGGGACGTAGCGCCACTCCAGCCGTCCCCCGTCGACCTCGAGCAGGCCGAAGCCTTCGGGGTTCCCGAGGAACGGGCCGCGCCACCACCTCCCGCAGACCGCGCCCGAGGTGATGAACTGCGTGTTCCGATAGAGCACGCGCTCGGGCAGGTGGGAATGCCCCTGCAGCACGGCGCGCACGTCGTAGTTCCAGAGCAGGTCGAGCACCTCGGCGGCGTTGGGGATGCGGAACTTCGGTCCATCGACGACGTGCAGCGAGGACGGGAAGAGCGGGAGGACGGAGGAGAGGAGCGGGACGTGCGTGGCGACGATGATCGGCACGCCGCGCCCGACGCGCGCGAGGTCGTCGCGCAGCCAAGCCAGTTGCTCGTCGTCGATCCGCGCGTCCCAATCGCGTCCTACCACCCGCGCGCTGTCGAGGATGACGAAGTGCCAGCCGCGGTGGTCGAAGGCGTAGTAGCGGCGCCCGAAGAGCCGCTCGAAGAGGCGATTCCCGAACGCGGCGGAGCGCGGGTCGACGCCGCTCTTGGCGTAGACGCCGACGTTGTCGTGATTTCCCACGACGTTGTGGACCGGCGCGCGCAGCGTCGCCATCGCGGCGCGGTACTGCGCGAACAGCGCTTCCGCTTCCGCTTCGCTCGCGCCGAGCGCGTCGTAGACGAGGTCGCCGCCGGCGATCGAGAAGGCGACGTCGAGCGCCTCGATCTTCGCGAACGCCGCCGCGACGCCGTCGGGCGCGCCCATGTCGGGGCGGATGTGGACGTCGGAGAAGTGCGCGAAGCGGAAGGCGCTCCCGCTCCGCGGTGCGGCCGCCCCGAGAGCCGGCGCGGCGCCGAGCGCCGCGAGGAAGCTGCTGCGATCGATCATTTGGCGAGACCTCCGAGGCGGAATGCGTACTGGAGACGGAAGAGCCGCGGCGGGATCGTCTGCAGCGACGTCGCGATCGAGCCGTAGACGGGGGCGGCGCCGGCCTTCGGCGCGCCGTAGGTGACCTGCGCGAACCCCGCGTTCGCGATCCCTTGGCCGAGATCGGTCCCGTTGTCGGCGTTGAAGAGGTTGTCGACCGAGAGCTGCAGCGCGCCGCGCGCGCGGCCGGCCGGGACGCTCAGCGTCGCGTCGGCGATCACCCGGGCCGGGCCGAAGTAGGCGTTGTTGGCGCCGACGTAGTGCGCCCCCAGCGCCAGCAGCGCGCCGCGCCGCGTCGCGTACTGCAGTTCGCCGTACGCCGAGGCGTACGGGATCACGACGGGCGTTCCGTCGAGCTGCTTGCCGTTGACGATCGGAAGCTGCTGCGAGGCATAGAGCGATTGCGGAAGCTGATCGTAGAAGGCGCGCTGCAGCGTCAGGTTCCCGCGATAGCCGAAGCCCACCAGGGGCGTGCGCGCGAGGCCGAGCTCCAGGCCGTACGAGCGCTGCAGCGGGCCGTTGATCGTCGTCGACTGGAAGTACGTCCCGCCGCCGGCGATCGGCGGGCCGGTGTAGGGGACCTTGGCCGTGATGAACACGTCGTGGATCGTGTTGTCGAACAGATCTCCGGAGAGGATCGCCCCGTCGCGCAGGCGCAGGTCGGCGCCCAGGTCGTAGGCGACGGTCGTCTCCGGACGCAGGTTCGGATTGCGGATCGTCACGGTCCCCGTGAAGTTGTTCGAGCCGTTCGGGAAGTCGACGCCGGGGAAACCGGAGACTTGGCTCGCGAACGGGACGGTGATCGCCGAGCCGCCGCTCAGGCGCAGCGCGAGCGCGTCGCTCGCGCGCAGCACGAAGCCGAGCTGCGGATCGATGTGCGAGGTCGCCTTCGTGTCGTGGACGAGGTCGATCGGCGCGTTGCGGTTGAGCGCGGCGAAGAGCGCGGGATTCTCGAATTGGTAGTCGAGCTGCCAGCGCGTGAGATAGAGGTTGCTGTTCAGGTGCAGCCGCTCCGAGAGCGCGATGTCGCTCGCGATCGAGGCGTCGCGGTTGCGCGAGATCGTCGGGAGGATGCTCTGCGCGGTGTTGGCGAGGGTCGCCGGCGTCCCGGGCGGGAGCGGCGTCGTGTCGCCGCCGTACGACATCGTGTCGTCGGAACGTTCATCGAACGAAAGCGCGTAGACGTTCGGCCCCGCGTTCAGCAAGTACGTCAGCGTCGTGCCGCGCAGACGGTCCACCTCGAGCTGCGCGAACGGCGCGGCGAAGCCCGTCGCGCCGTCGTTCGCGACGACCGTCGAGGGGGTGTAGCAGGGCGTCGCGGTCGTGCAGACCGTCGGGCTCGCGACCGGGACCGTCCCGGAGTTCTGGAAGCAAGGTCCCTTCGCCGGTGTCCCGGCCGCGGCGTTCGGCGCGACCCCGGACGCCTGGCAGTTCGCGCCGTTGTTCACGAGGTACCACGAGCCCGAGAAGCCGGGCTGGGTGGGGCGCTGCGAGCCGTCGATGTAGCGCGAGAGCGTCGAGACGTACGGGCGCAGCAGGAGCGTCCCGTTCCCGATCGTCGTGCGCAGCTCGCCCTCGAAGAGCGGCTGGTTGTTGATCAGGGTGGAGCGGCTCGAGAACGCCCACAGGTCGACGCGCTGGCCGATCAGCGATCGCGCGTCGGGGGAGTTGTAGGTCGAGAAAAGCCCGCAGTTCGACGGATTCGGCTGACAGGGCGGTACGGCGATCGAGCCCTGGAGCGCGCCGTACGCGCCTCCCTGCGGCGCGTATTGCCCTTGCAGCCCCACGAATCCGAGCGTGAGCGTCGTCGCGTCGGAGAAGCGATAGCGCGCCTTCGCAACCTCGCTCTGCACCAGAAACGGCGAGGAGAAGTTGCCGACGTAGTTCAACAGCGTGTTGGTCGCGTTCGGCCGCGCCGCCAGCACGTTCTGATCGGGGCCGGTGTACCCCGTCACGTTCCGCATCGCGAGGACGCTCAGGCGTCCCGCGCGATCGAGCGGCCCTCCCGCCATGAACGAGGAGTAGCCGTCGCCGTATCCGTCGATCCCCATCAGCGCCGAAGCGAGCGGCCGCGAAGGGACGTCCGGCGTGCGCAGGTTGATCGTGCCGAACGCCGACTCGCCGGCGTTCGGACTGAACACACCCGGACCGCGGACGACCTCGACCGACGAGAACGTATACGGGTTCGCGTAGTTGGCGTTCCAGTTTCCGAACGAGCCCGGGCTCAGCGAGTGCCCGTCGATCTCGACGCGCGTCTCGTAGAAGCCGCCGCGCACCGCGAAGAAATTG